>CAYWPR010000008.1:0-121061 GCA_964460115.1 uncultured Myxococcales bacterium
AGCTTGAGGTTATAGATGAGGCTCTTGGTCCAGCGCTCCCCCTGCGGCGGCTTCGTCCCAACCGCGTTGAGACGTGTCGCCATCTCGGAGATTCCGACTCCCTCCGATGCCCACGTCTTGAGCTGCACGAGCACGGTCTGTTCGTCTTCATCATCGACGAGAATCCGCATGCGCGGGTTGTCAGTGGCCGGCACCGCCTGCTTGCCATACGGCACCTTGCCAAAGTGGTAGCCGCTGCCCCGGATGTGCCGGATCGCCTCGCGCGTCCGCTCGCCCGTCGCTTCCCTCTCCATTTGTGCGAAGACGAGCAGGATGCTGATCAGTGCCCGACCCAGCGCCGAGTCCAACCGGATGGACTCGCGGATAGCGATCAGCTCCTTCGCACCATCCTTAAAGTAGCGTTCATAAAGTTCGCAGAAGTGGCGGATCGACCGGCTAAGGCGATCAAACTTGAGCACCACAAGAACATCGCCCCCGCGCTCGAGGCTGCTGAGAGCATCCTGTAACCCCGGCCGCTGATCCTTCCCCCCAGAGAGCACATCTTTGCAAATCTTCACAAGCCGAAATCCCTGCATCGCGCAGTATTGCTCGATAGCCGCCTGCTGTGCTTCTAGCGATATCCCTTCATTGGCCTGCATATCCGTCGATACCCGGATATAGCCAATCGCCCTGCGAATCGTACTGCCGTTGGAACTCGAATCCGTCCGCGAACCCCGTGCGGACTGGTTGCAACCCGGCGTCATGACGCTCCCTCCGTAGGTGTTTGTGTGCCCTTAACGGAGGTGTTTAATTGGCTTAAGCGTCCGTCGCCACCACGGCGTTGCTCGAGAGCGTCGCGCCCGTATAATATTGCTCCGGCTGGACGGTGGCGTCGCCATTGCCGAGGAAAACGGAGAGCGAACCGGAGGGACTCGTGGCCGAACCTGACTCGGCATTGGCCACCAGGACATCGAGCTTGCCGTCCGCATTTATATCGGCCACCCACGGAGCCAGTGGGTTATGCGTCGCGGGCGTGCTGATCGGCGTGCCGGGCACCTGACCGGTGGGCGGAGCCTGGCACATACCCATCGAGCAGATGTTGCCCATCGGGCACGCCATGTTGCACCCGTTGCAGTTGGCGGCACTGCTCATGATGTTCACCTCGCAGCCGTTGGCCGGCACCCCATCGCAGTTTTCAAAGCCGGCATTGCAGCTACCGACGCCGCAGGTCCCGGCTGTACAGCTCGGGGTCGCATTGGCCACGGCGCACCCCTTGCCGCAGGCGCCGCAGTTGTTCACGTCGGTGGCAAGGCTCGACTCGCAGCCGTTGTTCAGCATCCCATCGCAGTTGTCAAAGCCGGCATTGCAGCTGCTGATGCCGCAAGTCCCGGCCGCGCAGCTCGGCGTCGCATTGGCCACAGCGCACCCCTTGCCGCAGGCGCCGCAGTTGTTTACGTCAGTGGCAAGGCTCGACTCGCAGCCGTTGTTCAGCATCCCATCGCAGTTGTCAAAGCCGGCATTACAACTGCCGATGCCGCAGTTGCTGTTTTGGCAGACCGGGCTGCCGTTTATGACGGCGGGGCAGGCATTGCCGCAGGTGCCACAGTTGTTCAAGCTGGTGGCCGAGTCGGTCTCGCAGCTGTCGACGGGGCCGGGCTTGCAGGTCCGATAGGGGGCGATGCAGCTAGAGAAGATGCAGGTTCCGGCAGCGCAGGCGGGGTTGCCGATGCCGCCCGTGGGGCAGGCGTTTTTGCACGAGCCGCAGTTGGCGAGGTCGGCAGAGCCGTTGACCTCGCAGCCGTTACTCGGGTCGCCGTCGCAATCGAGGTAGCCGCCCAGGCAGACGATCTTGCACTGACCAGCAGAGCAAGCAGGGGCGGCGTTTGTAGCACCGGGGCAGGCGGTAGCACAGGTGCCACAGTGCTGGGGATCGCGCCGAGTATCGGCCTCGCAACCATCGGAAGCATCAAGATTGCACTCGGCAAAACCGGTATCACAGGTTGAGGCACCGCACACGCCGCTGCTACAGATGGGATGGAGGCCAGGGCCGGCGGTGCAAGCGATGCCGCAGCCGCCACAGTTTAGGACATCAGAGCTGGTATCAGTCTCGCAGCCGTCGATGCCGCCATTCTTGCAATCCTGCATGACGCCAGAGCACTGCGGGGCAGCGATGCAGCCGTTGGGATCGAGGGCCGGCTCACAGGCTGCAGATTGGTTACTGCTACACCCACTGGCGAGCACGGCGAAGCACAACAAACTAGCGAATGTATAGATGAGACGCATGAAAAATTACCTCGCAAAAGTTCTAAGAGACTTGTCGCTGTGCCGCGAAGCCGATTGTGGCATCCAAAAGGCCCCCAGGACCTTCCCCGTACTACGCGGCTATTATAGAAGGGAAAGTCGCAAAAAGTAAGAAAGCGCAAAAGCACAAAGGAATTCAAGAATGCCGAGCAGGAAACAAGTCGGACAGAGCACGCGCCTAGTTGCGTGGCAAAATACACATTCACACAGGAAAGCGAAATAGATTTCAGAGAAGATTTATTGCTGCTTTTAAGGCCTGCTAGGGCGTTCTAGAAAGCTCGAATAGACAGGACGTAGCGATTTATCTACATTTTAACTGAATTACATCTGCTGAAAATTGCGACTTTGTGAGACATAGGCGAACTTCCCGTCATTGTCTGTTTTATAAATATCAAACTGCTCGCCTTTGTGAGAATCTGTGCCGATGATTGATATGATTCGCAACATTCGATCTATTGGGAGATTGGCTGGTATTTTGAGTCTGGTCGGCTGCGACCCCCAGGGAGCGCCGCCGCGCTCCCCCACCGCCCTGCGACAGCCGGTAGGCGCGGCCAAAGATGGAGATCTGACCGTCAGCGATGCCAAGACCGTGGTGAACCGCTATGCGGAGCTGGCAGCCGATGCGCCGGTGGGCGCAGTGACGCTGACGTTGACTGCGAGCGGCGGGGCGGGGGTCGATGCGCTGCTGCCGCTGACGGCCGGTGATCTGCTGCTGGTGATGCAGATGCAGGGCGCGGACCTGGACAGTACTAATACGGTGTCGTATGGCACGGTTACGGATCTACGCAGCGCCGGACTTTACGAGTTTGTACAGGTCAGCGCAGTAGACGCAGCGGCTGGTACGGTCACCATTAACGCGGGCTGTGGCGGACTCCGTAACTCGTATCAGGCCGCTGGGCACGCGCAGGTCATTCGGGTGCCGCAGTACGGCAACCTCAAAGTGGCGGCGGGCGGTTCGATAGTTGCCAAGCCCTGGAACGGTTCGGGTGGCGTAGTTGCCGTACAGGTCAGCGGCACGGTGCAGGTGGACGGCAAAATCGACGTCACGGGTCAGGGCTTCCGCGGCGGCCTGCAGGTGGTGCACAATCAGACTCGCCCGGCCAACGTCGGCGCGTTCTATTACTCGATGAACCTCGCCGATGGCGCCGGGCGCGGCGAAGGGATCGGCGGCTCTGCAGCAGAATATCTGGCCGTGGGGCTCTACGGCCGCGGCGCGGCGGCCAACGGCGGTGGCGGCGGCAATCGCATCGCCGCCGGCGGCGGGGGTGGCGCCAACGGAGGCGAACAAGCGCAGTGGAACGGTCAGGGTGTGATGGATCTGACGGTCCAAGGGGGCACGCTGGCGTGGCCCAAGGATCCGGGCTACGACGCTACGCGCACTCAGTTCGCCGGCGGCGGGCGCGGTGGCTACACGTACTCGGGCGTGGCCCAGGACCCGACGCTGATCGGTCCTGACATGATGAGCTGGGGCGAGGACTTTCGGCGCGAACGCGGCGGTCTAGGCGGTCGGCCCGTGCCAAGTGCCGCCACTCGTCGATTGTTCCTCGGTGGCGGTGGCGGGGCGGGCGACGATTTCCAGGGAAATAGCGGCAGCGGTGGGCGGGGCGGAGGTCTGGTGTTCATCGACGCAGCCCAGATCACCGGAATTGGCCAAATCCTGGCCAACGGCGAGAGCGGTGGCGCGGCGACGGCAACCAGCAGCGGCGCGGGCGGCGGTGGCGCGGGCGGCAGCATCGTGCTGACAGCGCCTGCCGGAGATGGGATCACACTGCAGGCAAATGGCGGCACCGGCGGCAGCGAGGTGCAGGGGACAGCCGAAGCTGCCGGCCCAGGCGGCGGCGGCGGCGGCGGCTACATCGCGACGGCGGCGGGCCTGACTGTCTCTAGCACGGTCAGCGGCGGCAGCGGCGGCACCACCGCATCGACGGATGTGACAGCGTTCCCCAGCAACGGCGCCAGCAGCGGCGCGGCCGGCACGGTAGACACCACGGTCAGCGGCGTGTTTGGCGGCGCGCAGTTCTGCTCAGCGGTGGATCTGGCGCTGAGCCTCACCGCGACACCCATGCAGGCGACCGGACTTGATGCGTTCCATCTGCAGGTCGGTGTGCAAAGCAGCGGGCCGAGCCCTGCCGGCCAGGTGGCGGTGAGCCTGGAAATTCCGAGCGGCGTGCGTGTGATCAAGCTGGACGCGCCGGGTTGGAATTGTACGACCCCGCCCAAGCACGTGGTGTGCACCCTGAAAAGCCTCGCCGCGGGGGCGTCTTCCGCCTTTAGGCTGACGCTGCTTCCAGCGATGGATGCAAACTCGATGGCGTTCACTGGGGCCGTGACCACGGTGAATACCGACCCAAATTCAGCAAACGATACGGTGACGCTTGCCGTGGTGAACACCCAGCCGTTGGGTATTAACCTGTCGGGCGGCGGCCTGAGCTGCTCTCAGTCGGGTCGCCGCAGCGCTGCGGAACCGCTGGGCGAAGCCGTCCTGCTGCTTCTCCTCGCCGCGGGCCGCTTCATGCGTCGCCGAGTGCGTTCCTTATCTGCTCCCCAAAAAGGTATCAACGTCGATGGCGTTTCGCCGGACTAAGCAGGGGCTGCTCGGCCAAAACCGCCTTGGTACTGCCGGCCTGTAGCATCAGCCGCGTGGTAAATTCCCCGCGGCCGTCCTTTATCACCTTTACGTGAATCGACCATTCCGAGGTGCCGGGCGATGGAGCCTCATAAGCCAATTCACCATTTGGCTGAATATAGCCAATGTCCTTAAAATCGAGCAGTACCCGCGAATCGGGCTGGCCTTTGATAACAAGATGCGCCGGCCCAAGGGGAGCAGGCGGCGCTGGCAGAGGTTTGGGCGGAGTAAGCGCTGCCAGCGGCAAATGCGCCGGCCGCACCGAAATGCTCGTCGGGCTCGATGGCCATAGCATCAGCACCGATAACACCAGCACTCCGATGGTGGCACCGACTAGCGCAAAGACCATGCGCCGCCATTGCGCAGCATTTGGCCGCCGGCTGACTTCATAACTCGTTGGCGGCGCGGTGATGCTGTAACCGGCCATCGCCGGAATTCCCATGGCGGCCATATGCGGACCGGGATTCGGACCGCTCGCCCCACCCGGGCCTACAAACACGCCCGAGACGTTGTTGGGGGAAGCCATCCCACCCATGCTTATGCCCGATCCGGGCACTTGTCCTGCCATGGGAGCCACCACCTGCCCCGATGACTGATACAGTCCGGACTGCAGAATCACTCCTTGCGGATAGGGCATTTGGGAATAGGGCATCGGCGCGCCCATCATTCCCGGAGCCATATTTTGCATAGGAGGAATTGGCGACATCGCCGCCATCTGATTCGCATGCATCGCCATCGAAGGGTCAGACATCATCGGCGGCATCGGAACCATCATCGGCGGCATGGGAACATGCAGCTCCCCTTCCAGCGCCTGTGCAAACTCTTGCATGGTTTGAAAGCGCCGATCGCGGTCTTTATCGATCGCGCGCAGACAAATCGCTTCAAGGTCTTGTGGAATGCTAAAGCGCGCTCGGCGGCTGGGAAATTCCGGCATCTCAAACATGTGCTTGGTCAAAGTGCCCATAAATGTCTCGGCCGAAAAAGGCACTTTACCGGTCAGCATCTCATACAAAATGCAGCCAAGGGCGTAGATATCCACGCGATGATCAGGAGCTTCGCCGCGCGCCTGTTCCGGAGACATATACTCCGGAGTGCCAAAGATCATGCCCGCCTGCGTCAGCCGATTGCCGCCCGCTTCCATGTTGCTCATCTTGGCGATGCCAAAGTCGAGGATTTTGACGAAGTCTGTACGTCCTTCCTTTTCAATCAGAAAGATGTTCTCGGGCTTTAAGTCGCGATGAATGATCTGTTTGTTGTGAGCAGAGGCCAGCGCTCGGCAAATTTGCAGCGCGATCGGCCGCGCCCGCGCCGCCTGCAGCGCCCCGCACTTCTGTATCAAATTGGCCAGATCGATTCCCGCCAGGTACTCCATGGCGAAAAACACCGAACCGGATGCGGTTTCTCCGAAGTCGTAGACTTCGACGATGTTCTCATGGCCGATTTTGGCAGCGGCGCGCGCTTCCTGAATAAAGCGCTGTACCAAATCCGCTTTGGTGGCAAAGTCTTGCGACAAAATCTTGATGGCTACTTTGCGCTCGATAAGCACGTGCTCGGCCAGGTACACCGCGCCCATGCCGCCGGCGCCAAGCTTTTGCATGACTTTGTAGCGCTCGCCCAAAACGGTGCCAATGTACGGATCGGGCGGCTCAGTCAGGATCGGCCCAAGCTCCGCGGTGCTTTCGCCCGTTCGCGGTTCGGGCGCGGCCAAGCCCTGCGACGGGGTGTCGGCCGGTTGCAAAGAAGTTGACACTGCAGCTCTAGGTTATCACAGCGCTCGTCGTGGAAAAAGCCTAGCCACAAAACCCACGAAACCGCTGAAACCTCTGCGCGAGCGCGCGCATTGTGATCCATTTCGAGCCGTTCGCCAACTTGGCCCATCGCCTTCGAAAACCTAAAACGCTTGGCGATCTCAGCTTATTTAACAAATGGGTCGCGTAGCCCGGTCGGCAACTTACTTGCTCCCCCATCACGAGATTTTCCACCGCTTTTGGGCTTGCTGGAACTAGGCGGCGGGGATGCGGTGGGAGCTGCCGGTTCCGCTTTTTTGCCGCTATCGGTTCCCTTCTTTTTGGAACCGTGACCGCTTTTTTCAAGCGTGATTTCGAAGGTTCGATCGCTATCCGGCTCAAGTTCTTCGTAGCGGGGTTCAAAGCCGCGCTTGCGCACTTCGATCTGTACCCGCGCGCCGCGTTTGTTCGAAAAGCGATGCGGCGTTTTGCCCACCAGGTTGCCATTGACGTACACTTCGGCACCCGGCGGAGACGAAACGACCTGCAAATCGACCGGCGGCATCTCGACGATGGGCGGCGGTGGATTTTTCGGCGGAGACTCAACCACCGGCCCATGATCGGTCTTGGGCGAAGGATTTTTCAACGGTGGCGCGGTCGGTGTGCTCGGTTTGCCAGAGCTAGCCAGGATATAAAAAAGAAGCCCGATGATAAGCACCAGGCCGAGCGCAATGCCCCCAAAGACAAAGCTCTGTCGCGCCCGCTGTCCATTGACCTTTTGCCCCTCACGCGTTGGCCGCGCTGCCCCAGCCGCGTCCGCGGTGCCCTGCATGGCCAGGTGGCCCGAGGAAACCATCGGCGAAGTCGCCCCGATGGGATACCCCGGCGCGGCGGGCGGATAGTAATTGGGCGGCGCGGCATTTCCGGCGTAGCTTGGTTGCGACTGTCCCCCCAAGGCCGCGCCAGCTAGCTGCCCCGAATTGCTGCTTGGCCCAGCCATGCCGGTGTCTTCGACGACCACCCGTCCGCCCTTCAGCTCTGTTTCGATCTTGGTCAGCGCTTGCTCAAGCTCGCGCATCGATGGAAAACGCTGCTCGGGTTTTTTGCCCAAGGTGCGCGTCACCACCGCATCCACAGCCGCGGAAATCTTCAGCTCGGGTTTGCGCTTGCGCGGCGGAACCAGCGCTTCAAATACATGCTTGGTCAGCGTCTGTGCCGGACGTTCACCAAGGTACGGCACGACTCCGGTCAGCATCTCGTACATGATGCAGCCAAGCGCGTACTGATCGACTCGAGCGTCGGTCTCTTGACCGGTGGCTTGCTCCGGCGACATATACTCGGGCGTGCCCAGCACCATGCCGACCTGCGTCAGCTTCTGGCCGCTGCCGACCTTGGCGATGCCAAAATCGACGATTTTGACAAAGTCGCGCTGGCCCTCGCGCTCTAGAAGAAAGATATTCTCGGGCTTTAGGTCGCGATGAACGATGCCTTTGATATGGGCCGCGTACAGGCCGCGCGCCACTTGCGCGCCGATGGCGCATACCCGTGCCGAATCAAGGGGCCCTTCCTGAATCACCTGGGACAGGGTCTGGCCCTGCAAAAATTCCATCACGAAGTAGGCGTGCCCATCGGCCAGCACACCAAAATCAGTGATATCGACGATGTTGCTGTGGTTGATTTTGGAAGCCGATTTGGCCTCTTGAATAAAACGCTGTACCGACGCTGTGTCTTGCGCCGCTTCTTTGCGCAGGATCTTAATGGCCACCGGCTTGTCGATAAGCACATGGCGGGCCTTGTAGACGACCCCCATGCCGCCCTCGCCCAAACGCGATTCGATGGCGTAGCGGCCGTCGATGGTAGTATCCAGAATCGGGTCTTCTGGAACTTCCCTGGCGGAGATGACGGCTGGCAGCGGCGACCCGTCCCGTGGACAAAATTCAAGCACGTCGGGGTACTTGATCGAGCACTGGGGACACGTCTTCACAGCCGACCTAGCTTACCGTCTCCATGCCCTCTGGTCAATGCTCGCGAAGTAGAGAGAATAGGATCCCGTGCACGTACCACTGCTCTTTCTGTCCGTCTTTATCATCGCCACTTGCGGGCTTGGCTATGAGCTTATTGCCGGGACGGTGGCGAGCTACCTGCTTGGCGATTCGGTCACGCAGTTCTCGACGGCGATAGGCTTATATTTATTTGCGCTAGGCATCGGCGCCTACTTGTCGCGTTTTATGGATCGCGACGAGGATCTTTGTACGCGCTTTATCGACATCGAGCTCGCCGTCGCCCTGCTTGGCGGCTACACCGCGGCGATTCTGATGCTGACATTTGGGCACGCCGGGCAATCGATTTGGTTTCGCCCGGTGCTTTATTTGACCATCCTCGTCACCGGAACCCTTGTCGGGCTCGAAGTTCCGCTGCTTTTGCGCATCCTCAAGGGGCGTATGGAATTTAAAGAGCTTGTCGCTCGCGTCCTGACCGTGGATTACATCGGGTCGCTTGCTGCCTCGCTGCTTTTTCCGCTGCTACTTGTTCCGCGCCTTGGACTTGTGCGCACTTCGCTTTTTTTCGGCTTGCTCAACGCCGTCGTCGCCCTGTGGAGCACCTTTTTGCTGCGCGACGGGCTGCCGCAAGTTCTTTTACTGCGCATCCGCTGCGCCGTGGTCCTTTTGCTGCTTGGCCTGGGCCTCGTTCAAAGCGAGCACATCACCCTTTTGTCCGAAGAGGGCATGTATGCCGACGATGTCGTCTTGTCGCGTACTTCGCCCTACCAGCGCATCGTTTTGACCCGCGGGCGCGCCAGTTTTCAGCTATTTCTAAACGGCAATCTGCAATTTTCGTCGGCAGATGAATACCGCTACCACGAAGCGCTGGTCCATCCGGCGGTCACCGCGGCCGAGCGCGCCCTAAAAAGGCCGGTGCGGCGCGCCCTAGTGCTGGGCGGCGGCGATGGCTTGGCCGCGCGCGAGCTTTTGCGCTATTCCGGCATCGAGCAGATTGTCCTTGTCGATTTGGACCGCGCGATGACCGAGCTTGGGCGCCGTTTTCCGCTTTTGGCCGAGCAAAATGATGGAGCGCTGAACTCGCCGCGGCTGACTTTGTACAACGACGACGCCATGCACTGGCTGCATGAGTACGCCGGGCACCTTCGCAGCGCCGATGATGCGGCGCTATTTGACGTCGCCATCGTCGATTTTCCCGACCCCAGTTCGTTTTCGGTCGGCAAGCTTTATACGACGCATTTTTACCGCCTTTTGCGCAGTGTGCTACAGCCGCGCGGCGCGGCGGTGATACAAAGTACCTCGCCGCTGTTTGCGCGCCGCTCTTACTGGTGCATCGTTCGCACGCTGGAGGCGGCGGGCTTTGTCACCCTGCCCTACCACGCCTTTGTTCCGTCGTTTGGCGAGTGGGGGTTTGCCCTGGCGGTGCCAAGGCCGCAAGATGCCACCGCCCTGGCACCGCCGCATCCCGAGGCCGCCGCGCTGCCTTCCGGGCTGCGCTACCTCGACGGGCTAACCATGGCCGCGCTGTTTGTACTTAGCAAGGACATGACCGCCGTCCCCGATGTAAAGCCCAATCGGCTAAACAACCAGATTCTAGTTTCCTACTACGAGCACGAATGGAAGCGTTGGAACTAACTCGCCGGCAGTGGCTACTTGGCAGCCTGGGTCTGGCCGCGGCCGGCTGCAGTTCCATATCCACCGCATCCGCGCACATCGTCGGCGGAATTTGCGGGCCAGACGATGCGCGTGGCCACCTTTTGCGCGACCCGCAGAACTTTTTAGACCGCATGCCCAGCGAAAAGCAGCGCCAAAGCGTCGTCATTCTGGGCGGCGGCGTGGCGGGTCTTTCCGCGGCCTGGCGGCTGCGCCGTGCCGGTTTTGACGACTTTGTAGTGCTCGAATTGGAAGATCAAGCCGGCGGCACCGCGCGCTTTGGTCAAAGCCCCATCACGCCGTATCCCTGGGGCGCGCATTATCTGCCCGTGCCGTCGCGAAACATGGTGGCGCTCGGTGAACTTTTGCGCGAATTTGGCGTGCTGCAGGGCTACGACGCCGCTGGCCGCGCCCTTTGTGGCGAGCAGCATTTGTGCCGCGCCCCGCAAGAACGGATTTTTTACAAAGGCCGCTGGTACGAAGGCTTGTATCTGCGCGCCGGCGCCTCTGCCGAAGATCTGCGCCAATTGGATCAGTTTCACGAGGAAGTCGGACGCTGGGTACGCGCCGTTTCGGCCCCTAGCGAAGGTGCACCGGGCGGTCGCCGCGCCTTTACGCTGCCGCGTAGCCAAGCCGCACCGACCGCCGGCGGCGCCGCAGAGCTTGATACCCTAAGCATGGCTACTTATCTAGATCGCATCGGCCTGACTTCGCCGCGACTGCGTTTTTATGTCGATTACGCCTGCCGCGACGATTTTGGACTGCGCAGCCAGGCCGCGTCGGCTTGGGCCGGTATTCACTATTATGCCGCGCGACTAGAGCATCCCGACGACGCCCCGCCTGAAGTGCTGACCTGGCCCGAGGGCAATGGCTGGCTGGTGCAGCGCCTGCTGGAACGGGTCGGAGATCGCGTCAAAACCGGCTGCCTGGCCCTTGACGTACGCCGACTTCCGCAAGGCGGCGCGGATCGCACGGAAGTGATTTATGTAGACATCGGCGATTCGCCTGGCGCAGCGGTTCGTGGCGCCGCTGCAGCTTTGACCAAAGCTCCGCTGCGAGCGCTGCGCGCGCGGCACGTCATTTTTGCTTTGCCGACATTTTTGCGACCGCGTCTTATCGCCGATCTGCGCGCCCATCCGCCCGACTATCTAAGCCGGTTTAGCTATGCGCCATGGCTGGTCGCCAACCTGACCGTGCGGCGCGCGCATGGCGCACCTGTGGGCAGCGGCCCAGGCGGCTCACACGGCAACGTCGGTAAAGGCGGGTTTCCGCCCTGCTGGGACAATGTCGTTCTGGAAAGCCCTTCGCTTGGCTACGTCGTCGCCAACCACCAGCGCGAACCGGCACTTTGTGCCGATGGCCAGCCGCGCAGCATTTTTACCTATTATCTGCCGCTGTGCGATGGCGATCCGGGGACGCAGCGCTTGCGCTTATTTACGACTCCGTGGAACGCTTGGCGCGATTTCATTCTGGCGGACCTAGGTCGGGCCGAACCGAACCTTGCGGCCGAGGTAGAGCGCATCGACATCTTTCGCTGGGGACACGGCATGATTCGACCGCTGCCCGGCCTGCTTGCGGCCGACAGTCCCTTGGAAGCCGCCGCGACCGCCTTGGACGGAATTCATTTCGCGCACACCGATTTGGCCGGCATGGCCCTGTTCGAAGAAGCACACCACGCCGGCGTACGTGCTGCCGAAGCCGTGCTGCGCGCTGCGGGGCATCCTTTTGCCGAGTTTACCTAATCCAAGGGCCTCTTTTCATGTTCCTCCCGTTCGGCAAAGCCAGCAACGGCTTCTCACAAATGTTACGTGGCCGGTCGCCAGCTTTCATGCGAAGTAACGGTCGACGCAGAATTTGCGCGATTGCCACTGAGTTGGCGCTGCTTCGTAGGGCCGACGAAAAGACAGACTTTGCAATGCCTTATCCATGAACGGTGCTCTGTAAGGAAAAGTCTCTTAAGCTGGCATCAGCTTTGCATTCACTATTTGAGGATATTTACTATGCAGATTGCGCATGAGTCTTCTTCACATTTTGCTTCTACAGTAGCCACAGAGATCTGGAGCCCAAGACCAAGTGTGGATGGAGTAACGCCGACGCAGGAAGGGCCGACTTCTGAAGATACGGGGCGCCAGCCAGTGGTTGTTGTGGCGAACCAGAATCGCATCGGCCGCTTTGTCCTGCTGCGGCAAATTGGCGAAGGTGGCATGGGCTCAGTCTTTGCCGCTTACGACGAAGATCTTGATCGAAAGGTAGCAATCAAAATTCTTCGCAAGCCTGAGGCCACCATCCAGCTTCAACGCACCTTACACGAAGCCAAAGCGCTGGCGCGTGTCTCGCACCCCAACGTGGTCTCAATCTACGAGGTCGGTCAGACCAAAGACAGCGTCTACATTGCCATGGAATATGTCGAGGGCGGTACGCTGCTAGGCTGGCAGGTCAAGCAGCCGCGAAGCTGGCAGGAGGTCCTTTCGATGTACCTCCAGGCCGGAGAAGGTCTGGCCGCCGCCCATCAGGCCGGTATCGTGCATCGGGACTTTAAGCCCGAGAACGTGCTTGTCGGGCAAGATGGACGACCGCGGGTCGCCGATTTTGGAATCGCGCGGATGTGCAAATTGGAAGAGTGCGCCGAGTTTGTTTCGCACCCTGCTGCCGACGCGGTGCCGAAAATGCCAAGCGAGGGCCGTCCTGGCGAGGCAAGCCCTGTGCAGGTGTCTTTGGCAGATGCAGCCAAGGTCGCTGGTCAGCCGGTGCGCCTCACAATGCCTGGGGTCATCTCAGGAACTCCAGGTTATATGTCGCCAGAGCAGTACCGCGGCGGCGATGTGGACGCGCGAAGCGACCAGTTTAGCTTTTGCGCAGCGCTTTTCGAGGCACTTTACGGGCATCTGCCATTTTCTGGAAAAAGCTTGGCCGAGATGTCCGATAGTCTACACGGTCCAATTCACAAGCCGCCTCCTTCCTGCAAAGTTCCTCCAGAGCTCTACCAGACGCTGTGCACCGGACTTCATCTAAGTCCGATACGGCGGTTTGCCACGATGGATGGACTGCTCTCCTCTTTAGCGCTGGAAGATTCCCATCATGCAGGCGCTGGCGGCGTTTCGTTGCGCCAGTTTGCACAGGTGGCCATGGGCGTCATGATGCTGCTCGTCCTATTCGCGCAATATCGGACCGCGCAGCGGGCGCTCAACTATAAGCAAATGCTTACGATGTCTGCAGTGTCGCTCGCGGTGACCTTAATAGGTGGCTTCGTCAAGCGGAAGACGTTGCTTATGAACCGATTTCACCGTCGGCTGTGGATTCTCATCAGCACTTTTATAGTCCTGAATTTCGGACAGCGACTGCTCGGAATGGTGTTTCAGACTCCACTGATTCAGCTCATTCCGTTCGAGCTTTTGGCCCTGGCAGCGATCATTACCGTGGCAGCATCCATCGCCCTGCCTGCACTGTGGTGGGTACCGATTCTGCTCGTCGGCGCAACGATTGCGACAGTGGCCGCGCCCGAGACGATGCGCCCCGTGATCACGATTCCTTATACCGTGGGTTTTTTTAGCACTCTTTTGGGCTGGATGCACTACTCCAAAGCGGCCAAGCTCGACGTCGCTTCGATGCCGCGTCGCCTTGTAACGCTCACGCCCGTGCCAACGCTGAGGAGCGAAGACTACCGAGCTGCACTTTCGCGTACCTCGGACTGAGCGTTTCCTGACTCGACCTTGTTGACAGCTTCATGCATAAAATTTCCGCGACGCTACAGAACTTTTCCGGGATTCAGAAGGCCCTTCGGATCCAAGGCCGCCTTGATGCGGCGCATGACATCTACTTCGACGGGGCTGCGATATTCGACAAGCTCTTGGCGCTTGAGCCGGCCGATGCCGTGTTCGGCACTGAAGCTGCCGTCCATGCTCACCGCCAAATCGTCCACGATGCGGGCGATGCGCTCGCGCTCGGCCAAAAATGCGACGCGCTCGGCGCCAATGGGCTGCGTAAGGTTGAAATGGATGTTGCCGTCTCCAACGTGGCCAAATGCGCAGACGCGCACCCCAGGCAGGGCCGCTTCGACCTTTTGCGTCGCTTTCTCCACAAATTCGGCCACGCGGCTGACCGGCACCGAAACGTCGTGTTTCAAACTGGCCCCTTCGGGCTTCTGCGCTTCGGGAACCGATTCGCGCAAGCGCCACAGTTCCGCCGCCTGGCCGGGGCTTTGCGCCAGCACCACATCCGGGCATAGGCCGGCTTCGCTGGACCGCTCCAAAAGCCCGGCCACGCGCTCCCACAGTTCGCGACCGGGACGTTCGTCGGGTCCCGGCTCTGCCGTCGAGGTCGTCTGCAAAAGTACGTAATGCTGATAAGTTTCGCCCAGCGGATCGCGGGTTCCCGGAATGTGTCGCAACACAAATTCCAAGGCCTGTCGCGAGATGAACTCGAAGCCGGTCACGGCGTCGCCGGTTTCAGCGCGTGCCCAGCCAAGCAGCGTGATGGCGGCGGCCAAATCGCGCACCGCCAAAAATGCCGTGACCTGCGCCCGCGGCCGCGGAAACAATTTCAGCACGCAGGCGGTGATGATGCCCAGCGTCCCTTCCGCGCCACAAAATAAATGCTTTAGATCGTATCCCGTGTTGTCTTTGCGCAGCCCGCGCAGCATGTCGAGCACGCGCCCGTCGGGCAATACAACTTCCAGACCCAGCACCAGATCGCGCGAGTTGCCATAGCGCAAAACTTGGGTGCCGCCGGCGTTGGTGGACAGGTTGCCACCGATTTGACAGCTTCCTTCGGCGGCCAGACTCAGCGGAAAAAGCCGATCGTGCGCGCTGGCCGCGGCCTGTACATCCGCCAGCACACAGCCGGCTTCGACGGTGATCGTAAAATTCTGCGCGTCCACGGCCCGCACGCGGTGTAAGCGGCGCAGACTCAGCAGCACTTCGTGACCGGACTCTGCAGGAACGGCGCCGCCGCAAAGTCCGGTATTTCCCCCTTGCGGGACCATCGCCACACCCGCTTCATAAAGCACGCGCACGACGGCGGAAAGCTCTGCGGTGCTCGCCGGGCAGACACACAAGCTGGCGGCTCCGCGGTAGTTGCCGCGTTGCTCGACAAGAAACGGAACAAGTTCATCCGGGTCGGTGATAAGGCCAGCAGCGCCCACCACGCCGCGCAGGCGTTCGATAATTTCTGCACTGGGCCGCACAAAGTTTTGCGACATGTCCGCATGCTACCTTGGCGTTTGTTTCGCGGATAGTCCGAGGATGACGGCCCGCCGGCGATAATCACCGCGCTTGCCTGCTTCTCGAAGCGATTTTCGGTTGTATTGTGCAGACATGGCACGCCCCAAACTTTTTCGCGACCCCATTCACGGGCAAATCAGCTTTGACGCCGTGGATCTGGCGGTTTTTTCACCCAGCGCCGGCCCAGATGCCCGCCCCGATGAAACCCTCAGTTGGCTTTTGCGCCGGCTTATCGAATGTGCCGAATTTCAGCGCCTGCGTCACATTCGTCAAAATGGCCTGGTCAATCTGATCTACCACGGGGCCGAAAATTCCCGTTTCGGACACAGCATGGGCGTCTGCCATCTAGCGCGCGAGATGTACCAGCGCATCGTCCGCAATATGGGAGAAGCCATCGATCCGCGACGCCGACTCGCGACTTGTGCCGCCGCGCTTTTGCACGACATCGGACACGGCCCGTTTTCGCACATTCTGGAAGAAATCCTGACGAGCTGCGGCGTGCCGTTTAATCACGAATGGATGACGCGCCGGCTGATCTGCGAAGCTCCGGAGGATGCTTCGCAAAACGAGCGCAGCGTGCACAACATCCTTTTGCGCATCGACAGCGCCTTTCCCGATGAAGTCGCCCTGTATATCAACAAGCAATGGCGCGATCAGCAAGGCGGACCGCTGTCCGATCACTGGAGCTACAAAATCGTTTCCAGCCAGCTCGATGCGGATCGCTTGGATTATCTGCTGCGCGATGCCTATTTTGCCGGCATCAAAGGACACAGCTTCGATTTGCAGCGTCTGCTCGATCTGCTGCTACACCTAGACCATACACGCATCGCCGTTCACCGCCGCGCCATCGAGCCGGTCGAGGGCTATTTGCTGGCGCTCGACCAAATGTACCGCATGGTCTACTACCATCACACGGCGCGCGCCGCCAGTGTTCTACTGGGATGTGTGCTGCGACGGGCTTTTGATCTGTACAAAGCCGGCGACCGCTTCCTTTTTCCGAGCTTTGGGAATTCCCAAGCGCGCCCTCCGCTGGCTGCACTGTTCGATTTGGGCCAAGAGATTCCGCTTTCGGAATACTTGCGGCTGACGGATTTTCACGTCATGGCGCTGATTGAACAATGGCAATACCATGGCGACGCGGTTCTTGCGGATCTGGCGCGCCGACTGTTTCGGCGAGCGCTGTTTAAAGCCATCGATGTGGATCCGCGGAAGTACAACAATCTGGCGCGTCTGCAAAAACGCGCTGAGGAGCTTCTGCGCAAAAAATTGCCGCACGTCGATGAAACGACGAAAAAATACTATGTTTGCGTCGATGAACCGGAGCGCCTGTCCTACAAACGCTACGATTGGCGCAATGCCAACCCCGACGAGTCGATATGGATCGTCGATGGCCCTGCTGAATCCAAAAGCGCGATTCCCATTGAAAAAGAAGCCAGCAGCATCATCTTTGCGCTGCAGACCGTGAAGTATTTTCATCGGCTGATGGTTCCCGAAGAAGTGCGCGCCCCGCTGATGCAAGAACTGGCCGCTTTGACCTGACGCATCGGTTTGGCGCGTCGAGCTACGCCGCAGACGTGACAGAAGCAGGGCTCTCGCGGTAACGTAACAGGATGCATAGACTTCCTTATCGTGGGCTTCTGACTGCTGCGCTTTTGGCCGGCGCCTGTAGCCCCTCAGATACCATGCCGACCGAGTACATCAGCGTCAAATACTCCGTGACGCCGCCGGGAGCCAGCACCGGCGATACCCCCCTTGTTCTGACGGTTGGTCCAGCGCCTGTGGCCAGCGGCAAGACCTGCTTTCGCACGCAAAATCAAATCTACTTGTACGCTCGAAGCGGCAATGGCGTGGCGGAAGTAACCATCTCGCTGACCGATACAGCCACGCGCCCAAACCAGGTGGCGCTGCAGGCATCGAACCAGACGCTGGGAGTTGCCCAAGTCGATCTGAAATTGCCGCTCGTCATGGATCGAGACGGCAACCTCGCCAATTCCGTCAGATTTAGTACTTCGACCAATCCGCTGATTTGCTATTTGAATCTGGGCGGTCCCGACCTATTCGCCAGCCTCGATGGAGATTTTACCTGCGAAAGCCTAAGCAGCGAGACAGGCAGCAAACTGAGCCTGACCGAAGGCCGCTTTCACGCCGTTCCTTGTCCTCCTTAATTTTCATTCAGAAATTGTGCGGGTCTAGGGCGAAGGTGCGAAAAGCGCTGCTACTTTGAGGCGGCGGCGGACAAGATTGTTGCTTGCGAGGATTGCTGGGCACGGCGCAGACCCAGTTTGAGCCGCAGCGGTTGCCCTTCCAGCAGTTCAATCGTCTGCTGCTTGGGCTGAAATCCATCGCTGCGCAGTTCAAGCGAGCGCGATCCGGAAAACAGCGTCTGCTCGTAGGGAGTGTTTCCGACCCAGCGCCCGTCGATGAGTACTCGTGCTCCGGCGGGATTGGAACTGACGCTCAAGTTCGTACGCGGACGCGAAATGCTTTCCAGCACCATGCGCCGGGCCATTCGGCCGACTTGTTCTGCAATGATGATGGAATTGCAGGGCATGCAGCTTTCCTCGGTTCGAGCGACAATGTCGATATTGCGCAGATCGAGCAAGCTGGCAGCAATGCGGTAGTCAACGTGATTCACCGCGGACTCGCCGCGCAAATCAATCAGCAGCGCGTAAGCGGCCGGATCGTCCAGGCGGTGCAGTTCGTGGCAATCAAAATCGCGCAGACAGCGTAAAATCGCCGGCTGCCGACGCAAAAGTGCCTCTTGTTTGGCGCGGTCGAGCAAAGTGGCATGCGCCCCCAAGACCGAACCGCCAATGAGAGCATTCACCTCGGCACGCACCGCATCCGGTAAATCTGACGGCTCTAGCCAAACCAAAAGACCTCTATTTGGCGCATCTTTGAGCGTTGCCTGACGATGCGGCTTTTGGGCCGCCGCTGAATTCATCGATGCAATGAGCAGTCCGAACACAATCGCCCACAAAAGATGACGAAACATCGTTTTGGCCTTTGCTATACACCAGATAGTGGTGCGTTTGGGCGCTGAACAGCGCAAAATGCGAGGTTCTAATTCACAAAGACGATGAATATGATTACTAGGAGGGTCGATGGGCTTTATCCCGTAGTGGTTTGCAAACAGTTCGTCAAATCGAACAGCAAAAAGATCAGAGCTTTTTCCTGCGAAGTCAGATCAGTCGCGGTGCAGCCGCTTGGAAATGGCGTGCCGCCGCTACCACCCAGCGAAATATCTCCGTCCGTAGAACTCAGCGCGCCGCTTATATGCATATCGGTAAAGACCATCTGCCCGCACTGATTGGCAAGCTGCGCGTCAAGCGGCGTATTGAAGGAAAAATATTGTGACGCGGGCAGCACCGCGCCATCAAGCCCTGCGGTACCGGCCAGCATGGTCAAATTGACCCAGTTTTGCGCCAGGTTTGTATCCAGCAGCTTCAGCGTATCGCGCGCGAAGCGCACCGGAAACTCGCCGGCTTTGGTGGATCCACCGACGCGGCTTAGTTGCATCCAGTCGGCCAGGGCTTTTCCTTTGGCAAAAGATTGATTGATGATGTCGGTGTCGGGTTTCGCCGGATCATCGTTCTGATACCCGTATGTATCGGGTACGAAATCCGCCACTTTGGACAGCGCCGGTTCTGTCGAAGGCGGCGCCGGCGTGGTGGCATCGGCAATCCACGAATTATGCCAATGCGATGCGAAAACCCGCCCGCCAGCATTCAGGTAGCGATGCAGATTGTCGTGCGCAGCCTTAGACTTCTGGCCGCCGTTTGTCGAGCCTTCACAAGAGAACATGACGATGTCGTAGGGCGAAAATGGATTGGCGGTCGAGGTATTCCACCACGTCACGCCATCGGGAAAAAAGGCGCCACCGTTTAGCGTCGATGCATAGCGATCGGCGCCGTAGGACGAACTGCTCATGTCCACCAAAGGCGCGCCGACGTACAAGTTGACCCGCCCGGCTTTGTCCGAATTGGTGAATTCGCTGTCGAGAATTCCCAGCTTCTTTTCACGCAATATGCATTCCATGGCATCAGACTGACCGGTGGTCACGGCAATCCTAGGAATATTGCCCTCGGCTTGGGTTTTCGGCAGACGGGTTTTTTCGGGATCTACCGCGGTGGTGGCGCATTCGGGAATGTTGTCGATAAATGCGACTCGTTGCCATTTGCCGACGCGAACGACCAGCGGAATGTTCTGTCCGGATGGCACATTTTTCAGCACAAAAGCGCCATTGACATCGGTCAGGGCCTGCGCGGCGGCGTCCAGCGGAACCACCTGATCGCAGCGATCACAAGTCGCCCCACTTGTCGGCTTTTCGGGCGGGTCGCCAGCCGGAATGTAAACCTTGGCATTGTAAACCGGGAGTTTTCCCGACGGAATGTTGACCACTCCGGTCAGCGTCGTCGGACCGCTTAGGACCGGACAGTTAAAGTTGATGTTGCAGCCGCGGCCTGCACAAAATCGAGTTCCGCCGTCGCCATTTCCGCCGTCTCCATTGAGAGAAGAGTTGCAACTAAGAACCAGCGGCAAAACCAAGGCCAAGGCCAGGCGACTCGACTGTTCCGACATACCCGCTCCTTCTTGTGTCAAGGCGACGAGAAACTAAGCAAAAGGGCTGCTTTGGCTCTTTCTATTATTTTCTCCAAAATTTCGTCAAACTTCTATGTGTATTGTTTTTTGTATTACTAAATTTTTCATGAATTTTTTTCATTTGACTCGATTTCAAGGCCAACCGCTTCTTAGGGACTGCATGCAAGAGCAGCGCTGCCGGCGCGGTGGCACTTCAGACAAACACGGGAATTGCGGCTGCCTAGGGCCTGACAACGCCCCGACGAAACCCAATCGAAAGGATGAGGATTGGCACCGCCCGGGACGCGCGAATTCGCAAGTCCCGAGTGACACTCCAGGCAGCTTTCTTCGCGATGGCAGGATGTGCACGAGCGGATATTGCGCTGCGCCTCTTGCGCATGCTTATTTTGGCCGACAAGGGCACTGGCCCAGCCTTCGAGATGAAAGCGCTGCGGACTTCCCGGTACAAAACGGCTGGGCGGCGGCGCACCGGACAAGCTGGATTGGCTGACCACCCCCAGCCGCTCGTGGCAACCCAGGCAAAAGCTTTGCTGGCGATGGCAGCTTTGGCAGTCAAGCTGGTTGCGCCGAGCCTCCTGACCATGGCGGTGCACATAGTCGCCGCCGTGTATGTCCAGCGGCTTTATGACCTCGTTGTGGCAACGCTGGCAATATGTTTGAGAATGGCAGTTTGCGCAGTAGCTTGGATCGCTTTGCGCGATCGGACCGTGCCCGCGCGTAAAATTCGAACCATGATCGTCGCCGCGTAAGTTGCCCGAAGGCACAAGCAGCCCCGAGGGAAATCGCACTTGCAGCGTGCCATCGCCCTGCTGCAAATGGCAGGCGGTGCAACGCGCCGATGGACCGCGGCGGCTTTGCCCTGGCTGCTCGAAACGGACTTTGCTTAGGCCCTCGCGATGGCACTCAAGACACAAAGCCATGCGCGGAAGCTGCGCCCGCGTGGCCAAATCTACTTGCTGCAAGTCGCCGTGACATCGCACACAGTCAATTTGCGCATCCGCATGCAAACGATGGTTGAATTTGAGGGGGGGCGGCGGAATGTCGGCACGCTCTGCCGTATCTCCAACGTGACAGGTGTTGCAAGCGGTCGAAGGGCCCGCCGCGGATTTGCTGGGCGGCGATGGTTGCGCTCTCTCAATCGCATGGCACGGCAGGCAAGCTGATTCTGCAGGCAGTAAGTTGTCTCGGACGCTCACTGAAGTTCGCGCCTGCGCATGACAACCGAGGCAAGTGGCGCCGCGAACCAAATGCCGAGCGTGTGAAAACTTGATCGGCAAACGCTGCGCCGGATAGATCACCGTCGAGGGCGCATCAAGCGCATTTCGCGGCGGCGGCGGCGCCGGCTTAGCAGACGGAAACAAATCTATCGGTGGCGTTTTGGGCGGCTCGGCGTAAGCCCCTAATGTCGCCAAAAACGCCCAAAGCCCTAGCAGCCAAGTTCGACGGACCGCGCTTTTCATGGCAGCACCCCGGGCAAAAGTCGGCCGGCGGGAAACGCGCCGAATCCGGCGTTCAAAAGACCCGGTGGACTGCGCCGACCTTTGTCCGGACCCAGCAGAAACGATATGTCCAAAAGCGCCATCAGCCGCAGTTGCGACTTATAAAATCGGTCGATGCTGTCCTCGGCCAGCAGATGCAAAAGCGCGCCGCTAAGGATGGTCCAGCGTATTCCCCCTTGCAAAGCCAGGCCGTGACTGCGGCTTTGCAGACGCTCATCGTCGGCCCAGTAAAGATACATAAACCGGCCCTCTAGGCCGATGCGGTCGCGAAAAAGCAAAAGCCGCCCGCTAAGATCGCCGCCCGCGCGCAGTCCGCCATAGCCGCCGTCGCAGTAGCCATCGAGCCGCACAAAACCTTGCGGGCGACGATAGCGCAATTCGAAATCGCCGCCGGCCGCGGTGCTAAGCACGCCGCGCATATCGCCCGCAGCACTAGATTGAAAGAGCCGCGCAAAGGCGCTTGCTTGCCAGGCCAGTTCGCCGCCAGCCGGCGCTTTAACGTCGGCACGGCCATTATAAACCGCGCGCACCTGCTGATAGGCCTCGGCGGCAAATACGTTAAAAATGGAATCGCCATCCCAAGTCGGCGCGCTGTAGCTGTAGGCAAGGCTTAGGTGCTGGCCGGCTCCGACGGTTCCGCGCAGGCCGATTTGCCCTTCATCAAAGCGGCCGTTCAAAACGTCGTAGCGCAGCCCGCCCCATGCATGCAGCCGGCCATTCCACAGGCGGCCATGGATGGTATAGCTCAGCCGCTCTTCAATGATGCCGCTTGGCGGCGCGCAAGCCCGGCCTTCGCAACCCGGGGCCATCGCACTTGCCGTGGCCGAAAATGTACGGCGGTAAGACAAGCGGCTTTGTACCTCGGGCAAATCACTGGTCACAATCGAGGCGCCTAGCGTCGGCTGAAGCGCGGAATACTGCTGCCGCGAATCATCCGGAGCAAATCGCAAATTGCGGCTGGTTCCATCCATCACATAAAGCGGTGAATCGATGGACAACGCGCCATTTGGCGAAATGCCGCCAAATACTTCGAACGCCACATACAAAGGCGTGTGCACCCGCAGCCATCCTCCATCTAGGCCGCGCAAATCCAGAAGATCCCAGATAATTTGCCGGCCGAGGCGCACGTCGAGAAAACCGCCCAGGCGGCGCCCCTCAGCATAAGCGAGAAGCAGCTCGGGGCGGTGGTTTAGCAGCTCCGGGTCTGTGCGCACCCCTTGCGGCGGGTCCAGGCAGCCGAGCGGCAGACCATATCCGGCACGCCCGATGTTGCAAAAATAATCGCCGAAATCCATATCGACGCGTAGCTGCAGGGTGACCCCGAATTGATCGCGAATCGTCGGCAAGCCATCTCGATCTTTGCGGCCAAAGTCGCCTAGCTGCAGTCCCAGATAAGTGGTCAGGCGACGGCGGTCCACCGGCGCGGCAGCCCCTGCATCCGCGGTGTTTAGCGTATAGCCCTGGCCGATAACGGTGGCATCCACCTCGACGGAATAAGCCCAGGCGTCATCGGCCCTTAGCGCAGCGCCTAGAACCGCCGCGAGCCGGCCCACGCGCAAAAGCACCCGCCCGAAGCGGCCAAATGGCCGCGAGGACTCGCAACCAGAAAACCGGCGGGGCGAGGGCATGGCGGCCCATCGTAATCACCGTGTCAGCGCTGTCAATTATCGTTTTTCCGTCGTTGACGGCATGGGCTGCGACTTCTAGCATAACTAGATTCTCTTTCCAGCCTGATAACGGCTGTTTGGTTAGGACGGTGGCGCCCATGCAACAATCTTTGGTTTCTGACTCGTCAAAAAGCGGCGCAGCGCCGACGGCCAGCAGCATCATTGGCTCTGTAGACGAGCTCGTCGCGCACTTTCAGCGGGGATGCAAAAGCCCGGACGCGCTGCGCATCGGCCTAGAGCATGAAAAAATCGGCATGGCACTTTTCCCCGATGGGTCGGTGCGGCCGGTCCCCTATGCCGCGGATGAGAACGCGCCTCAGATTCGAGCGCTGCTGAGCGGTTTGCAGAAATACGACTGGCAGCCGATTTTAGAAAATGGCCAAGCCATCGCCTTGCAGCGCAACGGAGCGTCGGTGACCCTAGAGCCGGGCGGCCAATTCGAGCTTTCCGGGCCGCCGCTGCCAAGCGATGAGGAAGCCGTAGCCGACCTCGACCGGCACATCGCTGAGCTTTTGCCGCTAAGCGATAGCTTATCCATCGCCTTTATCGGTTGTGGCTTTCGGCCCCTTGGCACCTGGGACGATGTCTCGTGGATGCCCAAAGGCCGCTATGCGGTCATGCGCGAATATCTGCCGACGCGCGGACACCTCGGCGTCGAAATGATGAAACGCACGGCCACGGTGCAGGCCAATTTGGATTACACCAGCGAAGAAGACGGCGTGGCCAAGCTGCGGCTGGGGCTGGCGCTGGCGCCGCTTGTTACAGCAATCTACGCGGCTTCGCCGCTGCGCGATGGACAGCCTTGCGGCTACAAAAGCTATCGGGCTGCCTGCTGGCTGGACACCGATCCCGACCGCTGCGGGCTATTGCCCTTTATGTTTCGCCACGGAGTCGGTTTTCGCGATTACGCCGAATGGGCACTCGACGTGCCCATGTTCTTTGTGTATAGGCACAAGCGCTACATTCCGGCGGGGGGACTGACGTTTCGCAGCTTTGTGCGCGATGGTTTTCAAGAAGAACGCGCCACTTTGGGCGATTGGGAACTGCATCTTTCGACGCTATTTCCCGACGCGCGACTGAAGCAATACATCGAACTGCGCAGCGCCGACGCCGGACCGCTGACTTATGTTCGCGCCTTGCCGGCCCTGTGGCGCGGCCTGTTTTATTGCGCCGATGCCAAGCGGGCGGCCTGGGATTTGGTCAAGGATCTTTCCGTCGCTGCGCAAGCGACTCTGCGGCAAGAGGTACCGCGCCTAGGTCTGGCCACGCAAGTGCCCCTGCGGCAGGGCACCGTGCCCATTGCGGCGCTGTGTGAACAGCTTTTGCGAATTAGCATGGAAGGATTGCAGCGCCTTGGCGCAGAGAAGGGCCGCCAGCGTCTGGAACCGCTTTTGGCAGCGGTCCAGGCCGGTCGCTGTCCTGCCGACGATATTTTAGAGGCATTTCACGCAGCCCGCGGCGATGCGCGGGCCTTCGTCGAAGCCTTACGCTTAATCTCTCCTACTTAACTGGCTCGCGCGGAAACATCACGGTGGAAAGCGGTACGCTGATGTTGGCCAGATTCGCGGAACGAATGCCAGCGTCGGAAACAGCATAGACGTAGTCTCCACTCATATCGCTGGCCATGACGCTGCGGCGTATCCACGGCGTATACCAGTAGTACCACTCTGGCGATCCGCCTTGGACGTAGACATCTTTTAGTGACAGCGCGCCGCGCTGCAAAATGCCGCTTTGCGCATCAATTCCAAAGACGCGCACGTCGCTGACGAAATTCCCCCAGGGATCGCCGGACGAGGCTTGGTAGTCGCTAAAGGGAATGGCCAAAAGCTTGCGCTCGGGGAAGTAATTAAAGGCGTGATGATCGTAGGTGGCGTCGGACCAGCCGTATGCCGAACCGACAAGCTGATTAAAGGTCTGCGTCGGGTGCGCAAAGTCTGTGACGTCAAAAATACTAAGCTGCAGCCGACGCTCGCTCCAGTTGGCGCCGCCGCCGTTCGAATCGGGCTGATAGACGCCGACGGTCAACAAGTGGTTCTCGTCGATGGGGTGGATGTAGGTTGAAAAGCCTGGAACTTTCAGCTCGCCGACGCGACGCGGTGCGCTTGGTCGCGACAAATCGAAGGTGAATAGCGGATCGATCTGGCGAAACGTGACCAAAAAGCCGCGGTCCCCGACAAAGCGCGAGCTATAAATACGCTCTCCCGGGGCGACGTCTTCGCTTTGCCCCACGAGCGATAGCTGTCCGCCGTCTTGGCCAAGGACGCTGATGCGATTTGCCGTCTGTATCGTGCCCCAGCGATTGCTGGGATTGGCAATATCGGGCACGCGCCAGCTTAGGTTTGTGGCGATGCGGAAGTAGCCGTTATTTTCGTCCATGGAAAACTGATCGATGATGTGGCCTTCGACGCCTCCCGAGCTGACGTAGACGGCGCGGCTTTTGTCAGTCAGATCGAACTTATGCAGATAGGTCCAATCCTTCTGTCCCGGCCCCGGCCACCACCACCAGTGCGGGCTGGCGATATACAGCGAGCTTGGCGAAGCATAGATTTGCCCAACTTCGCCAAGTATCGTCGATTGCGTGGGAGCCGCATCAGGCGCCGTCAGATCCAAAGTTGCCACCGTCGCCATTCCCAGATGCACCGGCGCGTTTGATTGATAAAAATCGCTGCACTGATACGGCACATTGATGAGCGTTCCATCCGCCAGCTTACGGCGTGAAGGCGGCAGCCACTGCGAAAGGCTCTGTGCGCGAATCACTCGCTCGTTTTGCACTTTTAGCTCGTCGAGCGTTGCGTTCCAGCGCTTCTTGTCGCCATAAAGAGTCGGATCGGTCGAATTTGGCCAAAACTGCACCGCCGCGGGCCAGCGAAATCCGTCCGACAACACCAGCCGCACCGAGCTGTCGATGCGGCGCGAATTGGCATAGCTGCCGGGCAGGTAGTATTCGCTAATCACTTTCAAGTTGGCGATATCAGCGACATTGACGACGGTCACTTTGGTGGTGTTGCCGTAGTAATAACCGCAGCCGTCTAGGCCCTGCCCGCACGGCGCCAAATCCGCCGAACGGCCGGCGCCACCACCGTCTACAAAGCCGTCGTATTTGGTGTAAACCGACGAAAAAACGATGATGCGGTTTTGTTCGTCCAAAAACATCTGCGTCGGATAGCCCTCGATGCCAAGCGAGCCGGCCAGGCTCATCTGGTCCGCGGGCCAGCTTCTGACGGCGCGCAGCTTCTGACCCGACAAAACGAAAATGCGCGTCCCGTCGTTCTTCATAAAGTCGGCTTCGTCTACTCCGGAGACCTGGGTGTTGGTCTTGGTATAGGCGCTCGGACCACTGGCTTTGGCCCCGGCTGCAGCATCGGCCACCGGGGCACTGGCAAATATCTCGCCGCCGCCGCAGTAGCCGCCGTCTTTTATGCAATCAAGCTGCTCTTGCATATCGCGAACCGCTTGGTCCTCGATGTAGTTTTCAAGCGCCTCACAGCTTGTAAAACTTTGCAGCGCCAGATGTTGCTGTATCGCCGGTGGGTCTTCTTGATTTTTCCCGCAGCCAGTCTCAGCCCCGCCAAGGACCAACGGCAATGAGCAAAGTGTCAACGAACGAAGCGAAAAGCGTCGCATGGTGTCCTCCCTATAGATGCACGCCGCCGTCCCCGCGGCAGCGGTCTTGTGGGCCTATTAAGCAATTCTCAAGCCATTTTTTCTCTCGACGCAGAGCCCTTCTCGCGGCCGGCAATCGTCTCAGAAATTTGAGGAAATGGGACTCAAATTCCTGCGTCGGCAAGCCGCGGCAGCACGCGACGTATAAAAACGCTACAGCAAAAAGCGCCAAATACGACTTCCGCCAGCTCTTCTCGACGCTGTTTATAAAATCCGTCGAGGATTGTCGACAATGCGTGCGCATCGGTCAGTTCGGCCAGCGCGTCCGGCAGCGACGTACACGCCGCGCGTACCGCATCCTTTTGCGCCCACAGCCAATCGCGCTGCGGCGCAAAAAAGCCCATTTTGTCGATTCGCAGACGCACCGGCTCGGGAAGCAAGCCGCGTCCGACCTCACGCAGCAGCCGTTTGCTGTAGCCATCGCCGATTCGCGCCGTCGGCTCGACCTGTAACAAGAGCGAAAGCAAGCGATGATCTAGATACGGCGCGCGCGTCTCGATGCCAAATGCCATGCTGTTGCGATCATCCTGACGCAGAATATGCGGCAATGCCCAGCGCGAGATGCAATCCAGCAAATAGACGTCAAAGGGCAGAAAGCTCGAATGCGACGTCGCGCACAGCGGCGGCAGCGCGCCGCCAAAACGCACTGGCGCATCTTTTAGCCGGCGCTTTCCCTCTGCCGATAGCGGATATAGCCCCCGCCGTCGCCGCGTGTACAAAAGCTGACGCAGCCCTGCAGGCAGCGCATGGTAGCCGGCCCCCGCCAAAAGCTGCCACAGCGGCTGTTTTGTACGTTGCGCGCGCGTGCGCATCTGTTGCCAGGTTGCAGCCAGATTGCCCGCGCCAAGCAGCGTCCCAAGGAGCGCATAAAAGTAAGATCCATAGCCGGCAAAGACCTCATCGCCGCCCTGCCCGCTTAGCAAAACTTTGACGCCGCTTTGTTGCACCGCGCGCATCATTGCAAAATGCGCGCAAATCGATGCGTCGCCAAACGGCGCTTCTTGGTGAAAAAGCACCTGCTCCAAATCGTCGGCAAAATCTTTCGTGCTCGGTGTAACGCGCTGCACAGCGCCGTCTGAATCCGCAAGGCTGGCCAAAAGCGTTTCGGCCCAGGCGCTTTCATCTGCAGGCTTTTGCGCTTGCGGAAATTGGCAGGTAAAGATGCGGTACTTTGCACCGGCTTTATGCCAGGCCATTGCCGTCAGAACCGATGAATCCAGCCCTCCCGATAGCGATCCACCGACCGGCACGTCGCTGCGCAGCCGCAGCGTTACGGCATCGGCCAGCAAGTCGCGCGCCTCTTCTATAAGTGTTTCATGAAGTGACCGAAAAGACGACGGCGCGGCCAGCGTAAAATAACGAATGGGACGAAGCGCCGACAACGAATCCGCCAAGTTCGAATCGGCCGGCGCAATGCGCAAATAACAACCGGCCGGAACCTGAAAAACTTCGCGAAAAAGCGTAGTTCCATCGAGGTTGCCGCGATGATCGATGTCATGCGTGGCCAAAAATTCGGCCAATTGATCGCTGTCTAGTTGCGGGCGCAGCCAGCCGCTTGCAAAAAGGGCCTTGGCTTCCGATCCAAAAAGCAGCCGCGCCCCTTGCGCGGCCCCATCGCCGCGACGGCTTTGGACCTTCGCATACAAAAGCGGCTTTTCGCCAAAGCGATCGCGACAAAGATAGAGCACTCGCTCGACAGAGTCCCACAGCGCAAAAGCGTACATCCCGTTCAGCCGCGGCAAGCAGCTTGCCCCCCAAGCTGCCCAGGCCGCTAGAAGCACCGCGCTGTCCGAACTCGCTTCTTTTCCGGTCAAACCGAGCGTTTGCGCCAGCTCTACGTAGTTATAGATGGCGCCATTGAAGCAAAGCACATAGCGCCGACTGCCAGGCGGCCCCTGCATGGGCTGCGCCCCAAGCGGTCCCGGCGCAAAAACCGCCAGCCGGCGATGGCCTAGATAAAGATGCTGCCCCGGACCGCGATCGCAAAAATAGCCTTCGCCATCCGGACCGCGATGCCGCACTGCAGCCGTCATGCGGCGCAACGCCGCTTGCCAACTGTTTTGCCGATCGATTTGTTGCGGCTGGGTAAGGATTCCGACGATGCCACACATCTCGCACATGCTAGCGCAGTTGCTCGCTTGCCCCTTATCGGTTTGACACTTGCCTATCTGCCTGTCGATACTAGGGCCTTGAACTCCGACTTCACTTCGAAGACGGGGAAGGTACGTATGTCGCCGACCGAAAGCCCACCGGACTTGCCAACGCAAAGCGAAAGTCAGCTACCGGCCAGCCGCCCTAGCCTCTCGAGCGCCGCCTCCGATGAAACCGAGGCCGTCATTGCTGCTCTTGATGAAGCTGAGGTGGCTTTTGACGCCGATGAAGAGCAGGGCCGCCTGCTTGACAACACGTCTGACGCCCTCGAAATCCTCGATGCGGATCCGATCCTAAGCGAGGATGAACCGCTGGCGGGAGCCCCCGATCCCATCGATCTGGTCACCCGCCGCGCCAAAAACGAGACCGCGCGCGACCGCATTGCATTTTTCGAACAAGAAGCGGCCCATGAAGATCGCCCAGCTCAGCAGGCGGTGCTGCAGCACGAAATCGCCGTTCAGCTCGAGCAAAGCGGCAATGACGACGCTGACGTTTCTCGCGCATATACAAGCGCCCAAGCCAGCGATGCCGGCTTTCGTCCAAATCTTTGGGCGCTGCGTCGCCTTTTTGCGCGACGCAGCCAGTGGCCAAGCGTCCTCAAACTGCTGGATATAGAGGCACGCTACGCCCCGACCAAACGCGAGCGGGCAGAAGTGTGGACCGAAAAAGGCCACATTTTGGAAGACCTGCTGACTGAGATCGAAGAAGCGATTATTTGCTACCGCACCGCGCATGAGCTCGATCCGCAGGCGCTGGCCCCCCTGGCCGCCTTGGAGAAGCTTTTGGTACAGCGCAGCACCGAGACCGGCCGTCCCAGCGCCGAGCTGCTCACCGTGTACAGAGGCTTGACCAGCGCTACGCATGATCCCTCACGTCGCGTCGCGCTGCTTATCGAGCTAGCGCGCTATGAAGAGGATGTACTGCAGCTCGACCAGCCTGGTCATTCGGGCGATCTCGATCGCGTCCTGGCGTATTTGCATGAAGCCTATGACGTCGGCATCGATCAGATGCGGGTCATCGACGAGATTGTTCGCCTGACCGCCAGCTTTGGCCGCATTCCCGACTGTCTGGCTGCCCTCGAAGTCAAAGCCGAGATACTCGAAATGCAGGCCCAGCATGCTCCGCCGCAGCGCCAATCCTTGCTGCTCGATCAAGTGGTCAGCGTTCGGCGCTGGCAAAGCGTGCTGGCGCGCGAACGGCTGGCCAACACGGAACTGGCCTGGCAGTACCTAGACAAGGCGTATCAGCGCTCGCCGGGCGATCCGCTGATCATGCCTGACCTCATGGCGCTGGCCGAAGCGCAGGGCCGTCACGAGCAGCTCGCCGAGCTATTGGCCCAAATGGAGGAAAATCACCGCCTGGTACACGGTGACAATCCGCCGCCGCTCGGACTTTGGTTAAAGCGCGCCGTGGCGCTGCGCCTGGCCAACCAAGATGCCACTGCCGACGAGCTGGAACAAACCATTGCCAGCTATACGCCGGCGCATCTATTGCTGCTCCTTGGTCGCCAGCGACGCGCGATGCATCAGCAGGATAGCGTGGCCTTGGCCCAATTGCTTCGCGATGAGGCGGACACAGCGCTGCAAGGGCTTAGTGCTCAGCCCGATACTGAAAAGCAAAGCGATCCGGTTTGGGCCACTGACGCGCTCCTAAATGCCGCCGCCTGTGCCCTGCGCAGTGGCGACTTGAGCCGTGCCGAGGAAGCACTGCAGGCGGCGCAAAAGGCCTATGAAAGCGCGGCGCCGAAGGCACGTCCCGAAGCGCACCAGCGGCTGCTGCACGACGCCCACGAAGAACTGTACATCCGCAGCGGCAAACGCGATGCCCTTTTTGCCCTTTATGAAGAGCGGCTAGCCAATGGCTTGTGGAAAACCCAGCCCTTAGAAGCACAGCGTCTGCACGAAGCCCTTGTTGATCTTTGCGAAATCGATTCGACAAAAAAAGCCCGCGCTGCCGAGATTTTGGCGCCGCTGCTTGCCGCCCTGCCCGAAGACATCCGCTTGCGCCGGCGGGCCGTACAGCTTGCGCGACGCAGCGGCGATGCCAGCCGTGAAGAAGGGGCGCTGCGCGAAGTCGAAGCTCATGCGTCCAAGCAGCAACTTGGCCCGCCGCTTTTTTGCGACCTGCTAAGACGCGCCGAATTGCTAGCCGAACTTGGCGATTCTAAAGCAGCGGTGGCGCTTTACCGCCAGGTCCTGGATCTGCAACCGGGAAACTTTCAGGCGCTTGATGCCGTTGAGCAAATTCTGCGCAAGGACCATCAACCGACCGAACTGGCCGAGCTTTTGCGCCAGCAAATCGACGCATGCGCGAAATTGCAAAGCGGAGATGCCGAATCGCAGGCGGACATCCTCGCGCGGAGGTTCGGGTTGCAGGCGGCCCTGGCCAATTTGCTGGAAAACGAACTGGCCGAGCCGCAGCAAGCGCTTGCGGTTTATCACAGCATGCTGACTGTCCAGCCGACGTATCACCCGGCGCTGCGGGCCATTGAGCGGCTGCAGCGCCACTCAGGCAACGCTGCGCAGCAGATACAAGTGCTTACTCAGCTTGGCGAGGCGCTGCCCAGCAGCAGCGCGCGCGCCGCAGTACAGGTGCGGCTGGCCGAAGTCTTGGAATCCTCCACGCCCAAATCCGCAGAGGCGGATGAGGCATTTAAGCGCGCCTTTCAAAGCATGCCGCTGCCGACGCCAGTCGCCGCGCATGCCGCGCTTGGGCGCTTGCGCGTCCTTATGCGCCAACGCAACTACGCCAGCCTCAACGAAGTATTGGAGGCCTTCGACGATACGCTGCTTGCCGATGAACCGCTGCGGCTGCGCACGAGCGTCGTCCTTGGAGAAGAACGCGCTTACTGGGGCGCGCAATCCGGCACCGGTGTCGCCCTAGAACGCAGCGAGGCCCTGCTTTTTAAAGCCGTGCAGGACATTCGCCAAAACGAAGGCAAAGCACTTCTTGATAGCGAACTGATTCCGCTTTTGGAATGGAGCCGCTGCCACCTGGCGCAGCAGCGTGGCGATGGCAAGCAGCAGGGAATGGCCCTGGCCGCCATGACCGCATATCTGGAACAACAGGGCGAAAACGTAGCCAAAACCCTACTTGGCGAATTGTGGCTGCGCGCCGGCCTGCTTGGCAGCCTCAACGAAGACGAGCATAGCCAGCAAGTCGAAGCGGCGCAGCGGCTGCTTTCGGCATACAGGCTGCTTGGAGATTGTCCGCAAGTCATCGTTCCGCTCTGCGATTTGCTCGAGGATCTGTCGATTGCCGAGCCTTTATCGCGGCAGCCCGAAATCATTTCCATCCTGCGCGCCCGGCAAGCTTTGTGCCCCGATGGGGACATCGAAGATCGGCTGAGCTACACCCTGCTTGAGGCCGAAATTTGGCTGATGCGGTGCGAAAGCCCGGACGAAAATACGCCTCTAGACGATTTGACGCGCGCCCGTCATGCACAAGAGGCCGCCGAGGCAGCGCTGCGCGCTTTGGCCCTGGATCCGCAAAATGTCCTGGCGCTGCTGCTTTTGCGGCAAGCCACCGCCCCGATTGCCGATGAGTCGAATTCTGCGGAGACGCCGGTTGCGCCCTCGGATCCTTTGCTGGCGCGACTGCAAGCCTATGCCTTATATACGTTGCGACTGGCTGGGCTGCTTAGCCAGCCCGAGGCCAAGGCCGAACTTTATAATGAAGCGGCGCAGCTTTTGCTGCGAGTCGGCGATGTAGATGCTGCCGCTGCGGCGCTGCGCACGCTTTTGGATAGCACTCCCTACGACGCCTCTGCCTTCGGCAAACTGCACAGCTTGCTCATCGCACGCAGTGAAGAGCCGGGGCGCGGCGATGCCGGTCCGCTGCTTGAGCTCCTCGACTTTCGACTCAGCCTCAAGCCGGAAAGCGAAATGCATCGCAAAAGCGAGCAGCCGCTGCGCGTGTCGCTATTGCTACAGCGAGCGGCCCTTTTGCGCAGCTCTGGTCAGCTCAGCGACGCCATGGTCGATATGCAAGAGCTGCTCAGCCTGGATTCGCAGCACGCCCTGGCCCATCGCCGCTTGGCTGAGCTGCTTGCGCAGACCGGCCGTCCCGAGGACGCGATTCGCCATTACGAGCACTTTTTGCAGCTCGACAGCAATCCGGCCGAACGCAGCGCCGTGCACATCGCCGTCGCGCGACTGCTTAGCGCGACGACCCCCTCGCGCGCCATCAGCCACGTCCGCCAGGCCATCGATTTGGGTCATAAATACCGCGCCCTGCGCGGCGAAGCGCTGGAGACGGTCGAAGAAGTCTCCTTGCTGGCGGATCTTTATCGCTGGCTCGAACAACTTGAGCTTAGCCAAGGCCAAGTCGATGCCGCGGTCGAGACCCTGCGCGAGCTCGAAAGCCACATCCCGAGCGGAGAGGCATTTGCCGCCCAGCGGCAAAGCTTGGCGCTAGAAATTGCTGCAGTGCTGTACGAACGCCGCAAAGATCCCCCCGGAGCCGTCGCCGCTCTAGAAAAGCTAGTCAGCGCTGAACCTTTGGCCTTGCGTGTGCTTGAACGGCTTTTGGAGCTTCAGCAAGCGACCCATCAGCCGCCCGATGCAATGGCAGCGCACTACAGCCGTTCAACCGATGAGGCGCGCCGCCAAATCACCGATCTGGCGACGAGCTCCCAGCCGCTGGCAGCGGCGCCGTTTTTGGCCCTCAAGCAGATTTTTGGCTGGCAAAAGCTCGGCGATGCGCAGCGTCTTTCGGCCCAAGCCGCCGCCGCCCTGGGTGAAGCCGCAGAGAAACCGCTGCTGCGCAAGATGCCAAGCAAAGCGCTGGGCGCACCGCTGCGTACGGCCGCCTTTAGCAATGCCGCCCGCGGGGTGCTGTACGATCTGTGGTGTGAAATCAGCGATACGCTGACCAAGCTTTTTGCCCCCGACTTAAAAACGCTCGGCAGCGATGCCAAAGAACGATTGAACGGCAAGCAGGTACCCCAGGTATGGGCGACCGTGGATGAATTGGCGCAAAAATTTGGCATGGGCAGCAGCGAAAAGCCCTACGGGCTTTACCTATCGCGAGAGCGCGACCTTTGTCAGATTTCCGGCCACAATTTGATCTGCGGCAGCAATTACTCGTCCACGCTCAGCGACTTTCCGCCGGTACTGTACTTCCGTTTGCTGAAGAAATTGGCGCTTTTGCCCGATCGGCTTGGTCCTGTGGATGGCGATTTGCAAGAATTGCTACTGCTGTTTGCCGCCTGCTGCCAATTGGCGCAGATTTCGGGTCCGAGCTTAAGTTCTGACCTCAAGTCACGGCTGGACGAGCGAACCAAACTTTTGGATCGAAATTTGGCGCGCAAAGAGCGCAATGCGCTGCGCGCGTTGGCCCCCCGGCTTCATCCTTTGGCCGGTGAGGAAGGTCGAGAATTCGTCGCCACCTGGCAAAAAGAGGTATTGCTCGGCAGCGCCCAGTTGGCGCTGGCACTAAGCGGTAATGTGGCCGCGGCCCTGTCGGAGCTTTCGATCCAGCCAAACGACAGCAATGCCCCATCAGCCAAAATGGCTCGCCGACTGCTTGGCTTTAGCGTTTCTGCAGAGATTTTGACCCTGCGCCGCGACCTCGGCGTGGTTTCTGAGTGAGCGAGGAGGAGCGACGTGCCCCCGTCTGAAAAAGATGGCAGAAATTCTGGTCCCGTTCCAACGTCAGCGCTTGCCGATTTGAAAATCGGAGACGACGACTTCGACTGGGACAAAGCCATTGATGAATGGGATCCGACCTTTGTCGCCGAGCCGGCGATCATGCCGGAGATCTCTGGTGTCGTATTCGAACCAGCCAAGGACAAGTCCACCTCGGCTTCGGTTCAGGCCGCAAAAGCGGAACCGGCCCTTGTAGATACGGCACAGGCAGCGGCTACAGCGGCCCAGGTTGCAGAGACAGCGACGATTGCGCCAGCGCCGCTTGAAGCCGACGCAGCACCGCTGCCTCCGCCGCCGCCCATCTTGCTGGAGGCGCCTGCAGCATCGCCCATTCAGATCGAAATCGATCTGTCCCGCGCTCCCATGAGCAATGTCGCCACCGCCACCGATTCGACGATGGCCATGGATGCCGGCGAAATGGATCGCCTGGCGGCCCTATTGCGACGACCAGAGCTTTTGCCCCCGACGGAATTGGCACAGCCGGCTATACCCGCCGCGGTCAGTCCGCAAGCAGACCCAGCAGACGAAGATTTCTACGACAATTTGGTCCTGGAATCGGGTCGTTCGCCAAAGCATTCGCAAATCAGCGGCGCCGCCGGCGCATTTGTGCGCCCGAGCGAACAAACTTCGCGGCAAGGGTCCTCTAGCGTCAGTCGGCGCGATCTGTCATCGCCTCAGGCCGTTTCAGCCCCTTCCAGCGCCAGTCGGCGCGATCTGTCATCGCCCGATCTCGGCGTTTCGTTTTCGGCAGCCTCGAGCGTCAGCAGGCGCGGACTGCCACCGCCTGAGCCGGTTTCTTCAATCTCGGCGCCTTCCAGCGTCAGCAGACGTGGACTGCCACCGCCCGAGCCGGTTTCTTCGATCTCGGCGCCTTCCAGCGTCAGCAGACGTGGACTGCCACCGCCCGAGCCAGTTTCTTCGATCTCGGCGCCTTCCAGCGTCAGTAAGCGCGGGCTGCTCGCTGAATCCGTTGCGGCCCCGCTTGCCGCATCGGTCAGCGCGCGTGTCGCGGATAGTGCAGTCGTCGCACAAGCAACGCCAGAGGGAGTGGCATCGGCTCCCATTCCAGCGCCCGTGCCAGTTATGCCGCCTGCTCGCATGGCTGCCTCGGCACCGATCGTGGCGGTGCCGGCCACCCTTTCGGCCCTACCGACGCCGGCTGCGGCCGCAGCACCGCTTGTTCCGCGCCGGCTGCCGCTGCCGGCCCTGGATACGCTGCCCTTGCCCGTATTAACCACGGCAGGTGCCGCAGCAGCGCCAGAAGTCGCTACGCGACGGCATTTTTTATCGCTGCTTGATGCCGAAGCCGCACATCACGCAACTGGCAACAAGCCGCAAGCCGCCCGCCTGGCAGTCGCCGCAGCCCGCCAATCTGAGACGCTGCGCGAGCCAGCGGATGCGCTGGATCGCTACCGCACAGCGCTCGACGCCGACCCGCAGCATCGCCCGGCCCTGCGCGGCAGCCGCCGAGTGCTATCGTGGCCGGGTCCGACTTCTCTGCCCGACGAAGCCACGGTTCTGCTCGAACGCGAACTGGGCCGCAGCACGGTTAGCGAACGGCACGGGCTTTTGTTGACGCGTAGCGAACTATTGCGATCGCAAGGTCAGCACAGCGCTGCCAAAGCGAGTTTTCAGGAAGCGCTACGTTCGACGCGTAGCACCGGCGTAGCGCGGGCCGCCCAACAGGAGGCAGGCGCTTCCGCCGGGGGTCTGGCTGCGCTGTGCGGCATTTTGGACGTGGCCGCGGCGCAGTCATCCACGGCAGAGCAATGCAGCGCACTGGACAGTTTGCTCGAGACCTATGCGCCAAAGGGTGCACTGCACGGGGTGCTGCAAATCCAAAGAGCGCGTCTAGACGAGGCGGCGGGTCAAGACAGCGCCGCGGCGCAGCGCTATGAGGCATTGTTTACGGCAGCCGGGGGCAGTGGCCGCCTGAGCGCAGCGCTTGGCTGGCTGCGCACCGCCGTGCGTCTTTCCAGCGGAAAAGACGACCAGCCGCTGCACCGCGCTTATCAAGCGCTCCTCGGTGCGCCCCTGCCAGTAGGTCTGCGCGCGGCGGTACAGAGGCAGGTCGCGCTTGGCCTGCATGAAGACGCTGTGCGAGGCAGTGCACTTGCAATTGCCGAACCCAGCACCGATTGGATGATGATTGAGGAGCTGGCCCGTCATCATCAGCACCAGGGAGATCATGCCGCCGCGGCGGCAAGCTATCTGAAGCTGGCGGAAATCTCGCGGGAACCCTTGCAGCGCTGTTTGGCGCTGACGAGCGCCGGGGAAGCTCATCTGCGAGCCGGCAATGCGGAAGCCGCGCGGCTTGCCCTTTTGGAGGCGCACAAGCTCGCAGCCAACGCCGACCTCGACTACGATGTGATTTCCGGGCAGGCCCTGGAGCGCATAAGCCGCGTTTTGAACAAGCCGAATGACTTATTGGCCCTGTTCAGCCTGCTCAGCAATCAGCCGGCCGACAAAGCGGCATACGCGCACTATCTGGCGGCCAAAGCGCTTCTCAAGTCCGTTTCGGCAAGCGGCGGCGATTCCTCCCCGGACCTTGGCCGACGAGCGGCGGCTATCGCCGAGCTGCAAGCGGCCGTACAGGTCCGCGCCGACTATGCTCCAGCGGTCGATCTGCTTTGCGACTTGCTCATCAGCGATGCGCAATACGCAGAAGCGGCGCGGGTACTTTTGCGGGCCGCCGGCGCGCTAAGCGACCAGGCCGTGCGCGGCGAAAGCATTCGCTTGCGCGGTTACGCCGAGGAAGCGGCGCGGCTTTTGGCCCGTTCCGGTCAGCCCGCCGAGGCCATGCGGGTGCTATTGCGCGACCTGGGCAAAGGCCCGACGGCTGGCGCCAGCAGCCTGCTACCGGCCCTGCGCTGGCAACTTTCTTCGATTGCATTTGACCTGCATGGCAAGGCCGATGTGACTTTGGTGGAACAAGCGGCGGCCATGCTCGGTGCGGAAGCAGAACAGACGCCGTATAAGCATCGTGCCGCAGCGCTGTGGTATCAGCGTGGGATGCTGCTTTTGCAGCATCAGCGCGGCTCGATATCAAGCGGCGGCTTGATTGAACAAAGTTGGCAGCGCGCTCTTATCAGCGAACCCGGCCATGGTCCGGCGCTTCTTGGTTTGCAGCTTCGAATTTTGGCGGCTGCGGGAGAGGCTACCCCGCAAAGCCCGGCTTTGCGCAGCTTGCTAGAAACTTTGCGGCTGCGTATGGAGCAGGCGATGGGTCGACCTGAAGCGATGCTTTGGGCATTGCGGCTGGCTGCCACCCAGGAAAATGAAGCTGCGGATGCCGCCGGGGCGCTTTTGACCTACAAGCAGTTGCGGGCCTTCGCCGGTGACCACAGCGCCCTCCTCGGCCTTGAAGATACGCTGTTTGTCACCGCTTGGCGGGCTGGGCAGGCGTTCGAACTAGTCGAGCAGCGGCTGCAACAGGAACAAGATCCCGAGCAGCGCTACGCGCTTTACATGCTGTCGGGCGAGCTTTTAGAAACCCAAAGCCAAAGTGGCCGCGCGGCCGAGCGCTTTGCGCAGGCCTTAGAATTGCGTCCCGGCCATCCGGTGGCCAAAGCCGGACTGCTGCGTGCTTATCAGAACGCGGCGATGCTCGACGAGCTTGCTCGTTTTACCGCCACTGAGTTGAAAGAAGCGACGGATGTGCAAACTCGCGTCGCCGCCTACGAACGCCAAGCGCTCTTGGCGACCTTGCGCAAAAGCGAAACCAGTGCCGATGAGGTCATCACCGCATATAGGCACGTGCTGACGCTGGATACTACCAATCACGCCGCGATGCGGGCCCTGGAACGTCACTTCATCGCATCGGTGCAGTGGGGAGAGCTGGTTCATCTTTATGCGCAGATGGGCCTATGCGCCACCGATACGGCTTTTGCGGTGCATATCCATCTGGATCGCGCGCGGCTGCGTCAGCGCTTGGTGTGGCAGGACAACGGCGATGAATCCTCGCTGACAAATGAGCTGGAAAACGACTATAGGCTGGCCCTGTATCGCGACCGCCATTGCCGTCCGGCGCTGCGCTACTTGCTAAACTGCGCTTTGCGCAAAGGCGATCTGGCCCAGGTGGCAGCTCTTTCGACAAGCGTTGCTGAGATCTGCGCAATGCCCGGCGACTTTCCTGGCACCGAAGGTGGTGACGGTCGATCCGCCGCGGTGTTTTTGACGCGCGCGGCGGAAGCCCTGGCAGGAGCCGGGCGGCCTTCTAGTGAAGTCATCGCTGGATATTTGGCGGCGCTGAAACACAGTCGCGAACACTTGCCGGGGCTGCGCGGGCTTTTGCATTTTGCCATCCTGCAGCGGCAGTTTGCGGTAGTTGCCGACTGCGCGCAGACCATGGCCCAGCACCTGCGCGATACGGATGAGCGTTACTTGCACTACATGCTGGCCGGCGTGGTGGCGCAGGAGCTGCTAAAGGATCTGCCCCGCGCCCAGCAGGCATTTTTGGCCGGGCTGCGCCTTGTGCCAGCGCGCGAGGAAGCGTTTGAACGACTGCGCGCGGCCTATGCCAGCCAAGCCAAAAACAAAAGCGGCGCAGCAGAGCTGGCCGCACTGCTTTTTCAGCGGCTGCGCGAGCATCAAGATTCGGCAGCCTACAAGACGACTTTGCGGCTGGAACTGGCCCAGCTATTGGCCGGCCCCTTGGGCGACAGCGCGAAGGCCAAAGCAGAGCTACGTGCCGCCGTCGAGCAAGCGCCAAACCATCCGGGGGCCTTATACGCCCTGGGCAAACTGCTGGCCGATGACGAGGAATGGTCTGCGGCGGTGGAAACCCTCGAACGCTACGGCGAGCTGGAACAGCGAGCGCCCCAGCTTGTGGCGCTGCATATGCTGCTGGCGGACATCTATCAGGATCAGCTCAAGGATCAGCCTCGGGCGCTTTCGCACTTTACCAAGGTGCTGCAGCTACAGCCGCAAAATCAGCGAGTCTTAAATCGCCTGGCGGATCTGTTCATGGCCCAGCAAAAGCCAGCCGGCGCGTTGCCCATTTTGCGGCGCCTTGTCAAATACACTGACGACAAGCAGAAAAAGATGGCGTTTTACCATCGCATCGCGGCGCTCTGCGAGCTAAGCGGCGACAACCGCGGTGCCGTGGAAGCGATGCGGCAGGCCGTAGATGTGGATCCGATGCACATGCCAGCCATTGGCGAGCTGGCCAAGTTCTACGAACGCCAAAAAGACGTGCAGTCGATGCGCATCCTTTTGGATCGAACAGCAGCGCGCTTTCGACCGCTTTTACGCGAAAAGCCGCGTGACCCGGCCGTGCTGCAGGCACTCTTGCAAATCTTTTTGTGGCGCCGGTCGAGTGACCTTGCCGCGATGGCGACAGGCGCCCTGCTATCGCTGGGTCAATCCTTGCCGATCGATCTGCGCAGCGAAGTCGAAAAACTGCCAGCGCGCAAAGATCCGCAGCGCGATGGACTGCGCGATTCGAGCATCGACGACATTCTGTATCCGGCGCGCGTTGCTTCGGGCTTTCGCACGCTGTTTCGGCTACTGGCCGAACCGCTGGCCAAACTGTACGGCGTCGATCAAAAGAAACTGGCGCAACTTGGCGTGGAAAAGCGAGAACGACTGCCACGCAGCGGTCATCCGGTGCGCGACCTCGCGAACAAGCTGGCCGCAGATTTTGGCGTCGGCGAATTCGACATCTACATCACTGCCGCGCAGCGCAAAGAGCCCGACGGCAAAACGACGCCGCTATGCACAATTGAGCTGACCGATCCGCCGGCTTTGATACTCAGCAGCAGCTTGCTCGAGGGCAAAGAGCCGGAATGGCGCTTTTTGCTGGGCGGGCTGCTAAAGCTTTTGCAAAGCAACTTGGTTCTGCCGCTGTCGCTCGGCCCGGACGAGCTTGGCCTTTTGATTGGCGGGCTCGTGCGCCAGTTTGTGCCTTCTTATGTACCGCTTGGCTACGCCGAAAAGCGCATCGCCAACGAAGCTGCGCGACTGAAAAAGGTCATTCCTAGCAAGCTCCATGGGCAACTTTTGCCGCATGCCATGGAATGCTCTTCCGAAGCGCTGGACTTTGAAGGCATCGGCGAATCGCTATTGCAGTGCAGCCATCACATGGGGCTGCTCTTAACGACCGACTTTGCCAGCGCCATCAGTGCCTTGCGACGCAAGGGCGCAGCCGCCGAGCTGTATATCGACGAACTGATTCGCTTTGCGCTCAGCGACGATTTTGCCGAACTGCGACGGCTTATCACGCGCAGTTAAAACGAATTCGCAATCAACTTCTCAGCGTCTGTGCGTCGGGCCAAAAATTGAAATACGATTAATAAGACGAAAGCAACGACCCCAATGGCGGCGAACACGTACCAAAGATAGGCAGCGTGGGCGTACGCCGCCGGCATCGGCCCCTGGCCGCGCAAAGCAGCCGAGTGAGCGGCACAGGAAATTGGATCAAGGCGCGTCGGGTCCGGACAAAACGCATCCAGCAAAAATCCAGACAGGATGTAGCCGAACAGCCAGGCAAAAAAGTTATTCATGTTGGCGTAGCCGGTATAAAGCGCCTCTTTGCCGGGGGGCGCCTGCCGCGAGGCGTACTCCAGATAGCGCGGGCTTAAAAAACATTCGGACAGACCCTGCAAAGCGATGCCCAAAGCAACCGCCACGGTCACCGGATGCAGCACGCCCGCCGGACCGGCCAAAGGACCGATGCGCAAAAATTCCGGCAGGGAAACGCTGCCGATAAATTGCGGCAGTCCGGCGATGGCCAGCGCCGACAGCGGAATCAAAGCCATGGCCAAAGCAATGGATACGATGGCCGGTAGGCGCCGCCCAAACTGCGTCACGGGGACGACTAGCAAAGTCACGACGATGGGGTTGATGTTGGCATACCACTCGGGACTGGCATCATTGCCCACCATTCGCAGCACGTACTTGGGCATCGAGGCATAAAGCTGGCCCTGTATCAGCCAGAAGCCGGCGGTAATCAGCATCAGCGTCATCAGTCTGCCGCTGCGAAGCACCTGGCGCAGATCTTGAGTCAGCCGGCCCCAGGCCTGGCCCAGGCTGAGGTTTTCCGAAGCGTCCTCTGGCCGGGGGTGCTGCGGAAAGAAAAACAGCGCCACGGCGACAAAGGCCACAAGCGTCACCGCGGCCGAGCACAGCGGCACCACCGCCAACCCGGCAGAAACGCGTAGGGGTTTGGCCACGGTTTTGCCGAGCATGCTGCCGATGTTGACCATCATATAAAACAAGCTGAAAGCGCGCGCCCGCAGTTCGGCATTGGAGCTGCGCGCAACCGTGCCGGTAATGATGGGCTTTAACATCGCGCCGCCGAGCATCACCGACGCCATACCCAAGAGCACCCAGTGCTTGCGCGGAAAAATGCCGAGGCCGAGGTAGCCGCTGGTCAAAAGCCCCAGGGCCAAAAGCAGCGAGCGCCGATAACCGACGCGATCGGAAACTGCTCCGGTAAGAAACGGCAGAAAATAGAGCAGCGCTGCGAAGATGGCGCCGATAAAGCCCGCTTCGATGTCGGTGTAATGCACGACATCGGTCAAAAACGAGGCGAGCATGATGAACCAGCCGTAGTAGGCCGCTCGCTCGCCAAGCTCGATTGCGTTAGCGGTCCAGAAGGCTCTCGGGAATCTCCATCCCGATAAATCCATGTATTTTATTTTACGAAATATATTGGATAAAACGCTAGGGCGTGTTTGCAAATCCGGACCGAGCCGGGCCGACGAGTTGCAAGCAGAGCAAGGCGCGAAGGAAGGAGCGGGCTAGCAGCCCGTGACTGACTGAGCAACGCGGCGATGCGCCGCAAATCGTCGAGCTCGGCGACGGGAGGATTTGCAAACACGCCCTAGTCTTCGTCGCGTTCTTCGTAGACGCGGGCGAATAGGTTTAGCGAACTACCGGCGAGGCGCAGTTCGTTGAGGGGACAAGGGGCAAGTCGAGCGCAACGCTCGCGCAGGTCGGCGAACTTGCGCGCATCGTGTGCATAGACGTTCCAACTTCCCTCGCGCGGTTCCACGATATCAAACAGCCAATCAAGCTGAGGGCTCGGCCGATCGAGCGAACTTGGCGCGCCGCCAAAATCAACGAAGCCGCTCTGCATATAGTCCAGATCGGTTTCCGAAAGGACGCCTTGGGTCACGTCGTCTTCGGGATGGGTATGATAGGTGCCGACAAAGCGCTCGCCGGCTTGCAGCGGTCCGAGGTCGGCGGCTTCAAAGGTTAGATTGTCACCGCCAAAACGGAATGGCGGAACGATGATGCGCGTTATGTCAACATCCGCACCCTCTGCCAAACGTCGCCCCAGAATAAATGCCGGCACCTCGGCCAGGCCGCGCGGACCAAAACCCGGCTGAGACTGCGAAATCAGCTTGAGCCGCTCAAGCTGACAGACGGCCCGCGCTCCAAAACGGACACGCGACAGGCGTCCTTCAATCAGAACCGCAAAGCTGCGCGCCCGTCGCGTACATGCCGATCCCCGCGCGAAAAACGGCAGACTCGGCGGCGTGGACAGCCCGGGCGGCGGCACTTCTTCCAGCACCAGATTCAAGATCGCAGCATTGGCCATGGGATCTTGCGCATCAAGGCGCGGAATGTCGGGTGCCACCTCGCCGCGCAAAAGCGCCCGCTTCAAAGTGTGCACCATCGGCACTTCCGACGCTGCTGGGCGCAGGCGAAAAGCCAGCAGCAGCAAGGCCAGCCCCAGGCCATAAAAAAGGCCGGCAGCAAACCGTGTAACAAAACTGGAGGGAACTAGGCTGCTGAGGCGAACCATCGGAGCTAGAGCAGGAATCGCTTTCCAAGTATCGCCTCTTCTGTTAACTGTTATATAAATTTTTGTAATATGGCGTGCTAATTAGATTTTCTGACTTTGCTCATTTTCGCCTGCGCACATCTTTGGCCTAAAGGCCCCGATAGGAGATTCCATGGACCCGAAGTACAGGCCTTTTTTGGGAAAACCCGCCGCGTTATTGGCCATCGGTATCGGCTGTTTCGGCATTTTGGCAACGCTGCCGGCGCGGGCCGAGGAAGGCATGTGGCCGCTCAGCGAACTGCCACGCGATCGCTTGCGCCAGCGTTACGGTTTTGATCCCAGTGATGAATGGCTGCTGCATGTGCAGCGCTCGGCAGTGCGGCTTAGCAACGGCTGTTCGGGGTCGTTTGTGTCGGCGCAGGGTTTGGTAATGACCAACCACCATTGTGCCGTGTCGTGCATCAGCGAACACGCCACAGCGGATCGGGATCTGATCAAAAACGGATACTACGCGACGCAAAATGATCAAGAACGCCGCTGCTCGGGGCTGGAATTAAATCAGCTCATCGAAGTCGAGGATGTCACCCCTTATATACAGGCGGCAGTCAGCGGGCGGACGGGCGAAGCCTTCAGCCAAGCGCAAAAGTCCGAGATGAGCCGCATCGAAAAGATTTGCAGCGACGCCAGCGGTTTACGCTGCGACGTGGTCAATCTTTATCACGGCGGTCGTTATCATCTATATAAGTATCGGCGTTATCCGGATGTCCGCTTGGTGTTTGCGCCGGAAGCCGGCGCGGCTTCTTTCGGCGGCGATCCGGATAACTTCAACTATCCGCGCTACGCCCTGGACGTAACCTTTTTACGCGCCTACGAAAACAATAAGCCGGCCAATATTGAACGCTTTCTGGCCTTTAATCCCCAAGGCGGCACCGACGGCGAGCTGATTTTTGCGGTGGGTCATCCGGGCACCACGCAGCGGCTTATCACCGTCGCTCAGCTTGAATTTCTGCGCGATGTCGTATTGCCAAACAAGCTTTTATACCTGGCCGAGCTGCGAGGTCGGCTTCTTGAATTTGGCAAACGCGGCAGCGAGCAAAAACGTCAAGCCGGCGAAACCCTGCAATATTTAGAGAACAGCTACAAAGCGCTTTACGGGCAGTATCAGACGCTGCTCGATCGAAACTTTTTCAACAGCAAGCTTTCGTCGGAGCAAGCCCTGCGCGCGCGCGTGGCGCGTGACCCCGCGATGCAACGCCAGTACGGCGGAGCCTGGGATGCCCTTGCGCAAGCGCAAGAGCAAGCTCGGCGTCAGTACAAGCTTTACAGCTTGCTGGAAGGCGGCACGGCCTTTCGCTCGGACCTATTTCAGATTGCCCGCTGGCTGATTCGAGCCGGCGAAGAAGGCAGACTTCCTAGCGAGCAGCGGCTGCGCGAATACCGCGAATCGACGATGCCGTCTTTGACCATGCGCATTCTCAGCAAGCGTCCTATCTATACGCAAGTCGAAGAATTGAGCCTGGGCTATTCACTGACCAAGCTGCGTGAGACGCTAGGTCCGGATCATCCGCTGGTCCGGCTGATTCTGGGCAAGGAATCTCCCGATGAAGTCGCACATCGGCTGATTGGCTCGACCCGACTTGCCGATGTCGGCGTGCGCAAACAACTCTTAGAAGGCGGCGCCGCACAAGTGGCCCGCAGCACCGATCCGATGATTCTTTTTGCTCGCGCGGTAGATGGCGACGCGCGTTCTATACGCAAGCTTTTCGAAAACGAAGTGGACGCCATTGAAGACAAAAATGGCGAACTCGTCGCCCGCGCGCTTTTCTCGGTGCTGGGCACAAGCATTTATCCGGATGCGACTTTTACCCTGCGCCTGAGCTACGGAACGGTGAAAGGCTATACGGATGGCGATCGGCAAATTCCGACGACGACTGTGCTCGGCGGCGCATTTGAACGCCACACCGGGCGCGATCCCTTCGTGCTGCCGCAGACTTGGCTCAGCAAAAAAACCGCGCTGCACCTTGATACCCCGTATAACTACATCAGCACGCTGGACATCATCGGCGGAAACTCGGGCAGCCCGGTTCTGGATCGCCACGCCCAGATTGTGGGGCTGGCTTTTGACGGCAATTTGCACTCGCTTGGCGGCGCTTACCACTTCGATGAAGCGCTGAACCGCTGTGTCTCGCTACATACCGCCGGACTGCTTGAGGCGCTGCATGTCATCTATCATGCAGATCGCATTCTGAAAGAAATCGTCGTGGCCGGCGCATCAACGAGTCCGCCGCCAAATGCTCCAGCCGCTGCACCAGCGACATCAAAACCCGTCGCAGCCCCGACCCCGACGCCGGAAAACGCTACCGAGACCCAGAAGGCGGGCCCGGCGCCCGCACCCGCCCCTCATCCATAAGACCCAATGTATAACAAGGCGAAAACTCGATAGGATTCTGAGGCGGCGACGTTTTTGTAGTTGTTGACCGAACCACCGCTGACCCTTTACCCTCATAGGTGCGGAGGCCAGATGCTGCATGGCATCGTCTAATTCACGGTTACGAAACTGGTTTCTAGTACGCATGAAGAAATTTCAAGGAATGTCGCCGCTAGATACCGGAACTCGCGAGCGAGTCGCGACAAGCATGTACATATCGAAACACTCGGCCCACCTGCGAATGGTTAGCCTTGTCGGCGGCCTGATTGGTGGCATGTGTCTACACCTAAGTAGCGCGCACGCGCAGACCCCTAACACCGGGATGCCCGGGGTCACCAGCAACGCGGGTCTCATCGATTCGCGACAGGCGCTGCCGCTTTTTCCGGCCAATAGCTGGAAGGACGGCTTTTTCGTCGAGCATAGCCAGATTGGCGATTTTGGGCTGCATCTGCGCGCCACTGGCGTTTACGGCCGCGATCCCTTGGGCAAGGGGATAAATGATGCGCCGATCGAGAACCGATTCACGCTGCATACCGCCGCGCTCTTGTCGATCGCCAATTGGGTAGAGCTTGGCCTGGCCATGCCCTTCGTGCTGTATCAGGACGGCTCGGGGCTGAACCTGAATCGAACGGCCATTGGCGATCTGCGTCTGCTCGGCAAGGTGAACTTTCACCTGCCCGACAAGGCGCCGCAGATCGCGTTTTCGGTCGGCATCGGATTTCAGACGGCCAGCGACAATTCCTCGTTTGGCGCTGGAACGATCAGCGGCTATCCGCGGCTGATTATCGATATGCCGAAGCTTTTGGACAAGCGCCTGCACATCGCGGCCAACCTGGGCGCGGTCATTGCCGGCACCAAGCGGCCCTGCGACAATAGCGATCTCAACCAAATTCAAATGATGATGGGTGAGAACCCGAACCTGGGTCCAAACTGCGAAACGCGGCAGCTTGGCCTTGGCAATCACATCCTGTGGGCCATCGCCGCGTCGGGATTGCTTTCGCCGGATCAGGGTTTTTATATCACCACCGAGCTACTTGGCTCGTTTGCCGTGGGCACCGAGCAATCCTCTCAATCGCCGCTGTTTTGGACGATCGGATTGCGACGCGCCAAAGCCAATTCCACCTACTTTTCGGCGGCCTACGGTCTGGGTCTGAACAATGCCAGCCCCAGCCATACGGTGCTTGTGGCTTTGGGCCTGGTCTGGGAAACCAAGCCGCCTGAAAAGAAGAAGGAACCCCCGACGGTCAAAGTGGACATCAGCGTCAGCGGTCTGCCCACCGGATCCAATATCACGGTCACGGACAAAAAAGGGCCCAAGACAGAAACCGTGGGCGCCGGCAAAGGCGGCAAGGGCGGCGGCGAAAAAGCCGGCGGCGCTGAAAAAGCCGGTGGCGAAAAAGCCGGTGGTGGTGGCGAAAAGGGCGGCGAAGGCGAAAAAGGCGGCGAAGTTCCCCCGCCTAAGCCCGCAAAACCCGAGACCTACAAAACCAGCGTCAACGTCGATGTGCCCGCGGGTCTAGTTCCCGAAGAAGCCACCAAAGGCGACAAGGGCGGCGGCGGCAAGGGCGGCAGCGGCGGCAAAGGCAAAGAGTAGGCCGTTTCCTGCGTAGCCCTTCCTCGCGAAACCCTCCGCACGATCCCGTCTTCGCGCAGATCGCGACCCAATCCCTCTGCTTGATCAACGTTCCTCGGCCGCAGTCTTTGCTGACTGCGGCGGGTTGGTTCAATCGGCTTGGCAAGCTGGGCGTTGCCCTGCCCTTGTCGATCATTTTCGACATCGGCTGGCTTTTGGTCACGCCGCGGCAAGCGCTGCAACTGCGAATCCCCACCGGTGCCGCACCATTTCCCGAGCTGGCCAAGTCCTATGCCTCGCTTCTTTCGCACATGGCCGACAGTCCGGTGGTGTGCAGCATCGCCGGACTGCGCCTGCACGACGAGCTTATTGCCGTGCTCCTTGCCCGCTTGCTCAGCCGCTTGACGACGCGCTATCACGATAGCGCCGCCGCGCATCTCGATAGGGCGGTACCGGTTTGCGAACTGCCCCTCGATCCGAATCTGTATAGCGCCCCCTACAGCGGCGCCGCGCCGAGCTTTGCAGTGGAGTTTTTGCGTTTCTTAGTAGACCCAAAGTCGCAACTTCATTTGCTTTCGGCGATCGAGCTCATCGACGTCAACTTGCTACGTTTGCTTTCGGCCGACGGCTCCGCCAAAAACCAGTCATTCGCTCCAGCTTGGCAGCCGAGCAGCGCGGCGCGAGATTCTGCCGCGCTGGAAGAGCTTGCGGGTCTTGAAGATTGGGCCGACTTGGTGGAGCTCATCGGCGTCTTCGATGCGCCTGATGTACGCGACGTCGTGCACTTTTCAATGGAGCTCTTACCGGCGATTTTGGAAACTCGGCCGAGTCCCCACAGCAAGCAGTACCCCGTCGGAGGCTATGCGACGCTTATCCGCCGCGGCTCGCTTGATAATGTGCTGCTTGGCGAACTGTGTCACGACGAGGATCTTTTTGCTCTGCGCCATTTTGAAAATGAACTGCTCTACTATGGCCGCGAGCAGCATTTCGAACCGGGCCGCGCCGAGCATTGCATCTTGATCGATGGCTCGGCCTCGATGTGTGGACGGCGCCAGGTCTTTGCTCGCGGCCTGGCCATTGCCTTTTTCAAAAAACTGCGGCTGCTCGGCGCCGCGGTGTCGATTCGCTTTTTTGACGGTCGGCTGCACGAGCCCGTGCCCGCGCAAGCCAAGCTGAGCGCGGTGCTGCCCTATTTGCTGAGCTATCACGCCCTTCGCGGTCGCAATTACGGCCGAGTTTTTCAAGAGCTCTTGCTTGAACTGCAGTCTAAGCCGTTGGCGCCGCCGCCGGTGCTACACATTCTTACGCACAGCGAGTGCCATATTCCGCGCCGCACCGTGCAGGCGCTGACGCAGCTTGCCGAGCTAAACGGCGTCTTTTTGCTGCCTTCTTGCGGCGACGCACTGGCGCTCGATTACCTGCCTCTTTTACACCATCATGTCGCGATTACCGACGATGTACTTTGGCATCACGAGCAGCGCAAAACCCGTGCCCTAGACATCGTCGAAAATATGAAATAGGCAAGCTTTTTCAATGCACCCTGTAGCCTGTCAGCGGCAGTGGCGTTATGCTGCAACCATCGCTACGTACTAGCGGGTAAAAATAGCTCAGTCATGAACCACGAACCGTCCGACGCGTTGCTCTTGGCCAATCTTGGCGCCAACTTGGCTTATCTTGAAGAACTCGAAGCGCGTTACCTTGCCGAACCAAACAGCGTAGATACATCTTTTGCATCGCTGTTTCGCAGCGGCAACATGCCAGCGCGCACTGGCCCGGCGGAAGCCAGAAGCCTAACAAGCGAGCCCCGCTTGCCTGTGCAGCTTCCGCCAGCCGACGCCCATCGACATTTTTGCGAGCTAAAGCCGGCGGTGCGCAGCCTGGTCAACGCCTATCGTACTTATGGGCACGTGGCGGCGGATCTCGATCCGCTGCGGCAGACCGCGCCCCTGCAATTTCCCGATCTTTCGCCGAGTGCGCACGGATTGACCGAGGCGGACCTGGATCTACCCGCCCCCGCGGATGTTTGGTACGGCAGTCCCCCGGATAAGCCGCTGTCGGTACGCAACCTTCTGGCGGGTCTGCGCCGCAGCTACAGCGGCTTTATGGGCATCGAGTTTATGCACATCACCGATCCCATCAAGCGCCGCTTTCTGTGCGAACGCATCGAGCGCCTGCACAATCCATTTTCCGAGCGCAAAGACGCGCAGATGCGCATCATCGATCGGCTGATCGACGCCGAAGTGCTTGAGCAGTTTCTGCACACCAAATACGTCAGCGCCAAGCGCTTCTCTTTAGAGGGGGCCAAGGCCCTGATTCCGCTGCTCGACTTCCTGTTTGAGTTCGCCAGCGGCTACGGCATCGACGACGTGGTCATCGGCATGGCGCACCGCGGCCGACTAAACGTGTTGGCCAATCTGATGGGCAAAAGTCCGCGCATGATTTTCGCGGAATTTGACGATCTGGATCCGCTATCGGTGATGGGGTCCGGCGATGTGAAGTACCACATGGGCTATTCGACCGACATCGTTGCGTCGAACGGTCACAAGATGCATCTGTCTCTGACCTTCAATCCCAGCCATCTTGAGGCGGTCGATCCCGTGGTCATCGGCCGAGTTCGCGGCAAACAGCGCCGTCGTGACGATACCGAGCGGCTGCGTGTGCTCGGCGTGCTTGTGCACGGCGATGCGGCATTTGCCGGGCAGGGCCTTGTCGCCGAGACGCTGAACCTTTCCGAGCTGGAAGGCTATCGCACCGGCGGAACCGTCCACATCGTCATCAACAATCAGATAGGGTTTACGACAAATCCTTTCGATTCTCGCTCGACCCGCTATTGCACCGACATTGCCAAGATGCTGGAGGTGCCCATCCTGCATGTCAACGGCGGTGAACCCGAACAAGTGATCTTCGCCGCCGAATTGGCCATGGCCTACCGCTACGCCTTTCACACCGACGTCATCATCGATATGGTGTGCTTTCGACGCTACGGGCACAACGAATCCGACGAGCCAAGCTTCACGCAGCCGCTTATGTATCAGAAGATCGATCAGTTGCCGTCAGAGCGTCAGCTCTACTCGCAAAGCTTGATCGAGCGCGGCGTAGTCACCCAAACCGAAATCGAAGCGCTTATCGCCAAAAAGCACGCGCAACTGGAAGACGAGCTCCGCGTGGCGCGCAGCCAAAGCGCCCGTCCCCGCGTCGAGTGGATGACCGGCGTGTGGAAAGGCTACAAAGGCGGTCCCGACGCCAGCGTACCCGATGTCGATACCGCAGTTTCGACCGAGCTCCTGCAAGAAATCGCCCGCCGCATCACCACGCTGCCCAAACAATTTACGCCACACGCCAAAATCGAACGCCTGCTGCAGCAGCGCGCCGCCATGGGCCGCGACGAAGCGCCCATCGACTGGGGCATGGCCGAAACTTTGGCCTTCGGCTCGCTGCTCCTAGACAAAGTTTTGGTGCGCTGTTCCGGTCAAGACTCGTGCCGCGGCACCTTTAGCCATCGCCACGCCGTGCTTCATGATCGCGTCACCGGCGAAAAGTACATGCCGCTGCAGCATCTGGCCGACCCCGCGAGCGAGCAGGGACAGATTCGCATCTACGACAGTAGCCTCAGCGAGGCCGCCGTGCTCGGATTCGAGTACGGTTACAGCTTGGATTACCCCGACGGCCTGGTGATCTGGGAGGCGCAATTTGGCGATTTCGTCAACGGTGCGCAAGTCATCCTCGATCAGTTCATTAGCTCGGCCGAAGACAAGTGGCGCCGCTTGTCTGGACTCGTGCTGCTTTTGCCGCACGGCTATGAGGGCCAGGGCCCCGAGCACTCGAGCGCTCGCTTTGAGCGTTTTCTGCAGCTTTGTGCCGAGGACAACATGCAGGTTGTCTACCCCACGACCCCGGCGCAGTACTTTCACTTGTTGCGCCGCCAAGTCGTACGGCCGTGGCGCAAACCGCTTGTGATCATGTCGCCCAAAAGTCTGCTGCGACATCCCTTGGCAACCTCGTCTCTGGGCGATTTATCAAGCGGCGGTTTTCGCTGCGTGCTCGGTGACAAGCAAGTCGATGGCGCGCTTGTCAACCGCGTCATGCTGTGCACCGGCAAGGTCTACTACGATCTATACGAGCAGCGACGCAAACGCGGCGATAATCGCACGGCTTTAGTGCGCATCGAGCAGCTTTATCCCTTGCGCACAAACGAGCTGAAAAGCGTTCTTGATGCATTTCCCAAGGCAAGCGAACTAGTCTGGGTGCAAGAAGAACCGGCCAACATGGGCGCGCTGAACTTCATTGTGCCGCGGCTGCAACCGCTGGCCGGCGGACGCCATTTTCGCGCGGTCAGCCGCGTCGAAAGTGCCAGTCCGGCCACGGGCTCGCACAAAGCCCACGTGCTTGAGCAGCAGGCGCTTATGGACGATGCCTTTGCCGACTTTCAAACCGTGACGCGTCCCAGTAGTAGCGCCACGGACGAGCCTACAAATGGAACCCCTCGGCCGACGGTGACTTTGGTGCTTACGCCGATGGGCGCAGAGCCCGCGCTGCCGGCCTAAGGCGCAAGCCGGGCCGCTCGTCAGAACTTGTCGCAAAAAGAGAGTATGTGATGTCTGAAAAGAGTATTGAACTGGTCATCCCACCCCTCGGAGAGTCCATCTCTGAAGCGACCATCGCCAAGTGGCTGAAAAATCCCGGCGATCGCGTGAAAACCGATGAGCCGATTGCGGAGCTTGAGACCGACAAAGTCACTGTCACCTTGCCGGCTCCGCAAGGCGGAACTCTTGTCGAGCAGCGCTTCGCCATCGGCAGTGTGGTGCGGGTGGGCGCAGCAATCGGCAGCATCGCCCTAGGAACTGCCAGTCCCGATCAGGCGTCAAGCCCCAGCCCAGCGCCAAAAAGCGCCCAGACGGCCGAAAACGCTCCCGCAGCGGCTGCTTCCCCAGCCGGAAAATCGAGGCCCCCGGCCGAAGCCAAAGCCTCGACGGCCGAAGCCAAGGCCCCACCCGCGGAAGCCAAAGCCCCGACTGCCGAAGCCAAGACATCGCATGCCGAACCTAAAGCCCCACCGACCGCTGGCAATACGCCGACGATGCGGCAGTGGCGTCGAGAGCACGGTGTAGATCCCGCGGCGGCGCTTTTCAGTCAGCCCGCGGCCAGCCCGGCACCAGCAGAGTCGTCCGCTGCTGTGCAAAGCCCCTCGGCAGCTCGCGAAGAAATCGTTCCCATGACTTCGCTGCGCCGGCGCATCGCCGAACGCCTGGTCGAAGCGCAGCACACCGCGGCCATCCTAACCACCTTTAATGAAGTCGATATGAGCTTCATTATGGCGCTGCGGCAAAAATTCCAAGACGAGTTCACCAAAAAACACGGCATCAAGCTCGGCCTCATGTCTTTTTTCGCCGTCGCCTGCGCAAGGGCCCTTTTGGAATTTCCCGGCTTAAATGCCGAGGTTCGCCCCCATCCATCGGGTCTGGCCGTCGTGTACAAGAAGCACTACGATTTCGGTATTGCCGTCGGTGGTGGCAAAGGTTTGGTGGTTCCGGTATTGCGCGATGTCGATCGGCTGGGCTTTGCCGAAATCGAAAAAGGCATCGCCGAACTGGCCCAGAAAGCCAAAGAAAACAAATTGACGCTGCCCGACTTGCAAGGCGGCACCTTCAGCATCAGCAACGGCGGCATCTACGGTTCGATGATGAGCACGCCGCTGCTCAATCTGCCGCAGACCGGCATCTTGGGAATGCACAACATCGTCCGCCGCCCCATCGCGGTAGGCGACGAAGTGCAAATCCGCCCGATGATGTATGTGGCTTTGTCGTACGACCATCGCGTCGTCGACGGCCGCGAAGCCGTATCTTTTCTGGTCAAAGTCAAAGAACGCTTAGAGCAGCCCGAAAAGATGCTGTTCGGACTGTAAACTTCGTCACGCTGCCTTGATTTACGTCCTCATCGGCCACCGCGGCGCTGGCAAGACTGGCTTTTTGGCGCGTGTAGCCGCCTACTACAAGCAGGCCAAGCTGCCGGTATGCGCCGTTGACTTAGACGAATATTTAGGTCAGCGCCACGGAGACTCTCCATCCGCGCTTTTTGTGCGCCATGGCGAAGCCGCCTTTCGCGCGCTTGAAGCCGCCGGCTTCGCAGAGCTTTTCGAAAAGCATCGCGGCGGTTTGCAAGACACCTACATTGCGCTTGGCGCGGGTTTTGCCTTTGAGCTTCCGCCGCAGGTCCATCCGATCTGGATAAGGCGCCCCACCGATGCCATCGGCCGAATCTTTCTCGATCGACCCCGCCTACATGCCGAGCTGTCGCCGCTACAGGAGTATCATCGACGCTACGCCGAGCGCGAGCCACGTTATGCGGCGCTTTCCCGCGACGTCTGGGAGGTTGCCGAAGGCATGCATTGTGAAAACGATGGCGAACGGCTGTTTGTCCTAGGCGCACTGGCGGGCGTCGCTGGCTATAATTCGCGCACCGTCGGGGGGATTTTGACCCTGTTGCCGCAGCATTTTCAGCGGCGCGGCGACGCGATGACATTTGCCGACTGGCTCAAACGGCGCCTGCGCTTTCGCAATACGCGCTTTGAGCTGCGCGATGACTTGCTTGACCAGGCGCAGATTGCACTAGTCTTGGCGACGGTCCCGGCCGAGCGATTGATCTATAGTTTTCGCCGTCCTTCCCCGAGCGCCGACCTCCTGCGCTGGGTCAGCCAGCACTTTTCCGTCTGGGATTATCCGCTCGAGCTTGGGCCACCGCCATTGCCTTTGCCACCGCCCATCTTGTCGCTGCACAAGCGCATTTCTGACGAGACAGCAGCAGCAGCAGCGGCGAGGCTTTGTGCCGTGGGGCAGCATCTGGGCGCCAGCATCCTCAAACTGGCCATCGTCATCGCAGACTTTGCCGAGCTACTCATCGGACATGCATTCACCACCGCCGAGCCGAAGCAACGTGCTTTTTTGCCGCGCTCAGAAAAGCAGCCCGGGCGCTGGACTTGGTACCGCTTGGTACGCGCCAATCAGCCTTTGGCTTTTTTCCGCGAAGGTGAAGGAAGCTGTCCCGATCAGCCCTGCCTGGCGGATTTTCTGCGTGCGATGGACTGTTTCGCTCAGCCGGCGCATTGCACAGACGTGTCTACGCCTTTCGCGGCGGTTTTGGGCGATCCGGTTTTGCACAGCCGAACTCCGGTCGAGCATTTTTCGTACTTTCGCGATCGCGGCATGCCCGTGGTCGCGATTTCCATGACCGAGTCGGAATGGCAGATGGGCGGACTTAAGTCGCTGACGAGTATCGGCCTGCGCTGCGCCGCCGTAACCGCACCCCTGAAAAATCTGGCGGCGCAAGAAGTCGGATTTTCCAAGTCCGGTCTCGATGCAGCGGTAAATACGCTGTTTTTTGATGCAGTGGCAAAACGCTGGCGCGGAACCTATACCGACCCGGCCGGCGCCAAAGCCCTCCTTGGACCATGGGCCGATCAGACGAATGTGGCGATCTGGGGCGGTGGTGGAACCCTCGCGGCCATTGCTCAGGTTTTGCCGCGCGCGCAAATGTATCAAGCGCGCAACGCCGCACCACGCCACGGAACAGCAGAAGAACCGGCGTCTCCGCGCATTCTGATTTGGGCGGTCGGTCGCAGCCGCCAGCCAAACTGGCCACCACCGTCTTTTGCGCCGGAGCTGGTGATAGACCTAAATTACAGCGAAGACTCTCCCGGTCGAGAATACGCGCTGGCGCAAAAAGCGCGCTATGTCTCCGGAGATGCATGGTTTGCCGCGCAAGCGGCCGAGCAGCGCCGCTTCTTTTCGGCCGAGCAAGAGAGCGAAATCGCGGCCTCCGCTTCGGCTCAAGGCGTTTTCTGAACGGCCTCAAGCTTTGCCAAATCGGCAACGATGCGCGCCGCCAGCGCCCGATTGCCGGCCGCGGTCAAATGGTCCAGATCCAAAAACATTTCGGGTATAAAAACCGGATCGCGATCATAAGAGGCAAACGGCACGCCCGCGCCTTGAAACAAATCGGCCAGCGCTGCACTCAGATCGCGATAGGCCGCCGTATCGGTAATAGAACCAAGGCGCACATGGTTGTGCGGCGCCAGGATAACAAGCGCCCGTAGGCCGCTAAGACGCCGCTGCACAGCCAGCCACTGCGCCATTTGCTGCGTGCTTTGGTAGTTGCGAGCCTCGGGCGAATGCAGCGGAATGAAGTCATAATTCGGGGCGTACTGGCGATAATCAACAATTTCGGCGGCGGTTTCAGCGCGACTATGCCTTTTTACAAACGCTTGCAAACCTTGGCGCAGCGCCGGCCGCGGCGGACCGCCAAACAGAAATTCCGCCAGACGGCGACGCTGTTGATACAGATATACATGAGCCGCCAGCCATCGAGCCAGGCGATGTTCTAGCGCTCCATCAGCTGGTTCACGCAAGCATGGAAACAGCATTTCCGGCTGGCTGTGCCGGCGCGAAAAAAAGATCAGATTGCTGCTGAGGACGACGTAAAGGTCGCGGTTGCCGCGCGGCGAGCTTTGCAGCCGGTTTTGCAAGCGACGCACCATTGCGTATACATCGGCGGCACGGGCGCCACCGGCGCACAAGCTAAAAACCCGAACCGGCCGCGTTGCAGACAGACTGTGAGCCAAAGGCGAGCTGCTTAGAACATCGGCCAGCCGTTCGCCAGGGCGATTATTGATCGAACCCAGAACTGAATCGCCAATCAGCACAACATCAAGCGTCTGCGCAGGACTTTTTCGCGCCGCCAAAAGACGTTCGAGCTCGTCATCGGCCATGCAGCCGTACGCGGGAAGCGGAGAATGGATCACGCGCCCATCCGGACGACAGCTTAGGCGCAGCCCGGCTTCAAAAAACAGCAGCCAGACGATGGCAAATCCATACGGACGCAACGAACAAAATGGCCGCAACACGCTATTTATGCGCGCGGCGGCCGCGCTTCCGAAGGTTCAAGCTGCCAGGGATCTTCCAGAATACTTCGTACCACTTTGGCCACCGTGCCAAGCTGCGCGCCATCGATAAAGCGGTGATCGATGGTCGCAGTGATGGTCAGTTGCGGGACCGAGATGACTTTTTCCACGGTGCCATTTGGTCCGGCAACGGTTTCAACGGCCGGCTGACGACGCACCGCGCCAACCAGAATGTATAGCGGCACTCGCGCAAAGGGCGTCGGCGGTACATAGCCTTCATCTAGACCAAACATGCCAACGCTCGTCACGATGCAAGATCCAAAGGGAAAGGGCTCAACGCCGAGCGCGGGAAGCTTTAGTCCGAGGCCCCCGGCCAAAAACCCGGTCATCCACACGACTGGACGCAGCGCCCAGGATGGCAGGGCGCGTATTGCTCCTTTGCTTTTTTCAAAGCCAGCATCGCCGCCCTTGCGCAACTTTTGGCTGCGCTCGCGCAGCTCGGCCGCGATGTCCACCACCGATTTTTGATCGACGTTGCAGACTTTGGCTTTGGCCAGATCCTGCCCTTCTTCCAGCGAGACCAAAAAGGCGACGTCTACACTCTCAAAAGGAACAAAGCGCCCAAGAATCACTCGGCCGTTGAGCGTCGGCGCCTGCGCCAGGGCCATGGCCACGGCTTTGCCGACTAGGTGGGTGATGGTCACTTTGGCGCTTGTGCGGGCCCGCAATGACTCGATGTACGCAAGCGCCTGCGTTGCATCGACCGTCAACTTTCCATAGATGTTAGCTTCTCGCGGAGCGCTCCAGGTCGCGATGGCCAACTTCCGGCGCAGATTCATCTTGTAGACGGCCATGATCTTTTCCCCTCACGACAAAGTATACGTGCTTGTCGAATCAAATAAGTAGCTTATCGTTCGGCTTGACCGGCGAGGCGGCGCAGTCTAGCGTTTTCATCATGTCGACATCTCCGTCTAATCCTTCTGCACCAAACGCCAACCGCGGTAGCGTACTCATCGCCGACGATGATCCCGAAATTCTGACCCTATTGTCCATTCGCCTGGCCAAAAAAGGCTACCACGTGCTGGAAGCCGCCGATGGCTTGCAGACCCTACATGTCGCCCGTACGGAGCGTCCGGATTTGGTGCTCCTAGATGTGATGATGCCGGGAAAAAACGGCTGGGAAGTCGCGCGAGAGATGCGCACCGATCCGCGGCTTAGCGAGATCGGCATCGTGATGCTGACGGCCATCGGAGAGAAGGTCAATGAAATGACCTCGCCGCTTTACGGCGCCGATGACTTTGTGGACAAGCCTTTTGATTTTAATGAACTGGAAAGCAAAATCGCGCGCGTGATTCAGGCGCGCAAAGCGGCTCGCGGCAGCGCCAGTTCCGGCGCCTAAGCCAACTTAATAAATTGAAAAGAGCCGCCAGCGGGCGGCTTGAAAAATGGCACGGGCGAAAAACCGTTCGTCCAGTTGGCAGATGTCTACAAGATGTCGCTTCGCTCTGAACTGGGCACGGCAGGTGCCCTGCGCATTTGCACGGTTTGCGAGTGACAAGACGCTAGGCCGCATGCACTGGTGACAGCGCTGGGCTTTGCAACTACAATGGCCTCTCGGAGAGTAGGTAACTTGGCCAAGCTGATTTTGCTAACCGGGGGCATCCGGAAAGAATTCGAACTTGGCGAGTTCAATACCATTGGCCGGCATCCCGACAATTCGGTGCAGATTCTCGATCGCATCGTCTCCAAAGAGCACGCGCACGTCATTCAGCAAGGTGACGGTTCGTTTATGCTCAAGGATTTGGGCTCGTTAAACGGGACCTACGTCGGCAGCACTCGAGTGCACGAGCAAACCCTCAAGCATGGTGATGAGATCACCATGGGCTCGACGCGGCTTTTGTACAGCGAGCGTCCGGCCACCGAGGAATCGCTGCAGCGGGTGACGATTGCGCCAAGCCATGGCTTTAACGAAAGCCACATCCGCCACAAAGTCGATGCCGACAAATCCGAGCGTTTTTTGCCGGTCAAAGATCTGGCGCTGGATACGCTGAAGCGCGACTACGAAAAGCTACGCATCGCCCATGAGCTCGGCCAGGCCATCATGGGCATTTTGGATTTGGAAACGCTTCTGCCCAAGATTCTGGACAAATCCTTCGAGCTTTTGCCCGCCGACCGCGGCGTCATTTTGCTGATGGAAGCGGGGGCGCTGCAGCCCAAGTACGTCAAACACAAAAATCCCAAGCAGATCAATGAACAGATCGTTTTGTCCAATGCCATCCTCAGCGAAGTGACGCAGCAAAAGCGCGCGGTCTTGTCGTCGGACGCCAGCATGGATGCGCGCTTTGTGGGCTCGCATTCGATCATCATGCAGGGCATTCGTTCGACGATGAGCGTGCCGCTTATGCACGGCATCGAGCTGCTTGGCGTCATGCATCTGGATTCGCAGATCGCCGCCAATGCCTTTACGGAAAAGGATCTGCAGCTTTTCAACTCGATCGCCAACCAGGCGGCGGCAGCCATTCAAAATGCCCGTCTGGCCAAAAAAATCGAAGAAGAAGCCAAAACGCGCGCGCAGTTTCAGCGCCTTTTGTCGCCAAAACTCGTCGAGCAATTGGTTTCCGGCCAATTGCACCTGGAAAAAGTCGGCGAGCTGCGCGAAGTAACCATGCTGTTTTCCGACATTCGCGGCTTTACGCCGATGTCCGAGAAGGCCAAACCGACTGAAATCGTCGCCATGCTCAACGAATATTTTGAGGTCATGGTCGACGTGCTGTTTCGCTTTAACGGCACCCTGGACAAATATGTCGGCGATGAGCTTATCGGCCTGTTTGGCGCGCCGGTCCCGGTGGAAGACGCCGCCTGGCAGGCTGTGCAGTGCGCCATCGAGATGCAGTCGGCGCTACAGCACTTTAATAGCACCCGCGCCCAAAAGGGCCTCGATCCGATTCAAATTGGCATCGGCATCAATACCGGCATGGTGGTCAGCGGCATGATCGGTTCCTCGCGCACCATGCAGTACACGGTCATCGGCGACGCCGTAAATACCGCAGCACGCCTGTGCCAGGCCGCCAAACCGGGCGAGATCATCGTCAGCGAAACAACGATTGCCACGGTCTCGGATCGGGTCGAGATGATTGCGCTGCCGCCGATGAAGGTAAAAGGCAAGCTGCAGGCGCTGCGCGTCTACAACGTCCTGTCTCGCAAAGGCGACCACAGCGGCTTTTTTACGAAGGAATTGACGCGTCCGGGATAGAAGCGACAGACTCTTGCTTGGTCGATGAACAAAGCAATCTGTCCCTTCTATGTGGCGGTGCTCGCGGCGCTGGCTGGGCTGTTCGGGACCGCTTCGGCCTGGGCCCAGTCGTCGGAAGTACCGACGAGTTGCCGCATTGAAAACGGCACCTATCTGCTGGCTGATTTTTTAGCCGTCGAAATGCCTCAGGCGGCGGCAAGCGAAGCAGGTTCCGCGCCGGCCCCGCAAAACCTCGAGCCGGAAAAAATTCCGACGCCGCTCTTAGAAGCCCTTAGCCGCGATCACGCGGATGTCGAATTCTTGGTGGCCACCGTCCCCGAGCCTCGGCTCGGTTTTGACGGAGTGGTTGAATCGATTGCGCGGGCGCTGGAGGCAGCGTCCTACACCTTGGATCGCTATGCCCTGCCCTTTGCACAGCGCGAGAGCAAAAGCCCAGTCGCCTGCCAGGAGCATCTACCCGGCGTCGCCCTGTTTGTAAGCCCCAAGAATCCCAGCACCCACGAGCGACACCTGCTTCTGGTTTATTTTATCGGCGAGTCTCCGACGGCTGGTATTTATCGGCCGGCGTTTTTGCGCGCTGCCGAGGAAATGGCGCTTTTGCGCCGCCAATTGCCGGCGGAAAGATGCCGCAATTGCACCCAAGTCAATTTGCTGGGACCGGCGTTTTCCGGCGGTGCAGCTTCGCTGGAACAGCTTCTGGAACATCCGCTGGTCGCCAATTTGCCATTTACGATTTTGTCCGGACGCGCCACGGACAACGCCATTCAAGGCCTGCTTGAAGGACACGGACGCAAAAATCGTCAGGTCAGCTTTCACGCCACAATGATTCCCGACGATGCGCTGCAAACCGAATTCTTCTGCTATCTCACCGAGACGATGGGTGCCGATGATCACGACATCGCGGTGCTCAGCGAATCGAGCACGGTCTTTGGGCAGGCCGCAGCACGCACAAGCGGCATGGAAGCGGCGGCGCATTCGGTAAAGCTACACAAAAGCGTCCGCTGCCGCTTTCCTCATGCGCCGCGGCTGACCATTCCAGTGCCGCTGCACGTTGCTCGCGTCAATGCCGCGTGGGCCGAGCATCATATGTCGACCCGCAAAGGTGGCGACCCGCATGACTCGGATACGCCCAAGCGCCTCGATCGCGCACTGCCTAAGCCAATGGTCGAAAGCAGCGAGCGCACCGACATCATCCCGACGCTGTCGGCGTCTACCGTGATCAGTACCGATCGCTCTTTGGCGACCCTTTTGACCACAATCGCGGCCGAAAAAATTCGCTACCTTGGACTGATCTTCACCGACGAGCAGGACACCCTGTTTTTGGCAGAAGAAATTCGCAAATTTTGTCCTGACGTGGTGCTTTTCACCTTCGAAAATCGCATTCTTTATACTCACCCCGACGTGCGGCCGATCTTAAAGGGCATGCTGTCGGTCTCGACCTACCCGCTGTTTACGCGCAACCAGCAATGGAGCTACCCGTTTCAGGGATATAGCCACCGCGTGCAGTTTGCTCGCGACAGCGATCAAGGGGTCTATAACGCTACCGTGGCGCTGCTTGGTCGCTCGGATTTGTTTATCGAGTATTCGCAGCCGATTACCGAGGAAAACACCCTGCCCCTGCCGCGGCCGCCGATTTGGATCAGCGCCGTCGGCATCGAAACCATCGTGCCCTTGGCCTTTATTACCGACTATCAAGATCATCGCTACGTTTTTGAAAATCCTCACACCGCACCGGCGCAGCACCTTTACGCGCCCTATCAGCAGGGGACTTTGAACGCCCTGCTCATCGTGCTAGGAGTTGTCGGCGTAGCGCTGGCCGCTTGCTACTTTCGTAGCTACTACGCCGCGCCAAACACCGAGCTGAGATTTCCCTGGGCGCTATTTCCGCTGTTTCGCCGCTATGCCGTAACGCCTGCGTCTCCGGCAGGAGCAGCGCGGGAAGCGGCCAGTCAGCCGTTTTTCGCCCTGGCCATCTTTTTGCCGATGGCCCTTCTCTATCCCTTGTTCACCACTGTGCACTTTGTGCAACTTCGCGATGGCAACAGTGGATTGGAATCGGGAATGGCGCTCGGCAAGCTGCCGCTCTGGCTGCGCATTTTGGACCACAGCAACCACATTGGCGTCTACCAAGGTCTGACGCTGCGCGTTTTGGCCATCGGGCTGTGCGCCGCCGCTTGCCAAATCGTCTTTATGCTGACCTCCGCAGACCTGCTTTTGCACTGCCTGCGACGCGGTCAAAGGCTGCGGCGCTGGCTGCGGCGAAAATGGCACAAGCAGCCCTATGGCATGCTGCTTTTGGCGGTGGCGCTGTTTGTCATCGCCGTATTTTTGGTATTTCGCACCTACGTCGCTGTGGTCAACGGCCTGCAGCACGATTTTAACAATCTGGTTTTTATGCGCCGCGCCGCGCATCCCGGCTTTGGTCTGTCGCCGCTGACTCCGCTTTTGATTTTGATAAGCGCGCTGCAGCTTTGGGGCTACTGCAACCTGGCGCGCATTCGGCTGGTGCAAAAAATGGCCGTGTTTTTCTTCGATTTCATCGAAGACATCGAACACGAACTGCAAATGCGGCGGCAACTTGAGCGCATTACCCAGCAAATGGCCAGCCCGAGCCTGGCCGAATATGCCGCGGCCGCCCTGGCCACCATCGCCCTCATGGGAGGGCTATTTTCCGATGTCATCTCTTTGGAACGCTACTCGGTAAACCTCATCTTTCGACTGATCTTTGCGCTGCTTTGCGTGTCCGTCTGCTATTCCGCCTATGGATTTTTACGGCTATGGCTGCGCTTTAGCCGCTTTCTCGAGCTTTTCGAGCACCATCCCCTGGTTTCGGCGCTGGAACGCATTCCCGAAGCCCTGGCCCGCTCCATTGGCTCTCTATTTCTCGAAGATCTGCCCGAGCACGCCCGCGATGTGGCAGAGCATTCACACCTGCGGCTGCTCGGAAATCAGCTTTCGCATCTCGATCTCGATAAGGCCCTAGGCACACTGCCGTCCGCCGAGGCAGCGACCGTGCGCCCGCTTTTTGCCGAGCTGCAAAAACTTCTGGCGCCAGATTTCACCGCGGGTGCAGCGCCCACCGAGTCCGCTTCCGTCATGTCGGTGTCGCGCGTGCTTGTACAAATCCTCAAGGTCTTCTGGCGCACGCGGCCACTGCCCGGTACGCTGCCCGAGGCCAGCGGCGTGGCGCCTAAACATTCGACCGCCGAAGTTTATGAGCACACCCTGCCTGCGAACATCGCGCTGTGGTTGCGCCTTGGCGAAGACCTGGTCGCCATTCAAGTGGTCGCCTACATCCACCGTCTGTTTCCGCTTTTGCGCAATATGCTGCTGTTCTTTAGCGGTGCCCTGCTTTTGCTGCTCGCTGCGATTATTACGTATCCGTTTCAGCCGCAGCATTTTCTGATGCTCGTGCTGTGGACACTAATTCTGGGCACGGTCGGACCGGCCGTCGTCGTCTTTTTTCAAATGAATCGCAACGGCACGCTGTCGCGCATTGCCAAGACCGAACCAGGCAAGTTCTCGCTCGATCAGCGTTTTTTTTCGCAGGTGGTCATCTACGGCGTACTGCCGCTGCTCTCGCTTCTGGCGGCCCAGTTTCCCGAAGTGCGCGGCATTGCTTTCTCCTGGGTAGAAAGTATCCTCAAGACCCTTAAGTAAGCCTCCTTGTTCAGCATCTGGTCTTGACAACCGTTTGAACTCGGGCGATAGGCACGCTAGCTGCCTGTTCGAAAGGAATCGAAAATTGCGAGGGATTGGTCTTGTCGTTTTGGGCCTTGCCGCAACCCTGGCCACGGCTTCCTGCAAAGAACCGCCGACGCTCAGCCAAATTGAGCAGCGCATCATTGCGCGCAGTTGCGTTTCCAGTAGCTGTCACAGCAGCGACTCTCCGGCTGGCGGACTGGATCTGAAAAATGCCGTGCACGACCACCTGGTCAACGCCAGATCCTTTGAGGTTCCGACCAAAATGCGCGTCGTTCCTGGTGACCCCGACGCTTCCTTTTTCTTCGAAAAGATCATCAGCGATACCCCCACCACTGGCAGGCGCATGCCCATCGCCAGCCCTCCTTTGCCCGACGAAGAAATCGAAATGATTCGCGAATGGATCGTAAGCGGCGCCCCGAATAATTAATCGCCTTTCGCGGCCGCGCCATAGACCTTGGGCCCAAGCTTTGTCAGGATCGTGCACAAAAAGTCCTGAATAGAACCAGCGGTTCCGCTCGGGGCAACAAGGAGAAGATCATGATCCTGGCCGGAGATATAGGCGGAACCAATTGTCGGCTTCTGGCTTGCGATGCCCAAGGGCGGGCGCTTTTGCAGCAGGTATATCCAAGCCGCAATTTCGCCGGGCTGGCCGATGTGGTGCAGGAATTTATGCGCTACAGCGGACAGCGCTTTGCAATCGCTTGCTTGGGCTTGCCCGGGCCGGTGCTCGGCGATACTTGCCGTCTGACCAACTTGCCCTGGGAAGTCAATGCCAGCGAGCTCTCTCGACAAACACAAATCGAGCGCGTGCTGCTTTTGAACGATCTGGCGGCCAATGCGTATGGGCTAGAAACGCTTAAAGACGAAGAGCTTTTGACGCTGAACGCCGGCCAGCCTGCCCCCCAAGGCAACGTCGTCATCGTCGCGCCCGGCACCGGGCTTGGAGAAGCCGGCCTGACCTATGCAGAAGGCCGCCCCGTGGCCATTGCCACCGAAGGCGGGCACGCCGATTTTGGTCCGACGAATGATTTGGAAATCGAGCTGCTTCGCTACGCGCAGCACCGACTTCAAGACCAGGAAGTGACCTACGAGACATTTGTGTCCGGTCCGGGCCTTGGACATCTTTACGACTTTCTGCGCGAGCGCTCCTTGCAACCCGCCCCAGCCTGGCTAGATGCCGAATTTGCAGCCCAAGATCGGGCCGCCGTCATTGGGGCCGCGGCGCTTGCCAACCGCGACCCAGTTTGCGTGGCCGCCCTTGATTTGTTTGTCGAGCTATTGGCAGCCGAAGCCGCCAATATGGCCCTCAAATTTCTGGCGGTGGGCGGCGTTTATCTAGGCGGCGGAATTCCGCCCAAGATCTGTCAAAAGCTGCTTACGCCCCGCTTCATGCAGCGTTTCACGCGCAAATCCAAAATGTCTTGGCTGCTGCCGCGCATTCCGGTGCGCGTCATTTTGAATGATCGCACGGCATTGCAAGGCGCCGCCGTGCATGCTCGACGCAATCTAATTGGCAGCTAAGCCGAGACTTTCGAACCGATCCAAGCAAAACCCGGCGCACCAGCCCTTTTTAGCTTTTCGGCGACGAAGTCTCGTCAAATAGCGCGGCACAGGTCGGAGACAAAGCAAAGGCCACCAGGTTTCGCAGCGGCGCGGCGGCGGCGAAAAACTCGCTCAGGTCTTCCAGTTTTCCGGCGCTTGGCATCTTGGGCAGGGTCTCATCCAGACGCGTTTGCAAACGCGCCGCTTGCCGCAGGTCGCCCGAAACCAAAAGCGCAATGCGCCACGCCGTTTCATACACCGCGTCGTGTAGCCGTTTGGCCACCGCATCGGCATCGCCCGGCAAAAGCTTCAGGGCCGCAGTCAGCGCGCGGCAGCCTTCTTGCCCCAAAAGCGCCACGACTCGGTTGCTAAGGTCGCGTTCCGCATCGGTCAGCCCGATTTCCGAAGTCCGCCCGGCCGCAGCCAGCAAAACCGCCGCCAATCGCCGCCAATCCGCCGCCCCATCCACCATGAACAAGCGCATTCCGGGCCGCGACAGCTCTAGCACCAGCGCAAACAGAGACTGAAATTCGCTGGGCGAAAGGGTCAAAAGCACATCGCTGCGCACTGCTGCGTGCGGAAATTCATCGCCCAGCAAGCGAAAGGCTTCGGACAATTCGTCGACTCGTGTCAGTTGCGCCTGCTCCAGCCCCAGCCGATCGGCCATGGCCGCAAACGACTTGCCGACGGCCGTTTTTTGATCGAGCCGAGTCGTTCGGCCGCTACCCAGCGCTTCCGCCCCATGGCGCGGCAAAATCGCCGCCTGATCGATACGCCCCAGAACTTCAAACAGCCCACGGGAAAGCGGCGCCGCCAAAACCTGGCGATGGCTGTCGGCATTGACCACAGCGGGTAGTTCGGCTTTTTCGAATTCCTTGCGCAAACCAAGCACCGTCGCCTTCAGCCCCTGGTCGTTATAGACCACGCTCAAAAGCGGCGACAAGAGCACCCAGGCATAGCGCCGATGTCCGGCGGCCACCATACGTTGTCCGCTGTCGATAAGCCAAGGCATGCACGGCTCACCCAGCGCCACCAGGCTGGCAATTAGTTCCTGGCGCGTCTTTTGCGCTTCTGGCGCATCGCCAATTAGCGTCATAAGGTGCTGATAATCGTCGCGCTCTGGATCCAGCGTAATGACGGTTCGCAGATATCCTTCGGCGCGTTTTGTATCGCCAAGTTGCGATTCGGCGATGCGCGCCAGATGGCGCAGCGCCCGAGCCTTATCGCGCGGCGCGCTCGAGTCGGCTCGCGATTCCAAAATATCCATGACCTGCTGCCACTCGCCCCGCTTTTCAAGCAGCCGCAACAGCCCATCCAGCGCCGGCTGGTGCGTCGGATCGTAGGAAAGCGCCATGTCGAAGGCTTCCATGGCTTGGGCTTCGTCGCGCAAAAGCGCCAAATGCGCCCGCTCGGTCCACAGCACCGCCAGGTCGGCCGCTAAAGTGGTGCGACGCAAAAGCTCATCAATGATCGCCGCTGCACGCTCGTGCTGGCCGCTGCGGCGGTAGTAGCTGAGCGCGCGCATCATCAACTCGATGTCTTCCACGCCGGCACGAACCGCCAGGTCGTAACAAACACCGGCTTCTTCAGGCTGCTTTAGCCGATCGTCCCACAGCCGCGCCAGCCGCGCGTACAGAAATCCCCGCGATTCCGGCTGCGCCGTGACCAGCAAGGCCTGCTCATAATGCTGCGCCGCGGCGACTGGCCGACCGATCTGGGCTAGCACATCGGCCAGCGCGTACAAAAGCCCCGGATGCAGAGGATCGATGCTAAGGCCCTGTCGCAAATCAGCCACGGCCTGTTCGGTTTTGCCTTTTTGCGCGGCCAAAAGCCCCCGCTGATAAGTAGCCTGCAGTTTGTCAGCTTGCGACAGCTCGACGGCACCATGCAGCACCCGATCGTACAGCGCATAAGCGGCCGCCAGCTTGCCTTCGGCGTGGCGCTTTTTCGCCACCGATAGAGCCGCTTTGGGCAAGGTCGGGGCAAGCGCGTGCGCACGCTCAAACAATCGATCAGAAGCGGCGCTATCTCCAACCTCTTGCATCGCTTGCGCCAAGGCTTCGATGCGTGCGGCGTGGGCGTTGACGGTTTGCGGTCCGGGCGGTGTCACCCGCGCAAAAGCCGACAAGGCCGATTGCCGCGCGGCCAGCGCGCTTGTCGAATCGCCAAGCCGCGTTTGCGCCTGCGCCAATGCATCCCAGGCGGTGTAGTCATCGGGACGTATGGCAACGGCACGTTCAAACCAGCCGATCGCCTGCCGAGCATCCGCCTCGGCCGCTTCGCCTTTTTGCCGCAGCCGAGTGGCCCGGCCTTCGAAGCCAAGCTCGCGCTCATCGCCATCCGGTAGCAGCGCCGCCGCACTGCGCCAGCCTTTGATACGCCGGCCAAGCGCCTTCATTCCTTCGACCGCCGGGCGGCATTCGGCATCCAGGCCGCGTGCGGCGCGGTAGTAGCTTAGAATCTGTTCTGCCGAGCCGCCCTGATCGTCGCAAGCCTCGGCCAGATGGCACAAAACCAGCGCCCCGAGCGGCGGCGGCAACAACTTGGCATGACGCTCGCGCAGCGCCGTGTAGCCGGCTAGATCGCCTTTGCGCAACTTGAGCGACGCCAGCCCGAGTAGCGGCCCCGAATCCTGCGGCCAGCGCTGAATCTGCGCGGTCAAAAGCGCTTCGGCATCCGCGACCCGGTTTAGCCGGTGTTCCAGGACACGTATCAATTCGTTTTCCAAAAATCGATGCGTCTGCTCGGCAGTGTCGTCATGGCCCGGCAGGGTGATGACGCGATCGAGTTCGTCGGCCAGCTCGGCGTAGCGCTCGCCGTCGCGCAGCAGGCGCAAGAGCCGCCAGCGAAGATCTTCATCGCTCGGGCGTAGCAAAAGCAGTTGGCGATACAGCCGCTCGCGACGCACATCGCCGACGACCTTGGCATGTTCCTCGGCCAGGGCCACGGCCCGTTCTAAGTATTCGTCTTTAGTGCTGGCGCAAGATGGTGCTGCCGCTCGGGCTTCATAAAGCTCGACCAGTTCGCCAAAGGCGCCCTGGGCCGTTAAAAGCGCAACCAGCGGCTCAAATCCGGGACCGTCTGCGCCCGACTCCGCCACCAGCCCGCGCAGAGTGTTCAAAGCGCCCTCTACATCATCGAGCTCGTCTTTTTGCAGCCGCGCACAGGCCAACTGCAGCTCGACGCGAGCCGGACCGGTAGCGCGTTGCAATTCTATATGCAAGCGCCGCAGTTCCAGCGCCGGTGGAATGCTTCCGGCGGTCAGCGAATGGACACCCAAAAGTGCGTCGGTGTTTTGCGGATCGGCGTTTAGAATGCGCGCATAAGTAGTCAGCGCCGTCTCGGGGTCATCGAGTTTTTCAGAAGAAAGACGGGCAATTTCCAGTTCCGTGGCCAATCGGTCGGCGACAGGCGCATCCGGCGCCGCTTCTAGTAGCTGGACCAGGGCGTCGCGCAGTTCGCGAAACAAGCCGCGCTCGCGGCGAGAAACGATGACCACGCGCAACGAATGGATGGTCGTCGGCTGTAGCTGAATGATTCGCTGATGCACATCAAGCGCCAGGTCGGCGCGGCCCAAAACGCCGTATAGCTCTGCCACCTGTTCGAAAAGGGCCAGCATGCGTGCCGGATCCGCGGCGCGGGCGGCGGAAGCACGCAAAATGGCGGCCAAAGTCGGGCCCAGAGCCGGCGCGGACAGCGCTTCTAGACGTGCTTCCACTTCGATGGAATCGGGGGCCAGCACCATGGCCTCGGAATACAGGTCGAAGGCGCGGGCCCGATCCTGGCAGCGCTCTTCATGCAGGCGCGCGATGCGACGCAGCTCTTCCGCTGTGCCGCCAAAAGCGCGGACGCGCGCTTCGATTACCGGCAGAACGCGGCGCCAGGCGCTTTGGCGCTCGGCCTCGCCAAGCAATTGATCTTCCAGGCCGGGCTGCAGCGGATCCAGCCTATAGAGCACCAAAAGTTGATCCAGCGCTGCCAGCGGATCGTGCAATTCGTCGACGGCAAGCGCATGGCGGGCGCGGGCAATGGCGATGCGCTCGGCCAAAGATTCGGCGCGGTCCCACAGCTCGGCATAAAGCGCATCCAAAGAACGCCAAAGTTTGGCGGCCGCCGCCAAGCGGCGAACTTCTTCCAGCGCCGACCGGTCGTGAGGCTCAATGCGCAAAAGCCGAACCGCTTCGTGAAATGCCCGCTCGGCGCTATTGAGGCGGGTCTCGCAGAGGTTAAGCCGACGCGAAATGGCGGCGCGGCGCAATTCCAGCGGGGCCGCAGCCGATGCAGCGATTTCCAGCAAAGCCAGAGCATCCTCGAAACGCCCGGTGATTTCGGCCAGCTTGAGCAGCGGCTCGATTTCGCCTAGATCGGTCACCTGCGCCTGGCGCGCGGCACTTAGCGTCAAAAAGGCGCGCACTGGATCGTGCAGCTTTTCTTCATAAAGGCGAGCCAGCTCGCGTAAATGGGCAATGCGCACTTCTGAATCGCTGGCTGAAGCGGCCAAATCGCTATAAACCGCGGCAAGCTCGTCAAAGGCGCCGGCCTGGACTGCAGCTTGGCCAAGCTGCGCAATCAGCATAGGCGCTGGGCCGGTCCTGTGCAGCAGGCGTCGTAGCGCAAAAAAGCGACCGAGTGCATCGCTGCTATCGACTAGCTCAAGAATGCGGTTTTGCACGGCTTCGGACGCGTCCTGGCCAAGGACCGACAGCGCCACGTCGATTACGCCGCGCATTCCCCCGGGCTCATCAATGCGCAACTGCCCCAAAGCCTGAAGCGCCGGCTCACAGGTCGGCGACCAGCACAGTACGCGTTCCAAAGCGGCGATGGCGGCGATGCGATCGCCCTCGGCCCCCCAAAGCTGCGCAATCTCCAGCCCCGATTCAATGCGCTGCTCGGGACTTATCGCGGCGGGCAAAGCCGCTTCCAATGCAGCAATAAGTTCGCGCCGTTTGCCAAGCTGACGATAGTGCGGAATCAGCGCTTGCAGCGCCGTGCCATCCCTTGGCGCCAGATCGAGCACGCGGCGCCAGGCGGCAATCGCCCGCTCTGAGTCAGCAATATTTTCCTGAATGTTGGCAGCAGCGGCCCGCCAGATAAAAAGCAGGCCGAAATCATCGACCGGCCGCCAAGCTTGCGAGGTCAAGGCGCGATCCACCGCCTCAAAATCTCCGCGTTTGCGGTATAGGGCGGTCAGTTCCTCACGCACCTCGCGATCATCGGGCACCGCCGACAAGATCTGTAGCCAGCAAGCCTCGGCGCGGACGCCGTCGTTAAGACGGTGGGCGCAGTGGGCCCCCAAACGGCGCAAAAGCTCGATGCGGATCTGCGGACTGCCGGTCAAAGCCAATTGCCGTTCTAGCGCGCTGCGCAAACCTTCGTTGTCTTGGGCCTCGGCATAAAGCCCGACAAGCGCAGCCAGGGCGTCCGCCCGCGATGCGCCTAGCGCAGTGCGGCGTTCCTGCAAAGAAATGGCCAGCCGCACATCCTGAAGCTGGCGTTCCGCGATCAGCGCCGCCCGCTCCAAAAATGCCATTCGCTCGCCATCTCGCTCGGCCAGTTCGGCGCGTTGCGACAAAAAATCCACGAGCTCGACCAATTTATTATGGCCGACGAGGTATTCTTCTTTGCCCTTCCAGGCTTCGGACTCTTTGGGCGCGTCCTTGAGGATCAAATCGTAAAGGGCCGCCGCCCGTTCGAGCTCGCCGACGCCGCGCAGGGCATCGGCGATGAGCCGCCGCACATCAAGCTGAATGGTCTGATCCGCCCCGTCGAGCGCTTTGATTCCGATTTGCGCAAAACCCGACCAGTCCTGGCGCCGCGCCAAAACCCGCGCTTTGGCCAGACGCGCGATTGGATCGTTTGGACGCAGCGCCAAAATGCGATCCAAAACTTCAGCCGCCTGTTCGTGCGCGTTCAGCCCGGACAAATAGACTTCGGCCAATTCGCGCAGGACGACGATTTGCGCGGTGCCTTCCAGCAAGGCGGCGCGCTTGGTCAAAAAATTGGCCAGGCGATCCCATTTGCGAGCGCCGCGGTAGGCCTCAGACAAGGCGCTGGCCGCGGCATCTACGGCATCCCCGAGACGGAACAGCAATTCCCAAGCGGCAATGGCCAGGTCGGACGAATGCAAGTGCTCGGTCGCCAGGTTGGCCGCTTCGCGGGTCCATTCCAAACGCTGCTGTGGATCCCAGGTCGCTTCGATGGCGGCAATGCGCAGGTCAAAAAGGGCGCGCCAATCCTGCCGCTCGCGATAGCGATGGGCCAAAAAATCCAGCGCTTCGCGATGCCCCGGGGCAATTTCACGCAGCCGCATAAACTGGGTTTCGGCAGCGTTGAAATCGCGAATGCGATCGCGATAAATACGCGCCAAGTCCGCGAGCAAAACCGCGCGGGCTTCGCTTTGGGCCGCCGCCCAGGGGGCTGTATCTAGCGTGGTGCTGATCAATGTAGCCAGCGCCGGCCAGGCGCGGCTTAGCGCCAACCGCTGCGACTGTTCGCGAAATGCTTCTTTTTGCGCCGAAAAATCCGGGACGGGCGCGGAGGTCGAGGACGTGTGAACGGGTCCACTGACCGGTACTTGCATGGGCCCGCTGCCAATGCCACTGGACGCGACGCTGGATGGTACAGGGACGGGCCCACTGCCAATTGCCGGCGCGGTGCCGATTGGCGTGTTTCCAATCGGCGCAGAAACCGGACGCTCGTCGGCCAAGACCGCGGCAGAAGAAATCGCCGAGACGCTTTGGGTCGCCACTGGCTCACTAGATGACGGATCGATTTTCGGCAACGAAGCGACCGCAGACGGACTTTGCGCCGAAGGCATCATTGAAATGTCCGGCGAAAAGAAATCCTCTGCCGCGGCGCTGGCCGGTTCGACCGTATCGCTATAAACGCTGTCAAAGTCTTCACCCAGATCGTTCAGCCAACCTACATCGCTGACGCTAGACAGCTCGTTCGGTTTTCCGGGTCTCTTTGTAGGCGGTTGCTCAGCCACAGTGACTCTCCTCGGTGCAGCGGGGACAAAATAAAGGGCGTCTTAGTGTATCAGGCCGGACGGTCCGCCGTCTACGTCACCAGCCGACGACGAGATCAAAGCCAAATGGCGCGGCGGCTTGAGTTTTTCGCGGCGGCGCGCTATAGCGCGGCCATGCAAGCTGAAAATGGGCCCGCCCCTTTTGTGAAGGGCTCCCCTGGGGACGCTGCCGCAAACAATCAAACGGCCGCCGCCGTTCCGCTAAGTTTTGAAACGCACCCGTCAAAATATCGCCATCTTCAGCTTTCGGTGTCGGGACCGATCGCGCGGCTAAACCTGGCGGTGCGCGAAGCCGAGCCGCTTGTGCCGGGCTATACGCTCAAGCTGAATTCCTATGACTTGGGCGTCGACATCGAGCTTTGCGATGCCGTGCAGCGCTTGCGCTTTGAGCATCCCGAAGTGCGTTGCGTCGTCATTTCTAGCGCCCGCGAACGAGTCTTTTGCGCAGGCGCCAATATTCAAATGCTTGGCCAATCCAGCCATGGCTTCAAGGTGAATTTTTGTAAATTCACGAATGAAACGCGTCTTAGCATTGAAGACGCCTGCCAAAACAGCGATCAGCGCTATCTGGCCGCCGTCAATGGCGCCTGCGCCGGCGGCGGCTACGAACTGGCCATGGCCTGCGACGAGATCCTTCTAATCGACGATGGCAGCAGCGCGGTATCGCTGCCCGAAGTGCCGCTGCTTGGCGTTTTGCCGGGAACCGGAGGACTGACCCGGCTTACGGATAAGCGCAAAGTGCGACGCGACCGCGCCGATGTGTTCGCCACCCTGGCCGAAGGCATTCGCGGCCCGCGCGCCGTCGAGTGGGGACTTGTCGATGAAGTAGCGCCGCGCAGCCGCTTCGCCGAAAAAGTGCAGGCGCGGGCCCAAGCGCTTGCCGATTCGTCGGCCAAGGCCCTTGCACAGGGCAGCTTGCCCGCTGAAGAATTGGTGGCAGTGCCGCTAGAGCCGCTTTCCCCGACGATAAGCCCCGGCAGCGTGCGCTATCGCTACGTCGACTTGCAGGTGGATAGGGCGCGGCGGCTGGCGACGCTGACCTTGCATGGTCCGACGCGCAAGCTGGATGGCAGCCTAGGCGAACTGACCGCCCTGGCACTCTCGGGTGAGCTGTGGGCGCTGCGCGCGTTTCGCGAACTAGACGACGCGCTGTTGCGGCTGCGCTTTCATGAACCCACTTTAGGGCTTGTCCTTTTGCAAACGCGCGGCGATATGGCGCTTGTGGCAAATAGTGATGAAGTGCTCTTCAAGTTGCAGGCGCATCGGCTGCCACGCGAAGTGCTGCTGCATATGGCCCGAGTGCTGCGACGCCTGGATCAGACGGCGCGTTCGCTGTTTGCAGTCGTCGATGAGCAAAGCTGCTTTGCCGGCAGTTTGCTGGAACTTTTGCTCAGCGCCGACCGCTCGTACATTCTTGAGCATCGCGAAGTCAAGCTCGGCCTGGGCCCGCTAAACGCTACAGCCTTGCCGATGTACGGCGGACAAAGCCGCCTTTGGGCGCGATTCTGCGGACGCGAAGATGCCACCGCCGCCCTGCTTTCGCATGCCGGTCCGATGTCCGCAAAGGACGCGGATCGCTTTGGTTTGTGTACGGTTTTGGCCGATGAGATCGATTTTGCCGACACGCTTCGCGTCGCTATCGAGGAACGACTGAGCCTGTCACCGGATGCGCTGACGGGTCTTGAGCAAAATCTGCGTTTTCCCGGCCGCGAGGGCATGCAGCAGCGCATCTTCGGACGGCTGTCGGCCTGGCAAAACTGGATTTTCATTCGAACAAACGCCACCGGTCCACGCGGTTCGCTGACTAGCTATGGCAAGGCAGAGCGACCTGTATTTGACTGGAATAGAACCTAGGCGGTAAAGCCGGAGGCTAGTGCCATGTCGATCGAGCAGTTTGAGAAAATCCCCAACAACGTCAGCTTGTCATCCGACAAGCGCTTGCAGCGGGCCCTGGAAAATTGGCTGCCGAATTATCTGAATTGGTGGCGCCAGATGGGTCCCGCGGATTTTCAAGAAGACGACATCTACCTGCGCACCGCCATCTCGGTGGAAGCCGACGGCTGGGCCCACTTTGGCTATGTGCGCATGCCCGAATATCGCTGGGGCATCTTTTTAGAACCGCCGACGCCGGGCCGAACTATCGGCTTTGGCGATCATGCCGGCCAGCCGGTCTGGCAGGAAGTGCCGGGCGAGTATCGCAATGTTTTGCGCCGCCTTATCGTGACCCAAGGCGATACCGAACCCGCTTCGGTAGAGCAGCAGCGCCTGCTCGGCCAAACCGCGCCCTCGCTATATGACTTGCGCAATTTGTTTCAAGTCAATGTCGAGGAGGGCCGCCACCTGTGGGCCATGGCCTATCTGCTGCATTCCTACTTTGGCAAGGATGGTCGAGAAGAGGCCGAAGCGCTGCTTGTGCGCCGCAGCGGCGACAGCGACCGGCCCCGCATTTTAGGCGCTTTCAATGAGCCCATTCAGTCGTGGCTGGATTTTTACATGTTCACGATGTTTACCGACCGCGACGGGAAATTTCAGCTTTATGCGCTGGCGGAATCGGGCTTTGATCCGCTGTCGCGCACCTGCCGCTTCATGCTGACCGAGGAAGCGCACCATATGTTTGTCGGGGAAACCGGCGTCGATCGGGTGGTGCAGCGCACGGCCGAGCTGATGCGCGATTCGGGCTCTTTAGATCCCGAGGCAGTTATGAAGCTTGGAGGCATTCCGCTCGATAACATTCAGCGCCACATCAATTTGTGGTTCAGCGTGTCCGAAGATCTGTTTGGCAGCGAAATTTCTTCAAACGCCGCCGAATCCTTCGCCGCCGGCATCAAAGGACGCTACAAAGAGGCGGGATATGAAGACCACGTCGGTCTGTCCGCGACCTACGAAATGACTGTTCATGAAGGCGGCACGCTTAAGACGCAGCAAGTGCCGCTGCGCAATGCCATGAATGAAATCTTGCGCGACCAGTATGTCGCTGACTGCCAGCGCGCCGTCGATAAGTGGAATCGCACGCTCGAGCGGATTCTTGGCCCGCGGGCCGCTCACCACAAGTTGCGGCTGCCCCACCGTCGCTTTCATCGCCACGTCGGCCTCTACAGCATGGCTGCCGGTCACTTTTTTGATATCGACGGCAATGCCATAAGTGCCAGCGAATTCGCGGCCCAGCGCGATCGGCACTTGCCCACAGAAAAAGACCGCGCCTATGTTCAGGCGCTTTTACAACGTGTCGCTGAGCCGGGAAAGATCGCTGGGTGGATCGCTCCTCCAGCGCGCGGCATCAACGGCCTTCCTTTCGAGTTCGAATATGTCCGTCGCTCCGTCGCCTGACTTCCGCTCTGGTTTTGTGGCCATTTTAGGCCGCCCCAACGTCGGCAAGTCCACCTTGCTAAATCAAATCCTGGGGGAAAAGCTGGCCATCGTCAGCCCGCGTCCGCAAACCACGCGCACCCGCCTTTTGGGCATTCGCCACCTGCCCGATGCACAAATCGCCCTGGTCGATACGCCGGGGCTGCATCGTCCCGGGCAGCGCGGCGGCACCCTTTTGAATCGCTATATGGGCGAAGAAGCGCGCGCCGCCTGGAGCGAAGTGGACGTCGTGCTCCTAGTCAGCGACGTGCCCAAGCAGCTTTTGGCTGCAGAAATCGATGAAAGTACCGCCCCCGACTTGAACAATCTGATCGATTCGGGGGACCGATTCATCGTCGAGCAGCTTGCGCGAGCAAAACAGAAGGTGATTCTGGCGGTCAATAAGATCGACCTGTGTAAGGACAAAAAGCGGCTTTTGCCGCTTTTGGCCGAATGGAGCAAGCTGCGCGAGTTTGCCGCGATCCTCCCCATCTGCGCGCAAAAAGGCCTGGGCGTGGAAGATCTGCTCGGCGAGCTGCGCGCCGCGCTGCCACACAGCCCGCCGCTATTTCCCGACGATATGCTTACCGATTCGCCGGAACGAGCGCTCGTCGCCGAACGCGTGCGCGAGCAAATTTTTCTGGCCACCTATCGCGAGGTGCCCTACGCCACCGCGGTCACCATTGACAGTTGGGAAGAGCGCAACAACGTTCGCGGCGGCCGACGCGGAGCCAGAAGGGCCGTTGTCATCGGGGCCACCATTCACGTCGAAAAGCCCAACCAGAAAAAGATTCTGATCGGCGAGGGTGGACAAACTCTGCGCACGATTGGCAGCGGCGCCCGTCAAGAAATCGAAAGCTTGCTCGGCTGCCCGGTGTTTTTAGAGCTTTTCGTTCACGTTGCGCCCGAGTGGTCGCACAGCCCAAGCGGCCTGCGCAACATGGGCTACAGCCCCCCAGCCCGCCCGAGCAATTAAATATATCTGCCGGCGCCGCCTCGAATTTGGTCCGGTGCCCCGAGCAAACTCGTCAGAGGCTTTGCAGTACGAGGAAAGGCGGCTAAAGTGCCGCGAGCCATGCTTGTAACGGCACATGCGAGTTCCCCGCCTTTGGTGGCCATCATCGGACGCCCCAACGTCGGCAAATCCACACTTTTTAACCGCCTGGTCGGCGGTCATAACGCCATTGTCGAAGATAAGCCCGGCGTCACTCGCGATCGCCGCTACGGCGATACCGAGTATGATGGCGTGCCTTTTCGCGTCATCGATACCGGGGGCCTGGACCTGTCGCAAAAGGGCGGATTGCACCAAAGCATTCATCGTCAGGCGTTGCGCGCCGTCGAAGAAGCCGATGTGGTGCTGTTTGTCGTAGATGCGCAAGAAGGGCTTTTGCCAAGCGATCTGGCAGTCCTTGGGCCGCTGCGCCGCTGTGGCAAACCCCTGCTCTTTGTTGCCAACAAAGTAGATGGCGATCGCTTTGAAGCCAACCTGGGCGATATTTATGGTCTGGGCGCCGACCACGTCTTTGGCATTTCCGCCGCGCACGGTCGCGGCCTGCCCGATCTACTCGACGCCATTGTCGCTTACCTGGACAGGCCGCCGAGCATCGAGCATGTCAAGCCCCAGCTTGCCGCCCAAAATGACGCTGACGCAGGTGCTGACACGGACGCCGAGCAGCACGTCGTGCGCATTGCTTTTGTCGGCCGGCCCAATGCCGGCAAGTCGTCGCTGGTTAACCGCTTGGTCGGGGATGAGCGGATGATTGTCGATGACACGCCCGGAACCACCCGCGATCCGGTCGATACTCTGCTGGAACACAACGGCCGCCGTTACCTGCTTATCGACACCGCCGGCATACGCCGACACGCACGCATTGCCGAGCCCATGGAAAAAGTGGCGGTCGCGATGGCCGAAAAAGCCCTGTTTCGCGCCGACGTCGCCATTTTGACCATCGATGCGCAAGCCGGCATCGGCGAGCAGGATGCACGCATTGCCGGACTGATTATGGATTCAGGACGGGCCTTGCTCATCGCTTTGAACAAACGCGATCTTTGGGAAAGCCCGGCCGTAGAAAAACGTCTGCATGAAGATCTCGCGCGGAAGCTGCAGTTCGTCTGGCCGTGGGCGCTGCACACAAGTTGCTCGGCGGCAACGGGGCTAGGCGTGACGCGGCTGCTTAGCGAAGCCCGCCGCTGCTATCGCTGGTATAGCCACCGTGTGCCCACGGGCGAGCTCAATCGCTTTTTTGAAGGCATCGTCGAACGGCACCCGCCGCCCTTGCATCAGGGCAAGCCCATCAAGCTGTACTACATTACGCAGGCCGAGACCTGTCCGCCGACCTTCGTCGTGCAGGTCAACCATCCCGACGGCATGCATTTTTCTTATCGACGCTATCTGCAAAATCAGTTGCGTCAGACCTTCGGCTTCGTCGGTACGCCGGTTCGACTTATTGCCCGCCCGCGCTGAAAAAGCCGCTCCTGCACAGGCAAAAGCCTGATGCCAAGGGCTGCGCGGCTGTTCTCGATGCAGGCTCGACGATAGATTATGGCAAGATAATGGCAGGTCTCGAATTGCGCATGCGTACCAGTCAGGATTTTGGATGCTAGGTGTAGAGCTTGGTGCAGCCAGCGTAGAAGCGTCCCTAGAAGGGGCCCTTTCGGCGCTGATGCACGCGCTCTATGTGCTACCGCTGCTTTTGTCGGCGGGGTTCTTTTCCGGCACCGAGACCGCGATGTTATCGCTGGGCATGGCGCAGCGCGAGGCATTGCGCCAAGCTGCGGCAACGGATCGCACCAGCGCTCGGCTGCTTTCACTTTTGCAAAATCCACGGCGCCTCATCACCACCCTCATCCTCGGCAATGAGATTACCAACATCTTGCTTTCCGAGGTCATGACCCAGGTGGTCAAAAACTTCTACGAGCTTTTACCCGCCAAATCGCTGCGCGCTTTTTCGCCTTCACGCGAAGGGTTGACCGCGGTGACCGCCACGCTTTTGACTGTGCCGGTGCTGGTGACGTTCGGAGAACTCATTCCCAAGACCATCGGCATCAAACTGGCCGAGCGCTGGGCGCGCGTCGTCTCGCGGCCGATTGTGCTATTGACCTGGGTGCTGTGGCTGCCGCGCTTGGCGGTCAGCACCGTCTCTGATGCCGTGCTGTTTTTGCTGCTTGGACGACGGTCGCGCCAATCCGAGCCGGCGCCGGTGCTGAACGAAAAGCAGTTTCGTACGCTGGTCGATTTGGGCAGTGCCGAAGGCGAGCTGCACCGGACCGAGGCCAAGCTCATTCACAACGTCTTAGACTTTGGCGATTTGAACGTCGGCGTGGTTATGACTCCGGCGCGCCAGGTCTTTGCCCTGCCCGTCGAGCTGCCGCTTGGCCGGGTGGTTGAACTAGTCACCCGCCAACGCTATTCGCGTGTGCCTGTTTACCGCGGACGACGCGATAACATCGTCGGGTTGCTGTTTACCAAAGACATCGTCGGGTATAGTGCCGGCGAAGCGCATCTACAAGGACGCTCGCTGGCCGATATCCTGCATCCGCCGCTTTTTGTGCCTCGGCGAGCCAAATGCGAGCGGGTATTTCGCGAATTTCAGCGCCGCAAAACCCATATGGCGCTAGTCGTCGACGAATACGGGCGGCTGGCGGGGCTAGTCACCATGGAAGACCTGCTGCAGTCGCTGTTTGGAGACATCGTCGCAGTACCGCCCGAGTCTGCGCCTACAGAAGCATTGCCGCCGACGCCAAGCGGCAGCAATGGCCAAAAAAGCGAGCCCGCCTGATGCAGTGGCTGCCATTTGTCATCGCGGCGATCTGCCTTTTGTTCGAGGCATTTTTCTCAAGCAGTGAGATTGCCATCGTCAGTGCCGACCGTATGCATATACGCAAGCTGGCCGAGGCCGGCTCGCGCGGCGCGCGACAAGTCGAAAGTTTTCTGATTCAGCCGCATCGCCTGCTGGCCACTACGCTGCTTGGCACGCAGTTATCCGTCGTGACCTCTACGGTGGTGATTACGCTATGGCTTTATGAGCATCACCCGCAGCACGTCGCTTTGTATCTGATGGCGTTTCTGACGCCGGTCATCGTGATTTTTGGCGAGATCGTCCCCAAAGCCATTGTTCGTCAATACGCCAGCGCCATCGCTCCGCGCATCGCGCTCATTCTTTATGCCGCTATGCAGGTCATGGCACCGGCGGTGGCTGTGCTTTCACGGCTGGCGCTGTGGGCGCAGCGCCGACTCGGCATCGACCTACATCATCCGCTGGTCACGCGCGAAGAAATTGAGAAGCTCGTCGATGTGCCGCCGGCGCGGCCAAGCGGTCCAATCACTCCGCCGCCGGTCAGCGATGTCACCGATGGAGAGCGTTCGATGATCTCGCGCATCCTCGATCTTAGCAGTGTCGAGGTCTACGGCGTCATGGTGCCGCTGTCCGACGTTACGGCGCTGCCCGATACCGCCAGCATTGCCGCCCTGGGACGCGAGATTACCGACAAGAAATACAGCCGCATTCCGATATATCACGAGCGCATCGATCAAATCGTCGGCGTCGTGCACGCCTTTGATGTACTGAAGGCGGCGCGCAGCCAATCTACGGCCGCCGACCTGATGCGTACGCCCATCTTTGTGCCGGAATCGAGCCCAGCGATGGAACTTTTGGCGCGCATGGAGCGCGCGCGGCAGGGTATGGCCATCGTTGTCGATGAATACGGCGGCGCGGTAGGCATGGTTACCGTCGAAGACATTCTGGAAGAAGTGGTCGGCGAAATCGACGACGAATACGACGAAGCCCCACCGCTTATCAGCAAACAGAAAGACGGCAGCTATCGCGTCATGGCGCGCGTCAGCATTCAGCAAATCAACCGCGAACTGGGACGCGAACTCGGGGCGGCGTTGCCCGAATCGGATGATTACGAATCGCTGGCCGGGCTGCTATTAGACCGCCTGCGCCATATTCCTCGCAAGGGCGAGGTCGTGCGCGTCGGCGCCGTCGCCATCGAAGTGCTGACGGCGAGCGAACGCAAGATTGAAGAAGCGATCCTGCGGCCGGCCAAAAAGCGCTAGCGCAGGCCGTATGTCTGCCAAACTACGAGCTTTTCGCAGCTCGTGGCAGACTGTACGCATGTTGCGGCACATCCCTACGGCTATTGCCTTTTGCCTGCTACTCGGCCTTGCTGAACCGGCGGGTTATGCCGAATGGTCATTTACGCCGCTGCCGCCGCAAGCCGCGGTCGCCGAAGGGCGCGCCAAACGCGGCGCCCACTCTGAAGCACGTACCGCGTATATACGCAGCCACTACACCAAATACGAGTTTCGCATTCCCATGCGCGACGGCATCAAGCTGTTTACCGCGGTTTATATCCCAAACGATGCCGGCGCGACCCAGCGCTATCCAATGCTGATGTACCGAACGCCGTACTCGGTGGCGCCCTACGGCAGCACGCGCTATCGAGCCGATCTGGGACCTTTTGAAAGTTATGAACGCGAAGGGTTTATTTTCGTCTTTCAAGACGTTCGCGGCCGGTACTTAAGCGAGGGCGAGTTTGTCAACATGCGCCCGCACCAGCCGAAAAAACCAAGTCCGCGCAGCACGGACGAATCCACCGATACTTACGACACCATCGAATGGCTGCTGCGACATATCGAGTCGCACAATGGCCGCGTCGGGATGTGGGGCATTTCTTATCCCGGTTTTTATGCAGCGATGGGCGCCATTGATACACATCCGGCGCTCAAAGCGATCTCGCCGCAGGCGCCCATCGCCGATTGGTTTCTGGGCGATGATATGCACCGCAACGGCGCCTTCAATTTGGAGATGGCCTTTGATTTTTTCTCCAAGTTCGGGCTAGAGCGACCGGTGCTGACCGACGATGAAGATTACGAACCCTTTGATCACGGCACGCCCGATACCTACCAGTATTTTTTGGACTTGGGTCCGCTTGGTCAGGCAAAAACGCGATTTTCCGGCAAAGTTCCGTTTTGGGATGACATCGTCGCCCACCCCAACTACGACGATTTCTGGCAGGCGCGCAACCTCTTGCCGCACCTGCGCAACGTTCACGCCGCGATGATGATCGTCGGCGGATGGTATGACACCGAAGATCTTTACGGCCCGTTACACATTGCGGCGGCCTTGCGCTCGCAAAATCCCGGCATTGTCAGCTCCCTGGTCATCGGTCCGTGGATTCACGGCGGCTGGTCGCGAACCGATGGTTCAGCGTTAGGCGACGCCGACTTTGGCGCCAAGACCAGCGAAACCTATGCGCAAAGAGAGCTCTACTTTTTCAAACATCACTTAAAAGGCAGCCCGGCCGAGGAGTTGCCCGCTGCCTACGTGTTTGAAACCGGCGCCAACCGCTGGCGCAGCTTTAGCGCCTGGCCTCCTCGCGGCGCCGCCGCACAAAAAATCTACTTATCGCCTGAAGGCCGGCTGCGCTTCAAAGAACCGGAAAAAACCGCGACCGATGTCGCGGCCGATCTGGGCTATGACGAATACGTCAGCGATCCGCGAAAGCCCGTGCCATGCAGCAACAAGTTTTTTCTAGATTGCGGCAGGCATTTTGTCGCGGCCGATCAGCGCTTTGCCGCCGCACGCCCCGATGTGCTGGTCTACGCCACCGAGCCGCTGGAGCACGATCTGACCGTGGCCGGTCCGATCGATGTCGATTTGTGGGTCTCGACCAGCGGCACCGATGCTGATTTTGTCGTCAAGTTGATCGACGTGAACCCCGGCCGGCTGCCCGGGCCCAAAAACCAATCGAGTTTCGAGCGTGGCGACGAACTAAATCGCGGCGGTCAGCAAACTCTGGTTCGCGGCGAACCCTTGCGCGGGCGCTTTCGCAACAGCTACGCCGCGCCGCAACCCTTTGTTCCCAATCAAGTCACGCGCATTCGCTACAGCTTAAATGATGTGTTTCACACATTTCAGCGCAAGCACCGATTGATGGTGCAGGTGCAGTCAAGCTGGTTTCCCTTTATCGATCGCAATCCGCAGACCTATGTGGCCAATATCTTTTTGGCGCAGGCCCGCGACTACATCAAAGCCACGCAGCGCATCTATCGCACGCTCGAGCAGCCTAGCGCCATCATCGTGCGCGTGCTTTCCGGCCCAGACTCGGTCGAGCAAAAATAGCGCTCGCGAATTGAGCATTGGTGTTTAGACACCGATAAAATTGAGAGTTGGTGTTTAGACGCCAATAAAAAGGCGGTTGCCGAAATTGGGTTCGAGATTGGCTTCGAAAATCTTGTTGGCCGCCGTGTCAATGTCATAGGCGACGCGACGGAATTCGAAGATGCGGCTTTGATCGTCGTAAATGCAGTAGCTGGCGCGGTTGTCGTAATCGCGCGGCTGACCGACGGAGCCCACCGAGATGACGTAGCGATAGCCGGGACGAATTTCAAACTTCTGGGCCACCACTTCATGCACTTCGTGCCGCGACAGCGCAAAGGCCTTGCAAAGGTGCGAATGGCCCACAAAGGTCACATCGGCAAGCTGATCCCAAAAAGGCAAGCACCGCGCGGCTTGCTCGGTCGAGAAAATATACTCAAACTCTTCCAAGTTGATCGGCGAGCCGTGACAGAAACAAATGTGTCCTTCGCGCCGTTCGTAGGGAAGATTTTTGAGCCACACCATGTTTTCGGGCGTGAGCACCGAAGCATGGTAGTCAAGCGCCTGGCGCGCCGCGTCATAGTAATACGAGTAATCCATGCGCCCCGCCACCGCGGCGTCATGGTTGCCAAGAATGCAAAACGCAGCGTGTTTGCGAACCAGATCGCAACAGCCGTTCGGATCTGCTCCGTAACCGACCGTGTCGCCCAGACACACGAGCTTATCGACGCGTGCCATGGCGAAGCAGTCCAGAACAGCCTCCAAGGCCTCCAGGTTAGCGTGGGTGTCAGAGAACAGGCCGATCCGCATACGGGAAGCCTTAGTGTAGCGCGAAAGCGGGCGCCACGGCAATCACCGTTATGACTCTTTTATTCATGAGGCATTTTTCGAGACGAACCGTCGACGTTTTTGCATCGCCATCAGGGCCTTGAGCCCTTTTGGCGAATGAAAGTCATAAAGCTCGCATGACTTTCATGGACGGCCTGATTGAGGGCCTCGGTCTCCAGTCCTTCGATGAAGGCCTTGGTCGGCCTTGTCGAAGGACCGCGCGGTCCAATCACACTGGCGCCGCCAGAGACCATGCCGACGACGCTTCTTCCGGGCAGCACTGCGATGATCATGCTGACATCGCAAGAGACTTCTAGCTCGCCCTCTGGCGTTGTGCGGCGCGTCAGTCGGGTCACGCTACTATCGATGCTGAAACCGCTGCGCGGTTCGCTGCCAGCACGTGGTTCCTCTTGTACATCCAGCTCAACCGCGCTGCGTGCTTCCTTAATAACTGCTTCACGCAGCCGCAAAGGAATGTCCGGCATGGTTCCAGACTTGGCTTTTGAGCCCATGCGGCCGACTACGACGGTGACCCGCCCTTTTGAAGAAGGCGCAGAAGGCGCAGTTTTCTCGGGCTCGGGCCGAGACGCAAGCGGGCTCAGCCGACTTAAAGCTGCACTTGCCTGGCGTCGCACAAGGGCATGCTCATCATGAGTGGCAGCGCGCAAAGCCGCTTGAGCAGCGGGATCGGCCAGGGCTGCCAGTGCATCGGCGCAAGCCGCGCGCACAGCCGCCTCTTCATCGCCGAGCAAAGCAACGATCAAAACCGACAAGGCTTCGGTATCGCCAAGCGATCCGAGCGCAGCGGCCGCGCGCTGGCGGGCGCCTGGGGTGCGATCGCTGCGCAGCGTTGTCTCAAGTTGGGTACGGCGCTCACTGGCCGATGCTCGTTGAATATCAATTCCCCGTCGCACACCTCCGGTTCGACATAGAACCAAGAGCGCACCAATGCACAGCGCCAAAACCCGCAAGCTTCGGCGGTGCTGCGGAACGCAGCGAAACTCCGGCAACGCATCGAGAAACGAAGGCTTCAAATTGAAGTTCCGTGGCGGATTTTAACGATTACACCGACTGAGCGGTAGACCGTCAAGTGAAGGATCGCGTCGATTGTGCCGGAGCTAACGATTCGGAGCGAATTTTAGCGGGGTGGAGGCGCATAAGTAGGCGCCGCGGGCGTCGCTGGACGATATGCGGGAGCGGGCGCCGCTGGACGATATGCGGGAGCGGGCGCCGGGCGGTAGGGCGCCGGCTGCGTATAGGTCGGCTGTGCCGGACGAACATAGCCTCCGGGGGCGGGCGGGGCCGCATACGTGCCTCCGCCATAACGCGGTGCAACGGTTGCGCCCGGTGCGGGCGGCGCTACATAGGTTCCACCGCCGTAGCTCGGCCCCACCGCCGTGCCCGGCGCGGGCGGCGCGACGTAAGTTCCGCCATAGCGCGGCGCGACCACTGCGCCGGGAGCAGGCGGTGCGACATAAGTTCCGCCATAGCGCGGCGCGACCACTGCGCCGGGAGCAGGCGGTGCGACGTAAGTTCCACCATAACGCGGCGCGACGACGACCCCGGGGGCCGGTGGGGCTACCATGGCACCACCCGCAGGCGCCCAATAAGCCCGGTAATAAACACCACCGGTGTAGCGAGGTGCCGTGTAGACATAACCAGGACGCACTTGCGCGCAGTAGCCGCGCGCCCATAACCAATTATTTCGCCAGTCCCAGCGCCCCGGCACCCAGGAGGTCCCATAGCCGCAGCTAATGACCGTTTCATAACGCGGCGGCGGCGGCGCCACCGATACGGCAACGGTCGGCGCACTGTCATAAGGAACCTCCATGACCGTGGCTTGATATGCTGGTGTGGGCTCGACATACGCCTCGCCGTAACAGCCCCCAAGCATCGCCAAGCTAGCCAGACCCGCGCGGGAAATATAGGTACCTCTCATGATACGTGCTCCTCTTATTGGTCACTTTAACTGAAAAGACGGCGATCGGCCGGCCTTTCTTCACGGGCTGTCCATGCGAACGTGCGCGTCATCTGCACAATGTAATGGTGCAATATGACGGCGGTTGACACGGCGAAAGGCTCAGGCACACTGCGATGCAGTGCGGCGCTTTGGACGAAATGAAGGACGTATTAATCCGGCGGTCACGCGGCCAACAGCTTGGTGGCTGGCGATGCTGCGGCGTAGAGCCAGCAGCATGTACAGCGAACCGTTAGACGCATTGCGCGTGCCCGTGAAGTTTGCCTCCGAGGCCGAGAAAAAAGCCTGCATCGCATTTTTTAATGCAGCCTACCGTGCCGAAGAGTCGGGGCTGGCGCAGGCGCACCGCTTGGCGGAAAAAGTGCGGCCGCGCGACCCCGAGTTAGCCGAGTGTCTGATCCTATACGGCAACGAGGAAGGCTGGCATCGCGAGCTATTGACCGAATTTATCGGCCACATCGGCGGCGCCGTGGCCCCGATGGGCCGAATCACGCAAGCGTTCTACAACACTTACGATCGCGCCCAGCACATGGAATCGATCATGCTGACAAACCTCATGTTCGAGACCATCGGCGCAACCACCTATCGCTTGGCGCTCGGCCGAGTCTCGCATCAGGCGGTGCGGGCCATGCTGACCATTTTGACCCGCGATGAATCATTTCATGTGCCGCTCAATGTGCATTTTGTGCGCGAACTTTTGCGCCACGATCCATCGCTATCCATGCGGCTGCGTTTGCGCTCGACTTATTATGTTGTGTTCGCAGCGCTGATTCTGTCGTCTTGGGCCAGCCGCCGAGTGGCCCAAGCTTTCGATGGAATTTCTTTTGACGAGCTGAGCAAAGCCTACGTCGAAAATCTAAGCCGACTGTTCGTACAAGCGCCGGATTTTGCGCTGGATCCCCCGCAAAGTTTGTTGCGCTGGTTTCATATCGATCCCGCCGAGTTGCGCCGTAGCGGCGAGCTCGACGGCGGCGTCACCGGCATTGCCGCGGCAGAGGCCTCCGCCGATCGCGAACACGTCAGGGTCACGGCACTGTAAACTAGTCGCCGCGATTCGCCGCCCAGTAAGAGTCCGTTTGCTATCTCCTCGAAAAGCTTGTTGTTTTTGCCAAGAGGAGGCTTCGCAGTGTAGGCTGCTAGCCGACGGCACAAAGGCTGTTCTGCATATATTCACAGTTGACCGCAGCGCCTAGGTCTGCTAATCCCTGCTGCCTGCTGTCAACATCGCCAGCTTTGTCGATATTGATCAAACGGAACTAGCAAACCGAATTGGCAACCCGAACTGGCAAACCGAACTAGCGCGACTCTTCTCCGGTCAAAAGGCCGGCTTCTGGAGGCACTTTCGTGATTCTCGCAATGGGTCTTTTAAGCGTTCTGGGCCATGGTGGCACCGGAGCCGCTGCATCTATACAGGCAGTCTTGCTAGCCGACGGAGCCGCCGGACCTGCAGGGCCAAGCGGCTTGTTTGCCGGCGGCAATATGCTGCTTCTAGTCGTCATGTTCGGCATCTTTTATTTTCTGCTGATTCGACCGCAACAGAAGCGCCAGCGTGAGCATCAGGACTGGCTAAAGACGCTGAAAAAAGACGACGAAGTTGTCACCACCGGCGGCCTTTGGGGCAAGGTCAAAGGCGTCGCCGACAATAATCCGTATGTCACTCTGGAGCTGCAAGAGAAAGTCCGCGTCCGAGTGCTCCGTTCGGCCATTACTGGCAAGGCGCCCAGCAACAGCGAAGCGCCGGCTGAGCCAACCAAGCAGTAGCGGCGTTACCGAGGATGTAAGATGGAAAGGTCCTTTTATTATCGCGTTTTCGCCTATGTGCTACTTACGCTGCTGTCGATTGTCGCGCTGGTGCCGTCTTTAGCCGACTGGACGCACAAAAGCGACAAGCTGCCCGAGTGGTTCAAAAAAGCCTTCACGCGCAAGATCGCCTTGGGACTTGACTTACAAGGCGGCCTGCACCTGGTCTACGAAGTGCAGGTAGACAAGGCAGTCTCCGATAAGGCGGACCGCCTGGCCGCGCAGATTGAAGAAAAGCTCGCCAAAGAAAAGAAGGTCAAGGGCGTCAAAGTCATTCGCGAAGGCGATGGTGCCGAGTCTCGATTGCGGGTTACGTTCACAAACAAAAGCGACGCGCGCAAGCTCGACAACGCTTTTGAGCGTGAATTCTCGCGCAATCTGACCCGCGAAAGCCAGAACGAGCAGACCGGTGAGGTCCTGTTCCGCATTGATCCCGACTACGTCGATGAGCTGCGCAGCTATGCCGTCAGTCAGGGCGTTGAAACGATCAAAAACCGCGTGGACAAGCTTGGCGTCGCGGAACCCGTGGTTCAGCGCAAACAAAATGACATCGTCGTCGAATTGGCCGGTCTGTCTCAGGGTGATTTCGAGCGCGTCAAAGGCCTTATCGGCAAGACGGCACAGCTCGAATTCAAAATGGTCGAAGACGGCAGCGATTATATGCGCAAGCTGGGCGCCTATGCCGATACCAAAAAGCAACAATACTTCGGGCTAGACGTTGGATACGACGCTTGGCAGGCCAAAGAGGGACCGCAGCACTCCGATGTCTATCTAAAAGGCAAAGACAAAGCAGTTCTTGAAAAATTCATCAAAGAGCTGCCGCCCGAATACCAGATTCCACCGGATCGCGAGATTCTATTTGAACAGTCCTCGCGCTTGACCGACGAAGGTCAAGAGACCCAAGACAAGATGTGGCGCACCTATTTCTTAAATCGGCGCGCCGAGCTTACCGGAGAATATCTGACCGATGCCGAAGTCAGCTACGACCAGAATATGCGGCCCGAGGTCTCCATCACCTTTGATCGAGAAGGCGCTACGCTGTTTGAAAAAGTAACCGGTGCCAATATTGGTCGCCGCTTCGCCATTATCCTCGACGACAAAGTAACTTCGGCGCCGCAAATCGAAGGCCGTATCGGCGGAGGCCGCGCCCGCATCACCCTGGGCGGCTACACCGATCCATTTCAGCTACAACAAGAGGCCAAAGATTTGGTGGCTGTGCTTAGAACCGGTGCCCTGCCCGCTCCGCTGCGCAAGACCTTTGAGACCCAGGTCGGAGCCAGCTTAGGTCCGGATGCGGTCAATAAGGCCAAGACCTCGATGATCATCGGAACGCTGGCGGTCGTGATCTTCATGCTCATCTATTACCGGTCAGCCGGCATCGTCGCTGATATTGCGATGATCTTTAACGTCGTTTATCTGTTGTCGCTGATGGCGATGCTACAGGCGACGCTGACCTTGCCAGGCATTGCCGCCGTCGTTCTGACCATCGGTATGGCCGTCGATGCCAACATTATTATTTACGAGCGCATTCGAGAAGAGCTGCGCGCCGGCAAGACCCCGCGGGGTGCCGTCGAGGCAGGTTTCGGACGCGCATTCTGGACGGTGTTTGACGCCCACGTGACCAATTTAGTGGCCGGTATCGTGCTTTATTCCTACGGAACCGGAACCATCCGCGGCTTCGCGGTGTCGCTGATGGCCGGCATCGTCTGCAACCTGTTCACGTCGGTGTGGCTGTCGCGGGCCATGTTCGACTGGATGGTAGGCCACAAAAAGGCCTCCACCCTTAGTATTTGAGGTCGCAGCCATGGCCCAAAAACACCAGTTTTTCGAGCTGATTCGCCCCGACCACAATTTCGACTTCGTCAGCAAGACCAAACCCTTGCTCGTCGTGTCGGCCATTGTGGTTGTGCTGTCGTTATTGATGCTGCCGCTCAACGTCATGATAAAAAGCCGAGGCCACGCACTCAATTTCTCGGTCGCCTTTCGCGGCGGAACCGAGATGCGCGTGGACTTCAGCAAAGCGGTAGACGCCTCAGACGTCCATCAGGCGATGGAAGCGGGAGGCTTTAAGGACACCGAAGTAGTGCCGCTTCCCGAGTTCAAGCATGCATTTTACGTTCGGTTTACGGCGGTGTCTCCGCTGACGCCAGAACAAGCCCAAAAAGCCGAGCAAGCGCTGCGCGAGCGGATGGGTGCCGATACTCTACGCAAGTTTGAATTTAGCGAAGGCGGCGACAAAGCCTACGTACGCCTTAGCAAAGCCGCAGCGCCCGAGGAGATTCAGAAAATTCTGGCCTCGGCCGGCGTCACCACCAGTCAGGTTCAGCGCTTTGGCCGGCCAGAAGACAACACCTTTGAAGTGGTGCTGATCAGCCTGGATCAAGAAGTGCGGCGCACCCTCAACAGCCGCCTTGGCGAAGGCGCAGTGGCCGAGATTCCATCGGTAGGTTCAGTGGGAGCACAAGCCGGCAAGGAATTGCGCGACAACGGCATCATCTCCCTTTTGGCGGCCATCGGCTTCATCATGCTCTACATTCTGGTGAGGTTTGATTTTCGCTATGGCCCCGGCACCGTGGTCGCATTGCTACACGACGCCTTTTTGGTCATGGGTGCCTTTGCCCTGACCTACAAAGAGTTCTCGCTGACGACGATTGCCGCAATTCTGACGGTCATCGGCTACTCGATGAACGACACCATCGTGGTCTTCGATCGAATTCGCGAAAACACCACACGGCTACGTGACAAGAAATTCTCAGAAGTGGTCAATATCTCGGTCAATGAGACCCTGTCGCGTACCATCCTGACTTCGGCGACGGTCTTCTTTGTCACCCTGGCGATGAATATCTGGGGCACCGGCGTCATTCGCGATTTCGCCTTCGCCATGAACGTGGGCGTCATCGTGGGTACCTATTCGTCGGTCTTTGTGGCCAGCCCGGTGCTTATCTGGCTAAACGAAAAATCGCTGGCCATGCAGAAAAAATCCGGACGCGCCGCCCGCTCCAGCACCACCCCGGTATAATCTCGCCGCTTTATAAAGGCCCCCGTGGCCTTTCTCTCGCCCTTCACTCTATAGAGAAGCGTCTCCCCTACCCTCTCGAGGAAGAAACTCGCTGTTTCTTCCTCTGAACTCCAGCTTCCGGCTGTAAGCGCGAGTAAAAACCAGGAAGCGCTTTACCCCGTATCACCTAGCGCATCGCGCAAAAGAGTGATTGCGCGGGCGTGCAGCCGCGACGTCCAAGACTTTGACAAGCCCATACTGGCGCCGACTTGCTCGAGCGTCTGATCGTGAAAGTAATACATCTCGATCAGATGGCGCTCTTTGTCGGGCAGCTTGCGCATGGCGCGACGTACGCGCTCAGCCATTTGATGGCGTTCAAGCTGCTCGTGAGGGGCAGAGCGATCATCTTGCAGTTGCTGCTCTTCCTGCCGCCCCAGCAAAGTGACAAATATCGTGGCCACCCCGTTTAGGGCTTCGGCGATATCGCGCACTGGAGCGATAACCCCGCCCTCGGTCGCCGCCGGCGGTTCGCCGCCACCGGGTTGGCTTGGCGGACGCGCTGCCAGATTGTTCATATAGCTCGTCGCGCGATCCTCGGCGCGCAACTTTGCGTACTCGCCTCGTGGCAGCCAGCCCATAGATCGCAACCCGTCAAACATTGCACCGCGTACCCGATAATACGCAAAGGTCGTAAACGCTACGCCGTGACGCTCATCGAAACGATGTGCGGCTTCAATGAGTCCCTGCATTCCGAAACCGACCAGGTCGTCAAACTCGACCATCGGCACCTGTTCTCGCAGTTTGCGCGCAATCGAACGCACAAAGGGAATGTGGTCCTCTATGAGACGCGCCTGAACAGGAGTGCGTTTCGGCGGCGGCAGCCCATCCTTTGGTGGCGGCGGCGGCGTACCCGGCATCGAGCCCAGTATACAGGGCCTTGTTGGTATAGTGCGCGCCATGTCCGATGCAAACGCGATCATTCGTCTGCCCCGCACCGCACTTGCTCATCTACGCCGCGCCGATCCCGCCCTAGCACGAGTCATGAAGCGCATCGGGCCATTTCAATTACAGGCCGGCAACCCCGAGGGCCCGCTTTGCGCACTTTGTCGCTCGATTGTGTTTCAGCAGCTCTCCGGCAAAGCCGCAGGCACTATTTTTTCGCGGCTGCGCGCGCAGTTTCCTGCCGAGCGCTTTCCCACCGCCGAGGAACTTCTGGCCACTTCTGATCAGGCGATTCGCGGTTGCGGCGTATCCAGCCAAAAACTGAGCTATCTGCGCGATCTCTGCCAGCGCGTTGCGCAAGGGCAGCTCGATTTGCCAAGCTTGCCCAGCCAAAATGACGAGGAAGTTATCAAGCAGCTTACTGCTGTCCGCGGCATCGGACGCTGGTCGGCGCAGATGTTTCTCATGTTTTATCTGGGCCGCTTAAACGTCTGGCCGACCGCCGATCTAGGCATACGCACGGCAATTCGGCTTTTGCACGGTTACACCGAGCTGCCCACCGCGGCTGAAATGGATGCGATGGGCGCGCGCTATCACCCGTACGCATCGGTGGCCAGCTATTACTTGTGGCGCCTGCTCGATTTATCCAAAGAAGAGCGCACGAGCTTTCTAAGCGAGCCGCCCCTTTCTTCAGGGCAAACCACGCCGCTGGCGCCAGGCTGCGCCGCGCGCAATTTCGTCAAATAGAAAACTGATGCCTATCGATAAGATGTGCTGATTGCCGCGATATTCGCCGTTGTTGACGGCTGCCGCAGGTTGACCATTTATCATAAGGGGCATTCCGCTCAGCCCATCGATGGGCAAAAGGGCACCATCGGTGACCGTGCGCGGCAGCGACTGCAGATAGGCGTAAGCCAGATTCAGGGTCAGCCCACGGACGCAAAATCCGACGCCCAGCGACCCGCCCAGTTTGTTCAGCGTATCAAAATCCATTCGCGTGTCGGCGCTGCGCGTCGCGCTGCTATCGTACAAAATCCCAAGTCGAGCGGTCAGCGCCACCTCGGAGCCTAGCGGCTGCGTAAAAGATCCACCGAGGCGCAAACTAAATGTGTCGCGGTAGTTATGCGCCAGGCGAATGCTGACCGGCGTGCCACCATTTATGAGCATCGGAGGATTCTGCAGCGTCAGCAAATGGTCGGAACCCTCCAATCGGCCCCACATCTCGTAAGTTGCGTCAAGCTCCACATCGGCGATTTCCACGCCAGATTTGGCAAATGCATAGCGAACGCCAGCGCGCAAAATCCACGGCAGCCAGATTGTAAAACGTCCATCCATACGGCTTGTGGCTGCGGCATCGCCGATGGCCGCCGCCAAGCCGGATAGATAAGGTGGTTCGCTGGCTGAAACCGTACCGCTGCCTTCAATCGGCCTAGTTCCTAGGTTCACAGCGCTGCGCACATGCGCGCCGATGTGCAAACCGGCAAGCGGATGCAAGAGCAGCCCAAGCTGCAGCGCAAAGTTGTTAAAACTTTGCATCTGAACGCGCGTCAGCGCATCGCAGCCCGCCGCTTCGGCTTTCATGGAACAGACGCTGCTTTGCGGTTGGCTCGGCAAGCTTTGGGTTACGTAGGTGGCGCTTGCGACATTGATGATGGCGCTGACCTGTTGCACCGACAAGCCGATGTCGATGACGCGATGGGGACGGTAGGCGATTGCAAAGGTGGGCTGGACAATCAGTAAGTCGGTAGCCACCACATCGTAGCGCGCGGCCGAGCTGCGCATGGAGGAAGCTGTATCAAAAATGCCATAACTGCGCCGGCCGACGGAAGAAGGCCCAAATGCGCCAATCGCAAAAGTAAAGTGCCGAAAGTAGCCAAAATCCGTGCTGATTCCGAAAAAAGGGAGATAAAACGGCTGCGCTGCGTGATCGCTGACGATCGTGTAGGGACCTTGTGCATCGCCGCCAGCACGCAAAAAAGAGTAGCGCGAGAAAAAAAGATTGCTGTCGAATAGCATGCGCGTGCCGCGCTGCTGTCCAAAGCCAGCGACGTTATATTCCAAAGCCAGCGGAGAATCGGCCTTGGCCACGAAGGCACCGGCCCGGCCAAGGGCCTCTGTGCCGTTGGCACCCATTTCAAAGCCGCCGGCATGCGCACTGCCTGGTTCCCTCGCTGCAAGCGCTGCCAGCAAGAAAAACGTTCGAAAAAATACCGCGAAATAGCGACCAGTCAGGCAACGTGCCATGAGGTAAGAGCCTCTCTTACCCTCACATACCGCTATCTAAGTTTCGACACAACGGACTATCGAAGCTTCCGCTTCAGAAATTAGCCCGCTGCCTTCCGCAGCCCGAGGGAGGCGTGCTCCTTCTCGAGCAAACGAAAGGCAGCGAATGAATGAAAGGCTTTTAGCGAGATTTACCGGGCTTGGCGGCTTTGCTTGCCGCCCCCGGTTTGGCGGGGGCTGTCGCGAGCTCGGCTTTGGCGGCAGGTTCCTGTTTGGCAGGCTTGGCAGCTTTGGCCGCCGGTGCCGGTTGCGCCGAGACAGCGGGCTTGGTCGATGCAGGCTCGGCATCAGACTTGACGAAGGCGGCTGCCTTGCCGGCTTTGTCGGGCGCCGCCTTGGCAGAGACGCCGGCTTTGCTGACCGCCGGCTCTTTGCTTGCCGAAACGGCCGGCTTGGCCGGAGGCGGCGCCGCAGCCGGCTTGGCAGACGATTCGGCTTTGGCCAAAGCCCCAGGCGAAGTTGTAGCGCCGAGCTTTGGTGCCAAAGACACCGGCGACGCCTTGGGCGGTGCCGCTGCTTTGGCAGGTTTAGCCGGCGCGGCCGCCTTATTTACTTTTTCTGTTACAGCCGGCTGGGCTGCGGGACCCGGTTCCGCCAACTTTACGGACTTGGCCGGTTTGGCGGCCTTGCCAACTGAAACATCGACGGCCGGTTTCGCGGCAGAAGCCGCTTTCGCTGGCTTTTCTGCATCAGCGGCCTTTGGCAAGGCCGCGACTTTGGTCGATTTGTCGGTTTTCAGCGGCTTGGCCGCAGGCGCAAGCTCAGCCGAAGGCTCTGCGACTGCGGACTTTGCTGGCGCTGCGGGCGCGGCCGAAGCTGGCTTTGCCTTCTTTCCATCTGACGGCAATTCTTCTTTGTCAGCCGCGGCGACAACTTTGCTGGGCTTTGCCGGCAAGGTTTTCGCGGGCTTTTCGCCCTTGGCGGGCTTGTCAGCCTTGGCCCCCGGCTCGACATCTTGCTCCGCAAGCTTCTGGGCCTTACCGGGCTTTTCAGCTTTGGCGGGTTTGTCAGGCTTGGCCGGCTTTTCAGCCTTTTCAGGCTTGGCGGGCTTTTCGCCCTTGGCCGGCTTTTCAGCAGCCGCCGATTGAGCAGGATCAGAGCCCTTGGCTGGTTTGCTGGAAAGCGGCTTCTTTTTCGCCTTGTCAGCCTTAGATGCTGCTTTGGCGGAGCCGCTGCTGCCAAACGACTCCTCAAAGTCATCGCCGTCGTCGTCCTCATCAAGATCCAGAGGAGCCGAGGCGGCTTTGGGTCGTCCGCGGCCAGCCGGCTTGCTCGCAGCAGAAGAATCTCCGCGAGCTGCCGGGCCGCCTCCGCGTTTGCCACGGCCGCGACGCGAGGCACCGGACTCGCCTTCTTCGAATTGCTCGTCGCCGCTCTCTTCCTCGTCGTCGTCCTCTAGCGCAGCCAGCGCTCGCGGCGACAACTTGGTCGGCTTGCCCATGGACATCGGTTCGGGCACGTCGGGAAGCACATCGGTCAGCTCTTCGGGCAGATCCAGATCTTCCAGGTCCGGCTCTGGCCGCGCCTTGACCACACGGGCGGCTTTGATGGCGGCCGCTGCCTTGGCGGCGCCTTCACGCAGCTCGCGCGCTTCTTTGCCGCGGGCACGGCCATCGCTGCGGGCCCGCGCTTCAGCCTCTTGCCGCTGGCGCTGAATCTGATGCAGCGGCAGCAGCTTGCGGTTGTGTATCAAGATGCGCTTGTCGTGCTGGAACGTCACTTCGACCTTGTTCTGGCCGATAAGCTCCGACACAAAACCAACGCCGAATACAGGGTGTGATAGCACGTCAAGCTCGCAGTACACATCGTCCCCGCTGTAGGGACGCGGCGTACCGCGCTTGCGATTCATCACGTGATCCCAGGTCGGCTTGGCCTTTGGCAGCTTGCGCTTGGTGGGCGGCTCGTTGGGTTCGTCGCTTTCTTCACCGCGAGGCCGGCGGAATGCATGGATATCGTCGCATCCAGTGCAGCGTACCCGTCGAATTTCGTCCTCATATCGGCTTACGACGATATGGGTGGTATCGCTTTTACACCGCGGACAAAATGCCTCGATTTCCTGACCGACGTCATCGGTCTCGTCATCGAACATCGAAAAGTCCATCGTTCACCATTTTCAGTCCATGCATATGGAGATGGATTGTACCCATCCCTATGCCCCAAGCATAGAAGACACAGCTTCGTGTTGGCCTTCCTATCATGGGTTTACTCATGCCTGCAACCAAAAAATGGTTTTTTGCGTGTTATGCTGGTTGTTGTGGGTTTTTCCAGGGACCAAAACGGACCGCCAAACGGCCCTAATGGCCATGTACCGGCAGGACGAAATTTTTGCAAGCTCCAGTTACAGCGGGCCCGTGCACTTATTGATTTAGGGCGGCCGCAAGCGGCGCTTTTAGAGGTCGAAAAGGCGCTTACAGAAACGCCTAGCAACCCCGATGCGCTGCAGTTACATGGGCTGTGCCTTTTGCACCTTGGCCAACTGCAGGCCGCGCAGCAGTCTTTGCACACGGCGATTGCCGCACAACCCGAGGATGCCCATAGCCATTATTTGCTTGGCTATGCGCGCGGCGAAGCCAAGCAGCATCTAGAAGCGGAAAAATGTCTGCGCGAAGCCTTGCGGCTATCACCGCAAGAGCCGGTCTATTTGCGAGCGCTGGCCGAGCTTTTGGTAGAAATACACAAATCTTTAGGAGCTCGGCCGGGTTCCATAAATGATATGGATGGCGGCCTTGAACGGCTCCCTGAAGCGTTGCAGCTAGCGCGCAAGGCAGTCGAGCATGGGCCGCAGCGGGCAGCCAACCACATTACGCTCGGCTTTGTATCAAGTGCATCCGGGGATCGAATCGCAGCGCGCGCTTGCTATCAGCAAGCCCTTTCGATTGAGCCCAATAACGCGCTGGCGTGGAATAACCTTGGCTGCGTCGATTTGGCGCAAGGCCGTCCCATGCAAGCCCGCGAGCGTTTTCGCGAAGCTTTGCGGCTGAACCCCGAAGGTACCGTCGCCCGCGACAATTTGAAACTCGTCCAAACGAGCAAACGTCCTTCGGCGATTTACAAAGAGTACGAAGCCTTCGAGCGGCAGCTAGTCCTTGAAATTTGGGACAATGTACTTTTTTATCGCACCGGCCGCGCCGAACATGCGGCCCGTGCCGCGGCGCGTGCCGCTCGCACACCCCCCATAGGTCCGCCGCAAAGCCCGCGGCAGTTTTGGCAAAATTACTTTTTTCCGACGCCCCCTACCGATGATCCGCGTCTGCATGCGGCGGCGCTGATTTGGGCGACGGAGCTGCGCACCTTACCGCTCTTGCTCATCAAAATGCCGCAGATTCTTGTCTGGCTGGGCGCATCGCTCGGGCTTTTGCGACTGGGGCCCGCAGGCATTGCCATTGCGCTAAGTTCCAATGCCGCCACGTACCTGTTCAGCCGCAAACCCCTCCGCCGCCGCTACGAGCACTACCGAGAGGAAATGACGCGCATTGCCGCGTCTTGGCACAAGCTACAAGAAATCTGGCTGCGCGGAGATATCGAACGTCGCCAGCGCGATGCCGGCATCGACCTGCTCCTCGACAACTTCAGCAAATACAGCGAAGCCCTGCGCGAGCGCCTACACGCCGAGGAGCACCCCGAGTGATGTTCGTGCGCCGCTCCATCCTTTCCACGTTGCTTGTGCTGTCTACTTTTTGCCACCAGGGCTGCACGTCGGCGCAGTATGTCGGACAGCAAGCCATTGGCCAGCTACATCTTTTGCGCATCCGCCGGCATGTGGAAGAGGTGCTGGCAGATTCCAGAACCCCACAGGCGGTGCGCGATCGGCTGACTTTGGCGCTGGCCGCGCGTCAGTTTGGCATCAGCGTGCTTGGGCTGCGCGGCGGTGCCGAGTTTACGCGCTATGTCGATACCGGTGGCCCGGTTGCCTACAACCTGACAGCGGCAGATCCCACTTCGCTGCGCCTGCGCCGCTGGCACTTTCCTTTAATCGGCACGGTGCCCTATCTGGGCTTTTTCGAACGCGACAATGCCTTACAAGCCGAGCGCCAGCTCAAAAAGCGCGGGTACGATACCTATCTGCGGCCGGTCTCGGCCTATTCGACCTTGGGCTATTTTATTTCGCCCATCTATGCCGCGATGCTGGAACCTGAGCAGCCCGGCCCCCGCGGCGATGTACGCACCGTCGAGGTCATTTTGCATGAAATGGCCCATTCGACCGCGTACATCAAATCGGCCTCCGAGCTCAACGAAAGCTTTGCAACGCTAGTGGGCATCGAAGGCGCGGCGCGCTTTTTTCGCGAGCGCGGCGCCGCTGCGGAAAGTACTTTGGTCAAAGAACTGGCCGCTGCGGAAGAACGCCAGAGTCGCGCGTTTTCAACGTGGCTTGAGCCAACCCTGAAATCGGCCGGCGCTTTTTATGAGCGAGCGCACAAAGAGTCGTGGAGCTACGAAAAAATTCTAGAGCAGCGTGCAGAACTTTTTCAGCGCATCATGAAAAGTTATCGGGCGGCGTTTCCGCGCGGACCGAGCTACCGCAGCCTGGCCGAGGGACCGCTCGACAATGCCGTGCTTTTATCGTTTGGCGTCTACCATCAGTCCTCGGATATGCAGCGCAAGCTTCTTGATTCCGTCGATGGCGATCTCAAGTCATATATCGATTTATATAAGTTAGCGCAGGACCACGCAGATGGCGCCGCGTGGCTTGGCCGTATGGCCGAGGAGCATCGCGCGTCCCTCCCTTGACACGTGTCGTTGTTTTGTCTTAAGTGCGCGACTGATTGACGATGACTCGCGAGGAACGCATTTGGCTGGGCTTGGCATTTGCCGCGATCTATTTGATTTGGGGCTCGACCTATTTGGCGATTCGCTACGCCATTGAGACGGCTCCGCCATTTTTGATGGCCGGCGTACGCTTTGGGCTGGCGGGTTTGCTGCTTTCGGCCTGGTCGCGACTGCGCGGCATGGCCTGGCCAACGCGCATGCAATGGCGCACGGCGGCCATTGTCGGAAATTTGCTATTGCTCGGCGGAAATGGCGGCGTGGTCTGGGCGGAACAGCGCGTACCGTCAAGCATTGCCGCGCTCGTCGTTTCGGTCGTGCCGCTTAGCGCGGTGCTGCTCGAATGGATAAGGCCGGGCGGAACACGGCCCACTCGCCTGACGATATTTGGCATCATTTTGGGCTTTGCCGGAGTGTCGATCCTCATAAATCCTAGTGCCAAGGATGCGCAAAGAATCGATTTCCTGGGCATGCTTAGTTTGCTTGGCGCGACGCTGTCATGGGCTGCCGGGACGATTTATACGCGGCACAGCCGTGGTGCGGATACACCGCTCATGGCGGCCAGTGCCAACATGCTGATGGGCGGCCTAGGCCTTCTTGTGGCCGGCATTTTGTCCGGAGAACTAAAAGACGCGTCGCTGCAGCTTGCGAATGTGTCGGCGCGCTCTATATGGGCAGTGATCTACCTTATCTTCTTCGGTTCAATCGTCGGGTTTACTGCCTACACGTACATTTTGCGACATACATCTACAGCCCTGGCCACGACCTACGCCTACGTCAATCCAATCGTCGCTATCATTTTGGGATGGGCGATTGCGCACGAGCCGCTGACGGGGCGCGTCGTTTTGGCCACCGCCGTGATCATCAGCGGGCTTATCATGATTACCGTGGGGCCCCAGTTGCGCGCCTGGGTGGAAACGCGCTGCCTCGGCAAGAACGTCTAGCGCTGCATTTCAAGTGCCGTCGACTGGTGCTTAAAAAACCAAAAGACGGTGCAGATTGCGGCGTTCCCACTGACAGGCGCGTTCATATTCGTCAAACAGTCGTTCTTCCGCCAGAAAAGCCGGGGTGTGAAAACAGCGACGGCCGTCGATGATCGGAATCGGATGCTTTTGATGCAGCATCTCGTGATAGACGATCCACTCGACAAAAAACCCCGGCACGCTGGGCTGATCCAGCGTCGGATGAATGCGAATCAGTCGATCTTCTACAGAATAAGAGCCAAGTTTGAGGCTGCGGTGACGACGGGGCCGTCCATCGCGCCGCTGGCGGCGACCCCAGGTAATACGCGCCTCGATTTCGCCGGCAAAGTAGCGCTGATTCAGATCTTCAAAAAGCTGCCGCAGGTCGTGATGCTGCCCTTCTTGGTCAATACGCACCGAACGGCCCTCGGCGACCGGGCGAGACGGAATCTGCGCCTGATGAGCATCGATAAAATCGCTCAGTTCGGCCGAAGCGCCCTGATCGTTGTCGGTCACATAGCGCCCCAGGGCCCGCAGAGTATGCAATTCGGCGGTTAAAAACATTCGATGCAAACGCAATCGATAGGTTCCCGGCCGACGCCGCACCGAGATCATCGTCGAATGGTTGTTGGTCACGATGAGCTCTAGCTGAGCAGTGCGCCCCCGCTGCGTGCCGCGCAGATGGGCTTCGATTTGTCGACGCAGCCGTTCTGTCTCAACAGCGCAGATTGGCGAACTGGAGGTTCGCAGCACCGTTTGCTCTTTGATCAGCGCGGAAGCGGACGGGCTGTAGCTGGTACAGCCAGAACTAGACATATACCCAGTTGTAGCCAGTTGTAGGGCGCTGTCAAAAATTGCAGGTGCGCGCGCCGAAGTATGCGCTTCGGCAGACTGGTACAAAGACTCAACCGATGAGCATTTCTTCGCGTTCCGAAATGGGCTCGGCAAAACGCGCAAGGCGCCAGCGCTCAAAAATTGGATGGCGCTGCCCGGTGCAAAGCCACGCGGCGTAAAGGCGCGCGACAATCGGAGCCATCATAAAACCGTATCCGACAAAGCCACAGGCCAGATAAAAACCCGGACGATTTGGAGCCTCGCCCAAGATGGGATAGCTATCGGGCGACACATCGTAGGGACCTGCCCATTGCCGCAGCACTTTGACGCCAGCGCAGCGCGGCATCAGTTGCACCAGATCGGTCGCCAAAGTTTCTAAAAAGCGAAAGCGCGAGCGCATGTCAATTTCCGTCGAGTCGTCCGGCATGGTGATACCCGCAACGATTTCGCCGCGCATCGATTGCGAAAAATAAAGCCCTGACGACAAAATGCTAACCAGGGGTCCTAAAAAGGGCTTTAGCGGCTCGGTGGACAAAATTTCGTGACGATGCGGGTGATTGGGCAAAGTGATATCCACCATGCGCGCGATGCTTGGCGACCAGGCCCCGGCGGCATTGATCACGCGATCGGCGCGAATCTGGCCCTTGCTGGTATGCACCAGATAGCGCCCGTCGGCGCATACATCAATGCCGTGCACGCGGGTGTAGGTGTGAATGGCCGCTCCGAGCTCTGCGGCGCGATGCGCGTAGCCCCATAAAAACGGCCAGGGAAACACCACTCCATCTTTGGGGTTATAACAAGCGGCAGAGATGCCCTCGGGGTTAATTTCAGGAACCAGTCGACGGAGTTCACTGGGGCTGAGCAATCGAGTCGGCACATCGCAGCGATTCTGCAAGGCCACGTTTTTTTCCATCGCCGCGCGCTCGGCAGCCGTACGGGCCAAAAAAAGGTAGCCGTCTTGACGCAGCCAGATGTTGACGCCCATCTCGCCCGCGAAGTGGCGGCAAATCTCTATCGATTCCTGCATCAGGCGAATGCTGAGCTCGGTGGACCATTGCATTCGCACGCCGCCGCCGTTGCGGCCCGAGGCACCGCCCGCCAAGTACGCTTGATCGAGGACGCAAACATTGCTGCGCCCGCAGCGTGAAAGTTCGTACGCAATGCTGAGGCCCATGATGCCGCCGCCGACAATGACCGTTTCCGCTTCCTTGGCCAAAGCGGCGGTGCTGGCTGCAAAGCCCCTCACGATTGCTTACACTCGCGGCTGCGGGCCAAAAGCCCGAGTGGCACGCTGTACACGGGGGGACGCACGGTAAAAGGATGCGCCGCGGTGGGCGCTTCGGGCTGGCGCGCGGCGCGGGTTTTATCGCCAGCTTGAACCTGTAGCAGCAGCCGACAGGTCGCAGCCAGACATTCTTTGCCCTGGCAAGGGCCGGTACCAAGGCCGGTAAAGCGCTTGACCTCTTCGATGTCCAAATAACCAAGCGCCAACGCTTGCTCGACGTCGTGCAACGTCACATCCTCACAGCGGCAGACGATGAGCTTGTGCGACATTTGTTCCTCTAGCCAAGTTCTTTTGCCACCGCCGCGCCGACGCGGTGACCTCGGTGTAGGGCCCTAAGCACCCCTATCTTTTCATTTTCATGAGCCAAAGACGACGCAGCGACGTCTCCACACGCAAAAACGCTCGAAACGCTGGTTCGGCCGTCCTCGTCGGTAGCAACTAGAAAGCCCCGTTCTTCATCAAAACACAGGGCAGCGTCATGCATGTGCGGCAACTCAAATGCGGCAGCGGGGGGCCGAACGACGGCGATCAGATCGCAACGGACTGTTCGCTCTGCCCCATCTAAAGACCGCAGTACAGCGCCGTTTACCCAGGCTCGGCCGAGCGCACGATGTAGCACTTCTTGGCCATCGGCAAGCTGCTTCACGGTCGCCCCGGTTTGACGCAGTGCCGCCGAAAGGGCATCGGCGTATTCGCCGTTTCCCACGATAAGCGGGTTCTTGCCGACGCACAGCCCATATTGGGTATGCAGCCGGCCCACCGCCCGCGCGGCCAATACACCTGGGCGGTCATTGTCGAGAAACAATAGGTTTTGCTCGTGGCCGCCCGTGGCATAGATGTAGCGATCGGCGCTTAATTTATGAATGCCGTCGGCCGCGGCCACCGCCAGCATTCCTGCCGCTTTGTTCGAATCGGCGACGGCGAACTCTTCGGGATAGTAGCCGATGGCCGCGGCCGAGGTCATGATTTGGACCCCAGCGGAACAGGCAGCGGTCAGCGCCGCAGTCGCCGCGGAAGGACCATAGCGCGGATCGCACAGGTAGCTACCGCCTACACTCTCGGCGGATTCGACAAGAAGCACGCTATGCCGTTTGGCCGCCGAGGCCGCCGCGACCGCCGTGGCAGCGGCCAGCCCGGCGGGCCCAGCGCCAATCACCAGTACATCTACATGGCGATTTTGGCCCGTCGGCAAAGTATTCCAATTCGGCACCTTGTCCGGCAGCCGGCCTAGCCCCCCCAGCCGCTGTACCACCTTCTGCATCGCCCAGTTGAGCGGTCGCGGTGCCGTCAAAAGCGTGTGGTGATCCATGCCTTGCGGAAACATCTCATCGGCGGCGGCCAAAACATCCAGACGGGCCGAAGGCCAAGCATTTTGCCGTTCGCAAGAAAGCCCGTCGCGCACGGGAACGCGACAAGCTCGCAAATTGGGCTGCCCATCAATGCGCATCAAACAGGACGCGCAATCGCCGGTCATGCAAAAAAGTCCACGCGGGCGATGAAACTTGATGGACCGGCTAAGGACGCGAATCCCACTCGCGAGCAGCGCCGCGCCAACGGATTCCCCGATGTAGGCATCGAGCTTTCGCCCCTCAAAATCAATTTGCACCCGCGCGCCGCGGCTGACTTCAGGGCGACGGCTGCCAACCTGCAAAAGCTTGCTCATGGAAGAGGGGCGAAGTGTACTTTCTGTGTCCGCAGGAAGAAAGAGACTCGCACTTTATACCCACGGCGCCGCGGCTTGTCCGTCGAGAAAAAAAGAGTTTCGTGCCGCGGTGCCGCGCCGAGGGAGCTTAAAACCACAACATGGCGCCGAGATTGACTTTATAGCCTGTGCTATTTGCCGGAATCGGTCCGCCATCGACGTTTTGGTAAAAGGCTCCGGCTGGGCTGGAATCGTCGAGGAGCATGCCGATGACGCGCGCATCGCCGTACAAAGCCAGCTTGCGGAAGCGCAGCTCGACTCCGCCGCCTGCATGTCCCATGAGCTCCCAAAACTGCTGACTGCGCTCTGACGGAGTTCCCTGGTACAAGCTAATGTCGTCGGCCATCAGGCCAAAGCCAGCGACGGCGTAAATATTAAAGTGAGAGTCCGGGCGGTTTTGAAACAAGTACAACATCGGCGCGACAGTAAATGGATAGGACATGCGCACGAAGGTGCCGTCATTGACGTTGGCGCGCAGGGCATCGATGCCTAGCTCAAAACCAAAGCGCCCTTGGCTGCGAAAGCGCAGAAGCAGGCCACCACCGTATAAAGTTAGGTTTTGGCCAAAGATCTGTTGGCTGCTTACCCCAAGCACCGAAAAACGCAGACCAAGTCCCACGACCGGTCCACGCAGCGGTTTACGCGCCGTCGCCGTATAACGTCGCTGCGTATACGTCGGGGGCAGCGGGCGCGGCGGCAGCGCATAGCGCGGTGGGGTATAGACCGGCGGCGGCGCATAGGCCGGCGGCGGACCATACATCGGCGGCGGACCATACATCGGCGGCGGACCATACGGCGGCGGCGCGCCATACATCGGCGGCGGGCCATACATTGGCGGCGGAGCGTAGCCCGGAGGGGCCATCGGCTGCCCGCTGCTCGGCGCCGGAATGATCCAGACGGGCCCATTATAGTAAACGGGCCCACTAAATGAGCCAGCGGTGGGGGGCGCCGGCGGCGCCATCACAGCCGGCGGAGGCGCTGCAAGGACCGGCGGACTGGGCAAAGCCGGCGGAGGCGCAACCGCCACCGGCGGGTTTGGCATAGCTGGCGACGGCGCCGTCGTAACCGTGGTGGTCGTGGATTGCGTCACCACAGTGGGCGTAGCCCCATCGTTTGGAGCGATCGGCTCCTCGGCCATGGCCACAGCGCTACAGAGCACCAGGCTTCCGCAAGTCACTAGGCTTGCGCCCAGCGACGAGATCCATTTCTTCGACGGACTGCTGGCAAAAAGCGACCGCATGGAGCCTCCCTTCGCAAAACGATCGAGATGCATCTCTATAAATAATAGGGATGCCATAGCTAGACGGCGCTTTCAACTGGGACACAGCGAAACGGCCGCAACTCATGCAGGACGCGTGAATAATTGCGTACCCGCCGATCAATTCGCAGAGCCATCCGCATCTTTCATTAAGGCGCATTGATCCTCGCACTTAAGACGCGATATATTTCGCGCCTATGGCGTTGTTTTTGGTTTCTGGCGGTTGTTGTTTCAAAAGCTCGAACTCGACGCACGCCCGAGCAGCCCGCGATGAGCAAATTCGTATCGTCGATAATCCCACTCGCGAATGTACGGCAAATCGGCATAAACTCTGCTCTGCGCAAAAGTCGCAGCTTGGACGGTATCGCAGCGTTATAGTCGATGATTTCCTGCTTGATCGAACCACACACAGTGCAAACGACGGACAAAATGATGCGGCGCTGCCACCTGTACCAAGCGGAGAAGAGCATCTGCGCGGCGGCGATCACGTCAACCTCGATACGACACGACAGGTGCTCAAGGCAGCCCGCGAACACAAGAGCACTCCTCGCATGATTTTTGATCATGTCGAGATGCAGACGGGAGCACCGCGATGAGAAGCATGACCGGATTCGGCTATGCCAACGGGGAAGCCAACGGCCGTCGCTGCATTGTCGAAATGCGTAGCTTTAACCACCGCTTCTTTGATTTGAAGCTGCGGCTGCCTACGCTGTGGGCGGATCCGCTGCTGGAACAGCTCATTGGCCACGCTTTGCGCAAGCTGGTGCACCGAGGCAGCCTCATCGTTAGCTTTCGCGAAGAAGGCCCAACGAGCGGCCGATCGGCCGTACAAGCGGATTCAGATCTGGGTCGGGCTTATGGCCGCGCGCTTTTTGAAGTATGGCAAGCGCTGCGCGGCTACATGGGGGCTACCGATGAAAGCTTGCCGGCGCTGGGTCTTGATGCGCAGCTACAACTGCTAAGCCTTATTGCAGCTCAGCCGGGAGTTTTATCGGTGGGGGAAAGCGGGGTAGATGCAGAGCAGCGCTTTCGCGCCATCGAACCCATCATTGAAAAAGCCCTGTCTAGCCTGCTCGCCGCGCGTGTTCGCGAAGGCGAAGCCTTGTCAAACGATCTGCAGCAGCGCTTGTGCCTTCTGGGGCGGCTGCTAGATGAAGTCGTTCGTCTAGTCGAAGGAGCGCCCGAAGTGCATCGGCGCCGGCTGAGTGAACGCATAAGCAGGCTGCTCGATGGAGTGGCGGTTGTCGATGGACAGCGCTTGGCGCAAGAAGTAGCGCTGCTTGCCGATCGTCTGGATGTCAGTGAAGAAATCACGCGACTGCGGGCGCATATGAATGAGTTTGGTCGGCTGTGCCGCGGAGATGGGCTTTTGGGCCGTCAGCTTGACTTTTTGACCCAAGAAATGAGTCGCGAGGTCAACACCATCGGTGCCAAATCGCAGTCCGCCGAGGTAGCATCGCGCGTCGTCGCCATGAAAGCAGAACTAGAGCGCCTTCGGGAGCAGATTCAAAACGTGGAGTAAGCCATGCGACTGGTCAATATCGGTTATGGCAATGCCGTGGTGGCTGAGCGTGTAGTGGCGATCGTGAGCCCTGATTCAGCCCCTATGAAACGGTTTAAAGAAGAGGCCCGCAAAGCAGGCCGGCTTATCGATGGAACGCAGGGCCGACGCACGCGCTCGATCCTGATCGTCGATTCGCATCATATTGTATTGTCTGCGTTACAGACTGAGACGGTGGCAGAACGGCTGGAACGCGGCACCGAAAATCAAGCCGTGCGCCGCCCCGACGAGGGATTTTCTTCCGAATCGACGACCGGGCCGCGTGATAAGCAGCACGAGCGTGCGGCGGCCTCTGCAAACATCTCTCACGACGACTAAGAAGATAACGATGCGAGATCGGCGTGGGTTGCTCTTAGTCGTATCATCGCCGTCGGGTGCAGGCAAAACAACGTTGGCGCGGCGTCTTTTGGCCACGCATAGCGAGCTGCACTTCTCGGTGTCCTATACAACGCGGCCGAAAAGAAAAGGCGAGCAGGAAGGTGTCGATTATCACTTTGTGAACGATACCGAATTTGAACGGATGGTCGCCGCTGATGCATTTGCTGAGTGGTGCATCGTCCACGGTCGCCGTTATGGCACAGCCGTGGAAACGGTCAGTGCGGCCTTGGCATCCGGCCAGCAGGTGCTGCTTGATATCGATTATCAGGGCGCTGAAAAGCTATCCAAACAGCTCCCATCCGAGGCGCGCCTGGTTTACATCCTGCCGCCCTCGTTTGGCGTCCTTGAACAGCGACTGCGCGCCCGCGGCACTGATTCCGAAGGGGTCATTGAGCAGCGCCTGATAAAAGCGCGCGATGAGCTACGGCACTATCGGCTTTATCACTACTTGGTCGTCAACAATCATCTTGAACAGGCGTTTGCAGAGCTTGATGCCATTTATCAATATGAAAGAGCCCTGGTTTCTGGGAAGACGCCTGCGGCTGGCATCGCCGAACTCGCTAGCACTTGTACTTGCAGCAACCGGGCGGCGACCGCAGAAGAAGTATTACGCTCTGCAGCCCTTTAAGCGGATCTGGTCGCAATTTATTTTCGGCTTTGCCGAGTGAAGGGCAAGGTCGGGCGCTCGCAATGCAGCGCCCCGTCTGATAGGAAATACCTGCTTAGGTATTGGGCGCGCGGTTGCGCTTGGTTTTGGGCTGCCCCATATCGCTAGAGCCAGGAGGAGATCCATCGACCCAGCGATAGCTCGGCTCGGGCCGCACATCGACGTGTATAAATCCTGCGTGCGGATAAATACCGATGCCCATGCCGCCTGTGTCGAGGCTTTCGACATAGCTCTTCAAATGAGAGTCAGGCATCCCCTGTATGGTGATATCGGATGCACTGCCGACGTAATGGTAGCTGCTGGTACGTCGTTGATTGCGAAATCCCGAGATAAGGGCGATGGGCTTTTTGAAGCGATCGTAGATGTGCGAGAGAACCTCAAATAGATGCGGATCGATCGACTTCTCGGTTTCAGTACGACGGCAGCGCCATACGTGGTTGAGCTTTTCCAGCGCGTCATCGCTGTAGGTGCCATCGGCATTAAACAGATTTACCGAAACCACCACTTTGGGCTCATGCAGCGAGTAAATTTCTATTTTTCCGGAAGGCTTTTTGACAGGTTGGGTACGCAGCCGGGCTTCGGGCACAGGCCATCCTGAAAAAACCGGACGGCTGGCAGCTTTTTTACGACCGGACGTCCCTGGGCCCAAACTGCCGGCCCGGGCATTCGCGGTTGCCTGCGCACTGCTTGGTTTGCTCGAATCCGCATATAGGACGCTTGGACAAGCGGCAAACAAGATGCCTAGCGCCATTGCGGTCAATCTGTTGTGAGATTTCAAAGTCCTCTAGCCTCCGATTTCAGCAGCCGACACCCTGGCTTCTGCGCGGGTCAGGCATGATTCATGTCTACATTGGTAAGATTCCGTTCCTCCGACGCCGTCCCTACTGATTTCAAGCTAGAGCGCAAAGAACAACGGGGCAATACGTTTCACCGTAGCTGGGTCTTATAAAGACGGTCAAGGAAAAATCATCAGGCGCTGCGATCTTTATGTGAGCAGGTGCGCAATCCTGTCGCCCGTCGGTCTTTGGGCAATGAAACGCAAAACTAGACCGTTCCTGAGGTTTCCAGCGGAAGATGCAGAAGCTCTATTCCCAAACGCTTGGCCACGTCAAAAATTCGCGGCTCGCGATAAAATTCGCCATATACAATTCGGCGTAGCCCAGCATTGGCGATCGACTTGAAGCAGGACCAACAAGGTGATGCCGTCACATACATGCTGCCGCCATCAATGCCGACGCCGTTTTTGGCAGCCTGAAGAATTGCGTTTTCCTCGGCGTGTATAGTGGCCACGCAGTGATCGTTTTCGATCATATGGCCAATCTCGTCACAGTGCGACAGGCCGCGAATGGAACCGTTATAGCCCGTCGATAGGATCGTCCGATCGCGGACGATGACAGCGCCTACGTTTTTGCGATCACAAGTCGAGCGCGAAGACACGACCCGCGCAATATCCATAAAGTAACGGTCCCATGAGGCGCGCATGAAGAATTCCTCCTCGAAACGAGGAACTCTTTAGCGCTTTTTTTTGCGCCACGCAAAGCAACCAAGCATCGCCCGTCGTCCAGACTGCAGAGAATACGGCGACGCCTCGGCTAACTACGTGGGTGCCAAACCAGTTCTACTTTGGAATCATTTCCGGACAGGACAAGCCGCATTCCCTCGTCCGACAGTAGCAAGCGCCGAACCCGCTTGTCCTTGTACCAAGTCCCGTTTGTCGAGCACAGGTCGAGCGCGTATACCCGCCGATGTTCGGCAAGCAGAAGCAGATGCAGCCGCGAAATCTGTCCGGACAGTACGGCACGCAAGCCCCTATCAAGACAGGAATCCGAGCGGCCGATCAGCACCCCGGCATACAAGTCCGCCTCGCCAATCTCTACAGAGACGGCGCGATGATGCCGTTTGAGCGTCAGCCGCGCAAACCCCGGAGACGCCGCGGACAGAATCGAATGGACGCTGCGCGGTTCGGCCACCGCATCCTCAAGGCGACGCGAACGCGGCAGGATGGTGATGTGCGTTTTGCGCAGCTTCGCATCGCTTGAACCAACTGGACCAGAAACAGGCTCCTCGGGAGGCAAGTCGGCTTCGCTGGTGGTATAGGGCGGAATTTCCTGACCATCTCCGAGCATGCCGCCTTGCTGGTGAAATTCGGGCAGCGGCACGCAACCAAGCGCACAATCACCGAGACCAACGAGGAGGGGCCCGCTGACACAGATAGACTGCCGGCCTTGACCATCTATCGTGAAGGGGTGCCCGCTGTGCAAATCGAGCAAACGCAGCACTGGGGTGCCATCGCTACGCAGAAAGCAACTGGCCAGAAGCTGGCGGTTGCCAATTTCCACGCGACGAGGCAGTTGCAAGTCGCATTGCTCGTGATAGCCAAGGACCGAATAGTTGGCCGGAGAAGCTTCTAGATCGATCCAGCCCAGATCTCGGCCCCACACCCAAAATAGGCGATATCCAACGCGGCAGGCAGCCGGCTGATCGAGCAGCAGCCGCGCTCCAAATACGTAGGCCTCGCGCAAGGTTGCCTGGATGTCCGGCGGCGCCTCCGTCCCGGAGGGTTTGGGCACCAATCGCAGGTGCGATTTGACGATCGGCGTGCGGGTCGTATCGCTATCGTCTGCGTCCATCAGTTCCAGTATACAGCTTCACTAGCGGCGCAGCAGGACGTAGACAGCGCCGGCGCCGCCATCAGAAGGACGCGCCGTGGCAAAGCACAGTACACTGTGGCTGATTCGGCCGCGGGTTAGCCACAGCCGTACGCTTTCTTTTAGAACAGGAATCTGATCTTTCGAATTCAGACCGCGGCCGTGAATGATAAGTACACAGCGGCGGCTGCTCAGGCGGCATTCATGCAGAAATTGCTCGACGCGCATCCGCGCCTCGTCGCGTTTTAAGCCATGCAAATCTAGATGCGCCTGCACCGCATAGTCTCCACGCCGCAGACGCTGTAGCAGGCGGCGATCCAGGCCCGGCGCAATGCCCTCGATATATTCATCGGTATCCGCAATATCAAACGGACCGATGCCTTCGACCAGATCGGATAGCTGCGCATAGGATTCAGCGTCTTCGGATTGACGTATCAAAACCGCCCGTTCTTGTTCGATGGGACGCTCTCGACCGCTTGCGCTTTGGCCCATGCGCGAAACTCCGGACATTTCGCGCAAAAACAGATCACCGTCGGAAAGCGCCTCGTCTTCGTTTGGCTTTTGCGCAGGCTGCGGCCGGCTGGGCGATTTCGCAGCGACCGGGGCCGACACCGGCGGTTTGACCAGTTCCTGCAGCTCTTTGCGAACCGACAGAAAGGGGGCATTCCAAGGCGGCTCTTTTTGCTTGGCCATGGGCCTCGCTCCCTTAGCGAAAAATGTAATAAAGCGGCTTGGCCGACTCAGGTATCGGCGGAATGCGGTGGGCCGGCAGCGGGGCCTTGGGCTTTAGGGACGCGCTGCCGGTGCCCACGCGCACAATTTGCGTCGTCGCCGGGTAGGCAATTTCCCACTCTCGCTTGGAGATAAGACCGTCCGGATTGGGCTGATTATCATTTCTGGCATCAAGCTTCCATTTGCCAGTGTAAATGTAGCGTCGGCGCTTGATGCGGTAGCCGTCGTAGCCTTCTTGTTCGATAAGTTTCTGGCCCATCGGCATCTCGCTGTCGGTACGCGACATGGTGGCAAACTTGGATTCGGCAAGAATCTCGCGCTCAAAAGCGACATGATAAGGCGCCTGCTTCCCGAGAAGCTCGACTTTGACCGAACCTTGATTGACGACGTAATGAATCACGATGGGAAAATCGTACGCATTGCGCAGCTTCAGATCCACAGTCGGGTAAACGACCGTGGAATCAAGTCCCATGGGAATGTAGGCACTTGGACGGGAGTGTGGAGTGGTCCGCAAAATGTCCAGCCCGGCAAAAAAAGCCGCCGCATGCAGCGTGGATGCAATCTGACACATTCCACCGGCCAGTCCGTCGACAAGCTCGCCACCCATGATCACCGGAGCAATGCGATAGCCCTGCTTTTCGGTGCGATCGCCGACCGCGGTATTAAAGGAAAAGGTTTGACCGGGTCGCAGAATATAACCGTTTAGCTTGTCAGCGCCGACCTTTAGGTTGTAAGTGCGGTCGCTATCGATGGCCGCGGTCGAGTAGCGAGTTTCCCAGGTCGCAAGAACATGCGAGACATCAATGTCTTTCAGATCGCCTTTACGCACCTGCGGCGGCGTTTCCGCCACCGACAACACGATATTGCCCATTTTGCCGCCGCTATATAAGGCCCGCACGGCATACTGCACAGCGACCAGGGAATCGTAGACACGCAAAAGGTAGCCCGAGCGCTCGGCAGCAATGCTGTGCCGTTCCAAATCGAGCCGCGCATCCATCGGAGCACGATCTACTTCATCCTTCAGCTCAATCAAAAATTCCAGCGCCCGCTTTTCATCGAGCTTTACCCGCAGTGGGATGCGATAGCCGTGACGACGGCTGTGCCAGTAACATAAAAAATCGCTCAGCAGGTCGCCGCCGTGCCCGATGGCGCGCAGCTCGGCAACAAGCGCCGGTTCGTTGACGCTTGCGCCCAGATCGCGCCAAGTGCTGGCAATCCGTTCAGCGCCCACCTGCAGGTAAATTCGCCGCGCCAAAAAGCGCTCGACAAGCTCGTGCACGCGCGTCGGCAGCTCGGAAAATGAAGCGCGATCGATGGACGTAGCCGATTCGCTGCCATCGCCGATCACTTTGATTCCGGGCAGGGTCATTCCGGCGAATTTTCGCGCCAAATAATACGAGCCAACGAGCGGCACAGTGCCGACAAGGATCGCCACCGCGGCCAAACTCATGAGAAATAGCGGCCAGCGCGGCCCCGCGCCTACCGAAGTCGGCGAAGGCGTCGCCAGCGATGCGACTGAAGTAGAACCCGAAACAACCGTCATGACCGCTCATGTATATAGCAGAACTTGGGAAGCGGCTCCCCAGGCTTGTCAGAGGTTGATACACTAAGCGCTGGTGGAAAAACCGGCGACCGAGACGGTTTTGTCCGCTAGCGCGCAAAAAGGCTGAAATGGAGTTGCAGTGATGAGAGGGCTACTACGTCTTTGTGTCTGGCTGCTGGTCATCCTGGCCGGCGCGGCCATCGCCATGAAGGCTCGCTATGGCGGCCCCGTGGTCCCCTTTCCGGATCGCAGCACGCCGCCGCTACTCAAAAATACTCCATTGGAAATCGTCGCCACGCTGGATACGGCGCCCGGCAATATTGCGGTATCCGCCGAGGGTCGCATTTTCTTTACTTTTCATCCGGAAGGCCGCCCCACGGGCACCAAGCTTGCCGAACTTGTCAATGGACAAGCGATGGCCTTTCCCAGTGTCGAGTTTCAATCGCAGCGCAAAGGCGAAGCCGGGTTTGACACGCCGCTAGGCGTGCGCATCGACAGTCAGGGACGGCTCTGGACGATTGATCATGGAATGCACGGGCTGCACACGCCGCGGCTTTTGGCCTTTGACATCAAGGCCCGAACGCTGGTGCATCAATTCGATTTTCCTGCCGAAATCGCCGGTCGAGGATCTTTTTTTCAAGATCTAAGCGTCGATCCGGCGGGCCGCTATATCTACATTGCCGATGCCGGAGTCGTGGCCAAGCGGCCCGCGATTGTCGTGTACGACAGCGTAGAGCGCACTGCTTATCGCCGACTGGAACGGCATGGCTCGGTCATGGACAAAGATTATCTGGTCAATGCCAAGGGTCATCCACAAAGCCTTTTGGGCGGACTTTTTAACGTACATGTTGCGCTGGATTCGATTGCCGTCGATCGGCAAGGAGAATGGCTGTACTACGGGCCAATGGCCCACGAAGATATGTTTCGCATACGTACCACCGACCTGCGCGACCGCTCCATCAGCGAGCTCGAGCTGCGCCGTCGCGTCGAACAATTTGGCGCCAAAGTACAAACCGATGGCATTTCTATAGATACTGCCGGAAACGTCTATTTGACCGATATCGAACACGGAGCCATTGCCATTCTGACCGCGGAACGACAGCTTAAGACGCTATTTATCGACCCGCGGCTGCGCTGGCCTGATGGACTGTCGTTTGGACCGGGCGGATTTCTTTATATCTCTGACAGCGATTTGCCGGATCAAATGATGCGCTCACGCAGCCATATGCGTGAAAATGCTCCCTATTTCATCTATCGCATTCAGGTAAATAGCGCAGCACCAGCCGGCCAATAGCCGCATCAAGGACTAAAAGCCGTTTAGCCGCCAGCGATAAGGGACCAGATTCCTTGCGCATCAGCGATGGCCCGCCCCTCGGAAGCCAGCTTGTAAAGATGGGCCAGCAGAGACCCCTCGGCCAAAATCGGATCGGCATCGGGCCTATCGGCATAGACGAGCGGCATCAATTTTTTGATCGAGGCAGAGCCCTTTTGCAGCGCCGCCACGACTTTGTCTTCGCGCATTTGGCGATGCCATAGGTAAAAGCGCAAGCGCTCTTCCCCTTTTGCCATGGACGCGCCGTGTGCCGGCCAAAGCCGCAGCGGATCGCCGGGTTGCGTTTGCAGCGCCAGATGCAAAAGCCGCGTCAGCTGTGCCATGTACACCGCCATGTCGCCGCCATCGCTGGGATTGATGCGAACAGTTCCGATGGAAGCGACCATATCGCCAGCAACAAGCCCGCCGCCGGCGCCGTCCAGCAAACACAAGTGCCCCCTGGCGTGCCCAGGAGTGTGCAAAATGGTGCAGCCTTGCGGACCAAAAGGCAGCGTTTCCCCATCGACCAGCGTGCGATCCACGTGAATGCCGATTTCGCTAAGCTGAGGAACCGTGAAAGCATGGGCCCAGACTGGGGCCGCTAGCTGCTTCTGCCAATAAGTAGTACCGACTACATGATCTGGATGATGATGGGTCAGCACAATGGCGCTTATCGAGCACCCAGCTTCCTGAAGCTCGCAGACGGCCTCGAGCAGACGTTCATTCTCGCTGTCGAGCGGTGAACCTGGATCGAGCAGCAAAAGCTCGCGCTGACCAAATAAATAGCTATTGGTATGGGTCGCAGGCGGCAAAGTGGGGGCCAGAAGCGGCCAGCGCCGTATCCACGGCGTCTCGGAGCGCACCTCGGGAGCATCGGCCGCGCAATCGGGTTCGGCGCCAGCTTTTCCATCATAGAAGGTCATAGGTCGCTATATCCGAGCATTTATCGCCCTTTTCCATTAATTACCAGCTTATGAAACAATGCCCTAGATCCGCCACGCGATAGCGTTAAGATTACTTTTGAGAGGCTCCCCTCCGTCGCCATGGTCAACGTCACGGCGCGCAAAATACGCGATCATACTCGGCATCGCTCCTCGACTAGCCTTGGTCGGGTGTATCAAGGCCTGCTCGTCAGCTATCCCAGTGTCGGCCGCGGCATGGTGATTTTTCGCGATCCCAATGGCCATCGCATGGTGACGACTCCGGTACGGCGCATCCTGACCGACCCGGACAGCGAAACGGTCTACGTCGAAACCGAAAACAGCGTCTATCGCCTCACTTTTCATCAGCAATTGCCCCTGGCTGCCGCCTGTTAGGGCATTGCCCGCAAGGCATTTTTATAGCTCTTGGGCTTTTTTTTGAGCGGCCAGAGCTGTTTTCACCGTACGCCAGACTTCTTCGTAAAGCGGCGCCGCCGAACCTACATCGCGAAGCGTTTCATAGGTCCGCGTGCGGCTAATCACCGAGTCGAAAGTTCCCCACATCCAGCGAGCATCGGCCTCTAGCAAGCGCCGAGACTCCTGGTTGGCGGTGGCCAGCATGGTGGCGTTTGTGATCTCAGCCGCAACGTAGGGATCAAGCAGGTGATTCAGAAGAGCAAAGCCCACATCTTTATGCTCGCTGCTCTGCATCACGCAGGCGTAATCCACGTACACGAGAGTCCCTTCGATGGGCAATACGAATCGCAGATCGGCACGCTGGCGCATCAAGTCGAACAATTCCGTGGACCAGGACAAAGCCAGCGTAACTTCCCCGCTACTCAAAGCCGTCGACGGGTCCTCGACATAATCCTGCACGCGCGGCAATTGGCCAAGAAGGCGTTTTTGCACATCCAGCAAATCTTCGCGCTTCTGGCTGCTCGCCGAATGCCCGAGCGAGCGCAGAGTTACGCCAATCGTGGCGCGCATGTCGTCCAGCATCATCAGCTTGCGCACGGTTTTTTCGCCGGGCAGCGGCGTGTTGGCAAAAATCGCTTCCCAATTGTCGGGATCGCGAATCGGCGTGTCGCGATTAGACACGATGCCAAGCCCCAAAAGCGACCAAACATAAGGCAGGCAGTGTTCCATGCCCGGATCAAAGGGCGGATTGCGAAACACCGCGGGCACATAGGATAGATTTCCGATGCGGTCGCGCTGCATCAAAGCCAGGCGGCCGCTTTGGATTAGCTTTTCAACGGCATAGCTCGACGGAAAAATGACGTCATAGCGCGCGCCTCGGCTTAGCCTGTCAAGAAGCTCTTCATTGGTTTTATAGGTCTCGACCGTCGCCTTGTTTCCGGTCTGCGTTTCAAAACTGCTCAAGGTCGACTGGGGCAGATAGTCGGGAAATGCGGCAACGCGCAAACTATGTCCGCGCGGCAAAGGCGGAAGCGCCACCCGCTGCGAAGATGGCTTGCTACATGCGCCCAAAAGCCCGGCAAGCACACCAAGAAGCAGGGACAGCGGCAGGACGAGGCTGTGTCTGATGAATCGGACCGAGCCGGGCCGAGGATTTGCAAGCAGTGCAAGACGCGAAGGAGGGAACGGGCGCAAGCTATTATTGCTCCCGTGACCGACTGAGCAACGCAGCAATGCGCCGCAAATCATCGAGCCCGACGACGGGAGATTCATCAGACACAGCCTAACACCATGGATCCACTGTCCAGCACAAGAGGCTCGAAACGCAATCAGTAGTTACCAGGTTGAACCGGCTTGGGCTTTGTGGCGCTTGGCGGCGTATTTGTCTGTAGGCGGCGTTTGAACCCATCGTTTTTTGCTGCGTCGACAGAACTGACGGCTTTATTTTGGCAGCCAGTGACGATGGACACCGATGCCGAAGCGCCAATGCGGCTGGCGCCAGCGCTGCGCATTTTTTCAGCGTCCTCACAGGTGCGCACGCCGCCCGAAGCCTTGACACCTAGATCCGCACCGACGAGGCGCCGCATCAGCGCCACATCTTCGACGGTGGCCCCACCCGGACCAAAACCCGTCGAGGTCTTGACAAAATGGGCCCCAGCGACTTTGGACAAGGTGATGCCGATGATTTTTTCTTCGGAAGACAGACCGCCGGTCTCCAAGATGACTTTGACCCGGGCCGGCCTGGATGCCTCGACCACTTTGCGTATATCGTCCTGGACGGTAGCGTAGTCGCGCGATTTCAGCGCGCCTTGGTTTATGACCATATCGATTTCTTCGGCCCCGGCGCGCACAGCTTCACGCGCTTCAAAGGCCTTGGCGGCCGTGGCCATCGCCCCCAGCGGAAAACCGACCACGGCGCAGACCATGACGCCGCTGCCGCTAAGCAAACGCTTGGCCAGGGGCACAAAGCTGCCATTGACGCATACCGAGGCAAAGCGGTACTGGCGTGCTTCTTCGCACAAACGACGCACATCGTCGCTGGTGGCATCGGCTTTTAGCAATGTATGGTCGATAAGCTGCGCAATCTCATCGGATGCTTTGCCGGTGCCCTCGGCCGAGCCAATGCGCTCGGCCCCGGCCCCAACCATCGCGCGCACTGCCTCTGGGCGACGCACGGTGCACAAACCGCAAGCGCTACAGTGTTCCGAGGGACCATCCGAGCAGGGTTTTTCGCGCAAAGGCAAAGACGCCGCCGTGCCGCCGCTTTGCATACGGGCCATGACGCGACGCTTAATTTCTTCGACCAGCGCATCCATGGATGCACCCGCGGATGCACCCGCCGCGAAGCCCGCGGCCGATGAAATTTCATTTCTCATCGCATCACCTGTCCGTTTTCCAAAATGAGTACGATTTTGCCCATATGCTGATTCTGCTCCATGCGCGCAAATGCGGCTGCGGCATCGGCCAGCGGGTACACCTTATCAACGAGCGGCCGTAGCTTGCCCGCATCGACTAGGGCCAGCATCTCGGCAAAATCGCGAGAACTGCCCATCGTCGAGCCTACAAGCTCCAGATGGCGCCAAAAAAGCCGGCGCAGGTCGACGGTGGCCACGCCGCTTGTGGCGCCATAGCTGACGACGCGCCCCCCGGGCCGAACAAGGCCCACACAGCGCTGCCACAGCTCGCCGCCAACGCCATCGACGACCAAATCGAGAGGGTGCGGCGTGCACCAAGTGCTTAGTTGTTTTTCCCAATCGGCGGTTTGCGTGCATACGCCAAAGTCAGCCCCCAGCGCCAAAGCCCGCGTCAGTTTTTCCGGGCTGGTCGAGGTCACAACGGTGCGCGCCCCCAAATGACGCGCCAGCAGCAACACAAGCGTCGACACACCACTGCCGATGCCGGGAATGAGCACGGTCTGTCCAGGCCGCAGCCGGCCGCGCACGCACAGCGCGCGATAAGCGGTCAGGCCAGAAAGCGGCAACGCCGCGGCCTCTGCCCATGAAAGATGCGTCGGCTTTTTGTAAACTTGCGCCACCGGTACGCAAATCGCTTCGGCAAATGTGCCAGCGTCGGGCATACCCAGCACGCGCCACTCATCCCCTTGCAACTGCTCGTCGCTGCCCCAAGCCAAACTGGGATTTATCACCACTTCGCGGCCTAGCCAATCCGCCGCGACCCCGCTGCCCACTGCGGCAATCACGCCAGCACCGTCTGAGCCCAAAATGGCTGGAAGCGCAATACCGCCGTACTTGCCCAGCCGAATCCACAAGTCGCGCCGATTCAGTGCAGCAGCGCGCAAAAGCACCAGCACTTCCCCCGCGGCCGGGGCTTTTTGGGGCACTTCGCGCAGCGCCAACTCCATGACCTCCGTCGGGCTTGCGCGATTCAAAACCAGCGCCTGCATGGGCCTAGACACCATGGCGGCCTGTATACCACAAGCCCAGCGAATCGAATCGGCTAACCGGTCAAAATACGCAAAGTGGCTTCCACCGACTCTAGCTCTGCATCAAGGCCGGAATAGCTAAACTGGTCCCAGGCGGCTTGCAAATGCTCGCGCGCTTCGGCCTTTTTACCAAAGTGTATGCACAGCTTGCCGAAAACGGCGTGCGTGCGGGCAAGTTCCAAAAGCCCTTGGCCGGCTTCCAGGGCGTCCTGACACTGCAAAAGATGCATCGACATTTCGTCCCATCGGGCGGTCCCCAGCGAAAACAGCGCTTGCGCCCATACTCGATGGGCCAAAGCAGCGCTAAAGCTTCCGCCACACTGCTGCGCGACGCGAACGGCCGTTTCGGCAAATAGACAGGCTTGCTTGGCCTGTCCGCGATTTTGCGCCATCTCTGCACGAATCATTGCATTCCAGTCTGCGCATACTAGTTCCGTACCGAGCGGCCTTCCGGTTTCGTCCGAGTTGGCCATGCTCTGCAGAGCTTCTGTGTGCTGGCCCAGCCGACTTTGGGCCCAGGCACAGATGGCCCAAGAGATGTACAGATGGAGCCGATTGCCGCAGCTCTCGGCCACGGCAATGGCGGCCTCTGCCTCGTGCAAGCACAGCTCCGTCTGTCCTAAAAAAAGTCGAGTCAGCGCCAAGGTCACTAAAACCGCCGCACGCAAGGACAAATCCTCTTGCTGGGTGGCTATTTCCACTGCCCGGGTGGCGATCCTAAGGCCGCGCTGGCCTTCTCCACAGGCGCTTAGGGCCATTCCGAAAAATGCGACATTGATGACCAGTTGGGAATCGATCTGCTTGGGATCTTCCTTGAGGATTGGACTGAGCTTTTCCAAAAGCCAGATGGCGCGGCCAAAGTGGCCCTGCACCGCATAGGCGCGGCCCAGCAAAGATGCAGGTAGTACGAGCAGTCCGGGATCATGAAAGCCATGCAGACTGCGATCAATGACTGCCTCAAAATAGCCTTTGGCCTTGTGCATTTGATTGCCGTCAAAGTAGATAATTCCCAGCCAGTAGCGGATGTGCGTTCCTAAAAGTTCATCATCTTTGTCGGCTGTGCTGCACTGCGCCGTGCGCAGCAGTGATTCCGCCCGATTTAGACGGGCTAGGTTTTGTTCGACGGGCTCGCGATCACGCGTGACCCGTACAAGCTGCACTAGAAGCTCAGCCTGCCGCCGCAAAAGTTTGGGAGTCTCGGACTGTTGCCCAAGCGCGATCAGCGCCTGCTGATAGTGAGCTGCGGCACGACCTCGCTTTTCCAAATGCTGAGCGGCCAGACAATGCGCATGGACGCGATCGGACAGCGACAACAGACTATAGGCGGCATCGCGAACCAGGCTGTGACGAAAACGAAAATGGTCGCAGCTTTCACCGGCACTGGCCCCGGAATCACCACGAACCCCTTCAATCAATTCGTTGGCCAAAAGTACTTGTAGCCAGCGCCGCAGACTGCTTTCGTCCATTTCTTGAAAAAGAAAGATCTGAATATCTGAGACAAAAAAACTTTCTCCGTAGACCGCGGCCAGCCGCAGTACGCGCCGCGCATCCGCCGGCACTCGCGTCAGGCGGGCTTGCAGCATCGCCAAAACGGTCTCAGGAATCGCCTCGCCCTTCCCTTCCAAAAGCGAACGGACCATTTCTTCTAGAAACAGCGCATTGCCGGAAGCTTGTTCGATGATATGCGCACAGAGCTCAGCGGATACAGAGTCCCCCAAGGATATTTCGATGAAGCGCCGACTGGCGGCCTGGCTGAGTCCTTTTAGGACGATCTCGTGCCTACGTCCCATCCACAAATCGGGAAACATCTGCGCGATTTCCGAATGTCCCAAGGCCAGCATCATAAGGGGCTTATCAGACAACGTTTGCAGAATTTTATCCAAAAGTTCGATGCTTTCTGAATCCGCCCACTGCAAATTCTCAAAAACCCACAATTGCGGACAGACGGCACATTCGGCCTTTAGAACCTGCACCAAAGCCTGAAAGAGGACAGAGGAATGGAAAGTAGATGACGGCAAAGAGGACTCGGCGGAATTCTCCAGCACAGAATCAAAAGGCCCGGCGCTCGCGGCCGCATCTTGCGGAATCGGAATTCCGCAGATTCGCGCCAGGGGATTTAGCAAAGTCGCGGCTTCCGCTTCCCCTACATCTTGCACAAGCCGGCTGCTTAGCCGCTGATACTGTGTCTCGCTTGTTTCATGACCTTGAATCAAGCACAAGCGGCGCAAGGCCGCACCAATCAATTTGTAAGGAGCATTGGCATGCAGCACATCACAGTGCGCCACCACCACATTGACGGTCGGTAACATCGGCTGTTTTAAGCGCCAGCGGCGAACAAATTCACGCCGTAGACGTGACTTGCCGATTCCCGGCGATCCGATTAAAAGCCCGCCGCGCGCTTCGGAATTTTGAATGCAGTCCACTAAGAGCGCATCCAAGGCCAAAAGCTCTTGCTCGCGCCCGACAAAGGATGTAGTCCGGCCCAAAAGCCGCGGCGTCTGATCGGCGCCCTTAAATTCATACAGCAGAGACCACTGCCCATGCTGCTGTTCGATTTGAAAACTGCGGCCCAAAAGCCCAGCGCTAAGCTCATCCAGCCAGACTCTGGAATCTGCGCCAAATGTTTCCGGAATCCGCTTGGTCAGTCGCGTACTAAGCAGCATGGTCGCACGATCGATGGCTTCTCCAAGCGGAACCTGACCCGCCGCAATGGCCCGTCCAGTCGCCAGCACAACTTCGGAATTGGGCCAATGTTCTTTGATGAGCAAGGCCCCCCGCGCGGCCCGCAGCGCCTGATCAATGGCACTTCCCTCTCCGACAAAAGTGACAAGCAAAAACTCATCCAGCAGCCAATCTATCTGCGCCCCGTAGCCCAAAAGGGCTCTTTTGAGGACGTCGCGCTTCTCATTGGCATCTGCCATGTCCAGCGGCACCGCTAAAACGACACAAAATAGATGCTGCTCCGCCTGCGAGATAGCCACTTTAGCAATCGCTGCATTGACCGGAAAAGAATTGCTGATGCGCTCGCGCAAAGGCAGCGGCCCGATGGCGAAAAGTTCCTTCAGCAGCATCCGCGCATCCGCCGGACGTTCTGCCGGATCTTTGGCGAGCATGCGCTGCAAAAGCGCGGCCACTGTGTCGGGAATGCCCTTACGCACCACCTGGAGCGGCGGCGGTGATTCCAGCAAAATCTTCACCAGCACCGCCGCGGCATTGCGCGCAGCAAAAGGCGGTTGTCCGGTCAAACATTGATAGATTACGCAACCCAGCGAAAATATATCCGCGGCCGGCCCCGCCACGCTGCTACCGCGTGCTTGCTCGGGAGCCATATACTGCGGCGTGCCGAAAACCTCCGTCGCCTGGGCCAAGGTCAGCGTCAGAGCATCGGTACTTGTACGCCGATAAGCAGTTCCGAAGTCAAGCAGGGTCACCTGTTCGATTTGTCCGGCGCGCAAAAACAGATTGCTCGGCT
>CAYWPR010000009.1:0-120180 GCA_964460115.1 uncultured Myxococcales bacterium
CTCGGCTTGAGGTCGCGATGAACGATGCCTTTGGCGTGCGCGGCGGTCAGGGCGTCAGCAATCTGGGCGGAGATTTGCAGCAAATCGGACAGGGCCATCCGCCGCCCAGCGCTGTGCAGCCGATCCAGGCGACTGGCCAGCGTTTCACCATGCAGAAACTCCATGACCAGGTAGACGGTCTTGTCGGGGGCCTGCCCAAAATCGGACACTGAAATGATGCTGGGGTGCTCCACAAGGTTGACCGCACACGCTTCGTTGAAGAAGCGCGTTACGGCTTCGCTGCTGCGGGCATATTCGGGGTGCAGACATTTGATGGCAACGCGGCGTCCGATGGGCTCCTGTATCGCTTCGTAGACTGCACCCATTCCGCCCTCGGCAATCAGGCGTACGATGCGGTAGGGGCCAATCTCTTTTGAGATCTGTGTGGTAGATGGCTGCTCCATCGATGGCAATCCAATCTTCAGAATAATCCACAGGGCCGTACATGCACAAGGCCGCCTCGGGGATTTGCTCGGTCGAAACCGCACGATGGGTTTTGACGATGTGCGCTATCTATGCAGGCGCATTACTTTTTCAAGGCATGGTTCACAGATGCCGTGCGTCACCATGGGCAGCTTAGGACCTTCAAAGAGGTGCACGCCGCGGACTGCTTCTTCAAGTTCTTTCCAAGCACCGTTGACGTCAATTTTTTTGCACCAGCTGCAGACGCGCAAAAGTTTTTTTGAGCGCGGAGCATCGGCGGCCCAGAGTTTTTGCATCGGCTGGGGCTCAAGCAAGAGGGTACGCACTTGAAACTCAATGGCCCTATTGCCAAGGCGGATCATGTTCATTTCGAGCAGCCTGCGGCAGGTCGGTGAATCACAACGAAATGGAAAACGCATCTCATGTCCGCGACGGACGCGTTGCATCATATCGCCATAAAGTAGTTTGATGGTTGCATCGGTGACAAATTCCCACAATGGACGATGCAGTATGTTATTGGATAGAAATGCCGCACCATCGTTTTCAAGGGCAAACTCGTCATATGAGCTGCTTACATAGTAGATTTCATCCTGGGCATTCACTCGATAGGTAATAATGCTGCTCGTCTCCATATAAAACATTTAACATATTAGCTACTTAAGTGTTCAAAAATACACAAACCAGATTTTTCTGTGCTTTTTAATTCTCAACCGGACGCCTGAAGAAACTCTTGCGGAACTTCCTGGACCTCATGCCGGGCCAGGGGCACGGTAGTCAGCCAAGCAGAAGATGGTCACTTGGGACCTCCTGCGCCACTCTGGTTTTTGTCGCAGTTGCCCCGACAGGCATTCTAATGTACGAATGCTGTCGAAGCGCTCAGACCTGAGTGAGTAATGTAACCGTCCGCCGCTGTAAAGACACAGTGACTTCGCGAGAAAATGAACTTATGACCAACGAAAACAAGACCCTGAAAAGCCACAAATCAGTCGAAGACCTTATCGCCTTAATTGATGATAAGCAAATTGTGAAAGACAGCCTTGTGCTAATGGAAATGATGCAGCGAATAAGCGGGCATCGGCCTAAGATATGGAACATTGGCACTATCGGATTTGATTCCTACCACTACAAATACGACAGCGGGCGAGAAGGCGACTGTCAAGTGCTTGGCTTTTATCCAAGAAAACGCAAGATAACCGTTTACCTGATGGATGGAACGGCTCGCTACTCTGAACTGCTGGCGCGCTTGGGGAAACACACAAGCAGCAGAGTCTGTGTTTACATGAATCGACTGAGCGATGTGCAACTGCCAATTCTTGAACAAATCCTCGCGCAGTCCTATGAGTACCTAAAATCCCAAGACGGCCATATGCATCGAGTCGAATAACGGTTTCAGAAATTCCTATGCTTTCCGATCTCAACGTCTCTTCGCTTCCTACTGCCCCAAATACAGCACTGTCCCCCCATCTCCAACGGAGTAAACATGATTGGCAGCGCTGCCCCAAATTCCGTTCAGTTTCTGCGTGACTGCTGAATTTTGCGGAGTACAACTTGTCGAACTGTTGCTGCACTGCAAAATTGTGCCACCTGTGCCGACGGCGTAGATAGCCGACGCATCTAGCGCAAAAACACTTTGTAAAGACTGGGTACTATTCGCCATTAAAGCCGAGCAGCTTATCGGCGAGCTCGAGCAGCGCAGCACCGTGCCTCCATCTCCTACGGCATAGACATTACTGGCATTGCTGCCGAAAACGGACGACATGCGGGGGCCGGTAGTTTGCACCATGCTGCAGACGTTTGAGGTGCACATGCCCACGGCTCCGCCGTCCGTGACTACCCAAAGTTGATTGCTGTCGTTGCCCCAAATTCCGTTTATCTGCTGCGTAGTATTGCTGGTCAGCGTTGTGCAAATCGAATTGGTCGCCGTGCAAACGACGAGCCCGCCGCTGCTTCCGCCGACATAGACATGAGTTGGATCGACCGCCCACGCGGCAAAAAGGTTCTGCGTGGTATCCGAGGTCAATTGCATACAATTGCTCAGATCGCCGTTGCAGCGCACAATGGTTCCGCCGTCTCCGCCCACATAGACGTTGTTCACATCGCTGCCAATAACGGTACGCAGCGGCTGCATGGTTCCGGAGTTCAGCAGGGTGCAAGTATCGGTCGTGGCGGAACAGCGCAGAATCGTACCCCCATCGCCTGCGGCATAGATGTGATTGGCATCCGCGACCCATACACTGCGCAGATTTTGGGTGGCAGTCGTGGCCATCTTGCTACACAGGGCCTTTTGGCAATGCAGTACTGTGCCGGCATCGCCGATAGCAATCGCCTCTGTGGTATTGGGAATGCCAAAGACCGCGCGCAATGCATTGTTTTGCAGCGCCGGGTTTTCCGAACACCATCCCGAAGTGCCGCAGGTCAATGGCCAGAAGGTAGCATCTAGGGTTTGGGAAGTGTCCATGGGCAAGCGGCAAGTGGCTGCGGCATTGGCGCAGGGACCGCTCCATTGCACATAGTTGCCCGCGGCGAAACTGGCAGTCAGAACCAGCGGGCCGCTACCGACCGGGAAATCGGCGCTGCAGCTTCCGCTGCTGCAGTTTATTCCACCTGGGGCCGAGACGACCGTTCCCGTGGCGCTACTGGATCCGCCGCTTTGCACATTGATCGTCAGCGTACAAAGTATCGGAGACAAGGGAGACAGGGTTACAGACTCCTCTGTGGCGCGGCTGAGTCCCCCCGGAACATCCTTTTGCACCGTTCCCTGCGAAATCTTGCAGCCCATTTCGTTTAAGCCGAACAGATCGATTCGTACGCTGCCGCTGGCATCTTCAGGAAGGGTAATCTGAATGCGCTGACGAAACCCCGGAACAATCTGATCTTTGGCGACAACGCCGTTTAGCTGGGTCCGCACCAAGATATTGGCTTCATTGGCAACATGGATATTCAAAACCAGAATTGGAACGCGTTCGCACTGAATAAGGCCAAGGCACAGGCAAAGACAAAGCCCAACCAGGCCGGAAAATTCATCACGCAACCCGCGCGGGGCGGCAGGCATCTTTTGCGACATTCTAAAATTCCTATAGAAATTTTAGCGCTGCCGCCTGGCGCGGTCCATCTGGTGAGCAAAGAGCGCTTGTGGTCCAAGGTTTTGCCGCGAAACCGCAAGCGCAGCGGCCATCAACTGGCGTGGCGGAAATGGACGATATCGCCGTCGCGAACGACGTATTCTTTGCCTTCCAGCCGGGCTTTACCGGCCTCACGCACTTTGGCTTCGCTTTTGTAGGCCAGAAAATCTTCCAGCGTCATGACTTCGGCGCGAATAAAGCCGCGCTCGATGTCTGAATGGATTTTTCCGGCGGCGCGATGGGCGATGGTGCCGCGTTTTATCGTCCAAGCACGGCATTCATCCGGACCGGCGGTCAAAAAGCTGATGAGATCCAGGGCGCTATAAGCGGCGCGCACAAAGCGAAAAAGCGCCGGTTCGGCCAAGCCCAGGTCGGCCAGAAATGCTTTTTGCTCGTCGGGTGCCAGCTCGGCGATGTCCATCTCTAGCTTGCCGCAAAGCGGAATCAGCGTCAGCTTGTTTTCCGTCGCATAGCGCGTCAGGCTCTCGGGCAGCGGCTGATTGATTGCCGATTCGGCCTGGTTTATCACCACTAGAAGCGGCTTCAGCGTCAGAAAACGATAGCCGGACACATGCGACAATTCCTGCTCGCTAAGCGCCAGATCGCGCAACGCCTTGCCGGCCTCCAAATGATCCTTCAAACGGTTTAGTAGCTCTACCTCGCCGGGTTTGCCTTTTTCGCGCTTGAGGCGTTCCAGCCGCTTTTCAATCGGGGCCAGGTCGCCAATGGTCAATTCGCTGTGCAGATCGCCGAGCTCGCCAAGCGGATCGGCGGCGCTGCCGTCTTCGGTCGGAAAAGCGCGGACCACTTGCACCAGCGCTTCGACCTCGCGCATGGCCGGCAAAGCCGATGCATCGAAGCTGCGTGCTCCGGCCCCAGGCGGGGCGGCAACATCGACAAAGACGATTTCGGCGAACGTGATTTTTTTCGGATTGTGTATCGCCGCCAAGGCATCTACACGCGGATCCGGCACTTTGACCACGCCCAGGTTGGTCTTGCCGCTGCCGCGGCTGGCATAGCCGGTTTCGGCGCGCTGGCCCGTCAGGGCGTTATATACCGTGGTCTTGCCGCTGCTGGCAAAACCCACCAAACCTACTCGCATGAAGTCTCCTTAAATGTACCGGCGGAAGTAGCACGTCCGGCGCCAGCCTGGCAAATATAGAGACACCAATGCTTTGCCATGCTAAGCAGGAAGGTGGCCCCCATGAAATGGCCTGGCGCGAATAGATGGCGAAACGCCGCTTGCTGCGGCTGGCTGGCACTGCTTGGTTTTTCGGTGCCGGCCTCGGCGCAATTTGACGCGATGGTGCCTGACCAAAAGCCGATTCCGATTGAGGCCTTTTACGAAGTGCTACGCGACTACGGGACGTGGGTCGAAACCGACCGCTACGGCACGCTGTTTTGTCCGCATCCCGAGGTCACCGGTGTCGATTTTCAACCGTTTTCGCGCGGTCACTGGACCATGACCGAACACGGATGGACCTTCGTCAGCAATTCGAAAATTAGCTGGGTGACCGATCACTACGGCCGCTGGGTGCCGGCGACGCTTCCGCACTGTAGCTGGGCTTGGCTGCCGGGTAGCAATTGGGGCCCGGCGTGGGTCGAATGGCGGGTCAGCGATCGAGTGGTTGCGTGGCGGCCCATGCCGTATAACGGGCCTCCCGTGCGGCTGCGCGTGCCCGAGGCGCGTCAGTTTCCACGGCTGAGCATTCCGGCCGAAAACTACTCGAAAGACGGCCAGGATGCCGGTTTTGTGGTGGTTAACGACAACGATTTTACGGCTCGGCGCATTGAAAATGTCGCCTTGACGGGCAGCGTGCTATACGCGGCGCTGCGCGAAACCGAAGCGCTGCGCGACCCGCGCGCCGGTCTGCATTCGGCCGAGCGGCAGCAAATTGCCGCACGCATCGAGGCCAGACGCGCGGCGCTGGCGCAAAATCAAGACAGCGAGCCGGGGACTTCGGGGCCAAGTACGCCGAGCGCGTTGCCAGCGGGCAGTGCGCCGGATCCGGCGCGGCGGCGCAGAGCTGGGGCCGCAGCCGGCGGGGCAGGGGCAAATGGCGCAAGCGCGCTTGGTGCGGCGGCAAGTGTACGCGCCGGTGCAGCCCCCGTCGAAGCGCCCAAAAATGGTTTGGACAAGCTCAATGCCAGCGGAGTTCGACCAAATACCCCCGAATCTCAACCCAATCGCAAAAGCGCCAGCACTGGGTCAAGCGCTGGCAACCCCGGCGAATTTAGCGGTGTGAAATTGCTGGAATGGGGCGGCCCGGAGAAAAAACCAGAAAAGAAGCCAGAAAAGAAGTCCGGCCCTGAATCGCCAGCAAAATAGCCCCAAATGGCCTATTTCGCCAGAATGTCTAGATGTTCTAGCAAACCCTGGCGCAGTTCTTTGACTGCTGGATGATATCCCAGCCAAATGTCCCAGACATGGCGACAAAGTTTGGCGTTTTGCGGCCCTGCCTTCTTTTTGCCATCCAGGTAGATGTCCAAATGGCCGACGTCATCGCTGTGTATGCGTAGTTCCTGAGCTTCTGCAAGCCCGCTGTCAAACAGCGCGATAAATGCCAGCGCATCGCGGCGCATCTCGGCCGAGCCTTGTGGGCCAAATAATTCGGACATGCCCTCACGAAAGAACTTTTGCAGCTCCTCGGGGGAAATTGGATGCGCATAGCGCAGCACCCCGAGTTTGGAAAAATGCCCCCAAGAATAAAAATTTTGCGCGCGGCTTTCAATCCATAGGCCGGCGCGGCGCCGACCGGCACGCTCCCACAGTCCGATAAATGCCGGCTTTGCCGATTCGTCGACGTAAAGCGCCATCGTATAATCGACAACCGCCTGTTTTTTGGCCACGCCGCTGCCTACCAAAAGATAGTTGTGCTCGCTAAAAACAAACGGGCTGACAAAGCGTGCGCCGCTGCCTCCGTCGGGAGGCGCCGGGGCATTGGCATAAAGCGGCGTCCTCGACAAGAGCAGCCAAAGGCCCAAAAGCACTGCGCGGTAACTTTTTGACACTTTAGAGCCATAAAGCTTGCGCAGCGGTTTTAGCGGTGGATTTTTGACATCACTACCGTACCTGCGAGCTGCTCTTAGACACACTCGCCAAGCACCATGTTGGCAAAACACTTGCATTAACTTTATTTATTGCACAGGTGCGCGACCTTGCCCAAAGAAGAAACAAGCGGTTTCTGACACGCTCCAGTGCTTCGTCCATCTACAGGAAATGACTCATGCTCGTAACTCTCGCGCACAGTGCACAGATTCAGACAGCCGGACATGTGCTGGGAAACCTGCCCTGGGCGGTTAAAATTCCGCTGCTTGGCTTGCCGCTGTTTTGGGTCGCCTCGTTTTTGGTTTATTTGGTGCGCTGCGCGTTTATCGGCATGGATCGCTCGCCGCGCATCGATAAAGTTTGGGAAAGTCCATGGCTGCCGCGCATCGTCATGGAATTTGGCTATTGGATGTTTCGCGCTCCGGTGCGCCTGTGCATTATCCTTGGCATCACCCCCAATATGATCACCTTCGGCTCGATGCTGGCCACCATCGTGGCCGCGGTGGCCGTGGGTCTTGGGCACTTTGGCTTAGGCGGCTGGATCCTTCTTTTCGCCTTCACGTGCGACGCCTGGGATGGCATCGTCGCGCGCGAAACCAATAGCTGCACGCCCGGCGGCGAGTTTTTTGACTCGACCATCGATCGATATAACGACCTGATTACCTACCTCGGCTATTTCTACTATTATCGCAACGACAAACTGGCTTTGCCGCTCGTCGCCCTGGCGATGATCGGCTCAACGGTTGTAAGCTATGCGCGGGCCAAGGGCGATTCGCTCGGTATAGATGCGCGGGTCGGCTATATGCAGCGTCATGAACGGGCGGTGTGGCTGGGGATCGGTACGGCGGTATCGCCGATCGTTGCCGCATTTATTGAACCGGATGCGCCGCACCCCGTGTATCACCTGCTTGTGGCGGTCATGGCGCTTATGGCCGTTATGACCAACATTACGGCGCTGTGGCGCATTTCGGTTGTGATGAACGCACTGCGTCATCGCGCCGCCCACAGAGGCAAGTAGACGCGACAATTGCCAGTCACAGCCAGGGCCAATCGGTACGTGCTGAGATATATCGGCAAATTTCGAGCGCCGTTTTCAGCTTTCGGTCGTCGATAGCTCATACCTAGGCACAGAAGAGGACTTGACGTGCATGTGGGTCGCACACCAAACTGAAAGTAGGACGCGGCGAATGTAGAGCGCCTGACGCAACCGCAAGGATCGTCAGGGGTTCGAACTCGGAGAAGCTGAATGCTCGACCCCTGGATTATTGAGCAAATCCGCAAGCGGGAAGACGAAGACCAACGTCGCCGGCATGAACGTCCTGCGGTCGAGATGCCCGAGCATCGCGGCCCGCCTTTTGAGCGAGATCGCAACGACGACCGCTCCCCCCCAGAAGGCGAACGCGGCGTAGTCATTATCGACTTCGGCGTATAGCTCCCATCTTCAAAAAAGTTGCGCGGCTGTAGTGGGAAGTGCCAAGCGGACTTGCCATCTTGGCGGCTGGACGCTACTTTAGCGGTCTCAAAACCCTTCCTCAACGCGCATTGCGAACAAAAAACTGCCATGGTAGATGAGGCCAAGTTCTCCGAACGTTTCGCCACCTTAAAATCCGAAGTCGGCAAAGTCTTAGTCGGTCAGGATGCGATGATCCACCGGCTGCTGCTCGGCTTTGTCGCGGGTGGTCATATCCTGCTTGAAGGCGTGCCAGGTCTGGCCAAGACGCTGGTGATTCGCACGCTGGCCAACTGCATCGATGCCAGCTTTTCACGCATTCAATTTACCCCCGACATGTTGCCCGGGGACATCACCGGCACGCAAATCTTCAATCCCAAGGAAGGCTCTTACTCGGTCAAAAAAGGGCCCATCTTTGGCAACCTGATTCTGGCCGATGAAATCAACCGCGCGCCGGCCAAAGTGCAGGCGGCGCTTTTGGAAGCGATGCAAGAACGCCAAGTCACCCTTGGCGAGCATACATTTCCTTTGGCCGAGCCGTTCTTGGTTCTGGCGACGCAAAACCCCATCGAGCAAGAGGGCACCTATCCGCTGCCCGAAGCACAGCTTGATCGCTTCATGATGAAAGTTCGGGTCAGCTATCCGACCAAGGATGAAGAACTAAAAATCCTCGATCGCATGGCCGGGGCCGGCAATGAACCGCAGGTCAACCGGGTGATGAACCCGCAGGAAATTCTGGCGGCGCGCGACGCCGTACGGCAAATCTTTGTCGATGATAAGGTCAAGCGCTATGTCGTCGATCTGGTTGCCGCCACGCGCGATCCCGCTGCCCACAAGCTGCCGCAGCTCAAAAGTCTGATTGAGTGCGGGGCTTCGGTGCGCGCGTCCATCTTTCTGATTAAGGTCGCCAAGGCCAACGCGCTGCTTGCTGGGCGCAACTATATAAGCCCGCATGATGTCAAAAGCATCGCGCACGATGTGCTGCGCCATCGCCTACTTTTGTCCTACGAGGCCGAGGCGGAAAACAAGACCGCCGATGACATCATCACGATGATTCTAAACAACGTCGAAGTTCCCTAAGTCGCCATGCTTCCGGCGGAGATCGTCAAGCAAGTCCGGCGTATTCAATTTCAGACGGGGCGCCATGTCGCCGACATGCTGGCCGGCCAGTATTTGTCGGTGTTCAAAGGCCAAGGGATGGAATTTGAAGAGGTGCGCCCCTACGTCCCCGGCGACGATGTGCGCACCATCGACTGGAACGTGACAGCGCGCATGGGTGCGCCCTATGTGAAGCGCTATCAGGAAGAACGCGAACTGACCGTGCTACTTGTCGTGGACGTCAGCGCGTCGCAGGATTTTGGTTCGCAGGCGCGTTCCAAACGGCAAGCCGCCGTCGAGCTTTCGGCGCTGCTGGCGTTTTCAGCGATACACAACGACGACAAAGTCGGGTTACTGCTTTTTCACGGCGACGTGGAAGAATATATTCCGCCGCGCAAAGGCCAAAAACACGCCCTGCGCGTCGTGCGCGAGGTCCTGGCCCGCGGCCTGGACCAAACCCCGGCCGCGTCGATGGTTGCCCCCAAACCGGCACGCTTTGTTCTGCCCGATTGGGTGCGGCGTCAGTTTTTGCGCTTGCGCAAAGAGCGCAAAAAAGACCCCCGACGTCTGACCAGCATCGGCGGTGCGCTAGAGTTTTGTCGCCGCGTGCTGCCGCGGCGGGCCGTGCTCTTTTTAATTTCCGATTTTTTGGATGAAGGATATTTGCCGGCGCTGCGCAGCGCCAACCGGCGCCATGATGTTGTCGCTGTGCACATCACCGATGCGCGTGAGCTCTTTTTTGAAGACAGCGGCTTGCTTTCGCTAGAGGACGCCGAGACCGGACAAAAGCAACTGGTCGATACCGGATCGGCGGCATTTCGCAAGGCCATGGCCGAAGTCGCCGCGGCGCGCCAAAAGACCCTTATAAGCCAGCTCCGTTCGGCGGGTATAGACCTTGTACATATCGATGCGACCCGCTCGGTCATCGACCCGCTGCTGGCTTTTTTTCGCATGCGCGAACGGAGGCAGCGGCGATGATTCGGCTTCTGCTCGTCAGCCTATTGCTTTGGGGCTGTCAAAAGGAAACAAAGGCCCCCGCGCTTGCCGATGCGCCGCCTGCGGATGCGCTTGTGCGAACAAGTGAAGTCGGTCCCGTGAAAGCAACGGTCACGCTAAGCCCGCAAAAGCCGCGGCTTGGCGATTCGCTGACTCTTACGTTGACCGTGCACGCCCAGCCCGAAATCAGCGTTGAAATGCCGCCCTTTGGGGATGCCTTGGGACGCTTCGCCATCAAAAACTATACGCCGCGCACCCAAACCAATTCGGACGGCAGCAGCACGCACAGCCAGCGCTACAGTCTGGAAGTGCCGATGAGCGGCCGTCAGCGCATTCCCGCCATGCGCATCGAATTCACCGACCGGCGCGCTTCGACCAAAATAGATGCCGACGGCGGCGGCGATTCCGTCCACGAACTTTTGACCGATGAGATTTCCATCGAGATCGCTTCGGTGTTGCCGGAAAACGACAAAAACTACGAACTACGTGGCCTGCGCGGGCCGCTAGATGAAAGTCTGCGCACGACGCAGCTTTATCGGCTGGCTGCAGTCCTTGGCCTTGTGGCTCTTTGCGGGGTGGCAATTGGGCTAGTCCTTCATCTGCGCCGGCGCGCGCGGCTGCAAGTACGCATCAGCGCTTATGACGTGGCCATGCAGCGTCTGTTCAAACTGCAAAGCCGCGGCTTTCCCGCTGCGCAGGATGTTGACCGCTTTTATGTCGAGCTTTCCGATATCGTCAGGCGCTACATCGAAGACCGCTATGGCGTGCGCGCCCCAGAACTGACGACTGAGGAATTTTTGCGCGAGGCGCGGCAGCAGCTACGTTTGGCCCAGGCCCAGCGCGATCTACTAGAGGCGTTTTTATCGACTTGTGATCGCGTCAAGTTCGCCGGCTATAGACCCATCGAGTCCGAGTCGCGGCAAGTTCTGGAAGAAGCCCGCCGTTTTCTGCAAGACACCCGGCTTTCAGCAACGCCGCAGCCGCAGGAGGCTCGGCCATGAGCCTGGCATTGGTGCTGCCCGTCGAGTTTCGCCAGCCGGCGATGCTGCCGCTAATACTCTTGGCGCTGCCGGTTTTTTGGTGGGCGCGGCGCAGCGGCGGCCGAATTCTGTTTTCATCGCTGCGTCTTTTGCCACAAAGCATAAAGACCTGGCGCATGCGGCTTGGCTTTTTGCCGCCGCTCTTGCTGGCTGTGGCAACGGCTCTTTTGGCCATCGCCCTGTCCGGTCCACGCGTTGCGGATCGTCAGACGCGGGTCAAAAAGCAAGGCATCGCCATCATGCTGGCCATCGATGTTTCCGGATCGATGCAGGCGCTTGATTTGTCGGAACCGGATCGCGAGCGGACGCGACTAGATGCCGTGCGCGAGGTCCTTTTGAAATTTGTCAAAGGCGGTAGCGGGCTGCTCGGCCGCCCCGACGACCTGATTGGCATTGTCAGCTTCGCGGCATACGCCGACACCCGCTGCCCGCTGACCTTGGATCACGACAATTTGCTAAGCGCGGCCCATAACCTGCAAATTGTCACCCAGCAAGACGAGGATGGCACTGCCATCGGCGAAGGACTGGGACTGGCTTTAGAACGTCTGCGCGAATCCAAAGCCAAATCCAAAGTAGCCATTTTGCTGACCGACGGCGTCAACAATCGCGGCGACACCGCTCCGCTGCAAGCCGCCGAACTGGCCGTGACCATCGGCGTCAAGGTTTATACGGTCGGCGCCGGCACAAACGGCATGGCGCCGGTGCGCGTCACTGATCCCTTCGGGCGCAGCATGCTGACGCGCATGCCGGTTGAAATCGATGAAAAAATGCTCAAAGCCATCGCCGACAAGACCGGCGGTCGCTACTACCGCGCCACCGATGCGGAAACGCTAGAGCTCGTCTATCGCCAAATCGATGCCTTAGAGCGCAGCGAATTCATCGAGCAGCGCTACCGGCAGTATCGCGAATACTACCCGCACGTGCTGATTTTGGGATTGCTGCTTTCCGCCCTTGCCTGGCTTTTGCAAGCCGCGGTGCTGCGGAGGCTTCCCGAATGACCGGCTTCCATTTCGAGTGCGGAGAGTTTCTTCATCTATTGTGGCCGGCGCTCGGCTTGGTGGCGCTCTTGGCGTATCTGGAGATTCGCCATTCGAATAAGCTATTTCGCTTCATTTCGGCGCCTATGCAGTTGCGCCTGGCCAGCCGTTTGCCGATGGGCCGGCGTTTGTTGCGGCTTGGCCTTATCTTGCTCATGCTAGTCAGTGGCATCTTGGCCTTGTGCCGTCCGCAAACTCTGGGGGAATTGGAGACGGTTTCAAGCTCTCAGGTCGCCGCGGACATCATGGTGGTGCTGGATGTTTCGCGCAGCATGCTGGCCGAAGATGCCGCCCCCAGTCGCTTGCAGCGCGCCAAGGCCGAGGTGGTGGATTTGCTTGGCAAGCTAAAGGGCCAGCGCGTGGGCCTTGTGGCCTTTGCCGGACGGGCGCAGGTGCTTTGTCCGCTGACCCCCGATTACGGCTTTTTTCGCGTCATTTTGGATCGCACCGATACCCGCAGCGTCGGCCGCGGCGGCACCCGCATTGGCGAAGGGCTGCGCATTGCCAAAGATGCATTTGGCGGTGGCAGCGGTGCGCGCCTAGTGCTGCTGATTACCGATGGCGAAGATCAGGATTCTTATCCGGTCGAAGTCGCCAGAGAGCTGAAAAAAGCCAATATCCGGGTCGTGGCCATCGGTTTTGGCGATGAGCGCGGCAGCGAAATAACCCTGACCGATTCGCATACCGGAGCCCGCAGCTTTCTTGTCGACCGCTCCGGACAGCTTGTGCGCTCGCGTCTAGACGGCAAAACGCTGCGCGAGATTGCGCTAAGTACCGACGGTGCATACATTCCGGCGGGGGTGGCGGCGCTAGATCTGGAATCGATACTGAAAGAACACATCGCGCCGCTTGTGCACGATTCCAAAGCCACCGCAATGCGCGCCATTCCCAAAGAGCACTATCCGGAATTTATCCTTATCTGCCTGCTGGCGCTTTGTGCCGCCGTGCGTCTTGGCAAAGGGGCGCAGCCCGCATCGCTGCGCGCTCGCCTGGAACGGGGGGAAAGGCCATGAAGCGCACTGGGCTTGCCTGGCTACTTCTGTGTATGCCAGTGCTGGCGCTGGCTGCCGAACCACCGGCAGTGCCCGCCAAAAAGGAACCGCCGCGCAAAAGCTATAATCAGGCGCGCGACGCATTTTTGCGCAGCGATTTTGCGCAAGCCGAGACCGGATTTTTATCCGCCCGCGATTCGGCGGAAAGCGATGACGAGGTGCGCTTTCGCGCCGCGTTCAATCTGGCGCTGACTTATGCGCGCAAAGCGGATGCGCTGCTCAAAGACAAGCCGCAAGACGCGCTGTCCGCTTTGCGGCAAAGCGCCGCCTGGTTTCGCGACGCGGTGCATGGTCGTCCGGACGATTCCGATGCTCGTCATAATCTGGAATTGGTCCTGCGCCGTATCGAGCAGCTTGCGGATCAATTAAATAAGGAACAAAACGCCTTGCTCGCGCGGCTTACGCGCGTCATTCAAGATCAGCGGTCGCTGCGCGACCGGCTGCGCGGACTGCTTTTGCGAGTGAACCAATCCGGAGCCGCCAGCGAACCGCTAAGTTTTCATGGCGAGTTTGAAGAAGCCTCGACCTTTGAACGCACACTTTTGTCTGATGCCGGCGCGATTTTGGACCTGGCCGGTGAAGAGCGCGACCACCTGTCCAAGCGCGCCGAAAAAGATCGTTCTGCCGAAGAGCAGGGCAAGCTGGTGCAGCTTCAGAACCTGGAACACTATCTGAACCTTGGACGCGGCACCATGGCGGAAGTGGCGCGGCTGTTGCGGCGCTTGCAGGGGGATCGCGCGCACCATCAAGCCGACCAAGCCGTCAGCGAACTCAAGCGGGCCATGGAACAGCTTTTGGACCCGGTGACTGTTTTGAAAGGATTGGCATCGGATCAAACCGCAAGTCTGGGGCAAACGCGCGCCCTCGATGAGCTGCGCGGCAAAAAATTGGGCCTGGGCCCCGATTCGCAAAAAACAGAGCCGCCAGCGCCGCCGCCTTGGCTGACTTCCAGCCTGCTGCACGATCAGCAAAAAGAATTGCAGTCGCGCAGCAGCGAGCTATTGGCCCGCTTGCAAGCCGGCGTCGAACATGAAAGCGCGGGCGCCGCGGCAGGCAATTCAGCGAATCAATCACCGGGCAATGCGCCGGAGGATCCTCGGCAAGTTGCGCAGCGCCAGCGCCTCGTCGAAGGGGCGCGGCAGGCGATTCCGCTTCTGAAAGAGGCGACGACGGCCATGGAGCAGGCGCAAAGCGCGCTTATGGCGGAGCAGCTTGCGCCCGCCACCCGCGCCCAGGGCTTGGCGCTGCACAATCTTTTGCGCGCGCTTGAGCGTTTTAGCGGCATTCGCGATCTTATCGAGCTTGCCTACGGCGAACAAAGCCAATTGGTGGCGCTTTTGGGGCCGGCGGCGCAGGCAGAGCTGGCCAAGCTGTCCGCCGCCGAACGCAGCACTTTGCTGACGGATGGCGTTTTGCGCAATCAGGATCGCTTGTCGCGGCTGAAAGGACTTTTTGCCGACGAGCTTGCGGCGCTGCAAGCTCCGGCCGAGCCGGCTGGCGCAAGTTCGGGGGCGCCCAAAGAAGACGCGGAAAAACAGGCGGCGGAAAAACAGCGCTACGAACAAGCCGAACAGATTCGCCAGCTCGCAGAGAAATCCGTCGTACACCTGGCCGAGCTGCAGAAGCAAAAAGGCGCTCCGCTGTCGGCGACTGCGGAAGAAGGACGCAAGCATCTTGAAGATTTGCGCCGGCTGTTTTTCTCGGTCGTAGAGCACTTGAAGGAACTTTTGCGCAATCAAACCGAGACGCATGATCGTACTAGCTCGGCGCAGGCTGAGAAAAATGATTTTGAAAAGCAGCGCAAGCTTGGTCCGCTTTTGCAGACGCAAAAAGAGCATGCCGAGATGGGCAAAGCGATAGGCGAAGCTTTGGCGGCCCAGGCCGATCAAGCCGGAAACGCTACGGAACCGCAGGCCAAGCAAGCGCAAAAGACCCTGAGCGATGCCGCACTAGAAGTGCGCAAAGGCCAGGAAGCGATGGCCGGCGCCGCGACGATGCTGCAGGAAGATTTGGATTCGGCCAAACCGGTGTCGGCGGATCTGGAACCGCCAATCGAAGCCCAAAAGCAGGCGATGGCGCATCTGGAAGCAGCGATTCACATTTTGGAACCACCGCAACAGCAGCCGCCGCAGCAGCAAAAAGAACAGCAGAATCAAGAGCAGCAGATCTCGCAGGATCAAGCAGCCCGGCGCTTACAAGCCATTCGCGAAAAAGAAGCCGAGCGGCAACGACACAAGCAGCCGCCAAGCAAGCCCGAGCCGGTGGAAAAGGACTGGTAAACCATGCGACTCCTGATGCTGATCCTTGCAATGCTGATCGGGCCGAGGCTTGCCGGCGCGCAGCAGCTTAGCCTGCATTTGGACAGCGAAGAGGTCTATGCCAATTTGCCTTTTACGCTGTCGGTCGTCGCGCGCGGCTTTGCGGAAAGTCCGGCGCCGACCTTATCAACTTTGAGCATTCCTGGCTGCCGCATTACGCCGCTCGGTGTGACTCCCAATGTCTCGAGCATGGTGCAGATCATAAACGGCCAGCGCAGCGAGCAGCGGAGCGTCAGCTTTGCTTTTCAATTTCGCGTCGAAGCGGCCCAGGCTGGAACGTATACGGTGCCGGCGCTCATCGCGCAGCAGGGCAGTCAAAAAGCGCAAAGCCAAGCCGCGCGTTTTTCCGTACGGGCTGTCGATGACACCAAAGACATGCAATTGCGCCTGATGCTGCCCGAGCGTCCGTTGTGGGTCGGCGAGACGGTCGAAGGAGCCCTGGAATGGTATCTGCGGCGCGATGTTGGCAACCATTCCTTTGCGTTGCCACTTTTTGATCAGGAAAAATGGCTGGAAGTAGAATCGCCCACCGGCGAGCCGCGCCTTTCCGGTTTTCGCGCCGGCAGCCGGCAACTGGACCTGCCTTATAGCAAGGACAAAGCGGTCCTTGAGGGCGTTTCCTATACGCGCTTTCGTTTGCAATTTCGTTTGACCCCGACAATGGCCGGAACGCTGAACGTGCCGCCGGCGCGCGTGGTGGCGCAATTGCAAACCGGTTTTGGCCGCGACCTTTTTGGCTTTCAGGTGCCCCAGTCGCAGCTTTTTCAGGCGGTGGCCAAGCCGACGCGGCTGGAAATACGGGCGCTGCCGCTGCGCGAGCGCCCGAGCAGTTTCAAAAATGCCGTGGGAAGCTCATTTGGAATCGATGTGCAGGCGGGACGAACGGTGGTGCGGGTCGGCGATCCCATCGAGCTGCGCATTTTGCTGCGCGGCAAGGGCCGGCTTGCGGGATTGATTTTGCCGGACCTGCCGGCGATGGGCCTATTGAGCAAAGAGTTTTCAACTTCGGACGAACCGCCCTCTGGCGAAGTTCTGGAAGATGGCAAGGGCAAGCTGTTTCGTGTCTCGGTACGTCTGCTCAGTACCCAGGCGCGAGAGATTCCGGCGCTGGCTTTTAGCTACTTTGATCCCGAGCAGGGCAGTTACAAGACGGTGCAGAGCCAGCCGATTGCGCTTTCGGTAAAAGGCTCGGCGCTGGTGCGGGCCGAGGATGTAGTGGGCACTTCCTCGGCAGCCGGCGGCACTGCCAAAGCGGCCAAAGTCGATGTGCCGGGAACCGCGGCTTTGTCCATTGTGGGTGCTGATTTGGCGCTGAGCGATGAAGCGATGACTTGGAAGCAGGCGGCTTCGCTGCGCCAACTGCTGCCGCTCGTCCTTGGTTTTTATGGAGCGGCGCTGCTACTTGGGGTGGTGTTTGCAATACGCGTTCGCAAGCAAGCCGCCTGGCAGCGCGAGGCCGAAATCAAAAACAGCCTGCGGCGTTTGCAAAGTGAAGTGGACGCGGCGGCCACTCAAGCGGCGCGCGACGCGGCACCTCGGCTGTGCGCAGCGCTGCGGGCTGTGCAAAAAGAGCTTGAACTGCCGATTCTTTTGCACGGAGAAGGCAAGGAGCTTCTGGATCGGCTTGAGACCGAGACCTATAGCCCCGGAGCTGTGGCGCAGCCGCTGCCTTTGGCCCTGCGCACGCAAATCAAAGAGCTGGCCCAGACTTGGGCCCGCGGCGCAAAAAGTTCGCAGCCGTCGCGCAAGATTTTGATCAGTTTGCTTTTGCTGGGCTTTGGGCTACACGCCGCGCGGGTTTGTGCCCAGGACGCGGCGGCCGTGCAGAAACTGAAACAGACGCGTGCGCTGTATCAATCAGCACTGTCCGAGCCCAATCGCGATGAGCGGCGCAATCGCTTTGCCGAAGTCGAAAATACGCTGCGCGAGCTAGTTAGCGCTCACCCGAATCGCCCGCTTTTGCTTTCGGACTGGGGCAACGCGGCGCTGCTGGCGCAAGAGCCTGGGCGGGCGGTTCTGGCCTATAGGCGAGCATTGCGACTGGATCCGACGCTTTTACGCGCGCACCGCAATCTGGCATTTTTACGCGACCGGCTGCCCGATTGGCTGCCGCGAGCGCGCAGCGGTGGGGCCCTGGATTCGATTTTGATTCTCAATCAGTGGCTGCCCAGTCCACAGCGCCAGGTGGGGCTGGCCGCATCCGTGTTTTTGGCGGTCGCTTTGCTGCTTCCCTGGTCGGCACGTCGGTTGCGGCTGTTGCGAATGGGGGCTGTGCTGCCACTATTGGCGATTGCTGCGTTCGGATTGTCTTTGCTTGGCGAGCGCGATGTGGCGGGCGATGCCGTGGTGGTCTATAGCGCGCCCTTGCGCTCTGCCGACAGTCTAGGGGCGCCTCCGGCGCTAGGGCATCCATTGCCGGCGGGGGCGGAAGTCAGCATCAGCGAGATTCGCGGCGACTTTACTCGCGTCACTCTTTTTGACGGCCAGGTTGGTTGGATAAACACGAGCGCGGTGGAAGCGGTGCGTACTGCGCCCTGATTTAGAGCTAGCTCTTATAGGCCAATGATCTGATTGGCTGCGGCTTTGGCCTTGCCCTGGGCCTGTTTCCATTTTTCCAGGTCTTGCGCCAGCCTCTGCTGCCCATTGACGATGGAGGCGGCAGTCTTGTCATCCATCGCAAAAAGGGCGCGCATTGGATTAAAAGACAGAAAAGCTTCCGCCCAGGAGCCAAGCTGCGCATCGGTCATATCGCCGCCTTCTGTTTTTCCGAACTTCATCGTGGATTCGGCGGCTGACAACGCCCCGGCTTTCTCTGCATCAGTGGCTTTGGAGGTTGCACTCTTGATGGAAGCAACGATGTTGGCAGATTCCTTTTTAAAGTCACTGGTATGCCAAGCGTATTGCTTTTGCTCGCGACGCGCGCCAACGCCAAGTTGCACCATGCGATCGATGACTGGGTTGCCGATGTTACGCTTTTTGGTCTTGGGATCACTTGGATTGAGCCGCTCTTTAATATAGAGCGCCCAGATGCATTTTTCGATAATTCCCCGCGCGTTCGTCTCAAGCTTAAAGGGACAGGCGAATGCGCTGCGCAAGGTTTGCTCAATCTGTTTGAAGCATTCGTTTAAAACAAATCTGGAACTATTTACAATTTGTGTTTCATTGACCATGCCGGTGTTGTTTTCGAACAAGCACTGCCACGCAACATGTTTGATTACTTTGCGTCGAAATATTTCGATGACTCGAATCAACCATTCCGCGCCGTAATCATTCATAGTTTGATAGGTGCGAATCAGATTGTCTTCCGTGCTATGCAAGAATTCACGCGGATCTGAAGTCGCTTTGCCGGCCAATCTGTCTATTACGCTGTCATTGACGCCTTGGGCAATTTGCGCGATAGTGCGCTGACCTTGGTTATGATCGGAACTTCCCGCGGAAGATTGGTATGCCAATTGTTCAGCGTTTGGTACCGATATATCTCCGCCTTCGAATTCCATTTCAAACGGCGTGTTGACGAGCTCAGAAACTGCTCCGCCAATCTCGCCCATGGCACCGCCGATTGCGCCCTTGATGGCTTCTTTGGTGAGTTCCTTCATCGCTTCGCCAACGGCATCGCTGAACAATTGCCCCAAGACGCCGCCGAGAGCGCCAAAGCCGACCCCGGCCAAAGCCGCAGAGATGGTGATGGTCAGTACTTTGAGAGCAAATCGCTTCCATCGGGTGTCTTTCAGCCAATCTTCTTGGGCCTGGGCTTGCGCGACTTTCAGGAATTCTTCATAGGCTTCTCTAATAGAAGCCATCATTTTATTCAGCAGCGCCAGCCAGTTTGTTGAGCTATTGGTTAGAATAATGCTTAAACTGGCTTTGCGATTCTGCACATCATAAAATAGATTATTGATGTCTGTTTCGCTAATAGGAAATAGATGAACGCGTGCTCCGGATTGGTGCTTGTTCACATATTCCGTTAGAAATTCAATTACCGCTTTTTCGGTGGGCTGGATGCCGCGCTCTTTCAGTCGGTTTTTGGTCACATCGAAAACAAGCTTCGGTTCGCCGGTCAGCGCTGCGGCTGGCGTCTTAATGGCAGTGTGAATATTTTTATCAAGTTGCTTCTTACCCTTTTTGACTCCAACTGGATTGTTAATACGACCGCTTGGTGTAGAAATGGCATTCATACTAGAGTTTCCCATCGCCCTACTTTATCATCCAAGCGACGGGTCTACTAACGCCTTTTCGTAACTAGGCTACACTCCTTGGCTATTGGGTATAGGAATCAGCGCTGCCAGGAATCGTGGTAGTTCGGATCTTCAAGGGCGCGCGCGTCGGCGGTAAGTCCAAGTGGCGCAAAGGTATCGATCATCACGGCAACTTCATTCGTTTGCTTTTTGCCGAGGCTGGCTTCATACGCACCGGGCTGCGGGCCATGAGGAATGCCAGCGGGATGGTGGCTGATGCTGGTCGGCCCGATGCCGCGGCGGCTGGTGAATTCGCCGCTGACGTAAAAGATGACCTCGTCGCAGTCGATGCTGGAATGGGGATAGGGGCAAGGAATGGCATCGGTATCGAAATCGCACAGCCGTGGAACAAAGGAGCAGACGATAAAGCCGCCCCCTACAAACGTGCTGAACACGGTTGGCGGCAAGTGCACGCGGCCGACCTTGGGCTGATAGTCGGCGATGTTGAAAGCGATCGGATACACATAGCCATCCCAGCCGACGATGGCCATGGGGTCAGTATCGCGAATGATTTCATGATAGATGCCGCCCCGTTTGACGATAATCGGGTAGCGCCCAGAACTTGCGGAATTTGTGGGACTGGCGAAGTCTGCGCCGCTTTTTTCGCAAAGCTGCATCGGACGCCGAAAGTCGCGATGGCTGTAAGGCGCATCCATGCGCAGCTGGCCCCAAGGATTGCGAAAGTTCGGCGGAATTTCCAGGTAGCGGCGGCCTTCGACAAATAGCCATACGGATTCGGACTTCGGTTCAGCCAGCGGATCGGGAACAATGCGATAGATGGTCCCGCGCGGAATCAGCAGATAATCTCCAGCGCGATAGGGCAAAAGCCCAAAGGTACTTTCTATGGTGCCGCTGCCCGATTGCACAAAGTACAATTCGTCGCCATCAGCGTTGCTAAAATAGCGTGGCATCCGCACCTGGGGGCGGCAGACGCCAATGGCGACATCGGAATTGCTTAGCAGTACGCGCCTTGTGGCAATGTGATCGCCGCTGCCCTCAGCTCGGCCCGACAAAAGATGACGACGATGTAGCCCTTCGTCCAAATAGGATTCCGGGTCTGGGGGCAGGCTGGCAATGCGGTGGGCGATATCGCGTGGGGGCAGGGCGCGTTCGTAAAAAATGGTGTAGGCGCCTTCAAATCCCTTGCGCGTGAAGCAGTGCTCGTAGAGCAATTGGCCCTTTTCATCACGAAGCACTACATGATGTTTGCGGGCGACGGTTCCCAGGCAAACGCGATCGAGCATGGATACACCCCTAAAGCGGCAACGCGGCCCGTTTGCGAATTCGCAGGCACTTATTGCGCAGGATAGTTTTGACGAGTTTGCTCTCGTTCGATGGCTTCAAACAGGGCGCGGAAATTGCCTTCTCCAAAAGAGCGTGCACCCTCGCGCTGAATCAATTCTAAAAAGAAAGGACCAGCCGCAGGATCTTCGAAGTAAAGCGCCGCATCCTTCATAAAGATCTGCAAAAGGTATCCTTCCTGATTTCCATCTACCTGAATGCCGAGCGCGCGCAGTGCCTCCATCGGCTCGCGCAGGGCGGGCACTCCAAGTTCCAAAAGCCGCGCCGGCAACGCGTCATAATATGTTCCGGGAGTCTGTAGGAATGCGATGCTGCGCTGCTGCAGCTCGGCGACCGTGTGAATGATATTGGGAGTGGTCAGCGCCAGATGCTGTACTCCCGGACCGCGGTTGTCGGCACAAAATGCAGCGATTTGCGAGCGCTCAAAATGCGGCCGCAGCGGTTCGTTGTTGGCGAATTTGATACCCGAGCGCGGTTCCCACATCACGATAGAACGCAAACCAGAGCCTTCAGCCATATCCGGACGCAGGTCATTGGTATGAAAAGCGACTTTCCAGTACGGTTCGCAGTCTAGAAAGTCGCGCAGAAAGTCGATCCATGGACGCATCGTCCGCATGTTCGAGGTAATGTGATCAATGGCGCTGATTTCTAGGGGATTGTTGGCGCTCGAGATGCCGGTCAGGTGATGTCCGGGCGGTACAAAAGGGCCGTCAGGACGTTCTAGGAAGGTAATATTTACGTCTCCAAGCGGTGTGGCGATGACGAAGTAACGGGCGGGGCCGACTTCGGTGTGCTCGTCCACGCGCGCGGTGACAAACGTCGCATCGCGCTCGCTAAGCACCCGCCAGGCGACATCCAGATCGGCCACTCGCAAAATCAGCTCGGAGGCGCTGTCGGGATGGCGGCGCAAGTAGCGTCCGGCGCGCGAATGACCGGAAAGCGGCGCCGAAAACATCAAGCGGGCTTGTCCTGCTTGAAAGACCACCGATTCCATCTGATCGCGCTGACTTGTGTGCAGCGTAGATTGGGCGATTTCGTCGAAACTTAGGCGCGCTTGGTAAAAGCGACGCGCGCGACTGAGGTTGCCAACGAAAAAATGCACTGCATCAAGGCCCATGATGGTGAGCGGACCCGGTGCCAAAGCAGCAGCGGTCTTTGGTTTTTTGGTATTGTCAGTCGCGCTTATCGACGGTTGCATGGCAAACTCCACCCTTTTTGCCGCCAACCATAGCATGGATGTAGCCGATGCGCCGCCCTGCTGCCCACGGCTTTTAGCGTTTGGTTAGGGGGATTTGGCTTCGGGGGCGCTTAGTTCACGCTTCACTCGGCCGGCCGCGTCTTTGGCCACAGCTTTGGCGCCGTCAGTCAAATCGCGAGCTTCGCGAGTGTGAGCAATACGGGTCAGGTGGCCCCATAACGTGTACTTGCCGACCGGAACGGTAATGGCAAACCACAGCATGCTGGCGCAGGCCAAAACAAAGAACATCCAGCGAAGAAGCTGAAACATGCTTACTTGTTTAGCACCAGATCAGGTCTTTTTCTTCTTCTGATACAGAAAGTAGCCGCCGCCGCCTAGGCCCGCCAGAAACAGGATAAGCAGCAGGGTATTGTGAAAAATAATCGACAAGAGGATGGTAAAAATCGACAGCAATATAGAAACCGGCAGCATCAAGATGCCGACAAGAACCCGGCTGGCCTTGCCGAGTGCCGGAATCACATCTAGAGCCACGTTGAGCGGGCCAAAAAACATCGACAGTCCAAACCACATCATCAAAAAGCCGAGGATGCGCAAAAACCATCCGATGGTCTTGTGCTCGGTGGCCAGGGCCATAATCGCTTCCTCGCGCGAACCTTTGAGGGCGCGCAGCAGCTTGATGTCATCCTTTCCGGGGATGTAGGCCGAAACTTCACCGTCTTTCAGACTGCCAAACAGCGTCACTTGCAGGCCCGACTGAAGCGCGCGAAAGCCAATGCGGACGTCGCCGATGTCGGGATTGTCGACCGAGCCGCTGCCGCGAAATAAGTAGGTGTCATTGGCGCGCACATAACTAGCCGGTTTGCGATTGGCGATTTCTGCGGCTTTGCGTTCGGCGATGCTGGTGGCGGCCTTGTTGCTGCCGGGAGCCGGCGGTTTGCCGCGCACTTTGCGGCCGTGACGCTTCTTGCTCTTCTTTTTCTTTTTGGATTTGCTGTCGTCCTCGTCCGCGGCGGTGTCTTTGCTTTCGTCCGCGGCTTTGACTTTGTCGCCTTCGCCCGCGGCGTCATCGGCTTTTTCGGCGGCGGTTTTTTCGGCGGCGGCTTCCGCCTTGGGCGCTTTGAGCACCTCATCGCTCAGCCGCAGTTGCTCACCAGAAGGAAGATCGGCGTCGGGAACTTTAAAGGGGTAGGCGCCGACCATGGCTTTTGGGGCCACCCAGTTTTTGCTTTCCGTCGGCAGCGATGGATTTTCGTGGCCCTTGGGCTCGACCAGCTCTTGCGGGCTTTTGGGATTGCGCGTCCATTGCTTCTCGTGGCTGAAAGAAACGACCGTTTCGGTTTTGCCGCCAGTTTTTTTGCGATTCTCGGTGTGTTTGATTTCGACCCAGGCATACATTTCGACGTCGCGGTTCAGGTTGATGTACGCACCGGGTTGTAAAAACTCCGGATCTTCCAACTTGCCGTCGGCTTTGAGCGGGCCGGTAATCGAAACAAACTTGCCATTGGCCGAGGTGTCGATGGCGTCGGCTTTCACGGGCGTCGATTTTTTGGCCACTTCAGATAGGTCGACGCGGCCTTCGTTCATCCACAGCACCCAAAATGAAACAAAGAAGAGCAGACCGCCCACTGCGACGCCTTTGATGGAGCTCAGGAAATTGGCGCCCCAGCCTTTCTCACTGACATATTCGACCTGATCTGACATGGATCAAACTCCGACGAGACCCGTTGATAGTAGGAGGTTTAGACTAGCACAGAAAATTGTCTTCCAGAATACGTAAATATACGATTCTCGGATGAATGAACGCAGCGTGTATACTGCCCGCTGATGAGCATTGACAGGCAGGTGACAGGGAGCTCGGGGCGGGCTTGTGTGCTTTTGACGGGCGCCACTGGGTTTTTGGGGCGTGAGCTTTTATGGCTGCTGCTTCGTGAACTGCCCGCCGACATGGACATCTTGTGTCTTGTTCGGCCCGAATCGCGACACGATGTCGACGATAGGAAGCACTTACAGCCAGGCTTGGGCAGTTTGGCCGAGCAAGCGCAGCATCGACTCAGCAAGCTGCTTGCTGTATCGACGCTAAGCGACCTGGCCAAGGACGATCCGCGGCGTCAGCGCGTTTCTGTGCAGCTTGGCGACGTCACCCAGCCGCGGCTGGGGCTTTCGCCGGACGAATTTGCCGCTTTGGCGATGCGTGTCACCGAGATTTATCACGGGGCAGCCGCTGTGCGCTTCGATGCACCGCTGCAGCAGGCACGGCGTACCAATGTCGAGGGAACGCAAACCATGCTGGATCTGGCTGCCGCGGCGCACGCTGCCGGCCACCTGCGCCGATTTCATTATATAGGCACGGCCTTTGTGGCTGGCATCAAAACCGGGCTGGTCTTAGAAGATGAACTCAGCCTGGCAATAAGCGCCAAAGGGGATGCGGACGCCGCATTTCACAATACCTACGAACAGACCAAGTACGAGGCCGAGGCCGCAGTGCGCAAGCAGCTTGCGGCCGGGCTGCCGGTTAGCATCTACCGCCCCAGCATCATCGTCGGCGATAGCCAAAGCGGCTACACGTCGAGTTTCAAAGTGATGTACTGGCCGCTAAAAATTTTTGCGCGAGGACTGATTCCAATTGTACCGGCGGCGCGGGCGGGCATCGTCGATTTGGTTCCGGTCGACTTCGTCGTAAAAGCCATCTTTGCGCTGGGCAGCCAGAAAGACAGTCTGGGCCGCTGCTACCATTTGGCCGCCGGAATCGAGCATTCGACGACCATTGGGCAGGCGGTAGACATCGCAGCGGCGTTTTTCAATGTATATAAGCCCTTATTTATCCCGCGCCAGACTTTTGAGCGCTACTTTCGCAAAGTGCTCAACTTGGTGCTGCGCGGCAAAGGCCGGCAGGCTTTGGAGATTGGCCGTGTCTATATTCCTTATCTAAATTATCAAGCCCACTTTGACACGACCAATGCCCGTCGTGACTTGCGCGCAAGTGGCTTAAGCGTGCCGAATGTACCAAACTACTTTCAGACACTTTTGCGCTACTGCGTCACTTCAAACTGGGGAAAACGGGACATAGCATGAACCAGCATAGCGAAAAGCCGGTTGTATTGATTTCGGGGGCAGCAGGGGGGCTAGGCCAAGCGGTGGTGCCGGCTTTTGCCAGCCAGGGTGTGCGGTTGGCGGTGACCGATCGAAATCAAGACGGTCTTTTGGCGCTGCGCCGCCACATGGACTGGGACCCGCAGCTACACCTGGCCCAGGCGGCCGATATCACCCGGCTGGAAGATGTGCAAAGTTTGTGCGACCAAGTGGTCGCGGCATATGGCCGACTTGATGTCGTCGTGCATTTGGCCGGAGGCTTTCGCGCCGGGCTTTTGCACAAGACTGCAGAGACAGATTGGAACTTTCTTTTTGATTTGAACGTCCGCTCTGTGCATCATTTGGCCGTCGCCGCGGTGCCAATCATGATGCGCCAGAAGCAAGGGGTGATTCTGCATGTCGCTTCGCGCGCGGCCCTGCATGGCGAGCCCGGCATCGGCGCCTATGGCGCAGCCAAGGCAGCGGTCGTGAACTTGACGCAAAGCATGGCCGCCGAGCTTATTGAGCACGGCATTCGCGTCAACTGTGTGCTGCCAAGTATTCTGAACACGCCCGCCAACCGCCAAGCGATGCCAGAAGTCGATTTTCGCAATTGGGTCGAACCGCAATCTTTGGCCAAGGTCCTATTATTTCTGGCCTCGCCGGCCGCGCGCGACATCAGCGGAGCCGCCATCCCGGTATATGGCCGTAGCTAAGAATTTTTCGAAACATTTGTGAATCGCATTCCGGCTGGGGGCGGCGCCCCCCAACTGGGGAGTCTACTCCCACCATTTTGCCGTCGGAATTCATCGTCATTTTGCCAGTGCAGACGGCAACACCGACGGCAAATGGGAATCGCGACAATTCGGGCATGATTCCTGCGTAGGCATCCTTTTGAAGTTCCTGAAGGCTGGCGCTGCGTGAACCTCAGGCCAGCCAGGAAAGCTCGAAAGTTACGGAGGAGATCATGCGAAAGTTCTGGATGCTTAATTTGGCTCTTTTGGGTGCTTGCGGCGGTTCGGAAGTAGTAGGAGTGGAGGCCCCGCAAGGGAATGCTCAAGCGATGAACGAAGCCGCAGTGCAATTTATTCAAAGCCAAGCGGCTCGGCTGGGGCTTTCCCAAGGAGACTCCGTACAGCAAGGGGACCGCTTCGTCGATGAACTCGGACAGGAGCATACCCGCTTTCAGCGTCTTTATCATGGATTGCCGGTGCGTGGCGGTGACTTCATCGTCCATCAAGGCCAGGCACCTTCCGAAGATGTGACGGTTTCGCTAGAAGCTGCCATTCCGTTTTCGCCCTTGCCGACGCTAAAACCTGAGCAGGCAGCGGCAGCTAGTGCGCAAGCATTCTCTGGCGCGCGCACCGCGAGCTTGGCCGCAAGCAAGCCCGAGCTTGTCGTGTATGCCTATGAAGGGGACGAGAACCTGACCCTGGCCTATGAAGTTGTCACCCAGGGAACGGCCAAGGACGGCACCCCGAGCATTCTGCATACCTTTGTGGATGCCCATAAGGGGCAGGTGCTTTCGAGCTACGATGAAATTGAGACGGCCGACGGTGTTGGAAAAACGCTATATGCCGGTACGGTCGATCTAAGCATCACGGAGAGCGGTTCGCAGTATTCGCTGAAAGATGCTGCCCGCGGCAATGGCACCACCACGAGCGCAAGCGGCACCATTTACACCTCGGACACTACGACCTTTGGGGATGGGACTCCCGGAACTGCAACCACCGCCGCTGCGGATGCCCACTACGGCGCTGCGGTGACCTTTGATTACTATAAGACGGTCCATGGCCGAAATGGCATTGGCAACGATGGCAAAGGCGCTACGTCCGTCGTGCACTACGGCAGAAATTACAACAACGCCTTTTGGTCGGATAGCTGCTTCTGCATGACCTATGGCGATGGCGATAACAATATTTTGAAGCCGCTAGTGGCTTTAGATGTAGCGGGCCATGAAATGTCGCACGGCGTCACTTCGCGCACCGCTGGGCTGGTTTATTCCGGAGAGTCAGGCGGCCTGAATGAAGCCACCAGCGACATCTTTGGAACCGCGGTAGAGTTTTATGCCGCCAACGCCGAAGAGGAAGGCGATTATCTGATCGGCGAGCGCGTGGTCGGCCCCGGCTTGGGAATGACGTTTTTGCGCAGCATGATCTCGCCGACCGATGATGGCAAATCGGTAGATCACTACTCTAAGTACAAAAAAGGCCTAGATGTGCACTACTCAAGCGGCATCGCCAATAACTTCTTCTACCTGCTTTCGGAAGGTGGCAAGAACAAGACTAGCGGCAAGTCGGTCACCGGAATCACCCGCGCCAAGGCCGAAAAGATCTGGTATCGCGCACTGACCACCTACTTCACGTCGAGCACCAACTACAAGAAAGCCAAGACGGCGACGCTGAATGCCGCACGTGATCTATACGGCGCCACCAGCGACGAATACAAAGCCGTCACCGCAGCTTGGACCGCCGTGGGCGTGAGCTAAGAAACGGCGCAACGCATCCTTTCCGTGACGGCATAACATCATCGGGATTAGGGCCGCATGCCGTCGCGGCCCAAAGTCGCATAAATCACTTGTCGGCGTCCTTCGATCCAAGCGCGAGCGTCTGCTTCCGTCTTAAGTGCAATGGTGGGAATCGCGTGCTTCTTGAGCAGCAAGATGGCGCGTCCAAGCATCGTAATGATGACGGTGGTTACGAGGCTGGCGCCAAATATGGCCGTACCTTGCATGCGCACGGCGTTCGGCCAGCTGCTACCATAGCGTCGCGCTTCTGCCGAAAAGCCTTTTCCATTGCGGAAATCACTGATCAGCAACATATATCCATGCTTGGCGATTACTTCGTCAGCGGCTTGGCACCATTGCACCATATCAGGCAGCGTAAAATCTCCCTGCAATCGAACGATCAGGCAGTCCTCTTCGACTTCGATAGCATGGGTACCGATCCGAGTCCGCATCAGATTATCTTACTACAAGCGGTCTTGTAAGTCTTCGTGGGCCCCTTTTGTCCGTCGTACCCTGGCCTGCTGTCGCCTTCGCCACCACCAAGCTCCGCACAACCCTACTACCCCCCAAAAAACCAAGCCCATTCCTGCGGAAAATTCGCTTCCTGTTGCATTGCAACCGCCGGGAGCTTTGGCCGCTTCGGGCAACTTGCAAATTCGTGGATCATTGCTAATGGGATAAGTATTGATGACGGCTGCCAGATCATCTGCTTTGGGAATCCGCTTCTTGATCTCGCGTGGATCGGCATTGGGATACATCGAAGTATCGTAAATTGCCTGCAGGCTGGGATCGCTTGTATGTCCGAGGTCCACGGTGGCGCAGGAAATCACTGGCTGACCGCTGCTATCGCGCGTACAGCTTACCATGCTGTCAAAGGCACCCTTGCGACAGGTATGCTCAAGCCCCTGCAAGTGGCCAAGTTCATGGGTTAGGGTATTCCACAAATCGGTCGCATAACGTCCGTCCTGCGGCGGATTGGAACTGGTCCCTTCGTCGAAAAAGTAGTAATAGACGGCGTTTAGTTCGATATCGGCATCTAAGATGCGTCCGTCTTGCGTTGGATCGGCTGGCTTATCGACGTAGGTAACGGTGGTAACGGCAATGGCTCCGGGGTCAAAGCAAGTCGGTTCGGCATCGGGATCGGTCTCGGTACGGCACCAGCTATCGGCGTGAAACTTCAGGACCTGCAATCCGTCGCGCGCATTCACTTCTCGAGGCGCCGATGCGGGTAGGTATTTAAGCTGAAGAAAACTGGCCGCACCGGTGCGCATTTGCCAGCTTTGAATCGCTTCCTGCGTGACGCGTTCGACATCCGCAAGCGGCATCTCGGGAAGTCCGGCCGAATCCGGAGTGATATAGATACAGCTTTGCGCCCAAAATACCGGATGGCAGCCCTTTTCGGTATACGATCGAACAAAGCCCAGCGTCGGACTGGCTGAAAAAAGGATTCCGCCTAGACCCGTCATAAGCAGATAGGATAAGCCGCGGCGCATATTATTCTCTCCCGGTTTTGGGCAATGAGGCCGGCGTCGAGCTCCTTCGATTGTGGCGGTCCAGGCAGGCAGTGATAAAAGAGACTACTTCGTCAAGCGATTTGCCTTCTGCAGAGGCAGCGTTTTGCGTGGCGGTGGCGCGCCCCAAAAGCTCGATGCCGGATAAATTGGTTTGAATGCGCGATACGCCATTGCCGTCGCGCTGTATATGTAGCGCGCCTTGCGCCATTCCGGTCGTGTAATAGATGTTACGGCGTTGCGCGGCAAACAGCAGAACTTGCTCGCCAACTTTGTAACTGGCTTCGCCAGAGACTCTTTGACCAATGTCGCCGACGACTCCACCAAGATGCCGGACGATAAATTTTGAACCCTCGGGTACACCCAAAAGATTCCGTTCACTGCGCACCGTGACATCGGTAACGATGTACGTGCTGTGCGGTGTCACGAAATGGGACTGGACGGCTTCCACGGTACCTACCAGGATGCGATCGGCTTTAAGAGTCAGCGCCTCTAAATCCATCGCCATCATGGTAGATGCCAAAACCGGGCTGCAGACCGTCAGCCACACCCCGCAGAGAATGGCGCATAAATTCCGCGCAGGCTTAAAAAATAAGCGCATGAAAGATCCTCCTAGATGCCCTAGCTTCGCCTTGGCGGTTGTTCCTGGCAAGAGCTGCTTGCGCGCCCAATGTAGCGAAGCTTTCTCGTAGTCGCCTGAGAAAGGAAGAATTCGTACTAGCGTCGACGGCTATTTGCTTCTTGGCTTGCCGCAGCCTCATCTTCGGCGGCAACGGCGGCCAGCGCTTTGGCCAAAGGATCATCGTCGGATGCCATCGCCATCCAGGTTACCGATGGCGATTGAGCACTGGGCTCGGCAGGTGGCGGGGGCTGTATCACTTCGGTCGGCTTAGCCGGGGCGGCCGGCGCCATGCTGGCTTTGGAGGCGGATTTGGGCACTGCGGACTTGTCTGCGGCGTCCTTGGCCGGCGGCGCATCGCCAGCGCTGCCGAGCACGCTCGACAGCTCGTCGTCAGAAGCCATGGCCATCCAGCTTGCCGATGGCGAAGCGGCGCTGGGTTCGGAGGCTATCGGCGCCGCGTCGGGTTCTTTCTTGGCGGTCGGCGGCCTACTGCCGGTATCCTTTTTGAGCGGCGATAACAGGGCGCCGGGTTTGCTGCCGGTATCCTTTTTGCCAAGCGGTAGGCTTGGCGAGCCGCGGCCGGGTGTAGGCGTGATCTTGGCGCTGTTTAAAAGGACGGCGGGGCGGCTTGGTACGTTGCGAGCACTCTGCGCCTGCATCTTGACCGGGTTACTCGGCATCCCCTTGGCGGTGGGGACATCGGTGGTATATACAGGAACTGAATCTTTGCGTAGCGCATCCGACCGCGTCATAAAGATTGCGCTAAAGTGGACAAGTACGGCCCGCGGCGTCAGCAAGTTCGCCGGCCAGCGCCCCGGTTCGAGATCGGTGCTGGACAAGAGGCTGGTGGCTTTGGCCCGCGCGTTCAAAAGCTCACTTAAATGCTGCGTGGCCGGTCGGCCAAGTTCAATGACATCGTCCAGTTGCTTCAATTGTCCGGGCGCTGGGCGCGTCGGTTTCTCGGTAATCATTTGCCAGGTGTCTGGACGGCAGGACAGTATTTGAAACGTCGCGCCGCCTTGCTGCTGCACGGTGGAGATGACCTCGGCAATGGACTGCGCCCCGGCGAGCCCAAGCTGCTGGGCGACCGAATCGACATGGTCGTAGACCAAAGTCAATGCCGCGCGCGCTTGATGCGGCGTTCGTGCCGAAATGGCGGTAAGCATGCGGCAAAGTGCGCACAGAACGTACTTGGCCACCGATTCGTTGTTGATAAATTGCTTGGCGCCGATGCGTTCGCGGTCTTTGGCGCTAAGTTCTTCGCCGGCAAGCCAGGCGGTACACAAGGCCTTGCGATCCGCGTACGGATACTGCAAAAGAACGGCGCGCGCGGCTGAGTCGATCGAACCTTCCGTCGGAAGACTTAGCAAATGGGCGCGCAGTCCGGGTTCAATCTGCGGCCACAGGGGTTCCGCAGCGATGGCGAAAGCGGCGATGCTGCGCCGACTGCCTCCATCCAGGCACAGCGGTTCTACAAGCTTGAGCAGTGAACCCGGGCCTTGAAACATGCCGATGCGTGCAGAATCCAGAAGATCACTGCATTGGGTGTACAGGACTTCCCACATCAAGCGATCGATATAGCGCTCGAAAATGCGACCCGTAATATCCCCAGGTTCTTTGCGACACAGTGCACCAATTAATTGACGCAGAGCATGACGAAACGGCTGGGCCAGGTCCGGCAAAGCGGCCATCGATACAAACAGCCCGGTTTCGGCCTGTCGCTGACGCCGCAGCCACCACAATAGGTGACTTTTGCCGGCGCCTTCTTCGCCGACGAGTACGGCCAGATAAGGCAAGCCTGCCTGCGCGCGCGCCCGACCCCGCAATAGCGTCGAACGTGCTGATTCATGCAGCGAAGACACGTCGACAAGGTCGGAATGGCTATCGGCCTCTTGCACGATCTGCGCGGCGAAAGGGTTTGCCGCCCGAGGGGGTGAAGTATCAGCAGTGGGCATGGAATCCGCAGTACTTTTATAGAATAGATAGTATATCAAGATCCAAAAAAATATGGACCTGTTACAGCATTCGGGCTTCCTTCGCAGGTTCCATCTCAGCCAGTGCAAAAACAGAATGCGAAAGTGCCTGAAATCAGATGGCGCGGCCATGGAGCCCAGGCAGGACGTAGACGGATTTCCTACAGAGTGTACAACGTAGGATTTGCATCTACAGGGCTGGAAATATCGCTTGCGGAACAAATCTGCCGGAAACGCGGCTACACTGTAAACTAGGTTACGCGCGACTCCATTTCGTAACGATCATGGACGAGAACTCTGAAAGCGATGTGGTTCCGAATACTCTTTTTGAATTTGCGCCAGATGCCATCCTAATTGTCGGTCCGGATGGTTGCATTCTGAAGGCCAATCCGCAGGCCGTGCAGATGTTTGGCTACCATAATAGTGAGCTGACCGGACAGCCGGTCGAACTATTAATCCCGCACCGTTTCGTGGAGCATGCGGACAAACGGGAACAGTACGCCATGGCACCGCACGCGCGCCGCATGGGAGCCGGCAATGAACTGTTCGCCTGCCGCCGAGATGGCAGCGAATTTCCGGTCGAGGTGGCTTTGGGCCCGGCGCCGGACCAATCCAAGCAGCAAGTGCTTTGCATCATTCGCGATATTACCGATCGCAAAAAATCCGAGCAGACTCTGCGTCGTGCACACGATAATTTAGAACTGCGCGTGCAGGAACGTACCGCTGAACTGTCGCGTGCCAACCGGATGCTAAAAGCCAAGGCCGCGCAACTTGAGCGGAGCAACCGTGAACTGCAAGACTTCGCATTTGTCGCCTCGCACGATTTGCAGGAACCGCTGCGCAAGATCATGGCCTTTGGCGACCGCATCAAGCGCAGCGATGGCTTTGATGCGCAAAGTGTGGACTATCTGGAACGGATGCAAAGCGCGGCCTTGCGTATGCATACCCTTATCAATGATCTTCTGGACTACTCACGGGTGACAACCCAGGCGCAGCCGTTTCAGATGGTTTATCTGGAGCAGATTGCTCGCGAAGTTCTATCGGATCTTGAAGTACAGATTGAACAGGCGGAAGCTAAGATTGAAATAGGCCGATTGCCATGCATTGAAGCGGACGCCACGCAAATGCGTCAGCTTTTTCAGAATCTGATTGGCAATGCTATCAAGTTCCGTCATCCGGAGCGCAAACCGAACATCAGCATCCTCGCTCGCCAATTGTCTGTAGATAGCGAAGCGCAGATACGCTGGGAGATCTCGGTTCGCGACAATGGCATCGGCTTTGAGCCAAAGTACGGAGAAAAAATCTTTGGCTTGTTTCAGCGTTTGCACGGACGTGGGGCGTATGCCGGTAGCGGCGTCGGCCTGGCCATTTGCCGCAAAATTGCCGAGCGCCACGGCGGCAGAATCTTCGCCATCGGAATTCCTGGACAGGGGGCAACTTTTTCCGTCACTTTGCTGCGGACGCAGCCGGATTCTGAGAGTACGCTATGAAGCGCACGCCGCGTGCCATTACGTTGCTTTCGGCGGAGGATGATCTCGACGATCAAGTCCTTTTGCGGGACGCTTTTGTGCACAGTCAACTGGCCAGCGAATTGCTTTTTGTTTCCGATGGCGAGGAATTGCTTGAATACCTGCGCCAGCGCGGACGTTATCTGCCACCGATGCGCGCTCCGCGGCCGGCGCTTATCCTGCTCGATCTCAATATGCCCAAAAAAGACGGACGCGAAGTTTTGTATGAGCTCAAGCGGGATATAAATCTGCGTCAGATTCCTGTTGTCGTTTTGTCTTCTTCACGAGCGGACGAAGATATTTCACGAAGCTATGATCTAGGCGCCAGCTCTTTTATCACCAAGCCCGTTTCCTTTGACGGGCTGGTCGAGGTTGTGCGCACGCTAGGGCATTATTGGTTTGACATGGTTGCGCTGCCGACACGTGCGTCTGGAACATGAGCGGAGCCGTCTACAATATCCTTATCATCGATGATGATGAGGATGATTTCATTTTGACGCGTGATGCTTTTGAGCGCGTCCTGGCGCCGCGTTTTCAATTTTCTTGGGAACCAAAGTTTGACGCGGCGCTAAATGCCTTATGCACGGGCAGCTATGACACCGCTTTGCTCGATTACCGATTGGAAGCGCGTACCGGACTTGACTTTTTGGAGGCGGCGAAGCAGCGGCAATGCAAGACTCCGATCATTTTGCTGACCGGCCAAGGTGATCGCAATGTGGATGTTGCGGCGATGCGGGCTGGCGCTGCCGATTATCTGGTCAAAGATGAGCTGCGTCCAGATTTGCTAGAGCGCGCCGTGCGCTATGCAATAAGGCGCGGCCGTGACCAAGTTGCCGTGGAAGAGCTGAACCAGCGGCTGCTCGAAGAACAGGCCAAGCTGCTGCGTGCCGAGCGGCTTTCCTCGATCGGACTTATCGCTGCCAATGTCGCGCACGAGATCAACAATCCGCTGTGCGGAATCATGGCGCTCGTCAAGGCGCTACGCGACCGGCAGATGTCTCAAGAAAAATCCAAAGAATATCTAAGCACGATTCAAGATGCGCTTGAGCGCATGCGTGGAACCGTGCAAGGACTTCTGGATTTGGCCCGCGAGCGTCCCTTAGATGTAACTGCGGTCGATGTGTACGACATAGTAGAGGAATGTACGCGCCTGTCCGGACAAACCATTCGGCAGAAGCAACTAAACGTTTGCAACGAGATCACTCCCAAGGAATCGCTTGTCATTGCAGATCGTGCACGGCTTTTGCAAGTTGTCTTGAACCTGATGCTAAACGCCATCTATGCCACTCCTTCTGGGGGGAGCATTCACATTTCTACGCTGCTTGAGCCAGCACGACTTGGAGTCGTTGTGTCGGATACCGGAAGCGGAATTCCCCAAGAGATTGCCAATCGCGTATTTGACCCCTTCTTTACGACCAAGCCCACCGGACAAGGAACCGGACTTGGCTTGGCCATCGCCAGCAATATCGTCAAGGCACACAGAGGAGAAATCTGCATCGCCAGCGCACCCGGCCAGGGAACTGTCGTGACGGTTTGGCTGCCTAGAAGGCAACCGACATGACGGCACAGCACATGCAGGGAAGTGGCAGATGCATATATTGCTAGTGGATGACGAGCCGGCCATTCGGCTTGGCGTGGGCGATGCGCTTACTGCGGGTGGACATCAGTGCATGGTGGCTGCCGATGGCGTTGCCGCGGTCGATGCCTTGGCCAAGCAATCATTTGATTTGGTGATTACTGATATCCATATGCCCAAGATGAGCGGAATGGAGCTGTTTCGTCATGCTCGTCAGCAGGCACCGGAAACGGATGTCATTTTGATTACGGCCTATGGCGCGGTGGAAGATGCCGTCTCGGCGATGAAGTCCGGGGCGGTCGACTACATCATCAAACCCTTCAATTCCGATGAGGTTTTGATACGCGCCGGACGAATTGCCGAGCTACGTGCCCTGCGCAAAGAACTTTCGGCGTTTCGCGCCGAGCAAAAAGGACGCGACGACGATTTCGGTGGGCTTATCGGCCGCAGTCCGCAAATGGTGCGGCTGCATGAACGTGTTGCCACCATCGCCGCCAGCGATGCTCCGGTGTTAATCACCGGGGAAAGCGGTACCGGCAAGGAACTGGTGGCGCGCCGGTTACATATGATGAGCCCGCGCCGCGACAAGCCTTTTATCGCCGTCAACTGCGCTTCTTTTCCTGAGACGCTTATCGAAGCGGAGCTATTTGGCCACGAGCGCGGCGCTTTTACCGGTGCCGTCAAACGCCGCGAAGGACGCTTCAAAGCTGCGGACGGCGGAACCCTTTTTCTAGATGAAGTGGCGGAAATTCCGCCCCTTGTGCAGGGAAAGTTATTGCGTATGTTGCAAGAAGGCATCATCGAACCCATTGGCACCAATGCCTCTGTACGCGTCGATGTCCGTGTATTTTCTGCGACCCATCGCAATTTGAAGCGGCAAATTGCCGAAGGCCGCTTTCGCGAAGATCTGTACTACCGGCTCAATGTCCTTGATATTCCAATCATTCCACTGCGTGAGCGGCGCGGTGATTTGCCCTTGCTGATTCGCAGCTTCTTAGAAAAACTGACGCCGTCCGATCGAAGCTTGCAGACGTTGACTCCGCGCGCCTACTCGGCGCTGATGGAATACCATTTTCCTGGGAATGTACGCGAGCTTAAGCACGCCATCGAACACGCTGTGGTCCTATCGCGCGGCGGAGAAATTGATCTGGAGCATCTGCCCGAGGACATCCGCGGTTCGGCGGTCATTGCGCCAAATGGAGTAGGAGCAGGCAAAGTGCGCCCGCTATCCATCGTGCTAAAAGAATGTGAGCGCGACCATTTGATGCGGGCTTTGGATGTTTCCAAAGGCAAAAAGACGGCTGCCGCCAAACTACTTGGAATCTCGCGGAAAAATCTTTGGGAAAAGCTACGCGCTTTTGACATCACGACCTCTGAGCTCGACGACTAGCACTTCACTCATCTTATAAAGATTGCAGTTGTTTTTTTGCGGCCTCAAAAACGGCATAGAGATTGCTGTTTTCTTCGGCGGGAGCGTTTATGCAGGGAATTCGAACGATCTTGAATGCTCTGTTTTCGAGCCACCGATGTACGGACCAAGGATGCAAGATCCAAAACCGTGCCGATCGTGTTCCCAACACCACACAGAGTTACCAACTAGTAACTAGCGCAAAGCGCCTCCTCAATTCAATCGCACTTGTCGGTTGTTTCCTGGTAGCCCTGGGGCTTTCGGGCTGTGGCACCAAAAACCTTCGCGTCAACATTATTGTTGAAGCAGACGCCAACTCCAATTCCCCGGTGATTGTCTCCGCCGTCGTTGTACACAGCAGCAAGCTGCTTAGCAAACTGCAAGAAATGAATGCGACGCAGTGGTTTCAGAAGCGTGAGCAAATGCTGCGAGATTATCCCAAAGATCTTGAAGAGATATATTGGGAACTTGTGCCCGGGCAGCAAGTTCCGCCTCTCGACAAAAAAGTGCGTCAGAAGGCAATACAGGGCGTGCTTTTTGCTAATTACCGAAGTCCGGGTGCGCATCGCTACTTGTTTGATCCCAAGCGTGCGCAGGAATGGACATGTGGGCTGCGTGAACTCAAACTTCACGAATAATATTGCCATTTTGGAATTCAGAAAGAGGAACGGAAAACATGGGCAGCGCTGACGAGATTCCCCCGGCAATTCAGTGGCATGAGGGTTTGCTGCTAGCGCCACAGCACTTTCAGCAGCAGAGCCAGCGCGGCGAACGCCTACTTTACTACCACATGGTCTGGCATTCTCGATTTCATTACGGAATCGGCCGCTTTCGCATCGATCAAGCGATGCTTTTTGAAGGGACGCTGCGAGTTCTAGATGTAGAAGCGATTCTTCCCGATGGGCTGGTGGTTTCCTACAAACCTGGCGAGCAGGAAGAATTGCAAGTCGATGTACGCCCTTACGCCGATGCCGCCAAGCAGGGCACTTTGCTCGTGTATCTGGCAGTTGCTGCCGAGCGGCCATCTGGAGCAGGGGGCAAGGGCGATTTGCCGCGCTATAATTCGCTGCCCGGCGAACCGGTTGCTGACGAAAGCGGCGGCGGTCGTTCGATTCGCATTCCGCGCTTGCGCCCGCGTTTGCGGCTGCTCGCCGGAAGTGAAACTCCCTCGGCACGTTTCTGCTCGATGCCGCTTTGCGGAGTACGCTGGAAAAACGGCGCCTTTGTGCTTTCTGATTATATTCCGCCCCAGCTTCAGGTGACGCTGGATTCGCCGCTTGGCGAACTTTGCGCTCAGGTGGCGCGGCGGGTTCGTGAGAAAGCCATGTATCTGGTCGAAACCATTCGCTCTCCAGCGATTACCACCAAACCCAATGTGGTCGAAGAGCACAAGCGGACGATTGCGTACCTGGTGGCGGCAATTCCCGAATTTGAGACGCGGCTGTCCACGGGCTGCAGCCATCCTTATGAACTGTATTGCGCGTTGTGTGCTTTGGCGGGCAGCATCTCGGCCATTGGCAGCAGCCTGATTCCGCCCATCTTTCCGGGCTATGAACACGGGCAGTTGCGCAAATGCTTCGATGCGGTTCGCGACTATATCATCACCACCCTGGAAGAAGGCATTTCAGAAGCCTTTACCGCCATTCCCTTTAAGCCGGATAGCGGCAATTTTCAGCTTAACTTTGAGCGTGAATGGCAAGGTCGCGTGCTCATTCTGGGAATCAAGGCCGCTCCGGGCACAACGGATCAGCAGCTTACTGAGTGGATGGCCAGTAGCCTGATTGGTTCCCAAAGCCGCTTTCGCACTTTGCGCGAACGCCGGCTTTTGGGCGCGGATCGCAAAGCCATCGATCGCTACGAGGGGCTGGTCGCAACTCGCGGAATGCTGCTTTTCATGCTGAGCGTGAATCCTGAATTTATCGTCGCCAACGAACCACTGGTCATCGGCCAGGGCAGTGACAAGCTGGGGCTTCCTCGGCCAACGGATGTCCTGCTTTATGTATCGAATAAGGGCTAAACGCCGATGAGTACGGAATCTGCCGGGGGCCCCTATCTGATTGAGCTTTTGCGACGATACTTTGCAGAGGTGCTGCGCCAAAAGCAAGAAATCGAACTGCGGATGGCGGCCGAACAAAAGGCGCAGGATCACGGCGAGGTGGTCGAGCTTTTGACTGAGGACGAAATCACAAGCCGCGCCGAAGCAACCCAGCGTGATTTAAAAGGAATGCTGGAAGAACAGGCCCAAGATGTACTGCGCCGCGGTGATGAGCGTGAGCAGCGCCGCTTCCGTGAAATGCAATATGTGATGGTGGCCTTCACGGATGAAGTCATGCTGAGTCTGAACTGGGATGGACAAGATTTCTGGCGCGACCATCTACTGGAAGAGCAAATTTTCGCCAGCCATCATTCTGGAACTCAGTTCTTTCGCAATATTGAGGAACTTTTGCGGCAACGCGATCCGACCCGCGCCGACGTGGGCTCGGCATATCTTTTGGCGCTGTCTTTGGGCTTTCGCGGCCGCTGCGTTGGGGTCAGCGGCGAAGCCGAAATTGAACGGTACCGGCAGCAGCTTTTTGCTTTCTTGTTTCAGCGCAATCCCGGATTTGCCGATGATCAAAAGTTGTATCCACAGCCCTATGCTCACACTTTGACGGGCAAACCGCATTCATGGCTGCCGGTGCTGCGCCCCTGGCTGTTTACGGCGCTGGCAGTGCTTGGGCTATATGTGTGTTTTGGCCATGTGCTATGGGCGCGACAATCGACGCGCATCGTCCATGCCATTGACGATCTGCGCGAGGCACAGCGTACATCGCCTTCAGCAAATTCCGGAAGTCGTTTCTGAGCGGTAGGAATGGAATACGTTTTGCTAATTGATTTAGTACGTGCAGGTGTAAATGTCTTCAATTCGGTTCATCGAAAGAGTGTCCTTTGGCCTGTTTCTTTTCGTTGCCGTCCCGTGCTTTGCCGAGACCGCCGAAGAGCATGAAGAAGAAGCCGCACGTTTGTATGTGCGCAAGCAATATGAGCAGGCGCTGCGCGAATTTCGCGCCGCGCATCAGATAAGTAGCAAGCCACGCTTCTTATTCAACATCGGTCAATGTTACCGCCGCATGGGCCTGGGGCCGGAAGCGGTCGATTACTTTCACCGCTACTTGGCAGAGGAAAAGTCGCCGGATCCAACCATTCAGGCCGAACTTTATGCCTACATTGAACAGATTCAGGCGGCGCAAGATCCGAAATCTGAAAAGTCCGGAAACGCCGACATTCCCGAACCGCCGCCGCGTCTAGTTGCCGACGAACTGGTCGATCTAGAAGAGCTTGGTGAGCAAATTGTGCGCGATGAAAAAAGCGGCCGCTCGGCTGCTGCCACCGAGTTACTTAATCAGGTCAAACAAGTCTGGGTGCAACGTCACGATCCGATTGTCTTTTATCACGTGGCGCGCATCTACGAGCGCATGGGCAAAAACGATCAAGCGCTGGAATATTATCGGCGTTACCTGGGCACAGAGCCCGTAGACAGTCCGCAGCGCAAAGAGGCAGCGCTTAGCCTAGTGCGCCTGACTCCGGCGCCGCCTGGGCAAAAACTTTTGTGGCCCGCCCTGGCCTTTGGCATCGTCGGGGTCGCTGGCATCGCGACGGGTCTTGGGCTGTACTTTGAGTCGAAAAAAACCTTCGAACTATATCAGCAACCCGTGGCCGAGCCAGACAAACGGGCCCTGCGGAGTCAAGGGGAGCCCTTGGCGCTGGGCTCGACGATTGGCTATGCGATTGGCGGAGGGCTTTTAGGAACGGCGGCGATCTTCACATTCGTGGCACTTGGAAAAGGCGTACGTAAGAAACCACCATCTTTGATTCGCGTTCCGATTCCCGATGGAACAAGTCCTGCGCCAAATGCGCTTAGCCATGATTGGCGGATGCCGCGACCCATGGTGGCGGTAGGATTTTTTTCCCAAGGGGCAACGCTGGCTTTGCAAGGAGAGTTTTAAAATGCGCTTTGCTGCCTATGCGTTTTTTGCACTAACTTCTCTTTTTGTCGGCTGTACCTTTAGCATGAAGTACGACCAGTGTATGGTCGACGCTGATTGCGCTCCCAATGGAGATGCCAAACAGTTCTGTACCTCCGATCACATTTGTGTTCCGGATACTCCAGAGGAAAGGCTTTGTACGCTGACCCAGCCCAGCCAGCCAGCCGCGCAGGCTTTGCACATGGGGGCGCTTCTATATATGCCGCCGGATCAGCTTACCGCGGCGATTAACGTGCGGCTACATACTTTGGAACTGGCGGTTCAGGAAATCAACGATCTGGCCAAGACCGATCAAGCACGGCCTTTGGTGCTGCATATCTGCGATATCTCGGGTTCGGCCGGCGATGCGGTCAATTCTTTGCGAGTCCTAAGCAAGACCCATGGCGTTGCCGCAGTCATTGGACCGGATAATCAGGCGGCTCTGTCCGACATCGTCGGTCTGGCTGCGTCCGAATCAATACCGATTTTGTCGCCAGGGGCTACTGCCTCGGCCGTCGTCCAGTTGCCGAGCCGCGGATTCCTTTTGCGCATGGCGCCCGTGGATACGCAGCAGGCTTCGACGATTGCGCGCGAAGTACCAAATGGCAGTCTTCTTGGTTTAATTTCCAGCGAGGATTCCTATGGAAACAATGTGCGGCGCAGTTTCCTATCGGCATGGATGAATCGCGATATGGCGAATAACATCCTGAAGTTTGGCTATTCCTATACCGAGACGGACCTCGATCAACTGACCAAGGCCGCCAACCAGCTTGTCGCCAATCAGCCGACCTATGCCGTAACCATTGTCAGCAGTACTCAGCCCGAGCTGGTTGAAAAACTGAAGGACTTGCCCAATCCGCCCGTGGATCCGACCGGACGTACGCAGCTTATCGTTTCGGACAAGGCCCATACGGATGCATTGCTGGAGCTTGCCGCGCGTCCGGATATGGCGGCGCATTTTGCCCGTTTGCGTGGCATTGGGCCGCTGAGTCTGAACAATTCGGTAGAAGCCACGGAATTTAAGACCGACTTTCAAGCGCGCTTTCCCGCAGACCGTTTGTCCAGCGATTTGTACGCACCCTATGCCTATGATGCGCTTATGACGCTGGCGGCCGCCATGAACAGCATCAAGGGAGATATCTCGGGAAGCGCGGTCCTGGATGTTCTGCGGCGCATGAATAACTCGATGAAAGTATTGCCGCTGAGCCGCGTCACATTTGCCGACACGGTGCGAACAATGAGCCAGGGCGATACTTTTACCCTGACTGGAGCCACCGGCGCCATTCGCTTTACACCCGAGGGCAGCCGCGATCCATCGCTTTATGAACGCTGGACCATCGACCTGAGCCAGCCCGGACAGCCAGATTACTTGAGCACACCGCTGTAAGCGTGCGGAAAGTTATTGAGCATGGACACGAAAAGCCTCCTAACGAAGCCCGTCTTGCTAGCGCTGGGCGCGTTGTTGGTGGGCATGCTAATCGCCGGCGGAATTTACCTATGGCGGCGGCGGAAAAAGAAAAAGGCGCAGCAGAATCAACAGGCGGCGCCCGCCCAGGTGAAGCTCGATCCCAGCCAACAGAGACGCACGCAGGCCCTTTCTAGATTATTTGCGATTGAGAAAAAACGGCTGCGCAAAAACGCCACCGGCCGCGACTTCCTATACCGAATTCCTTGGTGCATGGCGGTTGGTGGCAAAAATACCGGCCAAAGCACGGCAATTAAGAACAGCGGACTGCACAGTCCTTTTAGCAGCGAGGATGAGGCGCTTTCTGCGGAAAGCGCTTGTCACTTTCACTTTTTCGATCAAGGAATCGTTTTAGACATTGGCGCTGAGCTTTCCGCTGATGAGCTTTCATTTGATGTCTTGCTAAATGAGCTGCGTAAGGCGCGTCCGCGCCGTCCCGTGGACAGCTTGCTTTTGGTGATTTCTGCCACTGACTTGTTTGGCATAGACCGGCTAAGTGATGCGGATGCGAAAAAATTCGGAGAGGATCTATATCTGCGCATTCAGCAGGTTCAGCGGCGGCTGGCGCTGCGCATTCCGGTCTATTTGCTGATTAGCAAATGTGACACTTTGCCGGGCTTTGTGGCCTACAGCAATGCACTTTCGCCGGCCCATCGCGCTCAGCTTTTTGGCTGGTCCAATCCAGATGGCCTTGACAAGCCGTACCAACCAGAAATCGTCTCGACGGCTTTTGCGCAGTTTTATTTGGCCCAATCGCAGGTGCAAATTGATTTTTTGGCTGCCGGCAAGCGGCTTAGCGAGCACGAACTGGAATCGGTCTTTTTGCTGCCGCGGCATATAAGAGAGCTGGCCGGCCCGCTGAACTTGATTCTGGACCAGGTATTTCGCGCCACGGTATACAGCGACCCGACAGTCTTGCGCGGCATCTACTTGTGTGGCGACACGACCATGCCGGCGGCTGTAGGCGATACCCCGGCGGAGGTTGTCGAACGCTTGCCGGGATTTGTGAATCATCTTTTTGCACGCAAGATTTTTCCAGAATTCGGACTGGCTGCACCGCTGGGAAAAGGGGTGGTTTCGGCCGTCAACTTGATTAAGCTCGTCAAAGTGGCCACGGTCATTTTGGCCCTTATCTGTATCGCAATTTTGTCAGTGAGTTCGGCGCGATTGCAGCGCGATACGCAGGCCATCGTTGAATTTCTGGAAAAGATTCCGCGCAAAAACAATATTCAAGACAGCGGCCTGCAAGAGCGTGAACGCTATGCGAAGCAATCGGAACGACTGCTGAATGCCATGACGCAAGTGCCGGCGCGCAGTCTGCGCCGAATCAGCTTGCCGACTTCCTGGATCAGCAGCATTGATGAGGATGTACACGAGCTTATTCATCAATCTTTTGAATCGGTCATTTTGTCGGGACTGCACTCGGGTTTTGAATTCAAGGCGGCCCAGCTTTTTGGGCTTGATTCCTCGGCGGGCAGCGCCCCGGCGGATCCCAATTATGAACCTCCGCCGGCTGGGGAAGCGGATTCGCGTCGGCCGCAGCGGCCGCAGCGTGAACGTCCTGCCGTGCCGCCCAAAGTGGTGGCCTTTGCCAATATTCCGGAGTATCAGGAGCTACGGGCCCTGGGTCAGAATTATGCCGAATTCGGACAGTACGTCGAGCTTTATAATCGCTTGGGAAGCGACGAGCGCAAACGTATGGATACCGTCGGCCCCTTGGTGAAGTACGTCTTTCGAATTGAGCTGGGCGAGGACTTCAGCAAAAATCGTGATTTTTATGAGGAAGCGCTAGAAAGCGCTACGCATCGAGCCTTCGAAATGCAGCAAGTCACCGGCAAAGTCCGCGAGCGCGCGTACCTTGTGACCAGGGAACTTGGCGCGCGCCTTTTTGACGAAAATCCCATCGATATGGGACTAGAGGCAGCCCTGCGTCACCTGAATCGCTTGCGCACTGAAAATGACTCAGGAACTCCAGATTTGCAGGTGCTGACCAAACTGCGAGATACCCTCATTCGCCTTGAACAGGATCTGAACCGTCCGGAGCTAGCTTGGGTATCTCGCGATAAGCTCGATCTGGGCGAGCCTTACCGCGATCTGCAGGCGACGCTGCGCAGCATTGGCGGCGGCGACATGAGCGATGCTTTGCTCGAAGAATGGAACAATTCCTTTATTCGTCTGCGCCGCCGGGTGATGGAATACCAGGCCCCCGGAATTGGCCCGCTGCTTACGCGCGATGCCGAAAAAGGCCGCTTCGCTCTTTCCCCAGGCATTGCCGTGGTGCGCACATCCTTGGATGGATTTTTGGGGCAAAGTTTTGTGCAGCATATAGGCGAACGGCAGCCGCTGACCACGCCGGATGGCTCCTACCGGGTCAGTTGGAATGAAGAGAACTTGCGGCAGACGGTACAACTTTCGGATGCCTACACGGCATTTTTGCGCGACCGCATTCCCGGAATCTATTCGGATATACGCGAAGTGGTGCGTGGCACGGCGCTTGAGCGGCTTGGCAATAATATGCCCATCCTGGTTTCTCAGGCGCGGCGCACCGAGCGTCTGACCCGTCCGACAAGCGATGTGCAAGGCTTGCAGGACGTGCTTTCCGGAGAAGTGTCGGAGCTGAAGCGGGTCGGGGGGCTACTGCGACAAATTCTGGACATCTTCGAACGGCTTGGCCTGAAGTCGCAGCACAGCGAGCTTTACCGCCAGATGGAAGATGACATGCGCGAAATTCTGCGTCGCCTCGACTTGATCTTGGACAAAGACGACCTGTATCGCGTGTCCGCCAAGCTGGCCAGTTGGCAAGGACTGCGCTCGCCAGCGCTAGATGCCTTCGATGTAGATGATGCCGAAGGGCTTGGACAATACCTAAAGGCGCAGCGGACGCGCATTCGCAATCTGGCGCGTGATTATGCCAAAACGCCCGTGTCTCTGCTCGATGGAATCGCCATGCCAGGTGGCGGGGCCGCCAGCGATCCGCTGTTTACCAAATGGCGCAATATCGTTGCAGAAGTCGAGCACTTCGAGGCCATGACCCCGGGCAACTCGGTCAAGGAACTGGAAAGCTTTGTCGATACGAGTTTGTCTACGATCACTCCGGAAAACTGCCAGGACCGCATGCCGCGGCGTACCGGCGATAGTCGTGACTTCTTTTTGGCAAGCCGGGCCCGCCTGTACGACGCAGTGCGCAAGCGCTGTGCGCAGTTTGTCGAGGAACGCTTGCTGGAAAGCTTTGACCGCTTGGCCCAGCGCTTCAACAAGACTTTGGCCGGGCGCTTTCCTTTTTCTCGCAGTCCCGACAGCTTGGACGAAGAAGAAGCCAATCCGCGCGAAGTGCGCACTTTCTTTGCGGAATACGATCAGTTCCTTCCCAAATACGATGCCTTTGTCAATCGTCCGGATGCGGGAGGGGCTCCGGCGCTTTCTTCGACCCTGCGCACGCTTGGCAATTTTGTCGAGTCGATGCGTAGCATTCGGCCGTTTTTCGCACCGCTATTGAATCAGAAATCCTCCGATGTCACGCCCAAGTACAACCTGGCGATTGAGTACCGCGTCAACCGCCAGGCAGAAATTAACGGCAACCAGATTGCGGATTGGTCGCTTTCCATTGCCGATCAACGCATCGATGATACCCAGGCTTCTTGGCAGCTAGGCGACAAGCTGCGGCTGTCTTTGCGCTGGGCCAAAGATGGTCCTTATCACCCCGCCAGCAATGGTCAGGTGCGCGGGGCGCAGACTGAAGGGGACGATACCATTCACTTTGAGTGGGGGGGCTATTGGGGGCTTTTGCGCTACTTGCGCATCTATCACAGCTTGCCCAGTGATTTGCGCAAGGCGGTCGACAGGCAACCGCACATTCTGAAGCTGGTGGTTGAGATCGTCGAACGAAAGCGGTCCGGAAGGCTGCGGCTTTTGCCCGATTCTGCCTACAACCGCAAAGAAGCAACGACGAACACCGCCGCCAAAAGCGCCTTTATTTTCAGCCGCGCCGTTGTCTACGTGCGCTTTGCCGTTAGCGTTGGTGAGAACAAAGATGCGATTGTCGTGCCCGCAGAATGGCCGGCGTCCGCCCCCAAGCTTAAGGATTAGGAATACAAATGACTCGAGAAATGAATATCGAGGCGCTGCTTGCCCCCCTGCCTGCGGGGGCCAGCGAGCACAGTTTATCCGGTGAATGGCTGCGCTATGAAGGCACCTATGATCGCATTTTGGAAGCGCGCCGCGAAGATGATGAAACGCTGCCACAGGGCGTCTGGAAAAGTAAGCTCAAGCGTGCTGATTGGAGTGCTGTAGAGGCGCTGTGTATAGAGGTTTTGAAAAACCGCTCGAAAGACCTGCAGATCGCTGCTTATCTGACAGAAGCCTGGCTGCATCAAAAGGGCTTGGCCGGAGCCTGTGCCGGAATGCATCTGCTTGGAGGCCTGTGTCAGCGATTCTGGAATTCGCTGTATCCGCTTCTTGATGGAAATGACGCCAGCTATCGCCTGGCACCGCTTGAGTGGCTGGACCAGAAACTGCCGAGCCAACTAAAACTTTTGCCGCTTGCCGAAGGGGGCAGGGAAGGGCGCCGCCCCATTCGTTTTGTGGATTGGGAACGGGTGATTTTGCCACCCGGGCGGCAGTCCGGAACTGATGCGGATTCATCCACGGAGTATGGCCCGCCATTTACCCAGGAATCGATCATTGCGGCACTAGAAGTCGCGCCCGCCGAAGCTTTGGTCGTCACCCTGGATCAACTGCTGGCCCTGCAGGCGGCGGTCAATGAGCTCGGAAAGACACTGGAGGCCTTACTTGGTAACGCCTCCGCGGCGCTGTTACAAACTCGTAACTGCCTGGAACAAATCCTCGGCTTTCTGCAACCTGCCGGCGAGCGCGCCCGTCAGGCAAGAGAGGCCACGCAAACCGCCACCAAGAATCCTGAGTCTGCCGAAGTTGGATCGATTCCTGCAAGTGTATCCGTGCAGTCCCCTGCTCGAGGTGAATTGCTCATCACCAGCCGCGCGCGGGCCTACCAAATTGTTGAAGAGGTCGCTGATTATCTTTTGCGCACGGAACCGCACAGCCCGACTGGATACCTGCTGAAGCGGGCCGTGCATTGGGGGGAAATGCCACTTACTCAGCTTCTTGTCGAGCTGGTTCCCGACGAACGCAACCTGGCAGCGATTTATGCGCTGCTCGGAGTCGCCAACAAAGCACCAATGTAGAGCTGAAATCAGCGCCCCGGTGAAGGGCTTTAACGCTGAAAACGAAAAGGAACGAGGAGTCAACAAATGCCCGAGAGTACGCAACATAAACTGGACCGAGTTCGCCCGCCGCGAGTGCAAATTACCTACGATGTTGAAATCGGTGGGGCGATTCAGTCTAAAGAGCTGCCTTTTGTCGCCGGCGTCCTTGCCGACCTGTACGGTCAGCGCGAGCCGCAGCAGGCGCTAAAGGATCGCAAATTTGTTCAGATTGATCGCGACAACTTCAATGACGTCATGGCCAGCCTGAACCCGATGCTCAAGCTGAAGGTTCCAAACCGCTTGACCTCCGATGGTGGCAATCTTGCCGTGGCGCTTGAGTTTTCGCACCTAGATGATTTTCATCCCACTCAGATCGTCAAGCGGGTGGACGTGCTTGCCAAGCTTCTAGAAACCCGTCAGAAACTTGTAGATTTGCTGGCCAAGCTCGATGGCAACGATCAGTTGACCGAGCGGCTGAAGAAGCTGATCGGGGACATGGAGTCCCTACAACAAGTACGCAAAGCGCTCACCGCAAAAAGTGAGTCGTGATTCCATTTTGCTTGAAGAAGGAGTCTCTCCGTGGCTGACAAAAAAGAAACCCAAGTAGTCAATTCCTCCGCCGATATCGTCGATGAGATCATTGCCGAAGGCAAAATGGCACGTGATGAGCTGCAACTGCAGCACTCACGCGGACTTATCGGTGAGCTTGCCGAGCAGGCCATCAATCACCAAATCTCTGCACCTGGAGATTTGGCGACTGCAGTCAGTGAGCGCATCGCGCAAATTGATCAACTGATCAGCGATCAGCTCAATGAAATCATGCACGCCGAAGCCTTTCAGAAACTGGAAGCGTCTTGGCGTGGCCTGCACTATCTAGTGCAAAATAGCGAAACCGGAACGGATTTGAAGCTGCGAGTTCTACCGGCGACCAAAAAAGAACTGGCCAACGATCTGGAAAAAGCGGTCGAGTTTGATCAAAGCGCCCTATTTAAGAAGATCTACGAGCAGGAGTTTGGCACCTTTGGCGGCCATCCCTATAGTGTTCTTGTCGGCGATTATGAATTCGGGCGGCATCCGCAGGACATGGCCCTTTTGGAGAAGATCTCCAACGTGGCTGCGGCGGCACACGCGCCGTTTATCAGCGCCGCCAGCCCGAAGCTTTTCGATTTGAACAGCTTTGTCGAAATGGGCAATCCGCGCGATCTTTCTAAGATCTTCGAAAGCAGTGAACTGGTGAAGTGGCGCTCGTTTCGCGATTCCGAGGATTCGCGCTACGTGACCCTGACCCTGCCACATGTGCTGATGCGGCTGCCGTACGGCCCCAATACCGTACCCGTAGATGCCTTCCAATTTGTGGAAGATGTTACCGGCCGTGACCACAGCAAGTACCTGTGGGGTAACGCTGCCTATGCGCTGGGTGTGCGTATCACGACGGCTTTTGCCAAATACAAATGGACCGCGGCGATTCGCGGCGTAGAAGGCGGAGGACTTGTGGAAGGCTTGCCCGCCCACATCTTTACAACGGAAGAAGGCGACAAAGCCCTGAAATGTCCGACCGAGGTCATCATCACCGATCGGCGTGAAAAAGAGCTGTCCGATCTGGGCTTTATTGCTGTTTGCCACTGCAAAGACACCGATTATGGGGCGTTTTTTGGCAGCCAGACCGCCAACAAGCCGCGGACCTACAACACGCCGCAGGCCAATGCCAACGCGCGGCTTTCCTCGCAACTGCCCTACATGCTCGCCGCGTCGCGCTTCGCCCATTATCTAAAAGCGATCATGCGCGATAAGATTGGCAGTTTTGCCTCGCAAAGCTCTATCGAGTCGTTTCTAAACAACTGGATCGCGCAGTACATTCTGCTTCGGGATGACGCCGGCCAAGAGACCAAAGCGCGGTATCCGCTGCGCGAAGCTCGAGTCGATGTCAGCGAAATTCCCGGTCGTCCGGGCAGCTATCGTGCGGTGGCCTTTTTGCGCCCCCACTTTCAGCTCAATGAGCTGACCACCTCGATTCGTCTGGTCGCGGAGTTGCCGCCGCCAGCGCAATAAGTAACAGGGAAAACGATAGAGCGTTTTACATCAGGAACGTGATTGAAGGAGTGAAGCAAGATGCAAAATATTTTCTGGCAAATTGAGGGAATCAAAGGAGAGTCTACTTCTGCCCAAGGCAAGGACATGATCGAACTATTGTCCTTTAGCCATGGCGTCTCGATGCCTTTGACCCATGGACCGTCAAACACCAGCCGCGCCTCGGGCCGCTGCGTGCATCAGGATTTTACGGTTACCAAGTATGCGGATCTGGCCTCGCCGACGCTTAACCTCAAGTGCTGCGGCGGTGAAGACATCAAATCGATGAAGATCCACGTTTGGAAAGCCGATGCCGCTGGCAAGCCCCTTGAGTATATGACCTATACTTTTGATAGCGCCATCTTGACCAGTGTCTCTATTGGCGGTGGCGGCGGCGATCAGCCGATTGAAACCGTTACGTTTTCTTATAAGAAGGTCACTTGGGATTACGGCCAGCAGAAGCAGTCTCAACCGGGCGGCAGCAAGGGCAAGAGCTCGGCAAACTGGAGCCTCGAAGAAAACAAAGGAGCCTAGGCGCCTCCCAGGCACCGCCTTTGACCCATGGCAAAAAAAGACGCCACATATGTTGCGCGCGTCCCTCTGTTCGAGCGGCTTACTGATTCCGATCCGTACAGTCCTTCGGAACCACAGCCCCTGCGAGCTCTCACGAACTCGCAGCTCCTCGACTCGGTGCAGCGCGAGCTTACGCTGCTGCTAAATACCCGCTGTCCAATGCCGGTGGCCGAGCTGCTTTCTAAAGAGCGCTCGGTCATCGATTACGGCCTTCCAGATTTGTCCTTCGCGGGGCCAATGTCCGCAGAAGATCAGCAGATTTTGCGCATGCTTATCGAACGCACGGTAGCGGCATTTGAGCCGCGCTTGCGCGGGGTGCAAGCGCGAATCGGAACGTATGAACAGGTGACCGGGACCCTGGTTTGCCAAGTCTCGGGATTTCTAATTACTGAAACGCTAAGCGAAGCGGTCTCGTTTCCCATCTTGATGAAGACCAAAAGGAGTGAGCCGAATGGCCGGTCAGGCTCGTGACGATTTGCTGCTTGCTTACCAGCGGGAACTTTTGTATTTGCGCACCATGGGGGCGGATTTTGCAGCGCGTTATCCCAAGATTGCCTCCCGTCTGGATTTGTCAGCCGATGCCTGTGCCGACCCCCACGTCGAGCGCTTGATCGAGTCCTTTGCATTTCTGACCGCGCGCTTACAGCGCCAGCTTGACAGTGAATTTCCGCAATTTACTGGCTCTATGATGGAAGTCTTATATCCACATCTGACGCAACCTGTACCGGCGATGGCGACTGCGCAATTTCACGTCGATACAGATCAAGGCTTGCCCCTCGGTGGATTTGTCTTGCCTGTGCATACTCCACTTTTTTCGCGCACAGCGGGCGGCGATTCGTGTCGCTTTCGTACATGTTATCCTGTGACTCTTTGGCCACTGCAAGTTACCGAGGCGGCACTTGAACCCACTGAGCGCTATCCGTTTCTGGACAACCATCCCAAGGTGCTATCGGTTCTGCGCATCCGCCTTACCTGCGACAAAGTGAATTTTGCGGCCCTTAGTCTAAAATCACTGCGTTTCTTTTTAAATGCTGAGGCCCGGACGGCATACGCGCTTTACAATTTGCTGGGATCCAGCGTCAGCGGGGTCTGCATTTGCGATGCCGATCAGCCAATTGAAAGCCCATCCATCCATGCCGGCAGCGCGTTGCGCCCAGCCGGACTAGGCCGCGACGAGCAAGTATTGCCGTTGCCGCACAATGTCCATCCCGGATACCGGCTGCTGATGGAGTACTTCCTATTTCCTGACAAGTTTTTATATATCGATTGTGATGTTCCGGGAATTCAGACAGTGCGGCGAAACGCCGATGTCCTGATTCTATTGTCTGAAGTTCCCCGCCAATTACAGGTCGGTGCCGAGACCTTTGCTCTGGGTTGCACGCCGATAATCAATTTGTTCCCCAAAACCAGTGAACCGATCCGCATTACCCATCGCCAAACCGAATATCGGCTGGTCGCCGACAAGCGTGATGAACGTTCGACCGAGATCCATTCTTTGCTCAGTGTTTCGGCCTATGCCGATCCCAGCGCTACGGATGTCGTCGAGCCATTTTTCTCATTTACCCATCCCGCCGATAGCGACCAGCACAAGGTTTTTTATTACACTCGACGCCAACCCACTGGACGCAATGACCTTCCCGGCACCGACCTGTTTTTGCATTTTACCGACCTGCGGTTTAATCCGCAGAAGCCGGAAAACAAGACTCTGTATGCTCATACATTGTGTACCAACCGCGATTTGGCCAACCAGATGCCCGGCGGCGCGCTTTTGCAAGTGGAAGAGGCGGCCCCGGTGCGGCAGGTCATTTGCCTGCGCAAGCCAACGTCCCAAATCGAGCTACCGCTCGGCGGCCGCGGCCTTTGGTTGCTTATTTCCCATCTCTCTTTGAATCATTTTTCGGTCAGCAGCGGGCCGGACAGTCTGCGGGCGCTGCGCGAGATTCTGCGTTTGTATCGGCTATCCCCAAGCTCGTCGAATGAGAAGCAAGTCATGGGCATCACCAAGATGGAAGTGCGCCCGGTTATTCGACGAGTCGGCGAAGATGCCTGGCGTGGATTCTGCCAAGGTTTGGAGATTACGCTTGAGTTTGACGAAGGGCAGTTTGTGGGCGGTAGCGCCCTTTTGCTGTCGGCTGTACTCAGTCGATTTTTCGGCGTGATGGCTGCCGTGAATTCCTTTGTAGAAGTTTTGGTGATTAGCAAGCAACGGCAAGGAGTCTGGAAGCGATGGCCGGCATTGAGCGGAGAGAAAAGCCTTCTATAGTCAGCCAGCTTGCAGAAGAGGGCTATCGGTTCGATTTCTACCAGGCCGTGCGTCTGCTGACGCTTTTGCGTCCGCAAAGTACGGAGCTGGCCGAAGGGGCCGATCCCAGCGCCGAAGCGGTGCGGCTGCGCTCGGTGATAAGCTTTGCCTTTCCGCCGGCCGATGTTTTGGAACTGCGCGATGGCGAGCTGCCCGAGCTGCTTGTCCATTTTATGAGCCTAGCCGGCGGCCATGGTCCTTTGCCGCATCCGGTGAGCGAACTTGTGCTGGAGCGTGTCAATGCCAAAGACACCGCTTTGCGCGACTTCCTGGATATGTTTCACCACCGGCTGCTTTCGCTTTGCTATCGCATTCATCGCGTCCATCGCATTGGCGTAGACACTGGATCTCCGGAAACGCACTCTTTTGCCTCCTATTTGTACTCGCTCATCGGGCTTGGCACCGGTGGCCTGCGCGACCGGATGGCGATTCCGGATCGCGCGCTTTTGCGCTATAGTGGGCTTTTGCACAAGACACCGCGGGATGCCGCGGGCCTTGAAACGATGCTCAGTGACTTTTTTGCGGTTCCGGTCCGTTGCGAGCAAATGTGCGGCGCATTTCGCGCGCTCGATGCCTCACAGTGCACCCAGCTTGGCGATTCGGGGCAGAATTGCCAGCTTGGAATCGATACGATGCTCGGCGAAAGCGTTTGGGATCAATCGGCCGGCGTAAAATTGACTTTGGGACCTTTGAGTTTTGCGCAGTATCAGGATTTTTTGCCGGAACGGCCGGGCTGCGTCGCGCTATGCGCCGTGGCACGGTTTTATCTGGGGCAGGGCGTAGATTTGACCGTGACGGCGCTTGTGCAAGCGCTGCAGCGGCCGCGATTGGCGCTAAGTGGGCAAGCAGAAAAGGGCGCTCGGCTTGGCTGGACCACATGGCTGCTCGGCGGCTTAGCGGGCTTGGCGAAGGATGTGGTGGAATCAGAGCTATTTGCTCTGCCGCAATTTATGGATGCGCCGGCGACCTCGTCTGCGACTTTGTAAGTCTAAGGAGTTCTTGTGGCCGACCCCTATTTGACGATTACTACGCCTGCCGGCAAAGAGCTGCTTATTCATGGGTTCCATGGAAAAGAGCAGATCTCGAACCCGTTTTCGTTTGAGCTCGATTTGTATTCGACAAACAAAGAGCTCAGTTTCAAAAAGCTGCTGGGCAAGGCGGCCACCATCAAAATCGTGCTGCAAGATGAATCGCCGCGCTATATAAGCGGTTTGATCACGCGCTTTGTGCAGGCCGGATATGACGGTGGACAGACGGTCTATCGCGCTGAGCTGCGTCCGTGGCTGGCGCTTTTGGCGCTGACTTCAGACAATCGCATTTTTCAAAACAAAACCACTCCGGAAATTCTCGAAGCGGTATTTTCTGATCTCGGTTTTAAGGATTTCAAAAAATCCCTCAAAGGGGTGTACAAAAAGCGCGAATACTGCGTCCAGTATGGCGAGACCACACTGAATTTCGTCTCGCGGCTGATGGAAGATGAAGGAATCTTTTATTTCTTCGAGCACGCCGATGGCAAGCATACTTTGGTATTGGCCGATGACAGCGATGCGCATGAAAAATGTCCCGGCGTATCCAAAGTTCCCCTGGCCAAACAGTGGACTCAGGGGCCGGTGACCGACTGCACGTTTGAGGAACAGGTACTCACCAACAAATTTTCGCTGGGCGACTACAATTTCGAGATTCCATCGACCGACCTATTTGTAAAGACCGGCAGTGGCGATCCATTGCTGGCATGCTACGACTACCCGGGCCTTTACGACAAAAAGGATGGCGGCGAAGGCCGGGTCAAGTTGCGCATCGAAGCGCGTGAGCAGCCGGGAAAGATTTTGCGCGGCAACAGCTACTGCCGGTCGCTTATCAGCGGCTACAAATTTGAGCTCGACGGACACGAACGCAAAGATCTGAATCAGGAATATGTGGTTTACAGCGTCGAGCACCATGCCACGGTGCACGAATATCAGAACAAATTCGAAGCCTTTCCGGCAAGTGTTCCATTTCGCCCCGCGCAAATCGCCCCTTGGCCGAGCATCGGCGGCTCTCAGACGGCACTTGTCGTTGGGAAGTCGGGTGAGGAGATCTGGACTGACAAATATGGACGGGTCAAAGTACAATTTTATTGGGATCGACTTGGGAAAAAGGATGAGAACAGTTCCATCTGGATTCGCGTCGCCCATAGCTGGGCCGGAAAAGGCTACGGAACCATTTTCATTCCGCGCATCGGGCAAGAGGTTGTGGTCAGTTTTCTAGACGGCAATCCTGATCGGCCGCTTATCACCGGAGTGGTCTATAATGCCGAACAGACCGTGCCTTATGAATTGCCGGGCAATCAAACCCGCAGCACGATTAAGACGCATAGCTCGAAAGATGCCGATGGCGATAACGAGTTGCGCTTTGAAGACAAGAAAGATGAAGAAGAAGTATTTCTGCACGCGCAAAAAGATTATAATCAAGTCGTTGAAAACGATAAAACAAAAGAAATTAAGCATGATGAAAAAATTACCGTAAAAAATGATCAAACGATCGAAGTTGAGAATGATCAAAAGATTACGGTAAAGAAAAACCGCACCACCGAGATCAGCGAGGAAAATGAGTCGCTGACGGTGAAAAAAGGCAATCGTACCATCAGCGTTGACAAGGGGGATGAGGAACACACCGTGGGGGGCGAGCGCAAAGTGACGGTGAAAAAAGATGAATCGCATGCAAATGATAAGAAATTTACGCACGATGTGAAAGATGATTATGTAATTAATATTAAAAAAAATCTTACGATTAATGTGGATGGGGAAATCAAGATTGTTTCTAAAAAGAGTATTAGTTTAGAAGGAAAATCGGGCATTTCGAACAAATCCGGTCAAGACATCGTTCTGGAAGCCAAGATGAATCTGAAGAGCGAGGCCAAAATGGAACTTTCCCAAAAGGCCGGAACCACGCTGAAAAGTGAAGGGACGATGGTGCAGATCAAGGGCTCAGCCACCGGAGAAATGGACGGCGGCGGAATGCTGACCCTAAAAGGCGGCATGGTGAAGATTAACTGAGGCGGGTGATGGTGATGAGCGGACAAGCAGTCGATAAGGCCTTGGGGGGAGAATTCACCACGCTCGATGAGGGCGGGCAGGTCGTTTTGCGCGGGCGGCGCGTGGCCGGGGTGCTCGACGGAAAAGTAGAGCGTTTTGAGGCCGGCCGGCTGTTGCAAGTCTGCCACTACCAAGCCGGCCAGCTACATGGCGAAGTTTTCAGCTATAGCCCGACGGGACAGGTGCAAGAGCGGTCGAATTATGTCCATGATCGATTGGACGGTACGCTTGAGACGCTTGATGAATCCGGAGCTCCGTTAAAGCGCATTCCCTACCGCCAGGGCGCAATCGAAGGAGCCCTTGAAATCTATGAGCAAGGCCGGATCGTCTGCCGGCAGAATTATGCCGCCGGGAAGCGGCATGGGACGATGACCCTTTTTAATGAACAAGGGCAACCAAGCTGTGAATTCAATTTTCAAGCCGGCGTAAAACATGGCCCTGCCGTGTACTATGCGGCTTCGGGGCGCATTGTGCGGCGCGAGGTCTACAATCAGGATCTTCTGCACGGAGATTGCATCGAGTATTTTGATGATTCCTCCGTGCGTGAAAAGGGGCGTTACGTCAAAGGCAAGCGAGATGGCGAATGGTGTACCTTTCATCCAAACGGACGTCTGGCCCGCCGTGTTGTATATGCCTTAGACATTCCGCAGGCTCCGCCTGAGGTGTATGATGAGAAGGGGCGCCGGCTCCCCTCAGAACCGCCGCCGCCGGCACCAGTACCATCACCGGCACCACCGCCGCCGCCGCCACCACCACCAGGGCGTGCGTCGCCAAGCAAAGGAGGGAAGTAGCCATGGGTATGGGAGTCTGTATGGGTGCGATGTTGCAGTGCAGCTTTGGGGTGGCCCCTGGGCAGTTAGTTGTGCTGCCGACAAATCGAGTCCTGACCGGAAAGCCGATTGCTACGATCATGGACAATAAGCCCTTTCTAAATATTATGCCTTTTGGCATGTGCACTTCGCCCGCCAATCCCACCGTGGCTGCCGCCTTCGGGGCGCCGATGCCTTGCGTCCCCAATACGGTGGCTCCGTGGGTCGTTGGGGCCCCAACTGTCCTAGTTGGCAATATGCCCGCGCTAAATAGCAGCAGCAAGCTGATGTGCATTTGGGGGGGCGTCATTTCGCCCGCTGTACCGGGGCAGTTCACTGTCACCGTGCCGTGACAGAGGATCCCATCCCGTGACATCTACAGAAGAAAAGCTAACCGATAGCTTGCTGGATTTGGCGCGTCAGCTTGGGGCGCGAATCGTCAAGCTGCGCAAAAATGGCGGACTGAATCAGCAGCAGCTCGCGACGCGGGCGCAGATCAGCAAGGCGATGCTCTCGACCATCGAAAATGGCCAACGCATTCCTTCTGTGGACCTATTGCGGCGGCTGGCCATAGCCCTTGGGCTTTCCGCAGAACAGTCGCTGGTACAGCAAGATGATGCCGGGCTTTATCAAATGTGGACGGAAGTTTATGAAGGACAGTCTTCCGTAAGCATTCAACTGCGCGCCGGACATGACTTAAAGCTTCCGCCGCCGAGCACCCCTGCGCCTCCTATCGTTCAGGAGGCTGAGCTTATATCGCCGGAGCCGACCTTGCTGATGTCGCAGCTTCTGGCCGTTGGCGAAGCCCAGCGTGATCTGTCCCGTAGTATGGCCGAAGCCGCCAGCCAATCGGTACGCCACTTTACCGGGGTTGCGCATCATCTGGACAAGGTTTTAGAGCAGCTTGATCACGTCAATGCCTCGCTAAAGGCGCAAACCGAGGCGCTTTTGGCATTGCGGCGGGATTTTCTTGAAGAAAAAGCACAGCCTGCACCTCCGCCACCGGTCTGTGCACTGGGCGCTGAATCCGCAGACAAGCTTCTGTCCAGAACGGACAATCTGGCGGCAGAGCTTACGCAGTTTCAGCGCACCATTTTGCAGATGCTGCGACAAAACCAGACAGATGCCCACACCATGCGTGTGCGCATTGCCGAGATCATGCAATCTATGCGTCGTCGTTAAGTCTAAAGCCCTCCCCAGCTTGCAAAATAATTGCAAAGTCGCTGAGCGGATCCATTGGGCATGGTTGATGCAAGATCGAATTGTGCCAAATCTGCTTAGGGGTGCTTTGTGAGATACTTACTTATCCTATCGCTGTTTGTAAGTTTGTGTGTTGGCTGCAGCAGTCTTGATGCACTGGTCCTGAACCTCCGTACTGAGGGCACGGTAGAGCTAAAGACGTACACCTTGACGGTTCTGGATCGGGCGACTCGTCAGGTGATCTACCATTCCGGTGCGCAGCGCATCGCCGCGAAACGGGATTTGTCGCAAGATCCATTGCATGTCGGACTGCCTTTTGAGCAAAAAGGTGAGTTTCTGATAGTTGTGCGAGCGGCAAATTTTGACAGTCCGGATCTGCTGCCTCAGGCCGGCGTGTCGACGCCTGCTTACTTTTTTGCCAGCATTGTGCAGATTGATAAAACCCAGGATATAGATGCTCTTTTACTCATTGTTCCATCGGAATATGATCTAGACGGCGATCATTTCCCAGATGCCAAGCTGTGGCCGGATGCGTTTCCTGCGGCCGCGCAAATGTATGGCGATAAGCGCTTTTTGCTCGACTGCTTGGATGTAGAGCCGGCCCCTGGCGATTTGACTCCTTTGCGTTTGCGTTCCTATGACGTACATCCTTTGGCGCTGTCCATTTGTGACGCCAAGCTTCGTCCGGCTGGTGTTTCGCCCACTGGTGAGCGTCTGCCCCCAGAAGCATTTGATACCACTTGCGGCGGCAGCCCCCGCGCTTGCGAAGACGCCGACGGAGATGGGGAGCCGGAAAACACCGATTGCGATGATCACGACCCCCGCCGTCGTCATGGCAATCCGCGGCCGCGCAACTGCTGCCAATGTCAAGATCGAGCAAGCTGCGCCGTCAATCATGAATTCATTGCTGACCTGAAGCTATGTCAGCCGCCGCGCTGCAATACATCGTTTGATTACGACTGCAGCGGTCAGGATGTCGAGTGTTTCATTGATGAGGATTGTGATGGCTATTCGCCGCAAGATCCGCTGGCCAGCCAGCGCGACTGCGATGATCACGATGCTCGCATTCATCCCGGAGCCACGAAAATCTGCGAACCCGAAAACGATGCGGATATCGGAAAGGATTGGGCGTGTGACGGCAATCCGCAGGGCGGTTGTGTGGATTGCGATTTGGACGGCGATGGCTTTCAGCGCGATGATCCTACCTTCAATTGTCCGACGAAACGCTATCGTGATCGCTTTGCGGGACGGCCTATCGTCCTAGATTGCAATGACAACGATCGCGGCGTTTTTCCTGGATCGACGATCTACCAATCGCCGCTGCAACTTTATAAAGACAATACGACGGATTTCAAAGGTGGAACGATTGCCGGAGCGCTGCGCGGAATGTGTCGAAACCTCGATCTAAGCGATCGCGTACAGGACAGCAATTGCGACAGTCAACCCACCCGCGGCTGTCCGTCGCGGGCCTGCGATGCTGATGGCGACGGCTTTGCAAACGGTAACGTCGGCTGTATTCCGCTAGATCCCAGGCTTATCGATTGTGACGACAACGATCCGCAGACTTTTCCCGGGGCGCCGCAATATTCCAAAGACAACAAGGATCATAACTGCGACAACAAGATCGATACTTGCGGCACCGATACAGATGGCGATGGCTACTGTGTGCTGTTTGATTGCGATGATCGCGATCCCAATGTGCATCCTTTTGCGGCCGACTCGTGCAATGGCAAAGATGACGATTGTGATGGGCTTGTGGATGAGCAAAACCCCGACAGCCAAGGCAATGCGCTTATCGAGTCCCATACTGTGGGCGGCAGCACGGTGAAAACGATCACAAGCTGCACCGATTCCAACGTGGGCGACTGCGGTTTGAAGAACAACCAAGATGCCTACAGCGGTCGTTGTGTATGTACCGGCATCAAACCCAATTCCATCATCAATTCGGCCAGCCGCGTTGTCTGTCCCGATGGCCGCGATGATGCCACGCTATCTCCCAAATGCTTTGGCGCAACTCAGCCCAAATTACAGACTTGCGATGCCGACAGCCCGCATGATGAGGACTGCGATGGCCGCACGGATGCTCCCGACGGCAAAAACCTGGCCTCGGTCGGCTCTGGAACCATCTGCGGCGTCAGCGTTGGCCGCTGCCAAAAGGGCAATATCCTGGCCTGCGATCGTAGCAAGCTCAATCCGTTTTCTGCGCAAGTTCGGCCGACTTCAGCGCAAGGACCGGTTCCGGGTTTTGATGAAAAAGATCGCTTCCTGGTTTGCAATCCGCAAAGCAGTGTGGTTTTCCCGACCGAGGAACTTTGCAATGGCTACGATGATGATTGCGACGGAAAACTTCCAGGCCAGGATCCAAGCTTTCCAGTTCCCGATGCCAAGGCCGAGATCGACGTGGACGGCGATACGTTTCTGCGTTGCACGGGCTGCTCTCAAGTGGATAACCAAGCCTCTTTTAATAAGACGGCATTTCGTTCCTGTGGCGACTGCAATGATACAGCGCAAAACGGCAGCAAATTCTATCCTCCGGTGCCTGAGATAAGTTATCCCGGTGCGCCTGAGCTTTGTGACGGACTTAGCAATCAGTGCGATCCCAGTTTTTCACCGACCGCGCAGGATGGCAAAAATGAATGCGGCGGTGGTGCCTTCGCCAAATTTCCACTGTGCTGTCAGGGCCCGCCCCAGTGTATCGATCCGACAACCAATGTTTCGCATTGCGGCGGCTGTGGAATGGCATGCGGCGTCAATGTCGCCAATTCTTGCGTCGGTGGTCAGTGTATGTGCAAAAATGATCCCGCCTGCGATCCGGCTAATCCCAATCGCCATTTCTGTCAGCCTGATGTCGGTTGTGTGCAATGCCGTACCTCAGATGCCGATTGTGTCGGCCTTCCGGATGCGACCACAACGCTGTGTGATACGGGGACGCATGTTTGCGTGCAGTGCTTAGCGGACACGGACTGCGCCAGTGTGCCCGGCACGATCTGTGATACCACCGCCATGCGCGCGACGACCTCAAACAGCAAGCGCTGCATCCTTTGTGCAGTCAATGCCGATTGTAAGGACCCGGTCAAAGGACTTTGTGCGACAAACTCCGATCCCGCCAAAAATATCTGTACCCAGTGTCTGACCGATGTCGGCTGTGCGGCATTTAACAAAGAAGTTTGCGAGCTGCATCCTGCCAATCCAGAGCAGAATCGCTGCATCGGCTGCCGCACGGATGTGGATTGTCGCAATGCAAGCTTACCGGCCTGCCACGGCGGTGGAAATCCCGACACCAGCTTGTGTGTACCTTGTGAAACCAGTGCGCACTGTACAAATTCTCAGAAGCCGGCCTGTGCGCTCGATCAGACCGACCCGAAGAAAAATCAGTGTGTGACGTGTCTGAATAATGCCGATTGCAAAAGTGCCGCCAAGCCGGCGTGTGCGACTGATCCCAGTGCTCCTAGCGATCCCAGCAAAAACCAGTGTGTCGTTTGCCTGGCCAATGGGGATTGCAAAGATGTGAACAAACCGGCGTGTGCGACCGATCCGGCGGCACCGAGTGATCCCACCAAGAACCAGTGCGTGGTGTGTTTGGTCAACGCCGACTGCAAAGATTCTAGCAGACCCGTGTGTGTAACCGACAGCAGCGACCCGACCAAAAACCAATGTGTCGCTTGTGTGCAAGATTCCGACTGCACAAACTCAAGCAAGCCGGCGTGCGCCGCGGATCCGAGCGCGCCGAGCGATCCCAGTAAGAACAAGTGCGTAGTCTGCGTAGACAATCCTGATTGTACGGATGCTAGCAAGCCGGCGTGTGCGGTAAGCGCCACGGATCCCAGCCAAAATCAGTGTGTGGCTTGCCTAGGAAATCCCGATTGTACGGATGCCAGCAAGCCGGCGTGTTCGGTCAGCCTCATGGATCCCAGCCAAAATCAGTGCGTGCCGTGCCTGGGAAATGCCGATTGCTCGGATGCCAGCAAACCGGCATGCGCCCTAAGCGTAACCAATCCCAGCCAAAATCAGTGCGTGTCCTGTATCGTCAGTACCGACTGTAAGGATGCCGCCAAGCCGGCGTGTTCAGTGAACACCATGGATTCCAGCCAAAACCAGTGCGTGCCTTGCGTGCTCAATTCGGACTGTAAAGATCTCATGAACCCGGCATGTGCGGTGAACTCAATGGATCCCAGTCAGAACCAATGCGTTCCATGCGTTGCCAATACTGATTGTTTGGACCTGACCAAGCCTGCCTGCGCCGTCAATGGCAGCGACCCCAGCCAAAACCAATGTGTGCCTTGCATGATCGATATGGACTGTACAAATCCGCTAATGCCCTTCTGCGTGACAAACAGTACGAATCCGACTTTAAACCAGTGCGTTCAGTGTAAGAAAAACAACGACTGTCCGATGGGCCAGCAGTGTGACGGAACACTATTTCAATGCGGGTAAACGGAATTCAAATACCTACGGCAAGTAGAAGGCTAAGCGGCAAGCCAAGTGGCGTGGGCTCTACACGACCGCAAAGATGGGCGATTGTTCTGTTCGCACTGATGGCCTTTTTGTCCGTAACAATATTCGATTTGTTGGCTGCGGCGGACGAAAAACCAGCGGTTGAAACCGGAATGACCATTTTGGGAAAACGTGACGGGGCCAAGATCTATGTCGACGAAAAACATGTCGCGACCCTGCCACAGAGTGCACCGATTCCGTTACAGCCGGGTCCGCACAAACTGCGTATTACGCAGTCGGGATTTTCTCCCTTCGAGCGCGATATACAAGCCACTTTGGGGCGAGTCATTTTGATCGAAGTCGAGATGCTGCCGGTTGCCGGTGTGCTCAAGCTCAGCTCAGTGCCGCCGGGAGCGGCGATCTACATCGACGATCAGAATGTTGGCTTGGCACCTGCCGAATTAGAGGTCCAGACTGGTCCTCATACCATTATTTTGCGGCTGGATGGTCACTATTCAGAGACGTTTTCATTGCCGATGTCCCCTGGACAGGTCGTCACTCGCAGTATTACATTGTCCACGTTGCCCGCTGCCATCAATCCCAATCGTCCGGTCCGCATTCAAGTGCGTCCCTGGTACGAGCGGGCATGGGTATGGGTTGTGATCATCGGTGGAACGGCTGTGCTGACGACTGCAATTGCCGTTCCGGCAGTACTCGCCACTCGTAGCAGTTGCGACAAGCTTGGTGCTGAAGTCTGCTTTACTATCGCTCCGCAGACACAGTCCACGAGCGGAGCCTTGCAGCTAGGCGTCGCATTTTGATCCAAGAAACAGATGCAAACAGAAGCTACTACCATGCTCACTGAAATGAATCGCAACAACCTCATGGGACGGACAATCGGCAACTGGAAGTTGCATCGCTTGCTGGGGGAAGGAACCTTTGGCGCCGTCTACGAGGCAGAACATCAAGCCATTGCCGGGCGTCATGCCGCCGTCAAAATCTTAGACCCCCAAGTTTCCGTACAGTCCGATCTGAAGCGGCGCTTTGTCAATGAAGCCAGCGCCGCCAGTCGCGTGGCCCATGAGAACATCGTCCAGGTCTTTGACGGCGGGGTGACAGAAGAAGGCATCTGCTATGTCGTGATGGAATTATTAAACGGCAAAAGCCTGGCCCAAATCATCCAGCGTGGTCCGCTAAATGTCGGTCGCACCGTCAACATCGGCATTCAGGCCGCCTCGGCACTGCAAGCCGCCCACAACATCGGAATTGTGCATCGGGATCTTAAACCCGATACTGACGCTCTAAAATTTTCCCGTCGCTAAGTAGAAACTATAGATGAGTTGCGGACAGCTTGCGGATGGCATCGCAAAGCGAATGTGCTGTTTGCTCGCGAAAAACAAGCATCGCCTCTCGACTGTAGTTTGCCGCGCGCCGTCCAGCCAAGCTCTGATAACATGGAAGAGAACCGCCTACTCTGGAGGGAATTATGCGGCAGTTTGCAGACTACACGTTGGCAGAAACGCTGTATGAAGGAAGGGAAACCCGCGTCCAACGTGCCATCCATGTACCTTCGGGAGAGCGGCTCGTGGTCAAGCTGCCGGTTTTGGACCCGCCTAGCCTGCACACAATGGGGCGACTTTTACATGAGTACCAGATTCTCTGCAGGCTGAGCGCAGTCCCCGGCGTGGTGCAAGTACGCGCAATGATAAAAGAGGCTGGAAGCGCGGCCCTTTTTCTGCAAGACCCGAATCTGCGTTCGCTCGACCGGATTCTGGCGGAACAGGCGCGGCTTCCGCTTGCGGCAGCGCTGCGCGTTGCACTCGCGCTTTGCCGTGTGCTCGAAGGCGTGCATGCAACTGGCATCATCCATAAGGATATAAAACCGCAGAATATTCTTTTGAACAAAGATTGCTCTTCGGTGGTTTTGATCGATTTTGGCATCGCTTCGGAACTGGCTCAGGAAGCCACCGAGGCCGGCCTGCCCGAGTCTCTGGAAGGGACACTCGCCTACATTTCGCCTGAGCAGACCGGGCGCACGGCACGCGGCCTGGATGCGCGCACGGACCTCTATTCGCTAGGGGTAACGCTGTTCGAAATGCTGACGGGACAACATCCGTTTGAGGACAATGATGCCCTGGCTTTGGTCTATGCGCACCTGGCCAAGGCCCCGCCGGCGCTTGAAAGCTTGTTGCCAGATATTCCCTCCACTGTGGCGCGGCTTGTAGAGCGGTGTTTGGAGAAATCGCCCGAGAAGCGCTACCAAACGGCCAAGGGATTGGCCGCGGATCTCGAGCGCTGTCTGCTTCTCCTCAGCGAGCATGGACGGATCGAGCCCTTTGCAATTGGACAAAGGGATTTTTCGCCCAAGCTGCAGATTCCTCAAACCCTGGTGGGCCGAGAGAAAGAGAGCCAGGCTGTGACCGCGGCCTTCGAGCGAGCTGCGGCGGGCGCGGTAGAAGTACTGCTTTTGGGCGGACCTTCGGGCATCGGGAAGACGGCGCTCGTGCGCGCGGTCTACCGCGATATCGCCAAGGCGGGGCGGGGGCATCTGCTTTTTGGCAAGCACGATCAATTGGGGCGCGCGGTGCCCTACGCTGCGATTGCCCAGGCCTTTAGCGGCCTGATGCGAAGCCTGGCCGCCAGTCCGAAACCTGTCTTTTTGGCCTGGCGCGAGCGACTTAGCCAGGCGCTTGGTCCGCTGGCGCGCGTGATCGCGGACCTAGTGCCAGAGCTTGAGTGGGTGATGGGGACTTTGCCCGCTGTGCCCACGGTGCCGACCGAGATGGCTTATAATCGCCTCAAGCTTGCATGGATCGACTTCCTGCGTGCAGTGACCGATGCATCGCCACCTTTGGTCCTATTCCTGGACGACATGCAGTGGGTCGATCCTGCATCGCTGGAGCTACTCAAGTCGATTTTGACGAGCGTCGGCCGTCAGCACCTCCTCGTGATCGCGGCCTATAGGGACAACGAGGTAGAGCCGAGTCATCCCCTGTGGACGCTCGTTCTGGCAATTGAGAAAAGCGGTGTGCAAACAACGCGGCTGAGCGTTGGGCCACTTTCCCAAACGTCGGTGCAGAAATGGCTTGCTGCGACGCTGTCAGAAGATTCTGCACGCATCCAAGCGCTGGCCGAGGTGCTTAGTCGCAAGACCCAGGGAAATCCATTTTTTCTCGGGCAGTTGCTGCTGGAATTCCACAGGCAGAAGCAATTGCGACGGGATCTAGAAGATGGAACGTGGCAATGGGAAAAGGATGCGATCGCGCGCGCTGAAGTCACGGAAAATGTCGCTGAGCTTATGCGCAGCAAAGTGGGAGATCTTCCGGAGTGTACGCAAGAGCTTTTGGGAAAAGCCGCCTGCGCCGGCCATAGCTTTCGCTTTGACGAACTGGTGATGCTCACTGAATTGTCTCCGTCGCAGGTAGAAGAAGAGCTACGGCCTGCGCTTTTGGCTGAGCTGGTGGTGCCAAGCGATGGACAGTATCGTGCCGTTCAAGCGCTGGCACAGGCCGAGCAGCGCGGCGAGATTTCCGCAAGCTACCAGTTTCTACATGACCGCGTGCAGCAAGCGTTCTACGAACGGATTGCGCCCGCGCAGCGGGCCTTTACGCATCTTTGGATCGGGCGGCGGCTAGAGGCGCGGTTTCATGAGCAGGAGGGAATTCAAGTCGCTTCGGGCCGAAAGCTGCTTGAGCTCGTGCGGCATCTGAACCTTGGGGCGGCTGCGCTACATAGCGACACGGAACGCAAAGCGCTGGCGCGGCTCAATCTGCAAGCCGCCGCGGCCGCAAAAGTGAATGGATCGTATCGTCTGCAAGCGGCGCTGGCCGAAAAAGGACAAGAGCTTCTGGAACCGCGCGCCTGGGACAAAGAGCCGCAGCTCATGGCAGAGCTGGCGATGGAGCGGCTCGAGGCCGATCACCTGCTTCGAGAATTTGCCGAGGTCCATCGCCGAGCGCAGGAGCTCTTGGTCCTGCCGCTGTCGCCACTTACCAGGCTCATGATTCAGGAGCTTCAGGTACGTACTTGTGTGGCCTCCGGACAGTATATCGAAGGCGAGCGCTTGGGCCTGGCTGTGCTCGCCGAGCGAGGCATGACCTATCCCGCAACCCAGCAAGAGTGCATCGCCCAGGCCTTGCAGGGCGCTGGAACATCCCATGCCTGGCTCGAAGCGCACTCGGAGGGCTTTGACCTCGTGCCGAGCGATCCCTCTCTCGAAGGTCTGTTTTTAGATGCGCTACAGGTCTCGATGCAGGTCTGTATTGCCAATGGAGGAAATGCATCACTTGGGGCCGTCGTGATCACGCGCAATGTTGAGCGCACGATCGAGAAAGCGGCCTTGACCTCTGTGTCGCCTTTTTTCCTCTCGGCTTTTGGCTGTGCGCGTTCCGCGTTTTTTGCAGACTATCGCGGGGACGTGCGCTGGGCGCAGAGCGGGTTACAGGCTGCCATGCGGCTTTCATCCCCTTGTCTTCCAGAGTGCGCTTTCATTCGCGCAGTGTACGCAGCCTTTGAGGAGCCGGTTGAGCAGACGCGGCGGCACTATCAGACGGCGCAACAGGTCGCACGAGCCTCAGGATCCTTTCAAGGCACTGGCTGGGGGCTCTTCGGAGAGATCCATTACGTGGACATTTGGAGCGGTTCGCCGCTCGATCGAATCGCGGCGCAGGAAGCGTCTCAGCGCGACCTTATGAATCGGGCCGGTGATTTCATTGGACAGCTCTTTTTTAAATTGGCTGCCGATTACGTTGCATTCCTACGTCCTACGTCCTTTGTTCGAGCCGCTCTCGATGCGGAATGGCTCACCGCAAATTCCCGCTCCTTCGAAGTGATGAACACTTCATCGGTCGCTGAACTGGCACGGGTCCTTGAAACCCATTTGTTTTTGGCTTTTGGCGAATACGCGCGGGCATTGGCGCGGGCCGCAGAGGCCGAACAGTTTCGATTTGTCCTCTATGGCGCTCCCGCTGTCACCGATATTCCACTTTGGCAAGGGTTGGCCGCTGCCAAATGCGTCACTTCTGCGCTTGAAAGCGCCGAGCGCGCGTCTTTTTTGGCGACGCTGGACCACGCCATCGAACGCTTCCGCTACTTTTCGCAGGGCTGCGCTGCGAACTTCCTACACAAGCTGCGCCTGCTTGAAGCCGAGCAGGCCCGTCTTTCGGACAAAATCGGCGAAGCCATGGCCAAGTACGAAGAGGCCATTACTTTGGCGCGCAAAGAGCGCTTCCTTCACATCGAGGCACTGGCGGCGCAGTACTGTGCCGAATTTCATCTCGCCGCCGGCCGGCAACGCGTCGCTGCCTTATACCTCCATGAAGCGCGTGACGCCTATACTCGCTGGAATGCCTTGGCCCTGGTTTCCTTTTTGGAACAAAAATATTCTGCTCTGCTTGTTCCAAGCTCTTTTGCGGATCTGTCTACCGACCGTACCCGCACCGCCACCAGCATGACCAGCACCACCGGCGGTGTGGCCATTGATGTCAACACCACCGTACGCGCCGCTCAAGCCCTGGCGCGCGAGCTGGATTCAGAACGAATCGTTGCCGAGCTCATGCGTCTGGTCCAGGAAAACGCTGGGGCCCAGCGCGCTGCGCTGCTGCTTGCCAAAGAAGACCAACTGTCCATTTCGGCGCTGCTTTCGAATTCCCAGGTCCGCGCCGGCCTCAAAGAGCCCTTGTCGGCCTCTCATCCGGTCGCGCTTTCGGTCGTTCAATATATCCTGCGTAGCCGTGAAGATCTGGTATTAGGCAACGCTTCATCCGACGCCCGCTTTGCGCAAGATCCGTATCTACATGCGGCCTCAATTCGTTCGGTGCTGGCCGTGCCGCTGCTCCATCAGGGCAGACTCGGCGGCATTTTGTACCTCGAGCACGAGACCGCAAACGCCTTTCCCGAGTCTCGCGTTCACTTACTCGGCGTACTGGCTGCGCAAAGCGCCATCGCGCTGGAAAACGCTCGGCTTTACGCTGATCTGCAAGCCGCCAACATCGGTCTGGAAGCCAAAGTAGAAGAGCGCACCGCGGCCCTGGACAAAGCTCTGCAGGACTTGTGGAGCGAGATGGACTTGGCCAAAAAGATTCAAACCGTCCTTTTGCCCAGCACTCCGCAAATTTCCGGCTATGAGCTGGCTGCGGTGATGTGCCCTGCCGATCAGGTGGGCGGCGATTACTACGATGTATTTCGCCGCGGCCAGCAGGATTGGGTGGTCATTGGTGATGTGTCGGGCCACGGAGTGCCAGCCGGACTTTGCATGATGATGATTCAGTCGGTACTGCGCGCCGTGGCTTTGACGCTAGAGCGTTCAAACGAGAAACTGACTCCGCATCGGCTGCTCGGCCTTTGCAATGAAGCGGTGGAAAGCAACCTCACGCAGATCGGCCGCGGACAGTACATGACCATCACGGCGCTGTGTATCGAAGGCGGCACCGTGCGCTACGCGGGTCTGCATCAGGATCTGCTCATCTACCGCGCGGCCCAAAAGCGAGTGGAGCGTATCGAGACACAGGGCGTGTGGCTGGGAGTGGTCGAGGGCGACATCAGCGAGCTCTTACAAGACAACGAGCTGCGGCTGGAAGTCGGCGATGTGCTGCTGCTTTACACGGATGGGTATACCGAAGCCACTGTCGCCGAGCAGTACTTGGAGACCGCGGGGCTGGCCAAGAGCTTGGCGGAGCTTTGTGAACGCGGGCTGCCGACCTCGGCGCTGCTTGCGGGCCTGCTTGCGCCACTGAAACAAGCGAAGATTTGTGATGATATTACGCTAGTTGCCTTGCGACGCCTGCCCGCACCGAGCGAGTCTTTATAGAATGCTCAAGTATTGACAGATTTCAAAATGCTGAAGCAATATCGCGGCTTGCGTGCTCCTGCTAACCGCGTCGGTAGGAATTTTTCTTCAGGTACTGCTTGCATGTGTCCCTTCGGACACGGCTGAGGCGGCCGCATCCCCCCTCCCGGAAGTCGCGCCTTCCTACGAGGCGGCAGTGGCAGTCGGCAATCCACGCGGTTTTTATTGCTCGGGGGTTCTTATCCATCCGCGGCTCGTCTTGACTGCGCGGCATTGCCTGCCAGTGACGAGAATCGCCGTCGGCAGCGACGCGCGCCAGCCGGTTCGCATTGTGGCAGTGGCGGCGCCGCGCCTGCCCGCGGATTCTCGGCTAGACGCCGTACTTCTGATTCTGGAGCAGGCGCTGCTCGAGATTCCACGCTGGCCCTTTCGCCTTGCGAAAGACCGTGCCGAGCCAGCCGGTGAGCTGGAACTGGTCGGCTTTGGTGGAGCCCCGGGGCAGGGGCTGGGAATGCGCCACGCTTTGCAAGTTCCCGTCGCGGGCTGGGGCTGCGATTTGGGGCGCGCGCGCTTAGTAGGCTGTAACCCCGAACTTGAGCTTGTGCTGCCCCGCTTGCGCGGCCTTGATACATGCGATGGCGACAGCGGCGGTCCGGTTCTAGAGGAAGTAGACGGCCTGCCGCGCATTCTGGCCATCACTTCGCGCCCTATCGCCAATTACAGGCTGCGGTGTGGCGACGGCGGGGTCTACGTACGCATGGATGTACTGGCGCCCTGGATTGCCAGCGAGATTCGCGCTATCGAGAAACTACACGAACGTCCGAGGAATCATGAAAACAACTTACATGATGACGTTTTGCCTGCTATTGGCGGCGCCCGCGCTGGCCTTGGCCGATGATGCCGGTTTGCCTGTGGTATGTAGCAATATTTATAATACGATACCACTGCTGAATCCTTTACATATAAAAATTAAAAATGAAACAGAAGAATACGCAATTCAACTCTCTCATTTGCCTAACGTAAAATTGACAGGAGTACTAGACAACGCGATAACCGGACGCCGTATTCCGCTAATTTGGGATCCCTTGGATGCACCTCGGCTCAGCTATGCTGTAAATCTAACCCAAGGCGAATGGACGCTTACTTTTCGTTCGGAGTATCTATATAAAACTTCCGAAACAACTTCAAGCTCTGCAGCAAGGCACAGCATAGCCTATCAGCCAGTCATTGAGGTAAAAGATGCCCTCGCGGCAAAAGATGTCTTAGAGGATAGATCTATCGTTTATAGATACAAAGAAGAATATGAGCATGTAATTACAACGTGTCGGGATTATCTAAATCAGCATACCATAGATGCCTACTCATCTTTTCATCCTTGTATAAAAAAAGAGATTTACAAAGAATTTATAGAGCAAAAGAAGCGATTTATTCAAGCAATTTGTTCTGATGAAAAGTTGTGTGAATATCATATAAAAGAACTACAACGCTTTGAGATAGATAAGAATATTATTGACACCCAGTGCTCTCTCACGCCGAGTTCTGGTTCGGAATCGAGGCAATTCAAGATTCAGCCATCGGATCTGTTTTCCTATGTAGGAAATAACAATGTGCCTCTATGGAATTCGCGAAATAGCGATATCGTTGTAACCGTCGGGCCAATCACTAAGGAACAGCGGCAAGCTGCTGGCCAGCCAACCGATTCGGGGCGCAGCGATTCGAGCGCCAAACCACTGAGCACGGCCGTCGATGCAATGGGGGCTTCGGAATGGCGAGCGGCGACCGGACGCAGCTTTTCCGATGCGACGCCGCAGGTACTCGTCGATATGTTCAGCATTTTGGCCGAAATTGCCTTTGAGCGCGCCAAGGCCAAAAGCTTCTCGCTATTGTCGGACAAAGCGCGAGATGTGGTCTGCGCCAAGCTGACCGGAACGGCGCTTCGCAAGGCGGCTGCCGATGCAGATGCTGAGGCCCTGAAATGGCTGCCGCAGGGAGACGCGCCGCTTTTGCCGCAAACCTGCGAAGTGATTCAGGGGTTGCGCATTCAGGAACTCGCCGCCTCCGGCAAAAGTCTGTACACCGCCTTCCTTCGCGATCTGGTTGCGCTGTCATTAATGAGTGTGACCCAGCACAAGTCCCTGGATGCGAACTCGCTGGAAGTGAATCTGCTTGAGCCGCTTCTGCAACCGCTGCTTAGCGCCGTACAGATGCACGTCCTGAATGTGGGAACGCTGACCGAGCGCGATGTTCAGGTCATGTTTCTGACGCTCGCGAAGGATTATGTCAAGATCACGGATAGTATGCGTGGCGATGGCGCGCTGCAGCCAGCGCTGTGCCCGGTGCGGCTGGCGCTGGCAGTGGTGGCTGAGTGTCAAGCGCGCGGCGGCTGCGACGCGCCGGCCATCTCGGAGTACCTGCAAAAACCCGAGAAGTACCTAAGCGATTCGCAGTGTCAGGAACAGTGGAACCGATTTTTACCGAATACCAGCCTGCTTATCTCGCGCGGTCTTGAGATCGTGCGGCCGTCCAAGGCGCTGGCGCCGCAGCTCTTGCTGCGCAACCTGACGAGTTTCATGCTCGATGTCATTGCATTGCTTGCCAAGCACTCGCCAAACCTGCGCTTCCCGTTCGATCAGGAATCGCTGACCGCTCTTGGCAACATCATAAGCGGAGTCCTGGAGCAGGAAATTCAGATGGTGCTTACAGGTGGCGGGCGATTCGTGACGCACGGGCTGGCCAGCGCGACCAGCAAACCGATAGATGGGAGCGCTACAACGTACTTGCGCAAATTTACTGCAGTGACGGGCGCAATTGCGTCCTATGCGCAAAGCTACGCCGCAAACGGTGAAGCGCTAGATGACAAACAGGCCAAGGCGCAGCGTGAGGCGCGCAAGCGAGCCATCGAGTCCATGATGGAGCTTACGACGAGCCGCAGCGCGCGCGCCGGCGATTTCATTGCTTCGCTTGGCATCATGCCGGGGGTCTCCGTATTCGGCGGCCAGGCTGGCCCGGGGGTGAAGGACGACGGAGTCAACAAGTTGCAGTATGCACAGCTAGCGCTGCCCACAGGCATTGCACTGCAGTGGTTGCCCAAAGCCTCTTCGTGTCTAGGCTGGCATCTACAAGTGTCCTTTGTGGATCTCGCGCAGTTTGTCAGCTTTGACGGTTCCGCACGGCCCAGCATGAACTCGCTGACCTGGGCCGACTTTGTACTTGTCGGACTGCAGGGAGGTATTTTGCTCGGAAATAGTCCCAATGCACTTTTCTTCCTAGGCGCCGATCTGCGATACGCACCGACGTTGAGCTTTCAAGATCCGCCCGGGAAGCAAGGGGTCTTCCGCGGCAGCTTCAACGTCGGCTATTATGTTCCATTCTTTGACTTTAACTAAGAGCACATCTTAGAAATCCTCAACGAGGATTTTTGCCGAGATGGGCGCTAGGCTGCCATACCGGGCGATGTCCGGTATGGCAAGGGGAGCTTCGAACATGACGATGAACCGTTCCTGTCGTTGCGCCCGCCGGGCGGTGTATTTGCTGGCGTTTTTGGGGCCATTCGCGCTAGCCAGCAGTCAGGCGGCTTCTCAAAAAAAGGCCGATGTGAATGTATGCGCATATGCCAAAAAATTGCGTGAATCTCATTTAGAAGATGTGTGCAAAAATATTCAATACTTGGGTTTGGGCACCTTTTCCGAGCTGAAATTAATTCCTGCCGAACTCGATATATTGAAAGCCATCAATGTAAATGCTGCCGGACGCGAAGAGTTAAGCAAGCAGCGCTATTATTTTTCATATGATCAATTTGTGATTTCAATTCGAACCGCAGATGAGAAATATCTCGATATGACTCTGCGCACTGCTGCGGCCATCGAAGAACTGAAGCGCAACCATAAACAAGCTTATACTTTCTTGGTCGCGACAAAGGGTTTCGCGACGTCGCCCTCGCTTTCCGATACGCCATGGAAAAACAAGCATGAGCGAATCTTCATTTCGTTTGACAAAACGCCGGATTTTATCGCTGCCAGTGCAATTCTACTAGGAAATTCGATAAAAGATCGTGGATTGGATCTATATAGCAATTACGTGCTCATATCCATTCATGAAGATACCATACTCGGCACTACGGCAAATATGGGAAGCCGACGCATTTATGAGCAAGAAAAAGATGAACAAAACTACAAATCTTATATGAAAGACGGTTTGTTTTTCTCAATTCTGCATGAAATGATCCACTGCTATATCGGGTATCGCAACGCTTCCAGCCGGCTCGCCAATACAATTTATAGAACACGTCAAGACGCAGGCGCCCATGATGCTGAAGAGGTCATCGCCAACGAAACCGCCATGGCGCTTATCGGCGAGCGACTGAGCGCCGAAATGCGCAAAGCAATCATGAATGAAAATACCGATTTGACTCGAAAACCCGGCGTGCGCGAGGCGCTAAGCCGCCTGGCGGCGATTCGTGCAGAAGCCGGAAATCCTCTGGTCATTCCCGATTAGAAGCGGTCTACATCGTCTTGCTGCGACGACAGCGCATCCCATTTCAGCGCGCCAAGCTGTCCGCATCTCCTCCGACGTGCGGCGGATGCCTTTAGGAACAGCCGGCGTCGAACAAGACAATGAACCCGATAACATTTACATCGTCGCTCGTGATCATAATCCGGAGTTTCTCAAAGTCTTGGATTTCGGAATCGCCAAGCTGCGCGATTCCGGCGGACAAACCAAAGCTGGACTTTGGCTGGGAACGCCGGGATACATGTCGCCCGAGCAGTGGCAGACCATTCCGGATATCGATGGCCGTGCCGATATTTATGCCCTGGGCATTATTTTGTACGAATGCCTAACCGGGCGTTTGCCGTATGTGGGCCAAACTCCCTATGATTGGTTGAATGCGCATCTGACGCATCCGGTTCCCGATTCGGCAGCGGTGGCTCCCATGCCACCCATTTTGAGCCAGCTTATTCAGCGCATGATGGCCAAGCGTCGCGAAGACCGCCCGCAAAGCATGGCAGAGATCATAAGTGAGCTGGAACGCTGTGCTGTACAGCGGACCAATCCGTGGGTTCCTCGCGTACCGCTGGAGCCTGCTGCCGGACAGCGGCGCTCGGGCAGCTTGGAATTGATCAGCGCCCACATGCGCAGCCCGGTTGCGCAAAGTTCGACGCTGCGCAGCGGAATCGGCGAAGTCGTGGAGCCATCCTTTACCGTTCAGCCCGCAAAGCGTCTACTGCCCTATGTTTTGAGCTCGGTAGGCGGCGCCGTGCTTTGTCTTGGGCTGCTTGGTGGTGCCTATGGCCTTGGTTTTTTATCTCATATTTTTTCGTCGCCCGACAGCAGCAAGGGCGATGCGACGTCCAAAAGCGCGATGGCACCAGCGTCCACGTCTTCGTCAAAGGCTGACGAATCGGCTGCGGTGTCCTCTAACGGGGCGCGCTCATCGATACTGCCAAATGTGCACAAGGCTTCCGCGGATGTGCTACCTGAAGAGCTTGTGGTTCTGGGACCCGGCCGCTTAAGTCTGGGCGCGGCGCATCACAATCCGGCCCCAGATTCCGGCAATAGTGTGGAAATTCCGCGCTTTGCCATCGGCAAGTACGAAATTACCGTGGGAGAATTTCAAGGCTATGCCGCCGCCACGGGACAGCCGCCGCCGGCGCTTTGGGATGGGGCCGAAGCCAGCAAAGATCGCAAAAATCTTCCGATGACCCTTGTCAACCGCGAGCAGGCCGAGAATTACTGCCACTGGCGCTACGGACTGTGGGGCGGACGTCTGCCCAGCGAAACGGAATGGGAATTTGCAGCGCGAGACGGTCGTGCCAATCGGCGATATCCCTGGCACAGCAAGCGCTTTCAGCCTGAAAAAGTAAATGCCGGGGCCAATCGTCTGCGCCTTATCCCAGTGACCAGTTTGCCCGAGGGCGCGACCGATCACGGACTTCTGAATATGGTTGGAAATGCCGCAGAATGGACCGCAAGCGATGGCGAACCCTTTGCGGGCAAGGGCCCCGGCCCCAGCGGGCGTCTTTGGGCCGTGGTGCGTGGCGGTTCTGCCGATAGCCCGCTTGCCGAGCTAAGCGCCACCGCCCGCAGCTTTATGCCCGCCGAGGGCCGCTATCCCGCCATCGGCTTTCGCTGTGCAGCCAACGTTGCAAACGCGTCGCGTCGTTAATCAGCGCCGCTCGCTTCCGGCACAGTGACTGCACTCGCAGTGCTCGAAAGGTGGGGGTTCGTATCGCGAAGTGCGGCATGAATTTCGGCTGCGGTGGGCCGGTTTTCGGGGCCGGCATCAAGGCACCGTTCAATTAGCAGGCCGAGATGTTCGGACAGCGCCGGGCAACGCACAGCCAGCGGCGTGTACCAACGCACAAGGGGCTTAAGCCGCATCATGATCGGCGGCATTTCAGACGGAAGCAGACTGGTCAGAAGCTCATATGCGATGACGCCAAAGCTAAAGATGTCCGCGTCAGAGCGCGCCAGCTTGGCGCCGCGAACTAGTTCGGGCGCCATATAAAGCGGCGTGCCCATGATCACCCCGGTTTGGGTCAAAAGACCGTTGGCCGTGGCCTGCGCGCCATCGACCGTTGCGGCATTGGCCGTCGTTAGATCATTTGTGGGATCAAGGGCCGAGACCCCAAAGTCGACGATCTTGATCGTCGGCTCGGCCCGCTGTGCACCGCGCGCGACAAGGATATTGGCCGGCTGAAGCTCCCGCCGCAAATTACCGTCGCGACATCAATCGCTAAGGATGCTTGCGGCAATGTCGGGGAAACCGACCGACCGACAAACTTAGGAGACTTACAATCCATATTCATAAGTTATCTTCTGATTATCGCATGAAGTCACCGACGCAGACCCAGGGCTGCACATACACGATCAAATTGCTCGCTGGGAAGATTGCGCAGCGTGCCGATAAGGCCATCTAAGTCCGCTTCCCCAAGGAGTACACCGGCAACGCGCGCGGCTCGTGCGGACTGCAGAGCCGACGGCGCGATGTAATGACGACGGGTCACGGAGTCAGAACCATGTCCAAGCGCTTGCGCGACATAGGTGGATGTAGCCCCCGCCCGCACGGCCAGCGAAGAATGCAAGCCGCGCAGAGAGTGAGGGCAGACGGACGGGACGTCTGCTTGCTTGCTGAACCTGGCCAGCCACTTCCAAAGGGCGGTCGTGGAATGGGGCGTTTTGGCTCCGTCCGGCGCAAAGAGCAGACCATCTGGTGGCAGGTTTTCACTGCGGCGCAAAAGCAGCTCGCGGACTATCGGTGCGTCTAGTTCCAAGCTGCGCTTGGCATTTTTGCTTTTGGTTCCCTCTACGACCACGATGGTTCCCTGGCAATCCAGATCCCGCTTGCGCAGCTTCAGAACTTCTCCGCTGCGCAGTCCTAATAGCACCTGCACCATCAGCGCCAGGGCCCGTGTATCGCCTTTGGCGGCTTCGTTTAGCAAAAAGTCGCTGAGCTTTCGCGCTTCATCGGTACGCAGTTGGGGCTTGCCGGCGTTCGCCTTGCCAATGGACTGCACCTCCAAAAAGGGATTGGCCGCGACATGCTTTTGCTTCACGCAGTATCCGAAGAACGCCTTCGCATCGCGCAGTCGCTTATGATGCGTTGCCGTCGCAAATTTTTCGACCTGCGCCTCATAAAGACGCTCTGCAAGCTGAGGAGTGATGCTGTGTAAGCTTTGCTCCATCGGCAAAAAGGGAACCAGCCTGTCGTGCATAGAGCGCAGCGTTTTCTCACTGCAACCGCGCTTTCGCTTAAACTCTAGGTACTCGTCCACAGTCTCGCCGATGATTTTATGCGTATGCTCGATCAGTGCACCAAGCAAGTTGCCGCGCACGCTTTCGGCGAGCTCTTTGGTATCGAACACAAGCGACTTACGTCCTTTGCCTTCCCTTACGATCAAACGCCATTTGCGGCCGTTGCGGTAGGGGCCTAGTACTCGGGCTGTATGTCTGCTCATCCTCCGGTTATCGTCGCATAGCATCGGAAGCAAGGCAAGCTAGCACACGCTGCTTCCCCGCGCTCTGCGACGAGATGGGGAAATGGTATTTCAATTTCTCGATGGAAACGCCCCTGGCCGGCTTGAGATCGCGGTGGACTACGCCTTCGGCGTGGACGGTGGCCAGGGCATCGGCAATTTGGCGGAGGATGGGGAGTACGAAGCCAAGTTCGCCGTAGCTTGACGACTTTTCAGCCAGCGTCGTGCCATCGACGAGCTCCATGATGATATAGGCCAATCGGCTATCGGTGACGTCGACATCGGCGATGGTCACGAGGTTGCGATGCTTCAGCCGGGCCAGCACCTGCGCTTCGCGGGCAAAGCGCGCCAAATCTTGCCGGCGAGCGCGTCCCGAAAGCACTTTGGCGGCAAAGCGGCGGCTGTCCTGCACGCGCTCGACTTCATAGACGACTCCCATCGCGCCTTGACCAAGCGTGCGGATGACTCGATAACGGTCATTCATTAGCGTGCCAGGTACAAATATCGGAACTGCTTCCTGTGAACTGCTATCTCCGCCTAAAAGCGAGCTAATCAGTTGTTTCGAACGCGCTTCAATCTGATGGCGCAGCGCGTCGTTTAGCTGCTCTACTTCGGTGTTGCGGGCCTCGAGAGCGCGCACTTGGTCAAACAGCGCTTGCTTGGTCAATATAAGGTCCCTGTGAACGCGGCGAAAGCGATGAATTAGAATCGTCCCAAGCGCCAGCGCGAAGGCGCCGTGTCCGATATAGCTTGGCCCAATCATGACGCGCGGCAGTATGCCCAGCGCCATGAGCAGGTCATAACCGACGAAAAGCACTGCCAGCGCCAGTCCTATGGCGAACAGGCGCGCCTCAATGTTGCCTTGGCGCACCTCGATGACGATGGTGACCAGCGTATAAAACAGCGCACAAGCAAGAAGCAACTGAAACGGCAGCAGCGTCTTTAGTACAATTACGCTTTGCGTCGCGACCAAAAACGCCGCCCCTGCATCGTAGGCGATAAAGACGCGCGCCATGATCGGCAAAAGCCCAAAAGGTCCGCGACCAAGCGTCCGTGCCAGAAACAGCGACAGTGCCGCCACCGTTGTGTAAAGCGAGAACAGTTCGATGTGCGACCAGACAAGCGGCTGTTCAAAGATGAGGCTGCGCAGACGGATTTGACAGAGCACCCAAATTCCAACGGTCAGCGCGAAGACAGCGTAATGTAGGTAGACCCACTCGCGACGCTCGTTAAAAAAGAGTACGAAGACAAAAAGTCCAATTGCGAACAGCACAATTCCGACGAAGAGCTTGCCCAAATCCTGCTGCAAGGCTTCGATGATGAGGCGCGATTTGCTGCCGATGCGCAGCCTGCCAAAGAGCCCAATATTGGTGTGATTCGAATAGATGCGCAGCGTCAAAGTCCGTCCGCGATAATCATCTCCAAGGGGAATAAAATGTACCGGATAGCCGGTGAAGCGGCGCGTGCCGTCGATATCGCCGTAGGCGTAGATGCGCTGTCCATCCAGATACGCTTCGAATTGCTGATCGACGACTTCAAAGTACAGTGTTGCGTCGTGAACCTTTGGTCCGTCAAGTTGAGTCCGCAGCCAAACAAAGCGCTGCCCGTTTCGCGCTTTAGGCCTAGGCATGGCGGTTTTGCCGAGCGACCTCCAGTCTGACGCGGGCGGCGCGACGCCATTTGCAGACGGCGCCGCGGGCACTGCCAGCCAGACAAACGCGCCATTTTCATCGCGCGGCGAGTCACCCCACTTATAGTCCCAGACGCCAACGTAGTCGCTTGCTTTCTCCACCGGAGGCGGGTGTGGCGGCAGTGGCTGCGCGTACTGCGCGGCGGCTGGCAAGGCCCTGTAGGCAAAAAGCATACTGCCTGCTGCAACGAGCAAGCACAGGAAGCGGCGAAACAGCGCTTGGCGACTTCTTGCCACGGACTTACGAATTGTATCAGGCTCTTGGCCAAATGAATCGGGGCGCAAGACGTTAATCGGATTCCTTCTGCGCCGCCTAGCGGGGCGGTGGAAAAGCGGGCTGTCCGGCGCTCGGCATCGCGGGAAAACGGGCTTCTTCGACATCGCGCAGCTTTACTTGCGGCTTTTCATGTAGATTGCGCTGCAATTGGCGCAACCATTCTTGATAGTAGTGCTGCGCCGTATGTGACTTGGGAAGAATGCAAACTGCGACGCGCAGCACCGAAAGGAGCTGAAACAGATAACCGCGCTGCGCCGCATCGGTCGTGGCCTCGGCAAACTGCGCCAGCGCCTGTGCCTTGTGCCCTTTTATCCAGTGCAGCGTGGCATCGGCCGCCAAATAAAGCGGCCGATGCTGATGTTCCGCCAGGGCTTGCCGGCGGGCGCGCCGCATGGTGGAAAGGAACTCTGGGGGAATCTCTTTTTTGTTCTGGCGTGCCAGGCTGACAGCGCCGGCGGCCAGAAAGCTGCCCAAACTGAATACCGTAAAGGCCGCCATTCTACGCTGCAGCCATTCGTCTGCCCCTTGCAGCGCCTGCATTGCCAAGTCATTTGGCGGCACTGATACATCCAGCGCCAGACAGAACAGCGCGGAAGCCCGTGCCTTCAGCGAATGCAGAAAGCTTTCATGTTTCTGCGCCCAATCGGCAGCTTCCTGATAATGGAGGGCGGCCTGCGTCGAATTTCCCGCCACCTCGTGCGGCACCGCTTTGCGAAATGGCGTCAGAATATCGTCCTGGCGGATGATGCGAGTTCGTCGAAACATATCGATGCTGGCTTGCAGCAGCACTTCAAAACAAGAAATTCGTCCGGTAAATAAGCAGTACGTGTAGCTGCACGAGCGGGCCATTCCTCTTTTCTGAATATTTGCAGCCCGGTCGGCTATGCGTACTACCTGGTGAATATAGTATGCGATGGGGGGGCCACTCGAATCGAGCAAATCGCCCCGCGATAGCCGTATGCCGGCCAGATACAGGAAAATCGTGGCCTGCGCTTCATAAGTGCTTTGCGGACCTAGACCCGCCGAGCTGGCTAAAAGCGGACCAGTCTGCTTCTTTTGCGCCGGTTCGGCAAATTCCGGAAAGAGCTCATGAATTAAAGATTCATAACGCAGCGATAGGCTGGGCATTCCATAAACGCTACAGGCATAGGACAGGCTTCCCATGATCACTCCCGAAAAGGGATGTAGCCCCTGCGTCATAATTCGATGCACTTGAAAAATGATTACGTACAGTGTGACACGAGCGTCGGTAAAAAGGGTGCATTCCGCCAGTGCGTACAGCGTCCGAACGATCATCATTTCTTCGCTTGGGTTTTTGGCAACTTGCCGATTTAGCCCAAGACGAAAAGGGCCCCGTACAAGCAGCGCGAACCCTCCGCGAAGCAAATTGAGGGCCCTTTTTAGTCCTTTTTCCTGAACGTCCACATCAAACCGCAGCAGCAATTTGCGAAGCTGCTCCGTGGCGTTGCGAAAATCTTGCTGTATATAGTAGCTCTCGGCAATGCGGCGTTGACAATCGAGCTGCTTAGGTTTGGGTACGTCGTGAGCTTCCAAAAGAACTCGCAACTGAGCATTGGCTTCTTCAAAGCGTCCGACTGCGGCCAGGCTTTCCGCCGCTTGATCGCGTAGCTTGTGCAGCGCTTGATTGTCCATGAAGCTTGACGAAGCAAGGCTGTGGCTGTTTAGCGCCATCCGGAAGTAGTCCGCAGCGCGTTCATGATTCCCTTCTGCGGATGCCTGCTCCGCAACCTTGTGTGCATTCTGATAAGCCCGTGCATAATCCTCTGCGCCAAAGTAGTGCTCGGCCAATAACGGATAGGTTTCCGCATTCTCGCCCCAGCGGACGCGGACGCTTTGTGCCAAGTGGCCGTGAATCGTCCGTTTGGCCGTCGGCTCGATGCTGCCAAAGATCGATTCCCGATATCGATCGTGACTAAAACGGTAGCGCATATCGCCCTGCGTGCCATCTGCCAGGTACTTTTGGCTTGCACCTTGCTCCTGCTGGACAAATCCTACTCCGCCGGCCTGCTACAGGGCAATCAGCACTCGTTCGGCATCCATGTCTGCGGCTCGTGCGACAAGCTCTACATCGAAGCTTTTGCCCTGCACCGCAGCGATGCCCAGTACGCGCAGCGTTTCAGCGCTTAAGCGGCTTGCGCGGTTGCCAATCGCGTCTCGTACATTGCTTGGCAACACGGTTTGGAAAAGACTGGCCGCGGAAAGCTTCCAGTGTCCATCCCAGCGTTTTCCTTTGTCCGCAACAGCTAGGTGTCCCGAGGCAAATAGCGTCCATACACTTTGTTCTACATAAAGCGGCGACAGCTCTCGCTGCTGTTTCAGCGTCGCTACGAAGCGCTTTACTTCTGCGTCTTCTGCGGAAAGCATGTAGCATGCTGGCCACCACTTCGCAGGCATTCGATTCGGAAAATCCGACTAGTTCAATGCGCTCGGCGGCTGCTTCCATACGCGCCAGCCCGGCAAGCTGCTCTTCTACTTGCTCGACGCTGTCTCCTTCGGGATCTGCAGGCCGCCGATTCAGCACCCACGCCACGCGCACAGGCATGCCGCGGCCTTTGCTGTTCGACAAGTAGCGCATGCACCAAAATAGGTATTTGATCGTTCCGGGATCCAGCCACTGGGCGTCTTCGACGACAATACATTGCGGAGTCTTGTACGAAGCGAACCGAACTTGGGCGGCGAAGGAGTCCAGCAGATATTGTTCCGAAAGCTCGTTGTACATCTGGCGCTCTTCGGGACGAATCTCGGGCTGGCGCAATAGGACGTAGGCGCTATCACGCTCGCGATCCGGTACATAGTTTTTGTGATGCGGGTCACGGCTGCTGACCAGGTCGTCCGGTGCTGCATTGTGCATGGCCGCTGCATAAATGCTTCGATAGTGTTGCTGCAGTCGTTCTAGCGGCATGAATGCGCCCTGGCCGCGCTCGGCCACAAGCGTATGCACAGCAAAGCCCAGTTGCTGCGCTTTGCGTCCTATAAAGTGGGTAAGCCGCGACTTTCCCATGCCCGCCTCGCCGCTCAGCAAAAGTACCGAAGCGCTAGGAACGGGCTTCGGCGCATCTACTTTCAGTTGCGCACGCAAAAAGGAGTCGGCTTTTGACAACTCGCTTTGCCGCCCCGAAAATGCGGTCGCCGCCAGATAGGGTTTGCCCTGCAGTGCATGGACATGGGATAGCTGGACGCGGTGTTCCCGCTGATGGTTCAAAAACCAAGTATGTAGAAGGTCAAAAGCCAGCGCCGCGGTGCGTAGCCGGCGGCTTGGATCCGGCTCCAAAAGTGCGCTGACCACTTGAGCGATCGCCTCGGGAACCTGCGGGCTAATTTCCTGCATATGTAGCGCGATGGCGGCTTCCCCCGCAAGCTGCCGCTGCACGGCCAGCTCGGTACTTCCTCGACTGGTGCTTCGACTGCCTGGATGCAGTCCGGTCAGCAGCATGAACAGCAGCACCCCTACTGCATATAGATCCACGCGTGCATCCACGGCATCGCGCACCCCAAACTCGGGGGCCATAAAATAGGGGGTTCCCATTTGAGAAGAAAAGCTTCGAGTTCCAAACACCATGTCCTGCACATCACTGATGCCAAAATCGGATATCTTGGCGCGCGGCAAAATAGCCGTGCCTGCGCTGTATATATCCGTTGGAAGCGGCGCATCGAGCAGGATGTTATGGTGTTGAATCTCGCAGAAAAAGTTCCCATCTGAAAACAAGCATTTAGAAATAGCGTTTCACGATTTCCTCACGGATTCCCATGCGTTAATTCCCTACAATTGCACAGCGACGGGAGCTTTTTGGCTGTCGATGGGGAATTCCTTCTGGAGAATCTCCGCCAGCTTGGCCAAGGTCGCGGGAGGTAGCCGTTCGATGATTTGTTCTGGGCTAAGTTGCACTCCAGAGTCTGAAGTCCCTTCCATCCGTAGTATGTCTACCACGCGGGCGCTACGGGCATTGGCAAGTGCTTCCGGTTGTGCATAGTGGCGTGCGGTCATGGCAAAGGAACCGTGACCCAGTGCTGTAGCTACCGCGCTCGATGCAGCTCCGGATTCTACGCTGAGGGTTGCCCACAAGCCGCTGAAGCTGTGCGGACAGCTCCGTCGAGAAATGGCTGTCGAATTTTCCCTGAGGCTGGTTTTTCCGTCGGAGTGGCTTAGGGAACGTTGAACTTCGTGGAGCGGTCTGTTGCGACTACTCAACGATGAGCAAAGAAGCTTGACGGATGGGGCCATCGGCGCTTAGGGGTCTACCGCGAGGCAAGCTGCGATAGGTGCGGCTTGCGACGGCTCTCGGTCTCACGCTTTCTCTAGCACATCCGGCAGACTGATAGCGCTATGGGCAAGCTTTCTTTCATGGATGGCCTGATCTGGTTCTGGTTGATAGAAAATAGAAACGCTCCTGAATGCGACGGCACTCTTACCGAAGTACACGCCTTTTTCCTTCGCATCGTGCGCTATTTCTATCGTGAAGCCTCGATGCGCAAAACACCGCGGCGGGCGCTGATTATAGGTGTGCGAGCAGACGCGAGGCGAAAGCTTCGGGGTGTTCGCGGTGTAGAAAGTGGCCGCCGGGCACCTGTTCGATGACGTAGCCATTTGTGAACATTTTGGCGGCATGCTGGTAGTCGTCAAGAGTCGCCAGATGATCGTGCTGGCCGGCGAAGACGACGGTGGGAACGGAAATCCGCTTCTTCAGAAAATCCGGTGGCGTGAAGGGCAGCTGGCGATAGTAGCCGAGTGCCGCATCTAGGCTGGCGCGGTGGGCGAAGCATTCACGAATCGCGGTAAATTCCGGCGTTGCTGGATGCCAGGTGGGCGACCATCGACGGTATATTTTGGGCAGCGCCGCGAAATCATTCTTGGCGAAGCGGCTGGCCGCACCGGGCAGCTTGTAGGCGATGAAGTGGCGCACTCCCCAAAGCTTCGGAAGCGTCGGCCGCAGCGTCGCTGGATGCGGAATCGCCAGCACGAACAGCTTGCTAACCTGGGAAGGCGCGAGCGCCGTGGCGCTATAAGCCGCGGAAGCGCCCCAGTCGTGACCGATGAGGATCGCACTCGATTCGCCAAGCACGGTGATAAGCGCCAGCACATCCCGGGCGAGCGTCTCCAGATCGGCGTCGCGTGACGGAACTTCCGTCGGATGGTAGCCGCGCATAAACGGACTGATCGCGCGATAGCCCTTTTTCGCGATGCGCGACCGCACGTCATCCCAAGTTCTGGCGGTATCGGGAAAGCCATGCAAAAGCAGCACCAGGGGTCCGTTGCCTTCTTCGAAATAAGCGAAACGAATGCCGTTCGCCTGCACATAGCGCAGCTCCGAGGTCGTCATGCGACCATGTTAAGTCAACGGAATCACATCGCCAATGGCGCTGGTCGTTGATTTCGAACTGGCCCACGTAGACACAAACCGAGCGCAGCCCGGCAGGCGGTTGCGGCGGTTGGGGCCCAGAAGTTTTTTCGGATGGTTGGCAGTACTCACGCCAACTGTCTCCGATTCACCTTCCGCGTTGGCACAAACACCCCGCATCCCATCGCCCGCTTGCTGCCGAGTCCCAGGGCTTGAACGCGTAGCGAATCCTGCTCTGTCAATTCGCTCAAGCGGACTCCTACCCCTAGAACTCGTCGGCCATCCACGATAATCCGCCGCCACGCGCCGAGCGTGACGATAGCCTTCGCCGGCAAATCGGCCAGCTGGCGCAGAAGTTCATTCTTATAGGAATCGAGCAGGGCGAGTTTATCAATCGTGCCATCAGGATTATGCGGAATATTGGGCAACCGGATGACAACCAGACGCGACTCCAGCTCTGCAATGGGCCGCAATGCACGGACAATAGGAATACCAATTCGCAGAGAGACATGGCCAAACCTAAGCACTTGATCGGCGAGGGAAATCGCGTCGGGAATGCGACTGGCAGGTAGACGCAGAACCAGACAGGTGTGTGAAGGCAATAGCCGCATTCCGGCTCTGGTCTGACTGCGCAGCGGATGCACCCCGAGCCAACGCGCTCCATACGCCGAAGGCACAAGTCGGCAGATAGAATTAAAAAGTACGAAGCCGTGGTCTTTAGGCAATTGTTGGCAGAGAGCAACTGGGGAAGCAGGAAACACCAGATCGACGACAGTTTGCGAATCATCCGGTGCAAGGCTAGAGACGGTTGAGTTCGGCATCGGCAAGCTTATCGGTGGCCGAAGCTAGCATGGCGAAAGTAGCGCAACAACTGTCAATATGGAGAGGATCCCCCTAGTGACCCGACTCAACCTTGCCCTTTTTCTGGGGGCTGCGTGGTAGAGTCGGGTCGATGACGACACCGAAGTGACGGGTCAGCTCACGGTAGCTTTTTTGGATGCAAAGCTGTTCGCGGTCAGCGCCGAAGGCAGCGCGAGTTGCCGGGGCCTTCAGGTTGTCTGGGACAATGACTTTGGGAACTCCGCCGAGCGCTGCGAAGGACTCCTTATGCACCTGCAGCCAGGTTGGGACCGTCTGATCAAAGACGATGCGAGCAAACATCTTGCGTGAAAAGCTCAGCACCAACACAAAGACCCAGGCTTTGCGCAAAACTCCAGACTCCGGATCGTAGAGCTTTCCGATGTATCCGAAGTCGACCTGAGCGACCTCGCCAGATGCGGTCTAGACGGGAATGTGCACATCCTCGGGCCGTACCCCAAGTTCCTGTTTCAGCCGCTTGCACAGGCGCTTTATCGCCGAGCGCTTTCGCAAAAGTTCTGGACGATTCTGGCGCAGCTCGTCGTAGATGGCCTGCGGAGTCTTGCCGCGCTCATACAGCTGGCGGATCTGTGGAGCAAACGTTTCCAGCGAAGCGGGTTGCTGTCTGGTCAGCGGTCGCGCCGTGCGAACCGCCGATTGGAGCTGGGCCAATTCGGGAAGTCAGTCCGGTTCGCCGTCGAGAAGCTGCTGCTGCTGAAGAATCTCGCGGTAGCGTCGCTCGGTATTGGGACTCAGGCCCAGAAGCCGGGCCACGGCGCGAGGACTGTGCCCCAGGCGGTGAAGTCGAACCAGTTCTTGAAGACGATGCATATCGGTGCGCTCCGTGCTCATGAGTTCCCTCGGGACGTTATGCCCCGAGAGTGGACCCAGTGCTCGCCGACCGCTACCCACCCATCCACTTGGTGAGCTAATTTACAAAACGGTCCGCGCCCCCGGGATCCAATTGGGCGAGCCAACCGGGATCACAATGGGCGGTCCCACCACGATCACCTTGCCAGGTCCCAACGGGGATCACTTAGCGCGGGCTGTGACACCTATCTTAACGCACGTCTTCAGAGAACTTCTCCGCGAGCTCCCCGAGAGGGGGTAGTGTGCCGCGCCCTGCCCCTGTGTCCCTCTCCTCTGGCTGAGCCGCCCGTAAGGTAGCAAGCTTATTGACCCTACTTCACCATCGGGGTATGAGAGTTGTTGGTGTGAGGAAAGCAATCTTCATTGAGCGCCTATCAAAGCCTATAGGATTTAGCTGGCGAAGGACTTCCGTCATGGATATCACTGGCTCAAAGAAGTCGCTTGCAGTTGTCGAAGCTCTTGAAAACGGTTTGCTCGTCAGTGATGGACAGTCGATAGGATGGATTGATATCTTGAATATTTCATGGGGTAACTCGAGAGTCCCTCCGCTCGATGAATATGTTCCGGGGATGATCATATAGGCAATTGTTTATCACATAGTCGAGCAGGAAATTGTATACCATGTGCCATCTGGAAAAAAATATCTTTATAAATTTTCTGCATCCATAAAGCACATTCATCCTGAAGAGGATCCGTTCTCATCTCAGAACAATGCAATGCTGAAGGTAGGGACCGTCTTTGACGGACAGATTGAGCGGCCTCTATCCTTCTTTTGCTATCGTCAGGTTGACCTCGCGGCTTGTAGGGGATATCGAGATAGCTAGTTCTTTGAAGCATAAGGTTCATCTAGGTGATAAATTACGTACTCGAATCACATCAGTTGATTTCGAATCTCGGAGAATTTCCCTTGAGCAGATCTCTCCTACTGAGGAGTAGAGAAGGTTATTGACATCTTGCTTGAGGCCCCGTCAGCACGTGTCCCGCTCTAACTCACTCCTTCTATTGCTCGCGCATCAGCCTACAGTGACCATCCTCATACGTTCTCCGGCGGCTGGTTCGATGGGACTGGCTATTATGGCTGACAACCGATCCTGGGCACCAGTTTTCTCTTTTTAGCCGGACTATGGAGTCTTACAGGGGTGTGGCAGGAGCTCGCGGGCCTGACTGGCGCGGGGGCGGCGGTGGATTGGCGCGCAGCGCTTCTGACTTACGGTGCTCAGCGGCTTCGGCGAGCAGCGTAAACTGTATCTCGCCGGCGTGATGCTGGACAACAACCTGGCGAATCTCTTCAAGGCTTGCCCGGAAGAACTCTTTGCGGGTATTGATCATGTTGAGACGTCGGCGGTCGAACGCGCGATGTAGCAGCGCCTCTAACCGCGGAGCATCGTCGGTGCGAATCATCGCATGCACATCGAACGGAAACGGCACCGAGGCATCTCCGAGCTCTTGGATGCGGTCCATCGGCTCAAAACGCCGTGTCATGCCAATCTTGAAGATCTCTTCGCCGAACGAGCCGACGTTGCTGATGATGTAGACGTGTCCGCTTTTGGTGAGCTGCGCTTGCGAGACGGCGCGGTCACGACGGGCGTTCGCATCGGTCAGCATTTGCTGAAGCCGCTCGATCTCGCCGCTGAGCTTGGTAAGCTTTTCACCTTGCGCCTTCTCGGCCTCGCGCTGCGCCTTTTCCAGCGCTTTCTGAAACCGCTCCGCCTCGCGCTCCGCTTCAAACTGGGCCCGCTCCAGCTCTCTTTGGGCTTTTTCCTCTTCGCGCATCTGCTCGCGCAGCATGCGCTGCTCCTCGACCTCCTGATACTTCTTCTCGGCGTACTCGTGCGTGAGATATAGTTCCTTGCGCTTGAGACCCAGGAAGTCCTGGGTGATGTGGCAGCGCTTCTCTTGACCCAGCTTATTGAGCTTTTCAAACAGCTTGTCGATACGCTCTTCAATGCGCTTCAGGTTGTCATAGCGCACCTTGCTCATGAGCGCGTCGCACTCGCCATTGAAGGCCATGAGCACGAGCTTAAGGTGCTGCTCGACCATCTTGCGCCCTTTGGTCTGGTTGCCATCCACGGTCCAGGCGATATCGCAGCGCGCGGCGCGGTCAAGTTTGATGGCCTCTTTCTGCTGGTCATAAATGCGGTCAAGCTCCTGCTTGTAGCCAGCGGAATCGGGAAACTGGTACTTGGGTTCATAGAGTCCGAAGTCCTGAACGAACGCAGCGATGGAGAGCTGCTCGACATCCTTTTGAAGCGCGCTTATCTGACGAACCAAGTCCTGCTTGGCTTTTTCCGACAACGCGATGAGCTCGCGAAGCGTCGCGGCATCTTTCGTCAGGCGCTGCACTTCCCCTTCGATGCTTTGAATTTGACTGTAGCGCTGTAGCTGCTCGGCCTGCGCTGCCTTTTCGCGTTCGCGTTCCTGAAGCGAATCGCCAAGGCGTCGTGTACGCTTAGCAAGCAGCACGACTGCGATGATGAGTCCGATAAAGGCAGCAAGCAAACTCAGGAGGACGATTTCGCCGACGGACATGAAACGCTCCCAGGATGATTTTCACTTATGTATCGCAAGCCGCGCTGGCTTGCCTAGGAGAAAGTCGCTGCAACTTTTCCCGGGACCGAGTCTTCAGCGGAGCGCTGGCATCATAAGCACGGCAGCTTAACCGCGATCAAAACCTTGAATGCGCGCGCCGTGGTTGCCGAGGCGGGCTTTGGCCCGGACCATCTGGCGCCCAAACTGATGGCGCACATGTCGCTGATTGGAGATGACACACTTGGCTGGCTGTATACGCAGGCCCTCGACCGTTCGCTGGTGTGGGGCTTCAAGCTGACGCACCGTCTGTGGATCGATCAGGCCATTCGCCCGTTCCTGGGCGACATCATGAAGTTCACCGAGTACACCTATTTGCAGTTGCGTACCTGCTGGCTCGACGATGTGGTCACGCGCTTCACCTAGGATCTGCAGGGCAGTGCCGGGCAGCTCGTCATCTTGGGGGCCGGCTACGATACGCGCTGCATACGCCTCGATTTGCCGCACGCGATCGTCCGCTTTGAGGTGGACGCCATGGGCACGCAGGCGCAAAAGCGCGCGCAGCTCGGCAAGGCGGGACTCGACGACAGCGGCATCCGCTACGTGTCGTGCGATTTCGCGACGCAGGACTGGCTGGCGCAGCTCATCCAGGCCGGCTTTGATCCCAAGGTGCCAGCGTGCTTGGTCTGGGAAGGCGTGTCCATGTACCTGCCGCGCGACGTGGTGGTGGACACGCTGGCCAAGGTGAAGTCGCTGGCTCCCGGATCGATGATTGGCTTTGACTGCGTGGACCAAGACTGGGTGAAGTCGCCGATCATGCAGAAGATGACCCAGCACGTGGGTGAGGCGTGGCACTTCGGCCTCAAGGCTGGCACCGAAGCGGCGTTCGTGGAGTCGATTGGCCTGCGCTGTCTGGACAACCTGCGCCGCGATACGCTGGTGCAGCGCTACATGCCCAAGGGTCTGGCGGCGTGCATCGACTTCGGCGCGTTCATCTTGGCCGGCGTGTAAGCGGGCGCGACGAAGAGTCCTCGCCAAATGCACCGAGAAGGTCTTCCGTTTGCAGTAGATGCATAGGTAATTTATCGCTGCCGATAGCATCGACAGCGCCCAAACAACTCACCTGCCTAACAACGTGACAACATCATCAGACACTGCCGAAGTCCTATTGCGTCTGAAGCTGGCCCAGCACGCGCTGCTCTAAGTCCCCCAAGATATCTTCGATCTGACTGAGAGCGGAACGGAGGTCATCGGCGATCTCCTGAGCCAGGATGTTTGGATCGGGAAGGCTGGCAGAATCTTCCAGCGATTCATCGCGGAGCCAGAACAGGTCGAGGCTGCACTTGTCGCGAGCGGCGATCTCGTCGAACGTATAAGCGCGCCAACGGCCTTCGGGATGGTTCTTCTCAGACCAAGTGGGCTTGCGGTTGTGGCGGTCATCGGGTCGATAACACTCGACGAAGTCGTCGAGGTTGGCGCGGGTCATCGTCTTGGTCTTAAGCGTGTAGTGGCAGTTGGTGCGGTGGTCGTAGACCCAGACCTTCTTGGTCCACGGTTTATCGCTACCGGGCTTGCGCTCGAAGAAAAGGACGTTGGCTTTGACGCCCTGGGCGTAGAAAATGCCCGTCGGCAGACGCAGCAGCGTGTGGACGTCGCACTCGTGCAAAAGCTTGCGGCGGACGGTCTCGCCCGCCCCCCCTTCGAACAAGACATTGTCAGGAACGACGACGGCGGCGCGACCATGGATCTTCAGCAGCGACTTGATGTGCTGCACGAAGTTGAGCTGCTTGTTGGATGTCGTGACCCAGAAGTCCGGTCGGTTGTAGGTGAGGCTCTCTTTGTCTGTGTCGCCCGCTTCGTTGACCACAGTGACCGAGGACTTTTTGCCGAATGGCGGATTGGTCAGCACCACGTCGGCGTGCTCGCCGGGCTCGTTGCGCAGAGCGTCTTCGGTTTTGATCGGCGGTTCGCGGTTGTTGTCATCGGGGCCGACGCCATGTAGGAACAGGTTCATCGCACACAGGCGCGAGACGCCGTCCACCAGCTCGACACCGCGCAGTGCATCGAAGCGCAGGTGCTCTTTCTGATCTCGATCGAGCTTGCCCTGCCGCGCGATGTAGTCGTAGGCGGCAAGCAAGAAGCCACCTGTGCCGCAGGCCGGGTCGTAGACAACCTCGCCCGGCTTGGGCTGCACGCAATCGACCATGGCCTGAATGACCGAGCGTGGCGTGAAGTACTGTCCCGCGCCACCCTTTACATCCTGGGCGTTCTTTTCGAGCAGACCTTCATAGGCGTCACCCTTGACGTCGGCGGACATGATCAGCCAGCTCTCATTGCCAATCAGATCGACGATCAGTCGACGCAGCTTCGCCGGATCCTGAATCTTGTTCTGCGCCTTGCGGAAGATGATCCCCAGCATCCCGCCCTGCCTGCCTAACGTCTCTAGCGTCCTGCGGTAGTGAATCTCCAGCCGGTCGCCTTCCATCTGCGGATTGGCGAGATCGGACCAACGATAGCCCATGGGAATGGGCTGCTCCTTGCTGAGCATGGCCGCGCGTTCGTCAGCCATCTTGAGAAACAGTAGAAAAGTGAGCTGCTCCAGATAGTCCTGATAGCTGAGTCCGTCGTCGCGTAGAACGTTACAGTAGCTCCAGAGTTTCTGGACAATTCTTCCGGCGTTGTCGCTCATTCTCGACTCTTTTTCTTCGCGGGCTTGGAAGTGTCGCGCTCGGCCTTGATGCGTTCGAGTAGAACGGATGCGGGCTCGTCATTGGGATCTTGATCGGCAAGCTTGCCTTCGAATGCCCATTTGAGGATGGATTGGCGAAGGCGAGTCAGCCGACGACCAGTTTGAGCTGTCTCGGCCTGGGTTGCCTTGCCGACCGAGAGAAGCCGGTCTGCTGCTCCTAGAATTCGCCCCTGCTCATCAAGCGGCGGCACCGGGATAGCAAGCCGCTTGATGATGGTACCGTTGAGTCCGGGTCTAGTTTGTCCTTGCACTTGGCCAAACATTTGTTCGCGCAACACAGGCCCGCCCCACATGCAGAGGTGAAGAAACTGCGGAAGGACGAGTTTCCGGTCAGGAGAAACTCGGTAGACATGCTTTGTGATAATCGCGGGTTCCAGATCATCAGGCACTACACACGTTCGGCCGATGGTCGCCATCACGGTAACAAGGACATCGCCAGGTCTAGCCGCGAATTTCTGCAAGTCCCTATACTTGTCATGGCTAATCCGGTGCTCTGCCCCCATCGAAAAGTAGCCGTCCCGCACGTTGTCAATCCCGATGACAAGCTTCCCTTCCGGCACAAATTCCGAATGGCGCAGGGAACTACCGAAAGGACCACTTTGAATTGAGCGCGGTTCGGGTGATGCAAGCTGCTCGACCGTCGCCCAGCACCAGCCCTCAGGAAGTTCGGGAAGGTTACTGGTGTCAGCCGGCGTAGGCTCCTCGTACTTGCCCTTCTTACCAGACTCTGCCCAGCGGCGGCGGCGCTCGGTGAGGATGCGTTCGAGGAGGACGGAGGCGGGCTCATACGCGCGACCTTCCTGCTTGGCCAGCGCCGCCTCGGTGGGCACGAGCCGGCCCTCGACAGCCGACTTAAGAACCGATGCTCGGTAGCGCTTGAGGTTACGCTCCACCTGCTCCAGCGTCGCCACCGCGTCATCGAGACGGGTGAAATACGACTCCAGCGTCTCCGCGATTCTGTATTGTTCCGAGGTCGGAGGCACGGGAACGGGTACATTAGAGAGCTGTTCTTGATTCGTCTTCGGCAAGACAGTTCGCGACCCTGCCGCATCAGTGACGGCGGAGACGAACTGCTGGGAAAGGATGTAGTAATGGAGATACCGAGCCTGGATATGCGCATCGAGCGGGTACATGTCAGCGCTGCAAAGGCCCTGGAAGGAAATACGCACGCACTTGTTCAGGTATGGACGGATTTTCGAGTAGAGAAGCTGCCCTGGATTGAACAAGTGCTTTGGGCTCATCACCGAATCTTCAGCAACCGTCCTGAACGGCAGTAGTCGGCCGGTGTCTCGTTCGATGTTGTTGGGCGCGATGTGAGGTTGGTCAGCCCATTCCTTGGGCGAAACCAAATTTGACGCAATTGTAGCGACAGTTGAGAACGTGGACCAGGACCAGCCGACAGGGAGCACGTGGGGAAGATTCATGGACTTGTCGCTCATGCTGCCACCGCCTCATTAATCTGCTGCAATAACACCGGCAGCTCCTTCCCAAATACCTGCATCGCCTTCCCAAGTCCGCCCTCTTGAACGAAGGGCACGTTGTCGAAGTCGTCGATTTCGATCTCCCAGCTTGCCGCGAGGTGATCGCGGATCATCTGAAGCCACCCAGCCTGCTCGGCGGAAAATTTACGGTCGGTGTTGGTCTGCTGGGCCATCCAGTTTTCGAAGCGTTCTTTGACGCGCTCGGCGTGAGGAACCAGCTCGTTGTCCTGATGCAGTGCAAAGCGGATCAGCGAAACGATGTCGGTGAGCAGCCGCTTGCCCGAGGCGCCGCGCACCTTGTCCTTGTTGAGCAGCTCGTAGGCGTGCCACAGCTTGTCGGGCGTCCACGAGCGCGGCGGAGCGGTGATAGTTTTGGCCAGCTCTTTGATGTCGCGGAAGTGAATGCGGTCGCGGTGCGGCACCGAGAAGAAAAACTGCAACGCAGTAATCTCATCCTTGTGCTCTTGTAGGAAGTTTTCGAACGAGATCACCAGCGTGCGGGCCTTGTCGCGAGCATCGGCTGACAGGCCGGTTTTGTCCGTGAGCAGCGCGTCCTGCGAAACTTCGTCGATGATTTGATCGAACTGTCTTTTAAGTTCCTGTACGAGCTTGCGTAGCGCCGGCTTTTCAGCCAGCGGAACGACGGCCGCCTTCAGCAAGGACTCGGCCGCCTTCTTGATCTGGACTTCGGTCGGTTCCTTGTCGATTGGCACGTTGAAGGCTTGTCGGGCAGCGCTTTCTTGCCGGTCGGGATCCAGCGCATCGATGATGGCGTGGCTGATGCCCTTAAGCGTCGTTCCACCGACCTCGACGACCTGCTGGATCTCGTCTGGGCCGCACTGCTTGTCAAGACGCGCGAGCCGACTTGCCAATGACGAAAGTGCCTCAGGGTTGGTGCCCCCCATCGCGACGTGCTCAAGGAGCGTCCGCATCGGGACGTGCTTTTGGCGCTCCAGGGGTTGGCTATCAGCAAGTTCGCTTTCAGTCACGCCAACGCAATCGACGATCAGGAAGTGCGTCTTGGCTTGCGCGTCGGGGGTGACGGCCTTCAGCTCATTCGGATCGATAATCCGAACGCCGCGCCCCTTCATCTGTTCAAAGAGCACGCGGCTTTTCACCGAGCGCATGAACATCACGATCTCGACCGGCCGAATGTCAGTTCCAGTGGCGATTAAATCGACGGTGACTGCAATGCGCGGATGGTAGCTGGTGCGGAAGTCCTGAATCAGTTCCTTGGGTTTTCGGCCTGAGGTCTTGTAGGTAATTTTGGTGCAGAACTCATTTCCGCGATCGAACTCCTCGCGAAGGATCTCGACGATGTCTTCGGCATGCGAGTCGTCCTTGGCAAAGACAAGCGTCTTAGGAACTTCCTTGCGGTGACGGAAGGTTTCCTTCAGAACCTTGTCGCGGAAGGTGCGGGCGATAAGCCGAATCTGATCCTTGGCGACCACGTTGCGGTCAAGGTCACCAGCCGAGTAGGTGACCGCATCGTCGGGACTTTCCCAGCGCACCTTGCGCGTGCGCCGGTCGCGCAGGCCGATCATCGTGCCATCCTCGGCTTCGATCGTCGAGCCGCCTTCGGTGATCTGGGTGCGAATCTTGTAGATCTCGAAGTCCACATTGACGCCGTCGGCGACCGCCTGCTCGTGACCGTACTCCATCACCAGATTCTTGTTGAAAAAGCCGAAGGTGTGTTTCGCGGGCGTCGCCGTCAGGCCGATAAGATAGGCGTCGAAGTATTCCAAAACCTGCCGCCACAGAGAGTAGATGCTGCGGTGGCATTCATCGATGAAGATGATGTCGAAGTATTCGGGCGGGATGCCGGGGTTATACGCGACGGGGACGGGCTCGCGGGTCAGCGGGACCACCTCGAACTGCGACTCTTCTTCCCGGTTTTCGTCGAATTCAGCATCGCCCTTGAGCATCGAGAACAGACGCTGAATAGTCGTGATGACCACGCGCGATGAGGCCCCGATGGTGTTTCCGGCAAGGCGCTGGACGTTATATAGCTCGGTGAACTTGCGGTGGTCGTCGGGCGTCTCGAAGTTCTGAAATTCCTTCTCGGCCTGCTCACCCAGGTTGCTGCGATCGACAAGGAAAAGCACGCGCCGAGCCCCGCCGAACTTGATCATGCGGTAGATGGCCGCAACAGAGGTCAGCGTCTTGCCTGAGCCAGTGGCCATCTGCAGCAGCGCGCGCGGCTTATCCTTGCGCAGCGACATTTCCAGGCTGGTGATGGCGACGAGCTGGTTTTGATAAAGCTGGCCGCGTTCGATCTCGGGCATCGCCCGCAGGCGTGCACGCAGCGTCGAGGGCTTGGTGTCGTCAGCGGCTGTGTACGCGCCAGTTTCCTTCACCCAGGTGTCAAGCGTCGGCGCCGCCAGCCAATCAGCGAGTGTGTTCGGCCGATGGATATGGAACACAGGCCGACTGCGCGGATGGGGATCAAGAAGGTTCGTGAACTTCGTAATCGCGCCAGTGCTCAGATATAGAAACGGCAGCGGCTCGACTGGCGGATTGAGTCCATCAGGCAGTCCGGTCGAGTACTTTTCGGACTGGGGTTCGACTCCTATCAGCGTGTGACCGGCGGCCTTGGCTTCAAGGACTCCGACGGCTTTACCATCTACGAAAAGCAGGTAGTCCGCGAGGCCGTGCCCATGTTTGAGCTTGAATTCGCGAACGACGACGCCCCGTTTCGCTGCCAAGTTCATCTCGCCACGGTTCTGCACGGCCCAACCCGCAGCTTCGAACGCTGCATCGATATCGACCCGGGCTTCGGCTTCGGGCGCGCTAATTGGCGGCGGTGTCATCGTTGGTGTCTGTCGGAAATATTTTGAATGAGGTGCCGATTGGCATCGTGCAGTCGAATTATACGAAGACTCTGAATCGAAAGTCGAGATCATAGCCCCACGACAGCCTCAGCGGATGCAGGTGGCGAACTGGACACATCCGGCGAATAGCGACTTTCTGTTGGTCAGTTGGCAGGACTAGCGACCAATATTCCCAGCGTTGGGCCCAGAATCAAGCCGAGCAGGATATGCACCAGCCGCCACCTCGGAGTCCGACCCATATAGCAGCCGGTGAGACTGGCATCGGATAGGTCCGCATTGCGCCAGTCGGCGCTACGTAAGTCACTGCCGGAGAGGTCAATGCCCGAAAGTTTAGCGCCGCGGAGTTCCTGATCGGAAAGGTCCACATCGCAAAAAACCCGCACACTGCCCGGTCACACCATTTCAAGATACGTATGTGTAAGACAGCCGACTCATCCTGGGTGCCCCCACCTCGATGGCGCCGGTATAGCCCATCGTCGTCACCTCCAGGTGATTGCCGCTCGGGTCGTTGAAGTAAAGCGATGCCTGGCCCGGCGGCCCAAGCTGAAGTGGCCCCTCGGTCGGTATTCCGCGCGACTCGATCCGCTGCTTCCATACCCGCATCTCCGCCGGCGGAATTCTGAACGCATAGTGCGGATGCCCAAGCTCCGCCTTTGCTTGACCATCGCTTTGCAGAAATAGGTCGATGCGTGTCTGTCCGCCTAACAGCACCGAGACGTGGTGAACACCGTTCCCTTGATTGGGAGCCGGTGGTCGCCCGTACTTCTGTAAAGCCGCATCGTCGATCGTCATCATGTGGATGGCACCCAGGATCTCGCAGTAAAATCTGCGGGCCACGGCCAGATCGTGAACCGGAATGGTGATGTGATCGATACCACGCAGCCGTGGCGAGCCCAGGCTGCCAAGCACCCGCCGCGCCCTGAGCGCCAACGTCCAGGCGGCGAATCCGAACCCGATGAGCTTGTTTTGAATCAGCTGTCTCATGTGCACCTCTTGAATTAATCAATCGATTGATTAATTATCTTGGCGATAGGCACGTAAGCTGTCAAGCGCTTGCCGCGGAAAACCGAGCGCGGTAGCGTAGGCGACTTCATGGGAAGAGCAGGCAGACCTAAGGCAAGTTCGAGAAGCGGACGTCGCCACGACCTTTTGGAGGCGGCCTACACCTTGGTCGGCCGCAAGGGGCTTGAGGGACTGCGCACGCGCGATATCGCCGCCGGGGCCGGCGTCAACGTGGCGACGCTTCATTACTATTTTGGCACCAAGGAAACGCTGCTCGTGGCGCTTGTCGAGCATACCAACAGCAAGTTCGCCGCAGCGGCCACTGTGCAGACCGGACTTCGCGATCACTTCGAGGCGTCGATTCACACGTTTCAGCACACGCCCTACTTGTCCGCCGTGCTGCAAGAGCTGGCGCTGCGCAGCCAGCGCGACGAGGCGACGCGAACCGCCGTAGCCGCCCAGCACGACCGCTGGAACGACTTGGTCGCGACGCTGATTCACAGCGAGATCGAAAAGGGATGCTGCCGGTCCGACGTAGATCCCAAGGCCAGTGCCCGCGTCATCACTTCATTCATCCTGGGGGCGTTCGTGCAGCTTGCGGTAAACCCGGGAGGATTTGACTTCCGCGCGTTGGCGGGGCTTTTCGAACAATGGATTCCCAAGCCCTAGCCGCGCGTTTGGCAGCGCGCTGAAACGGATATCTTGCGCCGAGAACTTTTGTCATACTTGTGAAATGATGACGCGTGCGCCGTTCCTACGCCATGTGACCTGCGCGATCGGGCTCTTTCTGTGCGCCCCGGCCGCTGCCGATATTCCGCCGCCACCCGGCTACGTCGAGCAGTGCACAATCGAAAAACAGTGCACAAAAGCCGAAGAAGGAGATGCCTGCGGCGCCTGGCACGGCGATCGCGATAAGTGCGAGAAAAAGCACGCCAGCGATGGCTTCGTCCGCAAATGCAAGACCCGCGGCGCTTCGGTCTGGACAGAGGTCTACTGTCGGCCCAAGAAGAAGTAGACGCGCGGCGCTGTAGTGATCCCGCGAGCTAAGCCACCAGTTGCAGTTGTTGCGCGTGAAATTCTTGGGGGTTCCTATCATCCAGCGCGCTATGGATTCGGGTTGAGTTGTAGGGCGAGATCCAAGCTTCGATGGTCGCTTTCGCGACCATCAGCATCCCTTCCGGTTCGCGACGCTGGTAGCGGAACGGAGATCCGGTCGAGTAGTCTGAAGGAGCCGCTCAGTCCGATGTCGAAGCGAGCATCGAAGCATGCCGATGAGATTGCATGCCAGGGGCAAATCCATTTGGGCACTAGCAGCGCGCTGCACAGGTTCCAGGCTTTCGCCCATTGGGCCGCCGTGAATATAAAGATACAAAAAATCGGCTTAGGTCACATCGACTGCTAGAGGGGAGCAGAACATGCAGAGGGGGCTATGCTTCTGTCGCCACGCCCGGAACCACCGAGATAAACGCATCCACCACGGTATTCGCCCGAATCTCGCCGTGATTCATCAGTGTGAATCCGGTCGACGTGATGGGGTCCGCACAAAGATGCGCCTGCCGGCAGTTAACCGTTACCACTGGCTGAAACGGCACCAAAGATCCATCTGCCGCGCGGGTTTTGTATTCAGTTCCGAAGCGAACACTGGCCAGGTGGGTCATCGGTTCGACATTCCCAGAAGCGCCGACCACAATCCGCAGACGGATTGCCACGTCGGTCATCGGATTATGATAAAGGCCCGCTCCGGTCAGGCTGCTGAGGGGGACAACACTCTGGATATGTGTGCCAAAGGGGCCGACGATTTGTGGGGGGCGATTCACATCGGTGTGTGGATCCGGATTTCCGTGATGGAATGGGGTGGGTCCGCCAAAGAGCCGCGACCATGCCTGGACATACTGCGTATGTGACATCCGCGTCGCACAGATTGTCGACATAAGGCTGTGCGCGGCGTAATAGATTTGCCTTCGGTCCTCGGACGATGGTGCGCCGCTTTGAACCATGCCTTGGACAAAGGTGCGAACCTCCTCGTAAGTCAACGCCAGAAACATCGTGGTGAGTTCACCGGCACGCTTGACCATGCCGCGTTCGTCGTATTGGCCGGGTTCGGGCGGCCAAGTCATTTGGGAAACTGTGGTTTCCATTTCATTGGCCAAGTCAGGTCGGCTCAGAGGCAAGGTGCTGGGCACGACGGTAGGCGCGGCAGGTTGCGGGCTGGCGATGGCCAGGCCGACTTGTGCATCCATTACCGTGGGCAGCCGGCTGCGCAGCACATCGGCGCGGCTTTGCGCGTCGCGAGCCATGTCCAGGGCTTCTTCCGCATCCTGACGCACGTTGCGCAAGCGACGTTGGGTATCGTCGTCGTAACGCGACCAATGGCTGGCGGCGGCGATGGCGATTCCGGTGAGGGCTCCGTTGAAAGGGGTGTCTTTGCTCATGGTCAATCTCCTATTCCTTTTTCTTCAAGTTCTGTGGCTGTGCTGCGCGCTGCACATGCAGAACGCGCAGCCGGTTAATTAACGCCGCCGCCGTGAGCGGTCGCTGTCGCGGTTGTTGCTCAGAAGCAGCCCGAGGCCCATCCCTGCACCACCTACCGCGAGCGTAGTGCCAATGCCTCCCTCGCTGCTAAGTGGCGCACTCGGGCCGTCCTTGATGAGGTCAGCGGCGACTTTGGCGACGCCGCTGCCGGTCTGAATGTCCACGGCGGTGAGCTGGTCTTCCAGCACGGCGATGCTGGTTTCGGTGGCGTCACGCTCGGCCAGGAACAGTCGGCGCAGTACAGGAATCAGATCAGAGTACTTTCCGGTTCGATCCAGATTGTCAAGTTCGGCACGGGCATCACGGCTATCCGCAAGGGCGGTATCTAGGTCGTCGAGCTTGCGGCGAATGTTGCGCCCGTTGAGAAACCCAGCCACGGCATCGGCCGCGTTGGCGCCGATGCGCAGCCAGTTGCTGGTTCCGCCGCCGAGGCTGCTACCTCGTCCGGAAATTCCGCCGAGCATGGGCACATTCTGCGATTCCACCATCTCGCGCAGGGCGCGGTCGGCTTTCAGATAGTCCGCTTCGGAGGCAAACGCCACATCAATGCCGTTGATCTTGGCGCGGTAGCCGTTCTGATTGTATTGCACGGCGGGCTGCGCGGCGTTGGGTGCGCCATACGGCACCATGGCTGTGGGTTGCTGTAAAAATGGATTGGCGCCGTCTACCTGCTGAACGTTCAGCGTGCCGTCGGCATTTTGCCCAGTGACTCGAATCGTGATGTCTTTGGCCATAGCATTCCCCTTTTCGTGGAGAGGACGCACCTCTCCCGTTGTGCTCGCAGACCTTTCTGCGAACGAGCGCCTCTCTTTCGGAGGCCGATCCCAAACCCCGTTTCATCGCCTCGTGCGATAAACGGAAGTCACAAACTACGAATAAATTGCCGCGCGCCAGCCGCTGCCGAAGACCTGCGTCAGAAACTGCGCATTCAGCGCCCAGCCACGGCTGCCGTCTGAACCAAGCACCCCTTTGTCCGGATCCAGCCCGAATTCGGCCGGGCTGCGACCCGCGTAGTACATCTGCCAGCGTCCCGGAAAGCCGGCCATCCCAAATCCTTCATTGGGTTGCTCGCCAACGATTACTCGCCCACCCGGAACCACCGAATAGGTTCCGGAATTAGGATTTGAAATCACTACTTGGGACAGCGGCACGTTCATGCCGTTAAAGACGCCGAACAGCTCATATGTCCGAAGTGCGCCGGAAACCCCACCCGTCGGAGGCACTGGAATTCCTGGCGTCTGGCCTCCATTTTTGAGGCGCTCGATTTCGGCGCGCTTTTTGGCCAGATCCGCTTCCATCTTGGCTTTCTTGAGTTCCCGTTCAAGCAGCTTGGCCTGCCGCTCGATCTCGCGATCCAGTTCGGCTTCTTCGTCGTCCTGCGCCTGCTTGGCATCCGCGGTCAGGCGATCCTTTTTGTCCTGGGCCTCTTTGTCGGCCTTGGCTTTTGCTTCCTTTTCTCTTTGCTTTTTGATCTGTTCATACTGGCCATCACTAGTCCGACTAAAGCGTAGAACCGGAAAGCGCCCGCCCTCGTCCCACTTGCCGACTGTAGCGGTCCATTCGCGGCTGTCCTCTTCGTTTTGCACTTTGACCCAGTCCACCTGCCAGCCCGAGCCGACGCCGCTTTGGTCGTGGCGCAGCATGCCGGTTTGCAGATCTCCCAGGTCTTCGGTTTCAAGAAGGCCGTGGTAAACATCTCCTTTTTCCCAGTCGTTGATGGCGTCGGGGTCGCTAACTTGAACCTCGCGCATGTTGGCAATGTCGCCAGCCAGGGACAGATATACGTTGGCATCCGTGCCGGCGTACATGCTGTCACCCACTTTGATACTCCACCGATAACGCATCGCTTCTTCCTCCTTTCCCTTGTTGGGTTTGCGGCTCTAGAAACCGCTTAGGTCGTCCTTGATTCGTACTCCACGCACCAGTGCCACGGGTTCGCCGGCAACCGGAGGAACCAGGCGACCGGCACGCAGCGGGACGGCGGTCCCGGGTGCCTGGGCCATACTGGTGCCCGTCGCACCGATGGCGCGAAAGCCTTTGGTCTCTTTGCCGGTGATAGCCGCCAGGGAGCTTTGCTCCGGCCCGGCCAGGATCTGATGAATCTTGCCATTGGACCAACCCAGCTCACGTAGGTGGTCCCAGGCCAGCTTGGCATCGCCTGACAGGGGGCCTGTGTCAGCAGTTGGCTTCTGCACCGGCGCAACAGACACCGGAGCTGGCGGCAGGGCGACAGCTGGCGCGGGCTGTTGCTGTTGCTGCGGCGGAGCCGGGCTCGGGAGCTGTGAATTTGCTGCCGGTGGCCGATTTCCGAAGTCGGCACGGTCGAACTTCTCTGCGCGCGAGGTCTTTTTGTCCTCGGGCAGCGCCATGGCTAAGAGGCGGTCGATCCCTGTGCCAGCCTTATTCACTCCCTCTGCGGCGGCTGGTCCCCCAGAGGCGCCGGCGGCGGCCGTGCTCACGCCGAGGATGATGTCTTTGGCGGCAAATCCGATTTCTTTGAAGTCCATTGTGAAGTTTCTCCTTATGCCCGAGCGCGAACGCGCGCTCTGTGTTCTGTCGAGGTCAATACCCAAGACAGCGCCGTAATCGCTCCCACCCCGAGCAGCACGCCGCCAACCACAGCAGCCACGGGAAACTCATGGGCGACTCGGCGTGCCCCTTCCCCGCGAGATCCGCTGGTGACTGCATCCGCTGTTTTTCGCAGCAGTTCCTCGGGCTTGCTCACCGTCCTTCGCGGTGCTTCTCGCTGACGTGCGGCTTCGTCGTACTGCTGGCGCAGCCATTCGGGGGTTGGAAACCGCTCGCGCAGTTTCCCTTCTACAGCCCGAAAGGCACGATGGGTAATCAGGACTTCCAAGATCGTGATGCCTCCGGCGCTGAGCGCCGCTGCGAAATACTGACCGGCCCGGTCTAAATCGGCGTCGCGCTGTGCTTCGTAGGCGGCCTTGGCCCATTCCTTCAACGACTCCCAAACCGCTTGAACCTCTTCCCATAGATCGATCAGTCCGTAAATAATCAGAAGTGCATTGACCGCCAATCCCACCAAGCCCCCAACCACCGTCGCAATCAGCCATCCCGCAAGCACCAGGCATAGACTCCACAGCGCATCGACCGTGGCCAGCCGTTTGAGCACTGCCCAGGTTGCATCCGGCAAGTGCTGGATGCTTCGCACGATCGAGGATGCAAAGCGAGCCGCTGCCGCAGTGAGATGCCGGCCGGCGCTGGTGATGCGCTCATTGGGATCGTATCCTCGGTAATACAGGTCCATGATGCGCTCCTATTCCGGCTTCTTGGTGGGGGACATCGCTGGGCCGCGCATCAATCGTTCGACCTCTGCGCCTTCCCAGCCGAGAGTGAACAGATAGGCTTGGGTGACGGCCGAACGATCGAGCCCAGGCACCGAGGAACGCGGCGGTTTAGCGATAGGCGCTTTCTTGGTCGGTGGCGGCGATGGTGGCGATGAAGGCAACGGTGCCGGCAGCACCGGGCGGCCCGTCACGCTACCGCGCTCGGAACGTTCACCACGCAAGCGAATAGGGGTTGAAGGGACTGCTGGCGAAGCCGGCAGCACAGAGGGCGAAGTAGGTGCACCCCAAACTGGCGGACGGCCCGAATTAGGTAGCGGAAAGCGGCGGATGAGGGCACGACCTACTTCCCGAACCTGCGCGCCACGCAGCCAGGTGTGCAGGGCGTTGCGCTGGGTTTCGATAAGCTCGTTCAGGGCACTGACCATCAACGCGCCCGCGCCAGCCAGTTTGTAATCGGCATCGGCTTCGCGTGCGGCGTTCACAAACATCGCAAAGCTATCCGGTAGAAGCATTTGCAGGCTGCTGATCTGTTCAACCAGCGGACCCGCGCCAGTTTCCTTGAGCACTTGCTTCACCTCGGCAGCGCCGAATTCTCGGTTGTCGCTCAGGCGCCAACCGGCCAGCAAAAGCGCCAAGGTCCAGCGGACATCCGCATCGTCGATGCGAATCTTGAGAATGGTCTGCGTTGACTCGGGAAGCTTGGGCAGCGCGAACTCCATCGCGCGCCAGAGCCGAGTCGCCAATTGTAGTAAGCGGTCGGCGGCTGTGATTGCTTGGGCCATGACAAAATACCTCCTTGAATTCCCGTTTACCGGGACCTTCCGTAAAATCGGATTCCTTCTACCGATGCAATAAGTCGCGGATTGCCCCAGCGTTTGACAACTTTGTCGGGGTCAGTCTCCGAATCGTTCCCAACCTGTACGCGTACGGTTTCCGCAAAGCCTTCGTACTGAAGAAAGCTGGTGATTTGTAACCAATCTGGCTCGGGCGGCATCACCTCCCCACGACGACCGTGCAGGGCATGCAGGTCGAGGCGGTTGGTTAGAATTCTCTCGGCGAATTCCGTGATGTACCAAGGCACGGAACTCGGCTGTTTTCCGGCGTGCGTCGAAGCCCAACGGACAATGCCGCTTTTCCGATCTGCCTGCACACCCCAGTTCAGGTCGTAAAGTCGCTTCTTGGTATGCCGGTCCATCCCCGACTGCAACATGTCGCGCAAAGATTGAATGCGCGGGTCTTTGCGCGACAGCAGATAGGTCCAGTTGTTTGCCGCCAACGATTGCAGCGCCCAGACCAGCAGCGAATGTCGAGGGTTTTCCGAGGCCAACATAAACCGCAGCGCATCCACATTGCTTCGCGTAGCGCCGCCCATCCATGCGATGGGAGTCGTTGGAAAATTTCCCAGCACTGGCGGGTATGGAATTCGGTGCTCTGACTGCTGACGCAAGGGCGAAGTCGACTGGGAGCGAAACGCCAGCCAGATGAGCGTCGCCACATTGCCGCCCCCCATCAGCAATAGCGGCGGCCACAATCCACAGCATTCCTTGCGGCGGCTCATCGCTAACCTCCGTTGCCCCGGCCGCCATGTTCTAAGGTTGAGAGTCGCTGAAGGAGTTGATCGCGTTCCGCCAGCAGGGCTTGCCGATGCGTATCGCTGAGTTTCTTTTCATCCCAGCGCAGACGGATGGCGCGCACCAGATTAGACATCCCAAGCGTCATGTACACTTTGGCGGCTTCGGACACCCCTTCGCGCCAGGTCGCAGGCAGTGCGGGCTTTTCCGACGTGCCGACTTTGCGCGACATCAGCTCGGCCAGATACGCGCCAAAGCCCAGCAAGGCATGCGGCAAACCCTGCATGATGTCGACGTTGTTCGCCCAAAAACCACCCCCTTGCTTAGAGGACCAGTCGCCAATCATTCGGACCAGCTTGTTCGTCCCCTCAACCGACAGAAAAGCCGAACCGCCCGCACCAAAGTCAATGAGGAGCTTATGTCCTTTGGCGGACTTTCTTTGCACCTCCCGATACAGTTTGTCCTCTTTGTTGTCCTCCTTTTTGGCCGGACTTTGCGCGGGTCCTAAGTCCGCCGCGATTTGCTGCGCAACGGCTTGGTTGATGGCAGTCTCCAGATTCGTACTGCCAAGTTTCAAAAGGGCTTTGTCGCGTCGATCGGCAATGCTGTTGAGTGCTTTGGTCATAGGGTGCTCCTTTGGGGCCATTCACCGATGGCCCCAGTTACGTACCTATTCAGCGGCCAACGGATTCTCCGCCAGCCACTCGCTTCGATTCCCACGTATTCCCAAGCTGCTAGGCAGCTTGCGGAGTTGCTTCGGGCTTTTGCCCCGTTACTGGCTCAGGAATTTCCCGCCTGGCCATGAGGTCGCGTGGGATGCCGCGCTCCCACCAAAACCGCGCGACGCCATCGAGCTCACTCCATTTGAGCCGAGACGCCGGAGCCAGCTTTAAGAACCGCGCATAACCGGCTTCCGTCAGCGGCAGGACCGCTGAGATCTGGCTGCGCAATCGGGCTCCTGAAAGAAATTCCAACCTGCCGCCAAGGTCGGCCGGCAGGTTGATATCTTCCGACGAATCACCCACGGCCTCGACGAGTGCGGGCCCGTACGCATCCCAAATCCGAGACTTGAAATCCGGCAGCGCCCAGCCCCAATGCAGGGCCTCAAGGGCGCGGCGGCCATTTCGACGAATGTCGTCGAGCGCGTCCGTCATGGCGTTCTGGATATTGTCATCCGCCTCAGGCCAGGGGCGTTGCCACAGCGCCGGGCGAGCGTAGGCGTCGCGCCAGGCCAGCTTGGCGGTGTCCATTGAGAAAAACTCCCACGTTACCTTTCCCAGACTGCGGTAGGCGATGCCGGTTTCCTGATCACGCTGTGCCAGCCGTCCCAACTCAAATCCGCCGATGGGCTGCCCATCGGCGTTGTACTCGACGCAGCGCCCGCCTTCCCACAACGCGCCTTCGGCGTCCGCGAAAAACAACATTCCTCGGCCTTCCTGGGCCACGGGAATCAGAAACCGATACGGCCAGATGTTCGGATCCAGGGATTCGAGGTTTCGTCGCAGTTTTCCCATCGACTCGTCAAGCTGCGCAAGTAGGATGGGATCTTTTTCCTTGCGTCGATCCTGCGCGCGAGCCGACAGTCCCCGCAGCATGCGCCAGGCTTCTAGACGCAGCTTCTGGCGGGACTCTTCCTGTCGGCGCGCTTTGACCTGTTCCAGCTTGGCCAGAGCGTCGTCCTTGTCCCGAGCCAGATACAGAATCAATTCCTCAGGCGACAGCCCGCTTTGCGCGGCGGGGTTGGAGGTCTCGTTGTCCATGCTTTCGATCAGCGCAGACATCCAACCGAGCTTGCCCGTCAGAATCTGCAAGCGCGGAAAATCCATCGAGCGCGCCGACAGTAGATAGACGATTTCGACGACCTCTTGGGTATTGCCCTGCCGCACGGCGCGGCCGTTGCGCTGCGTGATGGTTGCTGGTTCCCAGGGCGTGTCCGCTTGCAGAATGGTGCAAGTTCGGCCCTGCAAGTTCATTCCGGTGTTGCCCACGGCGTTGCTGATCACTACATCTAGGTCCGGGGCGATGCCGCGCTCGGGATCGCCGCTGAAGCGTTCGGCAATCCGCTGCCGCTCGGCGGTGCCGGGAACCGCTGAGGCATTGAGCACGGCGATGCGCTCCGCCGGAATACCGGCCTCGATGAGCACCTGCCGCTGCCAGGCATGCGCGGCAATGGGTTCCATGAAGATGATGTGTCCGCAGTCGCGCTTGCTCAGGATGATGTCGGCCGCCGCGTCAAACTTGGGACAGTGCGGATTTGTGACCTGGTCGGCGTTGCTCCAGCTCCAGTCGCCACGGTCGAGTTCCGGATGAATCGCCACCAGCGACATGCGCTGTAGCAGGCCAAGCATCTTGTGGCGGTCTCCGGTGGTCTTGCCGCGCTGGGCCATGAGCGCGGCGAACTCCTCGCGGTAGCGCGCATACTTTTCTTCTTGGGCCTCGTTCATCGGCAATTCGATGCGACGGACGCGCGGCTCGGGCAGTTTGAGTCCGACTTCCTTGGCGGTACGAAATTCCCCCGTACGATGAATGGTGGGACGTAGCTCGTCCAGATTTTGAAAGCCCGTGACGCACGGAACTTCTTCCGTTTCCAGACTGGTGCTGGCGATGAGGCGTTGCTCAATCTTCAAATAGCGATCGATGTATTGTTCGGGATCGGTAATTCCCAGCCGCCGCCAGATTCGGCGGTCCACGTACATAAGTACGGTGTAAAACTCCAGCGGCGAGTTTTTGGCAGGCGTCGCGGAAGTTATAATGATGCCGCCGCCGCCGGTATGGTTTTCCACGATGGCAGCACGGAAGTAGAGCTGCCAGGCGCTTTTGGCGGGGGTTTGCGGAGAACCCAGAAACTTGGGCATGCCCCCTTCGCGCGGCGAAGCCACCCACAGATTCTTGAATCCTTCGTGCACTTCGTCGACGCACAGCCAGTCGATTCCCAGGTCTTCCCAAAAGATGCCCGGGTCTGGCTCGCCACGTTCTTCCATCTCCAGCCGCTCGGCGATAAATCGCTGCTCCTTTTCCTCAAAAATCGCTTGCTCGCGCTCAGCCATTTCAGTGAGGGCTGACTCGGTGGATGAGACTGCCGCTGTCTGGTTCGACGCTGTGCGTGCCCCCTTTTTCTTGCGAGGTTTGAGATCGTTGCGCACTTGCAGGCCCAGCATGCGCATGATGCCGGGGTCTTCGCGCAACAGCGGTTGCAATGTCTCTGGGCGAATCTGGGTGCGGTCGAGCATCGAACGGGCCAGAAGCACCACGTCGTACATGCCTGCCTTAAACTGCGACCACTTGTAGGCGCGGGCCTCCTTGGTGTCTGGTCCGCTGATCGGCTCTCCCTTGCGCGGTCCTTGCTTGGCGATATACCGCTCGGCACCGATCACGCCAATGCGGTAGTCCGGAAGGGCTCGCCTGATCTCGCGGTGCCAGTTGAACAGCACAGAGTTCGGACAGATGATGACGGCCCGCCGCGCCCACCCTTGCTGCCGAGCCACGGCCAGGGCCGCAAGATCGGTCAGCGTCTTGCCAAGTCCCGGATCGAACGCCAGCAAACCGCCGCGATTTGTGACCAGGCGCCGAACGCCGGCCCACTGGTATCCCTTGAGCACAGGACCAGTCGGTGACCAGCGCGCAATCGGAATCTCGGCTTGGCTGTAGGTGGCCTGAATAAAGCCGCGGTAGGTGCGGTTATAAGCGTGGGTGATGGCCGCCTGCATCTGCGGTTGCGCTGCTAAAAAATCGCGAAAGGCGGTGCGAATTTCGTCGTGGTAGCGCAGTCGGGCGGCATCCTGATTCTCGTCCTGTAGTTTGTCCTTGTCGGGCTTAAACAGTTGCAAATCGTGATTCAGGTAACCCAGCAGGATGCGCTGGTCATGGTTAACATACGGATAGATGTCGGTATAGGTGGTGTCAGCGAGTGTGACCAAGCCATCTTTGCGTTCCAATTCGATGGTCTGTCCCGTGAAGGCGTGGGTAAACGCGCTCAGAATCTCGATGGGAATCCAGCCGAGGCGCGGCGCGATTTGATCGATCTCGGCAAAGGTGACCGGGGCAATGGCGGCCAGCAGCCGACGGGCCTGCTGCACCGCGACTTCATCACCCAGGTTCGCCTGAGCCTGCGCAGCGTCATAGCGCGGCCAAAGCTCGCCAGCGTAGTAATCCTGCGCCGGCAGAATCCGCATGAGCGCAGCAGTGCCAACCGCGGGATACTCAAACGCCCAATCCGCCGCCAGCAGGGCCGTGCGGATCTGTTCAAGGGCGGCATTTCCGCCCTGCCTCTGATGCCAGGCGGCCAGTTCCTCAAGCGTCAGTTCCTTGCGCTGTTGATAAAGGAAGGTGGCCTGGGCAACGACATCTTCTAGCGTTCCGGCGTAGCGAGGTACGTACGGCGGAACCGCGTCAAACTGAGCAATGAGTTTGCCCTCCTCGGTGAAAGCGGCCAGAAGCGGCTGCAAGTCCGGATGGCGTTTCTGGGCCGCGTAGATCTGCGCTCGAAGCTCGGCGGGTTGCGCCGACCACGCCAGCAGCGCGGGCCGCAGCTCAGTGTGCCAGGCGTGAGCTTTTTGCAGACTGTCCTGATCTGCTTTGGCGATGGCGGTAAGGTATGTGGATACCCGCTGTGCCAGAAGCAGCGCGCCTTGCACGTCTTCCGAAATCTCTTCGGCGGCAACCTTGCGCGGCAGCGGCTTTCGCGCCACGGGTTGCAACGTACAATCCCGACACTGTGGACGTTCCTGGTACTGGGAGATGAGCAGGTATGGATCAAAAGTCCCTTCGACCTGATACCCCCAACGCTTTTTGGCTCGTTGAGGCGATGCATCAATACCTTGCTCGCTCGGATCCGCTGCCTTCTCGCCGACTTCTTGCCCCAAAATGTGGCGCGGAAACTCGGCGAAGTAGCGGCCCTCAAGGATGAAGGAATCTTGAGGCAGCACTGCCGGCAGCTCGCCGCCGCGGCAACGAAAGAACAGAAGGTCTGTAACCAGAAGTGCCCCCGGAAAAACGTCGGAAGGCAGCCGAAATGCACAGGCCAGATGATGGCGCCGCAGCACTTTTTCGCGCAGGGCGCGGTGCTCGGCCCCTTGCCCACTGAGAAATCCATACGGAATCAGAAAGATCCCAAGTCCCCCTGGTTGCAGCAGATCCAGGACGCGGCGCAGAAAATAAGCATAAGCCCGACGGCGTTCACGATAATCGCGGTCCTTATCAAGGGTCAGGGACGCACCGCGCACGCCGTAGGGCGGGTTGCTAACGACCAGACCCAAGCGTCCCGTCCATTCAGCGGCGTGCTCGGTGACCCATTGCTCAAACGGACCTTGGAAAACCGCAAGGTCGGGGCGTAGCGCTTGTAACAGCTTCGCCGAAATTCGCGAATATTCCACGACGAGGAAACACACGGCTTCAAACCCGGGCCCAGAAAGCGCATGAATGAAGCGACCAATGCCTGCGGCGGGCTCCAGCGCATGGACGTGACCCTCTTCGTCTTCCAGTTCGGTGAGCAGCGGGCGGACGATCTCTGCAACCGCCTTTGTGACCTTCGACGGGGTGTAGTACTCGTGAATCTGGCCACGTCTTTCGGGCAGCCAACCTGGAGGAATACGCTCACGCACGGCGTCAATGGACAGCGTGCCCCAACCTGAGTAACGCGCGAGAGCCAGCCGTTCCGGTGGGCCAATTTCCACTCCGGAAGCGAGAATGTTTATCGCAGCGACATTTGCTTCGGTTCGCGCACGTGGAGTCCATTCATCAGGAGGCAAATCAAGGACTGGGCTCGGCGCATTTTCAGGTTCGGCGTCAGCGTCAACAGGGTTGGCTGCATCGTTTGACGCTGAATCGGCTCTTTCTTCGTCGGGTTCTAGTTCGTCATCTGCCTCTGCAATGGACGTCGGTTCAATTGGATCGGCGCCCACTTCAGGTTCGGGAACCGGTTGTTTTGACGCAGCGGCCTCAGAACGTTCGTTGGGAACCAACGCTGGGGCACTGAGTGCGAGCATGTTTGGTTGCTCATGACGCCCAAGCTGCTTGGCGACTTCGACGCCAACCCCAGTTCCAAGGCCGTGCAGAAATGCTTCATTTCTATCAAACCACTGGCCGTACGATCCCGCTTCGTCAGGGTCTGCTTGGATCAGCGCATTGCGCAATTGAGCTACGGCTTCGTGAGCGAGTACTGCATAGGCATCGGAGTTCTGAAAATCCGGAAGGCTTTTCTCGACCGCGTGAACTCGCTTGGTAACAAACTGCGTCAGCAATAGGAATAGATTCCATTTGCCCTCGAAATAGCCGCGCATGGCGGGTGCGTCTTCGGGATTTCGGGCCAGGAAGCGCTCTGTGACATGGCGCAGCGCCGACTCCCCAAGCTTTGCCGTGCAAGTACAGGTTGCCTGCGACATGGCTTAGCCCCCCTTGGATTCCAGCAAGTCGCGCGCCTTGGCATTGAGCTTTCCCTCGACATCGGTACCTGCGGCTGGCCCGGTCGCAGGTTTGGATGCAGGCGGGGGTGACGGCTGCACAGCCGGCTTGCTCTTGGTGTCCGGTTTGGGCCCTGGCTTGGTCGGGACCGTAGCCGCGACATCCGTTTTAGGCTTGCGGGGTTTTTTCGGAAGCGCCAAACCCTTCAGAACTTCTTTAAGCTGCGCGTCCAGCGCATCCGCTTCCTTGGCCAGAACGTCCCGCTGGTGAATGTAGCGAGCATACAAAAGTTGAGCGCGGTTTTTGGCCGACTCCGAACGCGCAGACTTGGCGCGTTGGTCGGCGATTTCGGCCATCTTGTCGCGCACCATGGCCTTAGCGCGTTTGACCGCCGCATCCACTTTCAGTCGGACGATGGGACCGGGGTCACGCAGATCTTCGGCGCCAAAAAGTTCGCCAGGCTTGGCATTTACCGGAGGCAGCGCAATGCGCCGCGTCTTGGGCAGGGCCTTTAGCTGTGCTCCGGGGCTTAAAAAGATTTTGGAGCCATCGCACGAACAAGTGGATTGCACCGCCGCGCGCGCATCGTGCCCGGTACGCCACTGCTCAACCAGATACGGCGCCAGTTCCATCATCAGGCCGCGATCCACGGTAGCCTGCGGAAACAGCAGCTTGAGCGCCACAATGACATCTCGGAAAAACTCCGGGGTCGGTTCTTGATTCTGTCGTGCGATTCTGGTCATCGGTTCCCCCTTTTTGATTGGTTACTTCCTGTTTCGCAGTGGATGGGTTTTGTGTCCTCGGGCTATGCCGTAGCGGTGGCGCAGATACGCAAAGCCGGCGCGAACCCCGTCAGCGGCCAATGCGGACATTTCCTCGCCCACCTCGTTCCACAGCGCATAAAACTGCTCGGTCAGCTTGGATGGACTGCGCAAGGGGCGAGACAGCGGCGTCTTGCAGCGCGCACAGCGAGCAAGGCTGGCGGAACTGATTTGAGTGGCCACACGATTGGCCGCGCCGCAGGCAGTACATTCCATGGCCCCCTGAACGGTCATCCACAAACGGCGCTGCTCGTCATAGGCGGCGCGACGTTTGGCATCTATCAAAACTTCGTAGGCGGACTGAATCTGTTGAAAGCGAGTGCTTCGAACTGGGTCATTCCCTTGCAGATCAGGGTGATGTTCCCGGGCCAGCCGCCAGTACGCCGACTTGATGTGCTGCGCAGTGGCCTGGGGCGCGATGCCAAGCACTTCATATAGGTTGATCATTCGCGTTCTCGCAGGCTGGGGCCCGCCGGACCCATCGCTTCGGCGGCGGTCATGAAATCGAAAAACTTCTGCATCAGCTCTGGGCTGGAAGACATCGCGGCCAACTGCATTTCATCCAAGTTGCGCAGCCGCGCCAGAATCCGTTCCGCCTTCATGGGGTCGATTTGCGGCGGCGCCACGTTAGGGGCTTGGGGGGCTGTGGTCTGCGCGGACAGTTTCGATTCAATCGGCGGTTGGACGATGGAAGTCGGCATCTCTGCATCCAGAACCGTTTCTGTTGGCATCTCCGATTGCAAGGGCACTGCGGGAAGTTGCTTGGTGCGCTTGCCGGAATCCGCAGAATTCTTCTGAATGAGCGCGACCGAAACATCTCGCAGAAATCCAATGGCAGCTTGACCCAGCGCTGAGTAATCCGGTGGCGGAGGGGGCGGCGGCGGACGCGTGTACAGATCAATCTGATCTTTGAGCTTGGCCATGCCATCGGCGTGCAGGTGCGAAAAGTGTCGAATCACTTCGCCCATGCGCTTGGCGTTATCAACGGCTTGGTCATATAAAAGCTGGAAGTCGCGCCGCATGACCCGGTGCATGGCGTAGTGTTCGGACAGCTCGCGGACATACTGCGACTTGTTCAGCAAGTCCTGCGCGGTGTCGTCGATCTCTTGAGCCATGATCGCTTGCTGAAGTTCGCGATCGATGCGGGTGAGATTATTTTCTTCAGCACGCTCGCAGGTTGGCTCGTCGGGAGTGCCTTCTTCTTCAAGCGAAGCTTCTCTAGCCGGCTGCGCTTCTTTTAGATCGATTGACTGGTTCGGTCTGGTTCGCTGCTTCGGCCGCAGCCCTAAATCGATCTCAACGCGAAGGATGGGAACAGACGGATCCTGAATGGGAAGAACTTTGCCGGTGTTACTTACATACAGGACGCGGTAGGTTCCCGCTGGACAGCTTGGGATGTCGAGCGGCTCTAAGTTATAGCATCCCTCCCGCGGGAAGCGAGTCAGCGACTCATCGTCAAACTGAATTTCGAGCAAGTATCCCGTTGCACTGAAGGGCTGATACTTCCGAAGCGCTTCAATCCATGAATCAGATTGCTGCATGGTTTAAACACTAACGATTTCGGAATTGCGAGCAAGCGATTTCGGATTCCTGAAATGGTTACGAATCGTTAGCCATACTGTCCGATTGGAGCGGGCCATTTGTAAATCTTCCCGTCGATAGATGTGTGATTCATAACTTTTTACGGATAGTTGGAATCGTGATCCAAGGCGATCGGATGCGCATAGCGATCGCTTGCCGATCGGAAACGGTTGGCGATCGCTTCATTCGCGGTTTGTCGCTGGGTTTTGTCGAAGGCTTCGACTGAAAATTGGCGACTGCGAAGATCGCCGAAAAACGGCATGCAACGTTGAATCGCTGCAACGTTGCATGCAACGTTGCAAATAGGTCTACTGCAACGTTGTATCCGGCAACGTTGCACCAAAAGTTCGATGCATTTCTCGACGCAAATTTCTCAGAAAATTCGATGCTTTGCGAGACGCTGTTTAATGGAAACGAGTTCTTGCAACGTTGCAAATGCAACGTTGCATAACGGGTATTTGCAACGTTGCAAGGAAGCGTGAGCAGACAAGAACGGAAGCGGTCTGCGGGCTTAGGAAATTGCCCCTTTTTCGCGGCCGGTGAAGTGCTAGGTTGCTGGTATGCAGGAAGATCGCCGTTGTTCAAGATGTGGTCGCGCGCTTTCACGGCGTGCGGCGCGCTGGGCCATGTACTGCGGGGTGACTTGCCGCGTAGAAGCGCATCGCCAGCGCCGCGATCGAATGGAAGAATTTTCAGACTTCGCGCGAAAGCTCCGGGACGAGCTCCTGCGCTGGATTCCGCCAACCGCCCACTTTTATGCGCTGAGCATTCGCCCCCATCCTGAACAACCGGCGCTGCGTTTTCCCAATCCCACGCGCCGAACGCTGCGCAAAAATGGCGCGTTGAAAAAGAGCCTGGGATTTTCCCTACAGCCGTGGGAAGCGCCAATGATTCCGATCGAAGCGGTCTATCAGATTCTGCTGTTCGATGCGCTGGGCGAACGCATTCCGACCCCACCGGCCTTGGCTCGCGGGCTGTGGATTGCCGAGCCCGCCTCACAGGTCACCCTGGCCGATGGGGTTGCGATGGATGGAGTCGCCATAGAAAAGCGACCGAGCACGGCATCTAGCTGATTTGCCAAGCAATTTGGGATATGATGAAAACGGCATGTCATCTCGTTATTGCGTCTTCTGTCGCAAACCCCTGCCCAGCGACATGCGCCGGGACGCGCTGTACTGCTCGAATAACTGCCGGGTGCGCGCCAGCTACTTCCGGAAGAAACGGGCAGGCACCCACGACCCCCGTCTGACGGCACCGCCAGTTCTAGAGCGCGGACGACCCGCGCGCGGAGGACGCAGTACCCCCATCACGCCGGAGTTTCGAAAATCTCCGACGTTCCCTCGTGCCGTGGAGGGTTGTCTAATTCCGGTGGAGCTGTCGCTTACACCGCATGGCTTCGCCGAACGCTACCCGCCCGTGTGGCTGGAGCGGTTGCTTCTGGCTGCTGCGCCGCCGGACGCTTCGCGCTATCGTCTGGTTGCGGAACATACGTCGCCGCAGCAACCAGATAGCGCCACATTGCCCGCGGTATCACTACATCCCTTTGACTGCGCTATCCCGATGTATGCCGGTAGCTACCTCGTTCAATACCTGGATGACGGCGGGCAGATCCTGCCCACGGCCGCTCGTCTCGTTTTGCGATTTGCAGAGCGGTCGCTGTAAGGCAATGGAGGTTGATGTTGATTCGGAATGCTCGGCGGGAAGTTGACGCGCCTGGCGTCGGGACCGGGCGGCGAGCTCTTTCGGGTGCATGCGCAAATGCCTCATTCATGTGCTGCGCCAAGCTATTTCAAGCTTTGTGCCAGCCATTTATGCAGCGTGATCTTTGTGCTAAATTCGAGTCTCAGCCTCGAAAGGCATTCATAAACCACTTAAAGCAGCTCCATTTCAAAATCGGTTCGTCCGTCTCAGCGTCGCAACAAAATCTCAAATTTGAGACGAATTTTGACTCAAGCCTGAGACGTCACCAGGGTGCAGTTCTAGACTGCGTGAGCGTCGGGCTCGGTTCGTGTCGCGTAGCTGCGGTTTAGAAAAATTCACAGACGGTGCGCGAAAAATGCGATAGGCGGCAGCCGCGATTTTGTCAGCCATCGGTTCACTACCAACGCCGCCCACTATCTTCTGATCGAGCCGGAGCATGGCCCGACGCCGCCAAAACAGCGCGCCCCAGCCGGCGGCCTAGAATCTATCGTTGAGAACCAGACCAAGCCGCGGTTCGAGCGGGCGCTTGCTGCGCGCAATGCGAAGCCCGGATCCAGGGCCAGCCGCGGCGGATGTCGCAGCGTGCGGCGCGCTCTACTTCAATATATTGACCAGCACGCAGTTTGGTAGCTGGCTGGGCTTGAAACAGCCGCTGTGGACCGGCTTTTGGAGTGACCGAGGCCATCAACCTGAGGTAAATCGGCAGTGTGTGAATGCACTCGGCATGGACTGGCTCACTCGTTTCCTGCGCGAGGCTGGTGCCACCACCGCCGAGGCCACGCTGTGCGCCCACTTGCTTCGACTAGAACTTGATGAGGAATCCCTTCGGCGCGATGTGACCGCAGTCCTGCGCGGGTGAGCCGAAACGGACTTTCGACTTCCGCTTATTCCTGCCCCCCTTTGATACGAAACAACGTCGCACGGGCGACACCCATAATCTCGCAGATGTCTTCGAGACTAGCGCCCTCAGACTCAAGAATGCGAATCTGATTCTGAGCCAGACGTTGCACATTTTCCTTCCGTGTCTTTTTTGGCGACAAACCGCGCAGCATGGCATCGCCGTAAGTTCGCGCTCCTTTTTTCAACCCGCTCCGTCTGCGCGAATCTATACCTCCGCCTGCCACTCGATGGCACTCTACATCCTCTGCAGTGATGGGAGCGCGATCGATGAAAACCATCAGCCGATGCACCAGATTCCGCAATTGCCGAACATTTCCCGGCCAATCGAGGCGCTGAAGCGCGGCAAGCGCCTGTTCACTGAAGCGCAAAGGACGAGGCGTTTCCTTGGCCAAGTGCTCGACCAGCGCTGGAATGTCTTCTTTGCGCTCATCCAGGGAGGGCACATGTACCGTCAGAACTTCCATCCGATAGTACAGGTCTACGCGAAAGCGCGAATCGGCCACTCGGCGATTCAGATCCACATGGGTGGCCGCGATAATTCGCCCCTCAAATCGGCTATCGTTCGAAGCACCAAGTACGCGATAGACGCGATTTTCGAGCACGCGCAAAAGCTTGGTTTGCAGTCCCTGCGGCAGCTCAGCGATTTCATCGAGGAACAATGTTCCGCGACGGACTTCCGCCAGATATCCATCCCGCGCCTTGTCCGCGCCAGTAAAGTATCCTTTTTCGTGTCCGAAAAGCTGCGACTCGACCAGGGATTCTGTGAACGCGCCGCAATTCACCGCGACCAGCGGCTGTTCGCGCCGGGGACTTAGGGCATGAATGGCGCGGGCCACAAGCTCTTTGCCCGAGCCAGTCGGTCCAAGCACCAGGACCGGAGCATCCACGGCTGCCACCTTCTTGATCTGCTGACGCAGTCGCTCCATCGGCGCCGAGCTTCCTACAAGTCCATGCAAGTGAAGTACCTCGCGTTCCAGCGCGCGCCGTCCTTGCAGTTCGGCGAGCACCGGCAAGACCAGTTCCTCGCAAAGCTCGTCTTTGAGGATGTAGGCGTAGGCCCCCGCGCGCATGGCGTTGCGAACCTCAGCCATTTCGCTAGATACAGTCACGACGATGGGCACCGTCGTACCGGTCTCGCGCAGCTCGCGCACCAGCGTCAGGCCGTCGCGATTCGTCGGATCTCGCTCATCCAGTCGCAGATCGATAAGGACCACATCGATGGGGCGCTGCGCAAGTGCCTGCCGTGCGGATTGAAGGCTCGCCGCTTCCTGAAGCTCGGCTCCTTCGAGGCGATGCAGACAGCGCGCAATGGTCTTTCGCGCCGAAGCATGATCATCGACGATGAGAATCCGCATGTAGATTCATTATCATGCGGCTAATGCGGTGACGTGGAAGATATTGCGGAAGTTGATGCAGTCATACGTTACCGTCCAACCGATGTGGCGAAGGAGGCGAAAAGCCACCACACGCCGCAGCGCCTGCGCGTCCATCGGCCCTAGCGTCCACAGATGGAACAGCAACTTCCTTTGTTCTGTAGGGATCGCACTGCCGCCGTATGAGATCTCGATTTGGACCGTTCCTGAACTTGAAGACCTACCGGCACGAATGTGAACCGTGTCTCCTGCTGGAGAGGATTCAATGGCATTTAGAAGCAGATTGCGCAGCGCTGACCAAAGCGCTGCTCGGTTGCCCTGGGCAATGAGTTTCGCATCGGCATCGATGCTTACTGGAAGTCCATGAGCCACTGCTGAGGCCTTCACATCCGTTGCGGCCTCTTCGACAATCGCTGCAATCGGGACATCAGACAGATGCGCTGGCGGCAATTTAAACTGGCGCAGATTTCCTACCAAACGTTCCAGTCGCGCGATTTCGTTGCGCGCAAAGCCCAACGCTTCAGCAGCATCCGTTGTCGAAAAATCCTGCTCAACCAGGCATCGGAGATAAGTCAGCGTGTGGGTAATCTCGTGTAACACTTCTGCGCTGAGTGAATGCAGCGCTGCGGCTGTTTCGTGGAGAGGAGTATCGTCCGTGGATTCCGGCTCGTGGGGGCCAGGATGCTTTTTCGACTCGACTTTGGCGGTCACCGCGTTAGGGTATACTGGTTCAGTCGTTGTGCATAATTGCCGAATGATCTGCTCGCGATCAGAGGCTCCACCGATGGATACCGCTTATGGGGTACCCTCCGATCGCGCCAACTGGGAAAACCTGCTTGTTCTCCCCACATAGCGGATCCTCAGCGTACAATCGAACATCTGCCGTGCCCCTGGCGCTGGATCCCCCCCTTGCCCAACCACACTTTGGCCTGGAGCTCCGGAGCTGATCCCTCTCGAACAGCGGATAGTGCGCGACCCATCCACGTCTGGTGACTGAAAGGCTAAAGTCCCGGTGCTTAACGAGCCCATCGTTTGGTGAGTAGAGAAGCTACAGCCTGGGACTTTTGCTGTTAAGGGGCGCCGGCTGATCAGTGTTCGGAGGCGTGATAGTCTTCGCCATGCGAGTAGCAGCGTCAGAGCTCTCCGTTGAAATCCAGCAGCCCCGGACCGCGGCAACCACGCGCAGCTAGGCGATTGCCAGGAAGACTGGCGTGGCTTAGTTGCACGATTTAAAGTTTTTAAACCCCCACGGGCAAGCGCCGACTCGTCCGATTCGTAACGCTGGGTCGAGCCATCAGTCGACGATAATTGATTGACTAGTTAGCGCTCAGTAAGCGACACTGAAGGCAGCAACATCTGTGCTTCAACGGAGCCGCTGATCTCGCATGACAACGCTGGCTGAAGGCCATCGCCTTGGGCCTTACCGCATCGTTCGCCTAATTGGCGAAGGTGGCATGGGGGCTGTCTACGAGGCACGGCAGGAGCCGCTGGACCGTCGCGTAGCTGTAAAGACTCTTCATTCCGATTATGTGAGCAACAAGGACTCCGTGGCTCGCTTTTTCAATGAAGCCAAAGCGCTGAGCCGCTTAGAACATCCCAGCATCGTACAGGTATCCGATTTTGGAAATGCCGCGGATGGCACCGCGTATCTCGTCATGGAATTTCTGCGGGGTCAGAGCCTAGGACGACGACTGCGTGAGCTCGCGGGACGTGGTGAGCGGCTGCCTCTGGCCACGGTGATGCAGATCGGACTGCAGACTGCAGACGTTGTGGCGGTAGCGCATGAGCAAGGGATCGTTCACAGAGATATCAAGCCGGACAACCTGATGCTCATTGCCGACACGGTCGCACCAAGCGGCGAGCGCGTCAAGCTGCTCGACTTCGGAATCGCCAAGCTCACGCGTCCGGAGGATACGGGGTCCGTAAAGACGGCGACGCAGGCAGTCATGGGCACACCGAGCTATATGTCTCCGGAGCAGTGCGCCGGGGCTGGCGGAGTCGATGCCAAGAGCGATGTGTATTCGCTCGGATGTGTGCTGTTCGAGCTTTTGGCTGGTCGACCGCCATTTGTTGCCGAGGGCGCCGGACAGCTCATCGGTATGCACCTTTATCAGAAGCCGCCTGCGTTGCGCAGCCTAGTGCCCCAGATCCCAGCGTCTGTTGCCGAGCTCGTCGAGCATCTGCTGATCAAAGACAAGCTGCGGCGTCCGACGATGCATGAGACCGCAGAGGAGATAGGAAAGCTACTGGCCAGGCTTCCAGGCGGCGGGGCTGTCCATCGCACCAAGTCGAGCGAGGCAACCGACCCGAATGCCAGACGGGCTGCTCTCACTCCGCCGCAGGTTACGACACTGGGACGATCGATGGGACAGCACGGTGGACATGCTCCGCGACGTTCCATTGTCTTCGCGGTGGGGCTCTGCACGATCTTGGGATTCGTGCTGACCGTTGTGTTTCACGGTAAGTCGCCGCAGCCCGTACAGGTTACTGGCCTGGTTGCCGTTCCGCAGCCAGCACCTCACAAGCTCGCAGAAGCTCCCTTGCTGCCCTCGCCACCGCCAAGTACGACGCTTATCGCCATCAGCCAGCCAGCGCCGCAGAACACGGGCAACAGCAAGCAGATAAAACCGATCAAGATTCAACTTAAAAACGCTCCTGCTGCTGCGACCAAGCGCGAAGTCGTTCGTCCGCCAGTCGCCCCGAAGAAAAGCCAAATCCCAGCGACACCAATTCCTGCGCCATTTCAAGAGAGAAAGTCCATCGGATATGAACCTGGGTAGTCTCTGTCTCGCCCTCACAATCACTCTCTTGGCGACGTTCAGTAGCGCGTGCGCACAGACGGCAGATTCCCACGGGAACTGTGTTGCCAACACTGCATGCCGAGCGCTCTTTGAGCAGGCGCAGGAGCACTCAAAGGCCGGGCGGCTCACTGAGGCGTTTCGCAACTACTCGCTGGCCTATCAAGTTAGTCCGGATCCACGGCTGCTCTACAGCATGGCGCGTGTGCTACACAAACAGCGTCAGTTCGTGGAAGCAATTCCGTATTACCACAAATTCATCGAATCCAATGTCGATGACGAAGAACGGAAGGCCACAGCTCGCACGTTCTTGGCGGAGTGTGAAGCCGCGGCGCCGCCCCTGGAGCTTAAGCCCTCAGTTAGTGAGGCCCCTACGAAGTACAAGGAGAGGGCGATGACTCCCATCCATCGGCGCTGGTGGTTCTGGACCATCGTCGGTGGCATCGCTGCGGCAGGAATCGCCGGCGGGATCGCCGGCGGCGTGATCGCCAATCAGAATCGAGTACCGGATCTAAGTTTTCGTCCTTTTGAATGACATTTCAAAAGAGGACAAATAGGTATGAAAATGTATCGATGGAAGCTAAATGTACTCCTTTGCTGCATCCTCTCTCTTCATTGTGGTCCAAAAGAGTCGGCGCTGGTTGTTCAGGTGAAGAACTGGCCCGAGGGTGTGACGCGACTGCGCGTTCTGCCCACCTTCACCGGACAGGCGAAGCCGGCTTTTTTCGTCGAACCGGGCGTATCCGAGTTTACTGTCTTCGTGCCGAATGCCCAGGCAGGGCGCGCCATCGTCGAAGCGATGGTGGAAGACAGCGATGGCTGCTACGTGGCGGGACAGCTAGCGCGCGCCGAGTTCACCGATCAGCCCTCGATTCAGCGCATCGAATTGGCCTTGAATCCATATGAAACGAAGCAGTGCGCTGTTCAGTCCTTCAGTCGATTGGAAAAAATATGGATGGACCGTACGGACAATGGATGGACCGTTGGTGAAAACGGAACCATTCTGCGCTGGAATGGGAAAGCTTGGTTCTCGACGATTGCTGGGCGCAGCGAGTTCATTAGTGCGCCGGGATAAACCGACATGGAGTTAAGAATGAAAGAGTCTGACGTCGA
>CAYWPR010000010.1:0-119274 GCA_964460115.1 uncultured Myxococcales bacterium
CGCTTGGTGATGCATGCGACCTTTTGGTCATAGATCCGTAAAATAGGTTTATGGAAAATCTGCAAACGATCGGTAGGACGCCGGCGCCTCCGGCAATTCCTTCGAACCTGGACGAGGCGATTGCGCGGCTTAAGCGCGAGCGCAATGCCGTTATCTTGGCGCACTATTACCAAGACGACGAGCTGCAAGACTTGGCGGATTTCGTCGGAGATTCGCTACAGCTAGCCCAGGCAGCGCAAAAGACGCAGGCGGACGTCATTTTATTTTGCGGCGTCCATTTTATGGCGGAGACGGCCAAGATACTCAATCCCACGCGCACGGTGCTCGTGCCAGATTTAAGCGCTGGGTGCTCGCTGGCCGATGGCTGCCCGCCCGATCGCCTGGCAGCCTGGCAACGCAAGTACCCTGACCACGTGACCGTCAGCTATATCAATTGCTCGGCGGCGGTCAAAGCCATGTCGGACTGCATCGTGACCTCGTCCAATGCGGAGAAAATTCTGCAAAGCTATCCCCCAGAGCAGCCAATTCTGTTCGCGCCGGATCAGCACCTTGGCCGCTATCTGATGAAAAAAACCGGCCGCACCAATATGGTTGTCTACCCGGGCTCGTGCATCGTGCACGAAATTTTCAGCGAGAAGGAACTGGTGCAGCTCAAGCTTTTGCACCCGGGGGCCATGGTGCTGGCGCATCCCGAATGTGAAGAGCGCGTTTTGGCGCATGCCGACTTTATAGGCTCGACGAGCGCACTCATTAAAGCGGTGACCACGGCCCCGCCCGCAGTAAACAAATTCATCATTGCCACCGAGCCCGGGGTGATCCATGAGATGCGCAAGCGGGCCCCGAATAAAGAATTCATTCCAGCACCGGCAGAAGGGGGATGCGCTTGTAATCAATGCCCGCACATGCGCAAAAACACCGCAGAAAAAGTTTATCTGGCGCTGCGTGATCTGGTTCCCGAACTGCACTTGCCCGAAGACCTGCGCTTGGCGGCGCTGCGCCCTATCGAGAAGATGTTGGCCCTGTCATAAGGGGCTTGGCTGCGTAAATCCTGTCAGTTTGTGATGGGTTCGACGAAAAAAAAGCGATACAATGAGCCAAACGGGCTCGTAATAAGCTTGTGCGACCCCAGCAATGAGTGAGTCCGACGAACCGTGAACTTCCTCACTGGAATAATGACTGGATCCATGCTCATGCGCACCCTCCGCGATCCCTCTTTTCGAGAGGCGCTCCATCTTGGCAATCTGTGTTTGGCGCTGACGGCTGGCTTATGGTCTAGCGCGGCCTTGGCACAGCCGCAACCTGGGCCGGCCGAAAAGGTCAAGTATCTATATAAGGCGGTGGCTTGTACGCCCTGTCCCTGCGAGTGCCCGGACGTGCGCGGTCGCGAACCAGTGCAAGGCACAAGCACCATGCCCACAAGCCAACCGCCGGTCCAAAACACTCCGCCGCCGGAGGTTGAGTCGGTGAATCATCCACCGCCCCAGCCGCGTACGCCGTCCCCGCCGCCGCCGCTGCCCCTACCAAAGCCGCAAGAATTGGCCCGCGGGACCATCGGTGGAACAGTGGTCTTGCGCGATCGCAATGGTGCCGAAAAAAGCAACCGCGGCGATGTCGTCGTTTATTTGGAACAAGTGCCGCGCAAATATCAGGCGCTGAAAAAGCCGCGCGCCATGGCCCAGCGCGAAAAAGCCTTTGTGCCGCGCCTCCTGGCCGTCACTCGAGGCTCGGTTGTGGATTTTCCCAACGAAGACAAATTTTTTCATAACGTCTTTTCGCTGAGCGAAGGCAACACCTTCGACTTAGGTCTGTATCGTGCCGGCGATTCCAAGTCGGTCACTTTCGACAAGACCGGCGTTGTCGATGTGTATTGCAACATTCACCCCAATATGTGGGCGCAGATTCTGGTGCTGGACAATCCGTTTTTTACCACCAGCGCCAAAGATGGAGTGTTTGAGCTCAGCAAAGTTCCTCCGGGAACTTACAAAGTTGCAGCGTGGACAAGTGGAAGCAGCGAGCCAGCTCGGCAAGAAGTCAAAGTCGAGCCAGGGAAACGCGCTGAGATACGCTTTGAAGTTCTGGAAGGCGCGGCCAGCAAGCCCCACCTGACCAAATTCAACCAGCCTTATGATCGCTATAAGTAGTGCAAGCTCGTCGACTACATAGATGGTGGTCTGTGGTCGCGCTAGCCGTTATCGCGGCTGGATGCGATGACAAACCCGATTTTGAACCGCCGACTTCGGTGCAAAATCCGCCGGCGACTGCAACCACACCGCCCGCGGCGACACCAAGGGCGGCAGTGGATGCGGCAGTACCGCAAGCGGGCGCAGCGGCCGATCTCGGCATGGCCGCCCCGGCCGCCGCCGCGGACACGGGCCCAAGCGCGACTGCGCACGCCTCGTTATTTGTGCGCGCCAGCCGCTGTGGCGAATGCCATGAAAAGATGCACCTTGACTGGGGCCAGTCGGCGCACTCTCGGGCCAGTCGTTCTGCCGGCTATCGCAAAGGGCTGGCCGCCGCAGGCCCAGAGCTGCGCGAGCTCTGTGAGTCCTGCCACCTGCCCAGCCTGGCTTATGGGCAGCACGACGATCTGCCGGGCCGTCCTAGCGAAGGCGTGTCCTGCGATGGCTGTCACACACTAAGTGCTGTGACGGTTTCCAAAACCCAGGCGACCATGAAATTTGATCCAAGCTCGGGCAAAAAGTATGGACCGATTTTGGGCGCCACCGGACATTACTTTCACGATATGTCCTATAGCGTTCTGCATACTAAAAGTGAGGCCTGCGCGGGCTGTCACCATTTGACGGCGGTGCGCATCGCCGGGCAGTTGCAAAATATTCCCGTCGTTTCGGACTACAGCGACTGGAAACTTTACGGCAAAGGCAAAGCCTGCCAGGACTGTCATATGCCTTCGCGCGGTACAGAGGCTGTGGCCAAAGGGGCCAAGCCGCGCGCCAACGTCCCCGCCCATGTATTTGCCGGCGCGGCGGTTTTGGGCAAGCAAATCCGTTTCGATATCGCCCCCAAGAGCAAACCCGGCGAGCTGGCCGTCGAAATTCAGCACAATGCTGGGCACGCTTTGCCGTCTGGCTTTGTCGATCGCCGGCTGATTGTACGCGCCGAGTTTTTTGCGCAAAATGGCGTCAAGCTCGCCACGAGCGATCATGTCTTTGGCATCAAGCTGGTCGATGCCAATGGGCAGCCCGCCCCCTTCTTTCGCGCCGCACGGGTCGCCGAGGATCATCGAATGATTCCCGGCCGACTTTATGTCGAATCGTTCCCCATTCCTGCCACGCCGGGTGGCGCTGTGCCAAGCGGCGCAGCGGCTCCTACGCGCGTCACCGTATCGCTTTTGGCCGCCCCGACTGCGCCGGAACTAAGCGCCGTCTATGGCGAGCCAGAGCTGACGGTGATTCGATTCATCTCTCTCACACTGCCTGTGCGGCCCGGAGGAAGATAAGTGAGGCTCGGTGTCAAGCTGGCGCTGACTATGACCGGGCTGGTGGCCGCGGTGGTGGTCACGGCCATTTGGTCTATTGATACCTATCAACGGCGCGCCAAAGTCGAAGAGCTGGCCAAAAAGATCGATGACAAGGTCAAGGTCTTGCAAGTGATCCAGCGCAAAGAGCAGCGACTTTTGGCGGCGCTCAATCGCAGCAACGCGGATGAGCCCCGCCTCAAGGCGGTCGTTGGCTCGGCAGAAGTTGATGATCAAACGGTGGCCGACGTAGCGCGCGATATGCGCGACGTTGCCGGCTTTGACATCATGCTTTTGACAAGTCCTACCGGCGCGATTCGCGCCAATGTTTCGGTTCGCGGCAAACCCGTTGGAATTCCGCCCGGACTGATTCAGCCGGCCGATGCACCTTCAGCCCGCAAGGAATTCATCGCTGCCTGGCCGCTCGATGGAGAACTTTATTTTATCGCCAGCAATGCGATTACGCAGGCCGAACGCACGGTGGGTGTACTTGTCGCCGGTCTTTTGCTCAACAATGAAAAAGCCGACACCATTCGCAGCGAGCTTGAAACCGATTTGGTGCTGTTTACAAACGACCGCATCACCGCTGCTGCCATCGATCCTTATCTTGACAACCATCGCATCGAATTGACCGAGGCCATCCGCCATGCTGCAGCGCCCGCTCGGGTGCAGGCGACTCTTTTGTCCATCGCCGGTCATGGCTACGTTGTACGCCTGGCCGCCATCGAGGGGCTAGAGACGCGCCGCGACGGCAAAGCCACCGGGCAAAGCTACTTTGTGATGTTGCGCTCGCTCGACGCAGAACTGGCGTCTTACTACAAAAGCCGCAGCTTTTTGTTCAAGCTTGGGTTTTTCGCGATTGCCGTGGCCATCTTGGCGGCACTTGTCATCTCGAATACTTTGTCGCGTCGAGTATCGCGCTTGGCGGCCGCCACGACGCTAGTCGCCGGCGGCGATTTGGACACAAGCGTACCGGTTGGCGGCAGCGACGAAATCGGCGCCCTGGGACGGGCTTTTAACGACATGATCTCCAAACTACGCATCTCGCGTGAGGAGCTGCGCTCCAAAGAACGCCTAGAACGCGAGCTGGAGATCGCCACCGTCATTCAGACTTTGCTTTTGCCGGCCCAACCGGCGCTGGACGGCTTTGATGTGGCCGCGCGCATGGTTCCGGCCGAAGAGGTTGGCGGCGACTTCTACGATCTGCACACGGCCAGCGCCGGAAGTTGGATTGCCATTGGCGACGTCTCGGGCCATGGCGTGACGCCCGGCCTCATCATGATGATGGTGCAAAGCATGTTGTCGGCCATTTCGCGCCAAAGTCCCGAGATTGGCGAAAAATACTCGCCCCGCGAAGTGCTACGGGTCATAAATGCGGCGCTGCACGACAATTTGCGCACCCGCATGCACGACGACAACTACATGACCATGGTGCTTTTGAAGCACGTCGGTGGGGGCAAGTTCCGTTACGCCGGCGCGCACGAATCCATCCTGGTATATAGGCGCAGCAGTCATCAGGTAGATACCATGGCGACCGATGGAACCTGGCTGGGCCTGCAAGATGACATCGGGCCGTTTATCGAAGAACACGAAGTAGAGCTGGCCCCCGGAGATGCCTTGCTGCTTTACACCGATGGCGTCACCGAAGCCAAAAACCCGCAGGGCGTTCAATACAACCTCGACCGCCTGCGCGATACGCTCATCAAACAAGGCAGTCTGTCCATGCCTTCTGCGCAAAAGATTCGTGACGGCGTGATCGACGACGTGATGTCTTGGTCGCGCACCCGCCAGGACGATGTGACGGTGATGGTACTGCGGCGAGTGGAATCCTGATGTCTGAACAGCGCCTGTCGTTCTTGATCGCCGGGGGCGGCATTTTATGCTTGCTGTTACAGCTTGCAGTTTCGCTGACGGACAGCCCGGTAAAAAGGGCGCAAACAGCCGCCCATGAAGTCACCTACAAATCGGTTCGTCAGCGCGCCGAAAAGCGCGCCCATCGCCTAAGCACCCGCTTGGCCGGCGCCCTGTATGAAGACAATCAGGGGCTGATGCAGTCCGAAATGGACGGTGCCGTGCAGACCGATCCCGAAATCGTCGAAGTCGGGGTCATCGACAACGATGCCGAAATGACGGTTCGTGCCAGCTCGGATGCCAGCCGCATCGGCAAGCCTCTTTCAGGCCCTGCCGAGCAAATCGTGCGCGATGCGCTAGCCGCCGGCAGCATCGAGCGCACGGTTGATGTGATCGCCGATCAGCGTGTACTTTTGGTCAAACCGTTTAAGGGGCAAAAAGGATCGCAGCGCACTTTGTATTTGGTCGTCACCACCGCTGGTGTAGAAGACGACTTAAGCAAAGTGGTTTTGGCCTTACAGCCGCCGCGGGTGCCGGCCTGGTTGACGATCGGCCTAGGCCTTTTGGGGCTCGGCGCGGCGCTGGTGATGCTCCTGACCGCCGATCGCCGGCAAGCCCAGGAAGCGCTGCATCTGCAAGAAGTCGTCGAGCAAATGGCCATGGGGCATTTTGAAGCCCGCATCGATCCTCTGGATGTGCCGCATTTGGGGGGCGTCGCCGAGCGGCTCAATGCCATGGCCGAGCAGGTTCAAGCGCTGCAGCAAGCCGAAATGGAAGGCTCGGAAACCGCCAGCCGCATGGCGCAGGAGCTACAAGATGCGCAAGTGGTACAGCAAACGCTGATGCCCGATGTGCGGCGCATCGCCCGCGGCCCCCTGCAGCTTTGCGGCGTATATCGCAGCGCCAGCAAACTTTCCGGCGATTGGTGGAACCATTTTACGCTCGATGAGAACCGCACTCTGCTCGTTCTTGCCGACGTGGTCGGGCACGGAATCGGCTCGGCGGTGGTCGGCGCCATGGCCTACGGCTGCGCGCAGCAACTTTATCAAGATCTGGCGGCCAGCCTGCGTCCCGAAGTGCTGCTTTCCCGCTTGAACCATGCCATCTCGTCGACCACGCGCGGCAAGTTCACGATGAGCTGCTTTGCCGCCATCATCGATCACAAAGAAGGCAAGCTGACCTTTGCCAGCGGCGCCCACGCCTTTCCCCTCATCTATCGGCCACGCGACGGGCAGAAGCCCTTTATTCCGCTGGTCGCGGCGGGCTCGCCCTTGGGATCGGACAAGGACGCCAAGTTTGAAGCAAATACCCAGGAATGGAAGCCCGGAGATACGCTAATCTGTTATACGGATGGGCTTATTGAGGCAGCCAATTCAAATGGAGATCAGTTTGGCGTCAACCGCGTGCGCCAAACCGTGCAGAAGCACCACAGCCACAATGTCGAAGAGATTTGCGAAGCGCTATTCGTCGAAGTCGCGCGCTTTGCCGGCAAAGAAGAGCTGGAGGATGACCTTACCCTGGTGGTTGCTCGTCATGCCTCAGCCGCGTAAAAAACCGGATTGCGCCAAAAAGCAGGCGGTTTACAAGGCGCGTTTTTTGAGGATCTTCGTGGCACGTGCATGATGTCTTGCTCTCCGCCGGAGATGCAGGCAAGCTATTGATGAGACCTGTAGATAAAGAATAGTTGGCTGGACTTGCTTGTACCAAAACATGGCCAGGCTGACGGTCGGACAAGACGCAAACCCGATAGACAGACCGACTAGATAGAAGCTAGACAAAAGTTTAGATCCATGAACCGGCTAGGACTTGAACCTCTACATGTAGGCGCGTTGACCGGAGAGGTCCTCGACTCTGACGACACTGTCTCGGTCGTATTGCGCGGCGATTCGGATGCCCGCGATGCCGGTACGGCTTTAGACGACTTCCTGGTGAAGCGTGTGCATCCGGCGGTGGTCGCGGCAGGCCTGCGACTGCTGCAACTTGATGTAACCGGTCTGGAATTCTTGAATTCCGCTGGGATCAAGGCACTGGTAAACTGGCTTATCGCGATTAAAAAGCAGCCGCAGCCGGATCGCTACTTCATCGTGCTTCAATACGATGAAGGAATTACCTGGCAAAGCAAAGGTTTAAAGCCCCTGGCTTGCGTCGCCCCATCGTTTTTGCGCCTGGAGCCTCTGCGGTAGCAAAATGCTGGCGAGAAATCCACCTTGGATACATATCGAGCTAGTACCTGTCTGGGTGCATATTAAGAATTTGCGCCATTTTGTGCGCGAGTTCTGCGTCGGGATGTCGATGCTGCCCGAGACGGCCGACCAAATTGCCATGACCACCTCGGAGCTCTTGGAAAACGCCACCAAGTACGCTTCGACGCTGTGGGCGCGCTATGACTTGCGCCTGCTTGGTGGCCAGGCTGAGATCAGCGTCACCAACAGCGCCACCGCCAAGCAGCGCGAAACCTTGATGTGCTTTGTGAACGAAGTCAGCCAGGGCGATGCGCTGGACGCCTATATACGCTGCTTAGAGCGGCAGTCGCTGGAAGGCCAATCGCAGGCCGGGCTGGCGCGCATTCGTTACGAAGCCTCTGCAGATCTCTCGGTCAGTCAGACGGACGAAGAAATCTGCCTGATCGCGCGCATCCCGATCTGATGCTTTTTCGCATTGCGGAATTTGCCGGACTGCTGCGTAAAAACGGCGTCCGGGCTTCGACCGCTGAAATTCTGGATGCCGTTGCAGCTTTGCAAGTCTTGGGCCTCGACGAGCCGACCACCGTCCGTGCGGCCTTGGCTGCGACGCTCATCAAACGTTTCGAAGATCTAGAAGTCTTTCACGAGCTTTTCGGGCTGTTTTTTTTTCGTCCCAGCGAGTTTCTGCGCACCGAGCAATCGCCCCTTGTCGAAGAGCTGCGCAATCGCGGCATGAGCGAAGAAGAGATCGAGCGCTTGCTGGCGCTGCTGGGAGATCAGGCAGCGCGCCTCGATCCGACGGTGCGCATGGCGCTGGGGCTGCGCAAAAGCGACATCGAAGCCCTTTTGCGCCTGTCCGGGCTGCGGGTGGATTTTGGCCGCCTCGTCAATCCGCTGCAAATCGGCTTTTTTACGCAGCAAGTTCTAGATCAGCTCCGTTTTGCCGACGCCCAAGCCCAACTTGGGCAGCTTAGCGCTGGGCTTAGCGGCGCCCTTGGCACAACGCGCGCTGCCGAGGTGGCCCATTTGCTACAGGAAAACCTTGCCAGCCTGCGCGTACGCGTACGCGGCTACGTCAAAGATCAATTTGATCAGCGCAACATTCGCTATGCCGAAGAAATGCGCCGCGACATTTTGGTGCACAAACATTTTGGCCAAATGTCGCAACAGGAGCTTTTGCGCCTGCGCCACGAAGTTTTGCGGCTGGCCCAAAAACTGCGCACCCAAGCCTCGCTGCGGCCGCGTCAGCGGCGTCGAGGCCGCCTGGATATGCGCCGCACATTGCGCCATGCGCTGCAAAGCGGCGGCCTGCCGTTTGCCTTAAAACTGCGCCACCGTCGCGTTGAAAAACCGCGATTGTGTATTCTTTGTGACATTTCTGACTCAGTTCGGCATGTCTCGCGGTTTATGTTGCAGTTTGTTTACGCGCTGCAAGAAATGTTTGCCAAGGTTCGCTGTTTTGTCTTCGTTTCTGATTTGGGCGAGGCAACGGATCTTTTTTCGCGCCATGAAATCGACGCAGCGGTCGATCGCGCTCTCAGCGGCGAAGTCATTCCCGTCTACACCAACAGCAATTACGGCCGAGCTTTGCGCAAATTTGTCGATCGCTACCTGGAAGCGGTGACCAGCCGCACCACGGTCATTTTGATTGGCGATGGCCGTTCCAATTATTTTCCCCCCGAAGCCTGGGCCCTTGGCCGAGTGCGCGCGCGCGCCAAACATGTTTTGTGGCTCAATCCTGAGCAGCCTGCCTCCTGGATGTTTGGCGACAGTGCCATGCGCGATTACCAGCCGCATGTCAGTCGCATCGAAGTAGTTTCCAATCTAGATACGTTGCGCCGAGTTATCGATCAGTTGGTTTTGTGAGTTAAGCTTCCGCTTGTGACATCTTCGATACAAAAATCTCCTTTGGAATTCGCCGACGTTTTGCCAATTGCTGCAAGCAGCGCGCTGCGCACCGAGCTTTTGGCTGCCTGTCGCATCACCCGCGCTGCCGGCGATTTGGCGCATCGCTACTACACCGCCTGGCATGGCAATAGCGCGAGCTCCAGCGATTCGATAGAGCCGCTGGCCGTAACAGGTGCGCTTCCCGTCGAATGGAAGACCGGAGAAGAACCGGTGACTGCAGCCGATCGCGCGGTCAGCGATCTGTGCGTAGACGCCTTGCGCCGAACCTTTCCCTGCGATGCAGTGCTCAGCGAAGAAATTCCCGATGATGGGGCCCGCATGCGTTCGGCGCGAACCTGGCTGGTCGATCCGATTGACGGAACCAAAGACTTCATCGCCGGACGCATTGGCTATTCGGTCATGATCGGCTTGCTTATCGATGGCCAGCCGGCCCTTGGGGTCGTCTATCAACCAACCGTCGATCGGCTGTGGTGCGCGGCGCGCGGCTGTGGCGCTTTTGGCCTTTCTGGCCACGGAACTGCGCAGCGCTTACAGGTTTCGCCTGTCAAAACGCTTCCCGACGCGCGCATGGTGTCGTCGGCGTCGATTCGCGAGCCGATTGTCGCCAAGCTTCGTCAACGCGCCGGCATTCGTGATGAGGTACAAATCGGCTCCATCGGCATCAAATTGGGTCTTATCGCCCAAGGCGAGCGCGATCTGTACATAAACCCGTCTGGCCACACCAAGCTTTGGGATACCTGTGCCCCGGCCATCATTTTGCAAGAAGCACATGGCCGACTGACCGATGTTTTGGGCCGTCCGCTCAACTACCGCGGTCAGCTTGACCATGCCGATGGCCTTGTCGCCTCGAATGGCCCCTTGCACGCCGCCGCGCTGGAACAGTTTGCAAGCTGCAGCGCCGAAGCGTAGCCGCAGAGCTCGCTCTAAAGTCTGGGCCGCGACAGCAATACACCCAGCCGCCAGACCGCTTCTTTGGCCGGCAATAGCGGCGGCGGCGGCGGTGGCTGACGCAACGCCAATAGCTCGACCTCTTCCGGCCCAAGTCCTTCCTCTTCGCTTTCGATGGCCAGCGGCGTATCGCTGGAATCCTCCATGAGGGATTCATCGGCCAGCCGATCGCGGACCGGCTGATAATACTGCGCGACATGGGTCGCCTTGTGAGCAATGGCCCGCTGCAAAAGGGCTTTGCCGGCCTCGTCTAAGCGCAAAAAGCGTAGCGCGATGCCGTGTAGCTGTTCCGGCGAGCCGGACTTCAAAGTTGCGCGCCAGACAACGACGCCCTCGCCGCGCAAAAGCAGCGTTTCATCGGCCAGGCGGACTTCAAAACGTACCGCGGTTCCAGCCAAAGGCGGCTCAAGCGTCGGCAAAAAGATTCCACGTGCTGACAGGTTGCGGCCGTAACGGCTGATAAATGCGTCCACATCCGGATAGTCGAGCACGCAACGAAGTGCGATGAGGTTATCGGAAGCGACCTGATTCATCAGCCAAGATCATATCATTACGTAGTGCGAATGGCGGTGACCGGATCCAGGCGGCTGGCATTCTTGGCCGGTACATAGCCAAACAAGATGCCGATTAGCACCGAAGAGGCCAGCGCCAATAGCAGCGCCGGCTCTGACACCAAAATCAGCCAGCGCGGCTTAAAGTGCTGAATCACCAAGCCGCCCAAGATGGTTCCAGCGGTTCCGCAGGCCACCCCCACCATTCCGCCAAAGCCCGAAAGCAGTGCCGCCTCGACCAGAAACTGCCGACCGATGTCGTCGCCGCTGGCGCCCAAGGCTTTGCGAATGCCGATTTCGCGCACGCGTTCGGATACCGAGACCAGCATGATGTTCATGATGCCGACGCCGCCGACGAGTAGCGAGATTCCGGCCAAAAGCCCGACGATGACTTTCATAATCAGAAACACTCGATAAAACGCCGCCAGCCGCTTTTCAAAGTCAAAAATCGAGTAGTCATCGACGCCATGGTGCCGTTCCAAAAGCACGGCATTGGCAATGCGTTTCACGATCTCGTTAGACGAGGGGTGATCTGTGACCAAAAAGATACGCCGACCCGATTCAACAGCGGCGGCTTCGTGATCAGCCAGAGTTTCCATCGGCAACACGAGGACCATGTCCCAGTCCCAGCCAAAGCCTATGCCCCAGCGGTCAAGCCGCGCCAGCCTGCCCACGACGCGGCAGTGTATACCCGCGACGGTGACCGTATGCCCAAGGACCTGCTCACCTTTTCCCCACAGCTTGTCGGCCAGCTTGTCTCCGACCACGCAAACTCGGCTGTGCTGCGCGATGTCGTCCTGGTCGAGCAGTCGGCCTTCGCGCAGACGGTAGCGAAAAAATGGCAGAAACTGCGGGTCGGCAGCTACCAAATCGCCGCTTAAGGGTTTGCCGTTGTCGCCATAAAGGGCGCGATTGCGCAGGGACACAAACGCCGTGACCGAGGCAACATGCGGCAACGCCGAGAGCACGGGTACATCCAAGCGAGTGATGCCGCGCTGATACGAGGCTTGCTTGCTTTCCATCACCTCGGGCGGCTTGCGCCATAGCGAAATCAAGCGCGCGCCGCCAAGCTCCTCAATGCTGGCCGTCAGCGTCCCCAAGCCCGACTCGGCGAGCGAGGTCATAAGCACAATCGAAAACGAACCAATCAAAATCGAAATGACGGTCAGCAGAGAACGAAATACATGCCCGCGCAGCACCGCCCAGGCAATGCGCAAATACTCAAACCACATGGATATCTGCCCCGCCAATCATTTGAATTCATTGGCCTCTGCCGAGGGGGGCTTGATTTGCACTTCTGCGCCTTCGGCCAAACCACCGACAATTTCCTGTTCGCGATCATTGCGCGCTCCGACTTGAATTTCGACGCGCCTTGTCGGCGGTCCTTTGCGCCCGCTTGGCTCGTGCACCACCTGATTGACGTAGGATTGGCCTTTTTCTTTGACGATTGCCTCGATGGGCAGCTTTAGAATGTTCTTTTTGGTCTCGACGTGAATCTTGATGTCGGCGGTCATTCCCGGTTTGATTTCTTTTAGATTGTCACCTTCGAGCGTGGCTTCGACGGGAAAGACTTCTACATCTTTGCCTTTGGGCAGGGTTGAGGCCGGCGCAATTTTAGTGACCTTGGCGTGAAAGCTTTTGCCGGGTAGCGCATCCAAGGTCAGCGTCACTTTTTGCTCAAGCTGCACTTTGGCCACATCGATTTGGTTCAGCTCGACCTTGGCCAAAAGCACCGACAAATCCGCCACGGTCATAAGCGAGCGGTCGTCCATGGTCGCCATGGTGCCTGGAACAACCGTTTCTCCGACGCGAATGCCGCGTTGAATGACGGTACCGTCGATGGGCGAAACGATGCGCGAATAGCGCAACTGGTCCTCGGCGACGCGCAGCGCCTCTTTGGTTTGTTCCAGGGCGATGCGCTTGGTGCGGTAGTCGTTTTCGGCCATATCGACGTCGGATTGCGAAACGGCGCGGTCGGCCAATCCGCGTATACGACGCTGGTGCATAAGCTGCGCCAGTTCCACCGCGGCCTGCGCTTTGTCTACATCCTGACGGGCACGGACAACGCTGCGCTGAAATTCCTGCGGCTCTAGCCACAGCAAAAGTTGCCCCTGCTTGACGTTCATTCCCTCTTCGACCAAAACCTTTTCAACTTGGCCGGCTACCTTGGATTTAACGGCGACTTTTTCGCGCGGCTCGATCTTGCCAAGCTCGACAACGGCAATTTCCAAGTCGCCGCGCTGAACCTTGGCGATAAGCGTCGGATCTACGACGTTCCCCTGCCCTGCGCGGCTTCGCCAAAAAAGACCGCCGCCGACTAGCGCCGCCAGCACGCATATCCCCAAAATCCATTTGAACGCCTTGCCTGCTTTCATCTGCATTCTCCGCCGATCCGCATTATGGAGGCAGCCGCCCCGCGGCCAAGTAAAGCTCGCCCCAAGTTTGAGCAATCATCGCCGCCGAATTGGCCAAATTGATTTCGGCATTCAGTGCTTCCACTTGTGCATCGATAAAATCAAGAATCGCGACATCGCCGTTTTTGTAGCGCCGCTCGGTAATGCTCAGGTTGTCGCGTGCAATATCTCGCGTTCGCACAAGCGGCTCGCGCATTCCGTAGTAATGTAAAAGCCGAGCATGCATCGTGCGCACGTCGGCTTCCACCAGCCGGCCGATGCGCCGCTGTTCGGCCACAAGCCGCCGATGATCGAGGCGCGCATCGCGCACGCCAGTCCAAGTGTTCATCGTGTCAAACAGGTTGAGGCTTAAGGTTCCACCGACAAATATCGACCCGGTGATGTTGGTAAACGGATTGGCGGTGGCGTTGGCAACACGGGCTCCGATAAGTGGGTTATAGGGATTGTTGCTAAACTGCAGCAAGCTGCTCAGGCTGATTTGCGGATAATAGTTGCCAAACTGAAATCGCACGTAGTCGGCGGCGGCCAAGGTCGTAAATTCCGCTGCGCGCAGATCCGGACGCTCATGCAGTGCCGATGTCAGCAGAGACTCGACATCCACGGCCCCAGCCGGCGGAGGTGGCACCAAATCGACCGACTCGGTCAGAATCAGCTCCGTATTGCCTAGCCCCAGAGCCACTGCCAACTGCGCCCGCGCTTCGGCGGCGCTTCCCACTAGGTCAGCCAGTCGCGAAAGCTCGGCTTGGCGTCGAGTTTCGACGCGATTGACATCGGCAGGCACTGCCAGCCCGGCGCGCACCCGCGCCGAAACCACTGCCACCGATTCGTCGTAGCGGGCGATGGCTTGCTCGGAAACGACTTTTTGTACCTCGATGCGCCGCACCGTAAAATAAGCGCGCAGCGCCCCGATGGCCACCAGCCGCTGTGCATCCTGCACACTGGCCACCGTGGCATCGCGCGTATGCCGTGCGCGATCCACGTTCGCAGTGACGCGAAAACCGCTGAACAGCGGAACTTGCAGGTTGGCCGACAAATTGAATTGCCCCAGCCAGCCTTGCGAAATGACATCCGATTGAATGTATTGCCCCATGGCCGCCGAACATTCGGCAGCCGTGGGGTTGTTCAGCGTTCCGCCTTGCGTAGAAAAAAGCTGCACCGGCGCCACCAAAGTCCCGCCGGAAATTGGCCCCGTCGAAACAATGCCTGCGCAAGTCGGCGGTGCGGCCACTCCGCCAAGATTGCTGGCGCGCCACTGCTCGGTCAGAAAAGTAGAAACATTCAGCGAAAAGCGATCAAGCTGTGCCCGCAGCACCGCCAGATCGCCGCGCTCGCGCGTTGCGGCGCTAGACAGAATGGATGGGTCGGTGCGTAGCGCCAGATCGATGGCTTCGTGTAGCGAAAGCTGCCGCGACAAGGCAACCGTCGAAGCCGCAGCGGGCTCCGGCAGGGCCGAGGCCCCCGCGGACAGCAGCAATATCCCTAAGCCCAAACAAACTTTAGGCAAAGACATTTACTCGCTCCAAATTTTGCTCATCAGCGACGATACGACCGTCGCGAAAGCGAATGATGCGCTGGGCATAGGAAGCGACTTGCGCTTCATGGGTGACCAAAACCACGGTCATGCCGCTTTGATGCAGCTCACAAAATAGCTTCATGATCTGCAGGGTCATCTCGCTGTCGAGGGCGCCGGTCGGCTCGTCGGCCAGCAGCAACACGGGACTTGTGACGATGGCCCGCGCGATTGCGACGCGCTGCTGTTGCCCGCCGGAAAGCTGATTGGGATGGTGATCCATGCGATCCGCCAGACCGACGCGGTGCAAAGCTTGTTCGGCGCGGCGTTGCCGCTCGGCCTTGCCAACGCGAGCATAAACGAGCGGGACCTCGACATTGGCCAGCGCCGTATGGCGCGCCAGCAGATTAAAAGACTGAAAGACAAAGCCGATCTTTTGATTGCGCAGCCGGGCCAGCTCAACGTCGCTACGTTCTTCAATGGGCACGCCATCCAAGCGGTAACTGCCCGCGCTTTGCCGGTCGAGCGTCCCGATGATGTTCATCAGGGTCGACTTGCCCGAACCGCTTTGCCCCATGATGGCGACCATCTCGGAACGCTTGATGCTTAGCTCAATGCTGCGCAGGGCATGTACTTCGATGTCCCCTGTTTTATAGGTCTTGCTGAGATTGGCCATCGCGATGACCGGCACCGACGACATCGAAAAATGCTCGTCCATAAATCCTTTTGATTAGGCGAAAACACCGCCACAGCTCCGTTTATTCCATGTTTTCTGGCCACGCGATAGCTGGCATGATTCCTGGAAATGAGCATAAAAGTGCCGAATCCCTCGCTGCCGGTCGCGGAAACAAGCACTGCGGTCAGCGCCGAGCTACTGCTGCGGCTACGCCGCATCAAGTTATTGTGTTTGGACGTGGATGGCGTGCTTTCTGACGGTCATCTTTATTATCTTGGCGAATCGGCCCATAGCGTTTCGTGGGGAATGCGCTTTGCGGTACGTGATGGCGTCGGTATCAAACTGCTGATGAAGGCCGGCGTGGAAGTCGCAATCTTGTCGGAAGGCGCTCTATCCGGCGGACAGGCCCGGGCGCGTTCTTTGGGAATTGCTCGAGCGTATTTTGCGGTCGAGAACAAACTGGAACGCTTTGGCGAGCTCTGCCGAGAACTTCGCATCGTTCCTGAGGAAGCAGCATTTATCGGCGATGAAGTGACGGATATTCCACTTTTGCAGGCCGTTGGCCTAGCCGCCACGGTACCCGATGCGGTCACAGAAGTACGGCAGGCCGTCCATTATGTCACCAAGCGCCCGGGCGGCAGCGGTGCCGTTCGAGAAGTCGCGGATCTGATACGTTGGCAACGCGCCGCCGCCGCTTGACCGGCCGCATCCGCAGCCAGCACGACAAAATCAAAAAGGTCATCGGCAGCCGCTGCCGTGGCCAAGGTCGCCAAAGGAGTCGCTGCGCCGGCATTGGCTGTCTTTAGGACGCGCACCGTACCTAGACCGCTTGCAACAAAGGCTTGTGTCTGTACATCGCAAAGTAGCGGGATATCGCGCTGCGCCGCCGCGGAAATTTGCAGCTCGTCCAGCGCTACGCGCAATGCTGCTGCCGAATCGCCCGGACGATAGGCCAGCGCGGTGCTAAGTATCTGGTTTCCGCACTCCGGGAGAGCCGTTGCCGACCCAGTCAAAAGCACCGCAACGGCGGCATCACACAAAGCCGCATCTTTCGAATTCTCAAAAACCGCGGGGGCGGCGACTTCGCAGGCCAAAACCAGGCAGGCGCTTGCGTCTCCCAAAGACAAGAGCAATTGCGCCTCGCCGAGGGCCTCAAGGCCGGCGGTACGACCGCTGACGATGCATAAACTTGGGCCGAGCAGCCCATGCTGAATCGACACTTCGCCAATGGGCGAAGAGGGCAAAGTGTAGGCAAACAGCCTGGGGCTTGGTTCGCCGCCGAGCACGCCGCGATAGTACTCCTCATCCGTCTTGTGGCATCCCTGTGCCGTGCCCAGCACCACGGCAGTGGTTAGGGGCGATAGCCTGCCGACGGCTGGTCCCGTCAAAAGGACTCGGTCGGCGGCGCACAAAGCCAGCCCGCACAGGCGGTCCATGCGCGAAAGCTGACCGCTGCGCTCACTAGGCGCATGGGCCAAAAGCTGCGTCGTCAATGACTCCGTGATCGCCGGAAATAGCATCTCGGCAGCCAAAATTGTGCATGCATCCATCAAAGGCCGCGCCGGCATCCTTAGCCCGTCCCAATGCAAGCAGCGTCGGTTGCAGCGCTGCTGAAAAGCAGGGCTGCGTTCAGCCCGCCAAATCCCGAAGAAGTCGATAGCACATGGCGCACTTTGGCCGCGCGCGCCGCGCCGCTCACAATATTTAATGCAATGTTCGGGTCGCACTGCGAGTGTCCGGCCGTGGGGGGAATGCGCTGCTCTTCAAGAATTCGCACCGCCATGACCGCTTCCAAAGCGCCGGCCGCACCCAGGCTGTGGCCGATGGCGCCTTTGATGGAGTTGACGGGCACACTGGCGCTACGCGCTGCAAACACGGCGTGCAGGGCCTGCGCCTCCATCAGGTCATTAAAGCGCGTGGCCGTACCGTGTGCAGATACAAAATCGACGTCTGCCGCATCGAGCCCGGCATCGGCCAGCGCCGCTTGCATGGCGCGCGCGGCCCCTTTGCCTTCACGATCCGGTCCAGTCATGTGGCGACCATCGCCAGATCGGCCGCTGCCGTCTAGATACGCACGAATATGCTGACCGCGCGCTTGCGCATGGCATTCGGATTCAAGCAGCACAAAAGCCGCGCCTTCCCCCAAATTCATACCGCAGCGCTCGGCATCAAAAGGACGACAGGGCAAAAGTGCATGGGCCCGCAGCGCCAAAAATCCCGTGATGACAAAATCCTGCAGCGCATCGACCCCGCCACAAAGCACCGCGTCACACAAGTCGGCGCGGATCCAGTTCAATGCCACGCCGATGGCAGCATTGGACGATGCACAAGCAACCGAAATGACCTGCATCCGACAGATGTCGTGCTGCTTGGCAAGCCAGCGGGCGGGCGCGGCACAGCCGAAGTCCACTGGCGAATGCCCGCTTGTGGGCTCGCTTAAAATCGCCGTTGCGCCATCGCCAGCCGGAGGCAAGGCCTGCCGGCGCAACGCTTGTAGCCAAGCATTTTTTTCACCCAGCGTGGTTCCGATGCACAAACCAAGTCGAGGTGCATTGCGCTGCGCGGCGGATTGCCCAGACTGAGGCCAGCCGCCGTCGGCCAAGGCCTCTTTCGCGGCTAGTTCGGCCAGCCGCTGCGCACGCGCTGTGCCCGCAAGTACGTTGCTCGGCGCGAAATTGGGCAAATCCGCGAATTCGAGCAGCGAAACAATGCCCACTGGAAGCGTTCCCAAACCGGCGGCAGCCAATTCTGCATGGCCCCGCACAGCTTGAACGCCGGCGAGCAAGCCTTCAAAAAAAGGCGAAACGCCAACGCCCAAGCTTGAGACTGCACCCAGGCCGGTGATGGCCACTCGCGGCTTCATGGCGTGTCTTGTACCGGTACTGGCGCCGCAGCAGAATTTAGCGGCGTCGGCAAATTGGCAGCGGGCTCGGCCGCCGGCGGAGCAAAAAAATCGTAAAAGTGATACCACTGGGTGGGAGAGCGCAGCACGAAACGTTCATAGACGGCAATCAGCTTGGTCATGGCCGCTGCGATGTCGGCCTGGCGATCGCGGGTGTGCGCCACTTCGATGGGCGTTTCCAAGTAGTGCGCCACGCGTCGCCGATTTCCGGCCTGCTCTTCTACGATAAAAAAGCTCGGGACCAAAGGTGCGCCTGTCGCCCGCGCCAACATCACCGCTCCGGTGGAAAACCAAGCAGTTTGCCCGCAAAACGGCAGCTCCATCGTCTGCCCGCCTAAGTGGCGATCGATCTGCATGCCAAGCACGCCACCTTCTCGCAGCACCTTGGCCAACCGCAGCACAGCAAAGGGCGTTTCGGTCGTATAGATGATGCGAAAGCGACCGCGAAAACGTTCTTCAAAAGCCTGCACCATGGGGTTTGGCTCTTGCGCCATGGCTTGGTAAAACGTCGGCAGCCCCCGCCAATCCGCCAAAAACGGCGCCACCTGCCACATGCCCAGGTGTCCGGTGACGGCGACCACTCCGCAGCCTTTTTCCACCGCCGTCACTACGTTGTCGCGTCCGATCGAGACGACTTCCATATCGATGGGAACATCCAGATGCAGCGAATAGGTGTCGCTGATCATCTGTGCATAATTTCGAAACAGCCGAAAACTGCGCTGTTGCTCTTGCAGAAACGAGGCTGGGCCTAGCAGCTTGCGTAGATTTTTATCAACAGCTCGACGGGCTTTGGGCAAAAGCGCATAAAAAAGGCCAGCCCAAAACGGCATGGTCAGGCGCTTTAGGAAAAGGGGCATATGTTTTATGCCCCCAAGCATCAGGCGACGAAAAAACGGTCCTTCGAAGCGATGGCGAAAAGAACGTCCTTGCTGGTTCAAAGCGCGGTCCATCTGTCGCCGGCAGTGTAGTCGAGCACGAGAAAAAGAAAAGAGAGGCGGCAGCGCCTTTTATCGTGAGGTCTCGCGGAAGCGCTGCTTGAAAATTTCGACGATTGAGCGGCAAAGACCGCTCGGCGGCGGTTTACTTCGGCTCTTGGTCGCTGTGACGGGGCTCTTTGCGCGGCGCGGGTTTGGGCGCCGGCTCCTCTGAATCTGGACCGCTCGCCGGCGGCTCGGTGCGGGGTGGCTTGCCACCGCTCGCTTCGCCCGATTCTGAACCAGTGGCCGGTGGCTCGCTGCGGGGTGGCTTCCCGGTTCTTGGTTCCTCGGAATTCGGGCCGGTGGCTGGCGGCTCATCGCGGGGCGGCTTGCCCCTATTGGCGTCGTCTGAATCGTTGGTCGGCGAATCGTCCGAATTCTTATCCTTGCCGTCAGTATTCTTATCTTTATCTTCGGGGTTTTTATCCTTGCTTTCTGCCCCCTTATCTTTGCCTTTGCCGTCAGTATTCTTATCCTTGCCTTCAGCAGGCTTGGGATCGGTCGAATCGCCTTGGTGCTTTGGCTCTTGTTTGGGCTTGGGCTTTTCGCCCGAACCAGGCGGGCTGCTCGGCGGCGGCGGAGTACTCGGTGGCGGAGTACTCGGCGGCGGGCTACTCGGTGGCGGCGGCGAACTCGGCGGTGGCGAGCTTGGCGGCGGGCTGCTTGGCGGCGGGCTGCTTGGCGGTGGCGGAGAATTGTTTGACGAAGACCCCGAACCCCCAAGCGGCGGCAGGTTCAATGGCGGCATACTCAGGGGTGGTAAGCTCACCGGCGGAATGCTGGGCATTCCGCCCTTGGGGACCCCCCCGGTCGATGGAGTTCCACCGCCTGCCGTCGATTTGGGTGGCTTGCCACCGCCAGAGCCAAGCAGCGTCAGCCCTTCGTGCGCGATTTCGATGGTCTCGATGGCAATTTCATTTTTGCTGGAATCAAAATCAGGGCCTTCCCACTTGCAAATCCAGGCTCGCTCAAACTGCCAGGTCCGCACTTCAGTATTGCCGGGGCCAAGCTGAATGATGTTTCCGCTAAAGCGGGTAATTTTTTCTTTGCAATTGCTCATAAAATGCAGCCGACGGTGCCACATCTCGTCGGTGGCAAATCCTTGTTTGAGCACCAGATTGGGAAATTTGGTCCGGCCGATCAGTTTTCTTTCATAGTCGTTGGTGCCGCCTTCTTGAAACGCCACGACCTCGGCTTCGGACTTCAAGCCGCTGACAGAACGAAAGTACGCGCATGCGTCTTTGCCGATCTTGACCATGAACATATAGGCGGCATAGGTATCTCGGCGCTTCCCGGTCGTGGCCATTTAGCTCCTCCTTCGATCCAAGATGTCAGACCATCTCTAGCTACATGATATCGCGGCAGCGGCGACTTCGGCGAGGCATGGCGATATACTCAGGCCATGTCGGTTCAAACTGTCGCAGCTGGCCTTCTTGCTTTTGCAGAGTTGGCCAGCATCATAGGTATTGTCGGCTGCGCCAGCCCGCGGTTGCGGCTTGACGCAAATGTCGAGCCCCCTGGCACGTCCTACAAGGCGGCTTATGCACGCTGGACCCGCGAGGCTACCGCCGTGGCGTGGCAGGATTTAGACACCACGCTTTTGGTCAGCGCAACGCTGCGCTCGCGCGCTTTTCAGCGCGCCTACATTGACCGCTATCTGCATACCTACAGCATCAAAGATCCCGCTGAGCGGTCGCGCATCGAAACGGTTGAGATGCAGCTTGCAGAGTCCGGCCTGAATTTCTGGGTGCGTACTGCGACGCATGACGCCAAATGGAACGATCTGACGCCGCAACGCGGACGCTGGCGCATCGCGCTTTTGGTGGAGCCCAAGGACACAGTCGAAGAAGTGCTGCCCTTAGAGGTCACCGCGGTGGGGCGTGGCGAAGGCTTGGAAACGGCGCTTTTTGACGAAACCCCTGATGTCTATAAGCGCATTTGGCGCTTGCGCTTTCCGCCGCTGCCGGCGTCGGCCACGGGGGTCGGCTGCACGACGGGCAAACCCTGCAAACTGATCCTGCGCTTTGTCGGTCCGGTCGGGAAGACGGACCTAGTCTGGAATCTAGAGTGATATGGTGCGAACGGTTGATTCGAAATGGCCAACCAAACCACGCCCATAAAGTTATCGTCTAAAACTCTGGAAGTGCTCTCGGGAGCGCGGCGCGGTCAGCGCTTGCTCCTTGAAGCGGCCAAAAAGGGTGCGCCGGCGTCAGAAATCGGCGCGCCGCCGGGGGCGCTTAGCATCACGATTGGTCGCGCACCACACAACCAGCTTAGCCTGCCCGAAGAACACTTATCGAGTGAACACGGCCAGGTATTTGTAGAGGACGATCGCTATATCTATAAAGATCTGCGCTCGACCAACGGTTCGCGGCTGTTGCGCAAAAATGGGGATTTAGTGCCCGTCGATGCGGGCCAGGGCTTTGAAATTGCCCTGGAAGAGGGCGATAAGCTGCTTTTGGGCGATCCCCTGGATCCGGTCGCCGTGCTATTTCGATCGGCCACGGCGAGTTCGGCAAATTCCGATGAATCCGGCGCCATGACCGCACCTACGCCGACGCTGCGCATCGATACGGCGCGCAAAGCAGCGGTGCTTTCTGACACCGAGCCGGACGATACCAGCCGGGTAGTGGCGCGCCTGGCTCTGGCCGAAGCCGAGGAAGTCGCCGGCAAGGTCGAGCGCGATCCGCAGCTTGCCGCGGTGCTGCTCGGCGTCTCTAAGAAGCTAGGCCGCCGCGGGTTGGAACTTTTGGCCGTGTTCGAAGGCATTGCCGATGCAGTCTTTGAACTGGTTCCACAGTCCACTCACGTGGCCATCGACTTGGACGAGGGCGCGGGCGACAACCGCATGACCACGGTATTTGGCTCGGCGCGCAAGCCGGAAGCCAAAGCCGACAAGTCCGCGGCGCCGATTCGCACCTCGCGGGTGGTCGTACGGCGAGTTCTTAGCGAAAGAGCGGCGGTGCTTGTGGCCAATGCACCACAGGATTTGGCCAACGCCGTATCGATCATGGGTGCGCGCATTCAATCGATCATCGGCGTGCCGCTGTGGGACGGCGATGCCATTCGCGGCGTCATCCAGTGCGATAACCGCAGTACTTCTGCGATGTTTCGCGAACGAGATTTAGAAGTACTGCTGGTGCTGGCCGGAATGTGTACTTTGGCCATCGAAAATGCGCGGCTGCTTTTGCGCTTGCGTGCCGCAGAAGAACAGCTTCGCGGCGAAAACCGCTATTTGAAAAGCCGTGAAGAAAAGCGCCGCGCCCCGGCCCCGATTGGCCACAGCCCGGCCATGCGCGAAGTGCTGCGCCAAGTCGAAAAGGTGCAAAGCACCCGCGCGACGGTATGCATCGAAGGGGAAACCGGCACCGGCAAAGAACTGATTGCTTCGCTGATTCACTATCAAAGTCCGCGCCGTGACAAACTTTTCGTCGCGCAAAACTGCGCCGCGGTGCCGGAAAATCTTCTGGAATCAGAACTTTTTGGACATAAAAAAGGGGCTTTTACCGGCGCCGACAGCGATAAAAAGGGGCTGTTCGAAGTCGCCGATGGCGGCACGCTGTTTCTGGATGAAGTCGGCGAGATGTCGATGGGGCTGCAAGCCAAGCTGCTGCGCGTGCTGCAGGAAAACGAAATTCGTCCGGTCGGGGCCACTACGCCGCGCAAAATTGATGTGCGAATTATTTGCGCCACCAATCGCTCGCTGGAAAAAGAAGTGACAGAGGGCCGCTTTCGGCAGGATTTGTACTATCGGCTGAAAGTGTTTCCGATTCGCTTGCCGCCGCTGCGCGAACGCCGCGAAGACATTCCGCTGCTCGCGGAACACTTTTTGAAAAAGTACATGAGCGAGCTGAAAAAGCCGATTTCCGGCTTTACTCCCGATGCGCTGTCGCAGCTTGGCAGCTATAACTGGCCCGGCAACGTGCGCGAATTGGAAAACGAAATTCAACGTCTGTGCATTCAGGTCGAGCCCGAGCATTTCATCGCGCCCGACCTTTTGGCTCAGCATCTGCGCCAAGCCGAAAGCGTCGTGGATCGCATCGCGCCGAAAAAAGGACCGCTCAAGGACATGATGGATGAGGTGGAACGCTTTCTCATCCTGCAGTGCTTGCGCGAACACGGCGCAAACAAGACGCGCGCCGCGGATGCCCTGGGCATTACGCGAGAAGGACTGCACAAAAAGTTGGCCCGTTTTGGCCTGTAGGGATGGAGCGTCTGCCTAATACCCTTGGCAACGTCGTCGAAATACAAGTTGTGTCGGGGGCCCGCTGTGGCGAACAGTTATGGTTCTTTGACGCTGAGCGCATTCGTCTGGGCCGAAACCCGGCCAATGAAGTGGTGCTGCCCGACAGCGGAGTGTCGCGCTTTCATGCCGAGCTACGTGCTTCCGGAGACGGCGATGGCTATGAACTAGGCGACAGCGGCAGCACGGCCGGAACATTTCTGGACCAAGCCGGCGTGGCCGAGCGTGTTCCTTTAGAGTCTTCGAAGCTGTTGTCGCCCGGAGTTTATGACGTACTTTTGGGCCAGGGCGGGCCCCATTGCCGCATTGGTGTAGGCATCAGCGTCCCCTTTGGGCGCTATCGATTGATCGCGCGACTGGGCGGCGGCGGAATGGCCGAAGTTTATTTGGCCCGTCAAACCGGCCTTGGCGGCTTCAATCGGCCTGTGGCGCTAAAACTGATACAGCCCGAGCTTTTTGACGTGGTCGATGCCAGCGCCATGTTTTTGGACGAAGCGCGCATCGCCGCCGAGATCAACCATCACAACGTCGTAAAAATTTACGATGTCGGCGAGCACGACGGCGTCCTGTTTCTAACGATGGAGCACTTGCGCGGAATCACCCTGTCGCATTTGCGTAACAAGCTACGGCACGTCGGCAAGAAGATGCCGCCGGATTTGGTCGCAGCGCTGCTAAGCCAAGCTTGTGCCGGACTTCATGCCACGCATAGCCTGCGCGACCTTGGCGGCCGGCTATTGCACGTCGTGCATCGCGATGTGTCGCCTTCTAATTTGATGTGCACCTCCGAAGGGCTGCTCAAAGTCATCGATTTCGGAGTGGCGCGCGCCGATACGCGGCTTGTGCAAAAGGATGAAGGTTTGCAAGGCAAGCCGGCGTATATGTCTCCGGAGCAGATTCAAGGGCGGTCGCTTGATGCGCGTTCCGATGTGTTTGCACTGGGCGTCGTACTGTATGAGCTGTGCTGCGATCGGCCGCTTTTTCAGCGCGATGACCTGATGGCGACTTTTTATGCAGTCGTACGCGAAGATGTACCGCCGCTGCGCAGCTTTTGTCCGCAGGCCTCGGCGCAGTTAGAGGCGGCGGTGCATAAAGCCCTGGCCAAAGATCCGGCGCAGCGCTTTCAAAGTGCCGCGGAATTGGCGCTTGAGCTCGACAAAACCGTGCAAGAGGCAGGCGGGCGCTTTGCCAATATCTCGGCGATTGCGCGTTTTTTGCAGGAACTAGACATCCATTTAAATGCCATCGTTCCGGTCTTGCTGAGCCGCGTTCCCAAACCGCTGTTGTCGCGTCGCGAGCCTGCCCGTCGTAACAGTTCCGTTTCCAAGCCGCTAGCGCGTCCGGCAGAAGTGGCGCCGCCGATCTCTACTGCGCAAGGGCCCGATTCGACCCTTGGTTTCGTCCCGGTGGCACCGACCGCGCTTTTGAGCGTGACGGTCCCGCTTCCCGGTCCCGAGCACACAGAGCGCCTACGCGGCCCCGCCGGGCATCATCTATCGATTTGCACGCTGTCTTTTCGCGCTCCGCGGCAACTTACCGCAATGCCTTTGCCGCTGCTTTTGGGCGCTGACCAGCCTTGGCTGCCGGCGCCCATCGCGCTGACTGCGCTCGGCACCACATTGATGGTCGAGCTAGAGGAACATCCAGGCGGTCGCGATCGTCCAAGTCTTTATCACAATGCTTTTCTTCCGAATACTCGCTGCGAAAGCTTCACGCTGCAGCCGAGTACTAAGGCCGGCCATTTTGACGTAGGGCATCGCCGAACGACGGTACAAAGGATCGATTATGCAAGCACGATTGCCGACTCGGCAGGCAATGGTAGGCTGCGACTGGTTCTGGCCGATTTGCGTGTGGAACTTGTCGGCAGCGTTTCGCTTTTGCGCCTGTGCGCGCTGCATACAAGCGATGCCGCGCACAAGATGACCTGCTTGATTTGTGTTTTGATTGAGCCCTAAGCGCGCCAAACCGATCGATTTGGCGCAGCGCTTGTTTTGGCAGCCGTCGTGATTAGCCGCGGTTGCGCTCGTGCTCAAAAGGATGCTGACGGCCGGCAGGATAGTCGCGCACTTCGATGCCGGTGTAGATTTGCCGCGGACGGGCAATTTTCTGTTCGGAATCGTCGAGCATCTCGGACCATTGCGCCAACCAGCCCGAGGTCCGCGGAATCGCAAACAGCACCGGAAACATATCCACCGGAAAGCCGATCGCCTGGTAGATAAGCCCGGAGTAGAAGTCGACGTTGGGGTACAGCTTGCGCTTGATAAAGTAGTCGTCCTGCAGCGCAATGCGCTCAAGCTCAAGCGCAATGTCCAAAAGCGGATTGCGGCCGGTCACTTCAAAGACTTGATCCGCCAAACGCTTGATGACCGTGGCCCGCGGGTCGTAGTTCTTGTAGACGCGGTGACCAAAGCCCATCAGCCGCTTCTCGCCTTTGCCTTCTTTGACGTCTTTGATGAAAGCCGGCACTTGGTTTATGTGGCCGATTTCGCTCAGCATGCGCAACACTGCTTCGTTGGCGCCGCCGTGCAGCGGACCGTATAGCGCCGCCGAAGCCGCTGCCACCGCCGAGTACGGATCGACAAGCGAACTGCCGGCTGCGCGCATCGTCGAAGTCGAGCAGTTTTGCTCGTGATCGGCATGCAAGATGAAAAGGACGTCGAGGGCCCGCTCTAAAACCGGATGCGGTTTGTAGTGCGGCTCGGCCATCTTTTTGATCATGGCCAAGAAGTTTCCGGCAAACGACAAGGTGTTGTTCGGATAGATAAATGGATATCCGAGGCTATGCCGATACGACCAAGCCGCAATGGTTGGCACTTTGGCGATAAGGCGAACGATGTTGCTCATCCGCTGATCGCGATCCTGCACGTGCTTGGCCTCGGGATAAAACGTCGAAAGGGCGCCAAGCGTGGCGATGAACATGCCCATGGGATGGGCGTCGTAGCGAAAGCCTTCGATGAACGACTTTACGTTCTCATGAACGAAGGTATGGGTGGTAATCTGCTCGACCCAGTTCGCAAGCTGGCTTTGATTGGGCAGCTCGCCGTGGAAAAGCAGGTAACTGACTTCCAGGTAGCTCGATTGTTCGGCCAACTGCTCGATCGGATACCCGCGATAGCGCAAGATGCCCTTGTCGCCATCAATGAACGTAATGGCCGACCGGCACGACGCGGTATTCAGATACGCCGGGTCGTAGCCCATAAGGCCAAAGTCGTCGCCTCCCGTCTTGATCTGGCGCAGATCAAGGGTACGAATGGTGCCATCGCTAATCGGTATTTCGTAGGACTTGCCGGTGCGGTTGTCAGTGATGCTGAGTGTGTTCTTCGACATGTTCCCTCGCAAAGGGCAAAATCGATCTTGTAGCAATTAACCGTCTACTAGGTCGCCCTGCCCTTCAGACATAGAATTCGGGCAGTCTAACCAAAGCGGCGGGGTTCGTCACTATCTTAGAGTGAGCAGAACTCGTGGTAAAGTAAGGAAGCCTGTACAGACCCGCATGTCTCCGCCAGAGCGAAAGCGATGCTTCGAATGCGGCACCAGCTATCCTCCAGACGCCAATATGTGCGAGGAGGATCATGTCCTGCTGTGGCCAGACACCATCGGCAATGTTTGGCGCATAGAAGGCGTTTTGGCGCCGCGGCTTGGCGGGGCGACCTGCGCCGCTTACCATGTGCACAGCGGTGCTCGCGTTGCCATTGACGTCGTGCGCGGACTGCCGGGGCCGGATCCGACCGCGCTAAAAACCTTGGCCCAAGAAGCCCATGCGCTGCGTCTTATCGACCATCCAAATGTCCTCAAGCTTCTCGAAGAGGGGGTGGATCGCGCAAGCCAGCGCGCGCCGCACAAGGCGAGCCAGGGATCGGCGATTCATTTTCTTGTGACCGAACTTGGGCCGGCACGCCCGCTGCCGGACGTATTAGAAGAGTCGCAGCGCGCCCGCAGCTCGGATGGCATAGAAAATGCGCCGGCGGAATTTACCACGTCGGCGGCCCCCATGCCGCTTGCCCAGGTCATGCAGGTCGGGCGGCAATTGCTTAGCACTTTAGCCGCCGCACACAGGCTGGGGCTGGCCCATGGCGACCTGGGGCTAGGCCATCTTTACGTTCTTAGCGATGAAGATTCGATCTCTGAACTTGGTCCGACAAAGTCGATAAGACTGCGCAGCCTCAAAGCCTTTGGTCCTGGCGCCGCGTTGCAAAAGGCCATTCGCGACGATATCTATGAAACCGCCGCGCTTTTATATGAGCTTGCAGTTTCGCAGCCTCCGCCGCTGGCCGGCCGAGAGGGCAAAGTGGCGCTGAAATTGCCGGCGGAAATGGACGGGAAACTGGCCCAGATCATCCTGCGCGGCATCGGCGCCAGCGGTGGTAAGGGTTACGACAGCGTCGATGAAATGCTACAAGAATTTATCGTTGCGGCGCCGCCCCCGATTCAGGAGATAAGCGCCGCAGCGCTGGCCGCCCTGACGCGTACCACGCCGCAAGCACGCCATGGTTATCCCTCAAATCCTTTGCTGACGACGATAGGCGGGCGCACAATCAGCGGCGGCGAAGGATTGCCGGGCACACCGCCGCCCTTGCCGCGGCTTAGCGGCCAGCACCCCGTGCTTCCGGCGCCGCCTTCGCTACTTAGCACGACCTTTACGGGCGAAATGCCGCAGCGCTCTCGGCTGTCCGGCGAGCTGCGCGAAGTATCGTTTCGCGATTTGCTGGAAGAAGAAAAGCGGCCCGAAGGTGAAGAAACTCTAGCGCGCTCGCGACGGCGGGTCTCGGCGTCTAGCATGAAACTGCCCGCCTTGAATTTGCCAGCCGAACACTTGCCGGACGCCGAGCGCCAATCTCCAAAAGCTTCTGCGCACTTTCATCCAGAAGGCGCCATGCCGCTGCCGCCGATCGCTCCCGGGGCGATTTCCAGCGGCGAACTGGCCTCGGTTGAGCCAACAGCGGATCTACATGCCTTGCCTGTAGACTTCTCGTCGGCCATCTCTGGCTCGCTTGGACTTGGCTTGGCGCCGCGAGTTAGCAAATCGGAAAGCTCTTTGCCTGCCGTGCCCGCGCAGCCGGCATTGCCTGGAAGTTCGCGCCGGTCCCCGGATCCGGCTCGCGCTGTGCAGCCAGCGAAAACCGCCTCACCCGCTAGACCCACACAACCCTTTGTTCTGGCTGCTCCTGAAAAGCGAATGCCGCGTGAAATCGATCCTTTCGCCAGCACCGGCCGTTCGCCAATTCCCTCTGAAGTACTGGCCGTCTCGCGGCGTCTGCAAGCACAGCAGGGCGAAATGGTGCCGGTTCATCCCCCATTGGCCCCCCTTGCCTCCCTGCCAGCTTCGGAAGCCTGGCCGATTTCGGCACATCAGGCTGCGGCCACAGCGACAGGCGCTTCTATATTCAGCGAACGCACGCTTCCGCCGATAGTGCCTATAGTACCGATTGCTCCCCCTTCCCGTCGATCGCTGTGGCCGTTTTTGGTGGCTTCCCTCTTGGCGCTTTTTACCTTGCTCGGGCTCTTGTTTAGTCGCTGGACGTCGTGAGCTACGTCCTCATCACGCCTGACGCTGCGATCAAGCCTTAGCGACCGGCAGATCCTCCGGCGATGGCCGGAACAATCGAAACTTCGGCGTCTTTGGGCAGAGGCGTCTCGAGATTTTGCAAAAAGCGTACATCTTCTGCGCCGACAAAAATGTTGACGAAGCGCCGCATCTGACCTTTTTCGTCAAGCAAGCGTTCGCCAAGGCCAGGATGTGCGGCGGCCAGGATGCTTATAAGCTCGCCCACAGTTGCCGCCTCTGCACGAATCACGTCCTGCCCTTGCGTGAACTTGCGCAAAGGGGTGGGAATACGAACCGTCGCCATGCCATTTTCTCCTTAGAGGATGAAGCTAGCAACGATGGCGAGGTGACACAAGCGCACCTGTAAGATTGCGTCGGAAGGAATTGTGGTCTAGAAACACCCTCCATGTTGCAAGGCTTGTCGGATGGGGCCAGGCAGCCAGCACGGCAGGGCCTGGCGACGCTTGTCGCGCTACACAAATCGTCGGTAAAGCGCCTGCGCTGCCTCGGTGGTGAAGGATCTTTCTCGGCGCTCGCCATCGCCCGGCTGGCTGAAACACTGCCGGCGTCCGCGCGACCTCTTATCGTCGTCGTGCCCGATGAGGCAGAAGCCCGCACGCTGCGCAAAGACATTCAAATGTTCATCGGCGCGGCCAACTCCACAAGCGATGGAGCCGCCATCCCCATCGAGCCGGTCATCGGCCTGCCCGATTTTGATACAAGTCCATGGGCCGATGTTTCGCCCGAGCGCAACGTCGTTTTGCGCCGCATGGGCGTCCTGTTTCGCCTGGCGCAGGGGCCCGCGCACGCCGGACAGGTGGTAGTGGCCTCGATAAATGCGCTGGCCCGTCGGGTCGTGCCGCGCGCCGCCTTAGATGACCTAGTCGACATCATTCGCGCGGAAGAGGAACAAGATCGCGATCGCCTGATTCAGCTTTTGCAGCGGGGTGGTTATACCCGAGCGCCAGTTTGCGAAGACCCGGGCACATTCGCAGTGCGCGGCGGCGTGCTCGATGTATTTGTGCCGCTGTATCACTTTCCGACGCGTATCGATTTTTATGGGGATCTTATCGAATCTCTGCGGTTCTACGATCCGGCGACGCAGCGAACGCTGCGCAAAACCGATGAGATTTTCATCCATCCCGTGCGAGAAACGATTCTGACCCAGGGGCACCGTCTGCGCGAGCGGCTTTTGGCCGCCGCCGATCTGTCGGTGCACCCATCAAATCGCACCCGGCAAATTCAGGATCAAATCGAAGCCGGCGAAGATTTTTTTGGCGCCGAGTCGTTGACCCCGGCATTTCACAGCCACATGGCCTCGATTGCCGAATACTTGCCGGCGCAATCGACCTTCTATCTAAGCGAACCGCACCGTCTTTACGATGCCTTAAGCGATACCCTGGCCGAGGCCGCTATCGCCTATGACAAACGCTTGTCTGAACACCGGCTGGGCTTTCCACCAAGTGACTTCTATCTGTCGCGGGCAGAACTGGATGCCCTGCTAGTTAATGACGAGCATGGCGGCGCGATCATCGAAGCCGAGCCGCTCGTCATTGCTGAGACGCCAAGCGGCGCGCTGGCGGCGGCGCAAAATGACAAAGGCCTGCAGGATGAAATTCCGACCCTGCACTTTGCAGTCGAAAGTCATCGTGAGCTGGTTGCGGAAATTGCCCGCGCGCGCGCCGAAAAACATGCGCAATTGCTGATGCCGCTTGTGCGGCGGCTGCGCCATAACCAGAGCGAAGGCGTGCGCAGCGTCATCGTTAGCTCAAGTCTGCAGCATGCCGAACGCATGGAGGGGTTGCTAAAAGGGTACGGCCTACGGCCGGTGCTGCACCGCCCCGGCGTGACCGCGCTAGTGGCCGAGCAATCGAGTGGCGAGACGCTGCACCGCTTCGATTTGCTCGATTCGGACCCGATACACTTTGGTCGCATCGAGTTGCGAGTCGGGCCGCTTTTGCGCGGCTTTGATCTGCCTCTCGATCGCGTCGCGCTGTACAGCGAAGCAGAGGTCTTCGGAGAAAAAGCGGCGCGCAAAGCTAACCGCGGTCCTAAAAAACCAGCTCTTGGCGATCTGAAGAACCTAGAGCCTGGGGCTTATGTCGTTCATCAGTTGCATGGCGTCGGTCGCTATAAAGGGCTGGCCAAGTTGCCTTTGCAAAAAGGCGGCGTCGCCATCGACTTTATGCATCTTGAATACCTGGGCGGCACGCTGTACTTGCCCGTTTGGCGCCTTGGTGAAGTGCAGCGCTACGTCGGCGCCGAAGGAACCGAGCCGCGCCTAGACCGGCTGGGCGGCGAGACCTGGGCCAAGACTCGCTCCAAGGTCGCGCGCGAGGTGCAAAAGATTGCCGAGGAGCTGCTGCAGATTTACGCCCAGCGTCAAGCCCTGCCCGGACATAGCTTTCAGCTAGGCGGCGACGCTGAGCAAATGTTTCATGAATTCGAAGCGACCTTTCCCTTCGAAGAAACTCCGGATCAAGAGCGCGCCATCCAAGATGTGCTTGCGGACATGGAAACGGCGCGCCCCATGGATCGGCTGGTCTGCGGCGACGTCGGCTATGGCAAAACCGAAGTGGCGATCCGTGCGACGATGAAAGCGGCGCTTGGCGGCAAGCAGGTTGCGGTGCTGGCACCTACGACCGTGCTTGTCGAGCAGCATTATGCGACGTTTCGCGAGCGCATGAAGAGCATGCCGGTGGTTGTGGGAACTCTGTCGCGGTTTCGTTCGCGCAGTGAACAACTGCAAGTGCTAAAAGGACTGTCTGACGGACAGGTGGATGTGGTCATCGGCACCCACCGATTGCTATCGAGCGACGTGCGCTTTAAAGATCTAGGTCTTTTGGTGATCGATGAAGAGCAACGCTTTGGCGTTGCGCACAAAGAGCGGCTAAAGAAGCTGCGCACTCAAGTAGATAGCCTGACGCTGACCGCCACGCCGATTCCGCGCACCCTGCATATGGCGCTTGCAGGCATGCGCGACCTGTCGATCATCACCACGGCCCCCGCGGATCGCTTGGCCATACGTACCATCGTAGCCCGTGAAACCGACGACTTGCTGCGCGAAGGAGTTCGGCGCGAGCTAAGTCGAGGCGGCCAAGTCTTTTTTGTGCACAACCGCGTCGAGACCATCGACAAATGGGCGCGGCGGCTGCGGGAACTTTTGCCCGAGGTGCGACTGCTTGTCGGCCATGGCCAGATGAGCCCCGAGGCGCTGGAACAAGTGATGCTGGACTTTGTCGAAGGCCGCGCCGATGTGCTGCTGTGTACGACGATCATCGAAAGCGGGCTGGACATTTCGCGCGCCAACACAATGTTTGTGGATCGCGCCGATACCTTCGGCCTGAGTCAGCTTTATCAGTTGCGCGGACGCATCGGCCGTTCGACGCAGCGCGCTTTTTGCTACCTGCTTTTGCCGCCCGGCGAAGCGATGACCGCTGAAGCCAAGCAGCGTCTGGCGGTTCTGCAGCGCTTTTCAGAGCTTGGCGCGGGGTTTCAAATCGCCAGTCACGATTTGGAAATTCGCGGCGCCGGCGATCTTTTGGGCACGCGGCAATCGGGCAGCATCGCGCAAGTCGGATTTGAGCTTTACACCCGCATGCTGGAAGAAGCGGTTGCCGAGTTGCGCGGTCAGCCCATTATACGCCCCGCCGATCCGGATCTGACTTGCGATTTGCCCGGCTATATTCCTGACGAATATTTGCCCGATACGGGCCAACGGCTGGATTTTTATCGACGTTTGTCCGTGGCGGAAGATGAGGAAGAAATCGCCTCGGTCCTGGCCGAGCTGCGCGACCGCTATGGCAGTCCGCCCGATGAAGTAGCAACCCTGGGCGATATCATGGTGGTCAAGGCCTTAAGCCGGCGCCTGCACGCCGCAGCGGTCGAGCTGTCGCAAACTCGCTTGGCGCTGGCCTTGCGACCGACCACGCCGCTTAGTCCGGCACAAGTGGCCAAACTTGTGGACGGCAAACGTTCCCAGTGGCGCCTCAGTCCGGATCAGCGTTTGATGCGCCTATGGCAGGGCGACAAAGAACGCGAAGACCGTCTGGCCCTTGGCAAAGCCCTGCTGGCCGATCTGCTCAGCCAGTCTTCTACATAGTACGCACGCGGGCACTTTGGCGACCTCGCACATTCGCTTATAAATAGCGCGCTTCTGGCACCATCTAGGATTCGAGCTAGACTCGTCGGTTAGAAGCTTTTTCTACCTTTTGCTGCGGCCCATGCGCCTCGAGAGAGGTACCATGTCAATCGACTTCGCAGGCTCGCCCCGGCCGACCATTGGGGTTGAAATTGAACTTCAACTGGTCGATCCGCAGACCTTAGACCTGTTGCCACGATCTATCGAACTTCTGGATCTGTGTGAACGGCGACGCATAGAACGGGTCAAGGCCGAGATTACGCAATCCATGATCGAGATCGATACGGAGATTGCCACGGACGTAAAACAGTGCCGCGGCTATCTGGAAAAGCGAATCGCGCTCTTGCAGAATGCCGCCGAGGATCTGGGAATTCATTTGTGCGTCTCGGGCACACATCCCTATCAGCGCTGGGTCAATCGAAAAATTTATCCGAGCAATCGTTTTCAGTATCTGCTGAACAAGTTTCAATGGCTGGCCCGGCGGCTGACCGTTTATAGCATGCACGTTCACATCGGCGTCAAAAGCGGCGATCACGCCATTGCCATCGCCAACCATATGATTTCCTACTTGCCGCATCTGTTGGCGCTATCGGCCAGCTCGCCCTATTGGGAGGGCATCGACACCGGAATGCAGTCCTGTCGCGCCGGGGTCATGCAATCCTTTCCGATTTCCGGAGTTCCTTATTTTTTTCCGAACTGGAGCGGCTTTGAAGAGTACTGCAGCACGCTGCTAAAAGTCGGCGCCATTGCTTCGCTAAAAGACTGCTACTGGTTCATTCGCCCAAATCCCGTTTTTGGAACGCTGGAATTTCGCATCTGCGATGGCATTCCGACGCTGGTTGAAACCATGGCGCTGGTTGCGCTGATTCAATGCTTGGTGGTTTGGATTGACGAAGGGCTGCAACGCGGCACGCGCAAAAGCGAGGTCTCGATGCGCCGCTACTGGATGGCTCCCGAAAACATCTGGATTGCTGCCCGCGATGGTTTGGAAGGAATGATCATTGCCGATGAAGAAGGCGAGCGTCGCCAAGTCGGCGAAGACATCGAGCTGCTTATCGAGCGGCTTTTGCCCGTGGCCAAGCGCTTAAACTGCTTAGAAGAGCTTTTGTTTCTTCCCGAAATCATTCGACGCGGCCCTAGCGCCACCCGTCAGCGAGTCATTTTTTGCCAAACCAATAGCCTGACGGCTGTGGTCAATTCGCTCATCAAGGAATTTAAAAACGATCAAATCGCCGGTTAATAGCCGAGGTTAATCTTTGTCGCGCAGACCGAGCTCTTTCATCTTGGTCTGCAAACTCTTGCGGCTAATCCGCAAGTGCCTGGCCGCTTGCGTCACGTTGCCGCTCGTTTGCTCCAGGGCCTTGTGTATCATTTCGCGCTCGACCCGCTCGGTTTCCTGCCGAACGATGTCTTTTAGCGAGGTCGGCGCGCGTCCGGCGATCGCGGCCGTTGCCAAAGTAGCCCCGGCATTTCCCGCGGCCCCCATAGGTCCTGCGATTCCAGCAGCGGCCGCCGTCCCCATTACCGCCGCAGTAACCGGAACGATAGTGGCCGGCAAATCATGCAGCGTCAGAATCGTATTGTCGGTAAGCAGCACCGCGCGTTCCAATGTGTTTTCGAGTTCGCGTATATTTCCCGGAAACGGATAGCGCACAAGCGCATCGAGGGCATCGGCACTTATTCCGCTCACCGACTTTTTGAGCCGCTCATTGAATTTGGCGATAAAGTGCTCGACGAGTAAATGTATGTCCTGTTGGCGTTCGCGCAGGGCCGGAAGATTGATCGGAACCACGTTCAGACGGTAGTAAAGTTCTTCGCGGAAGTTGCCTTGCGCGACTTCTTTAATCAGGTCGCGATTGGTGGCGGCGATGACTCGGACATCGACGTGCAACGTCTTTATGCCGCCGACGCGCTCAAATTCCGACTCTTGAAGCACCCGCAAGAGCTTGACCTGCATGTCGACGGGCAACTCGCCAATCTCATCCAAAAACAATGTGCCGCGATCAGCGAGCTCGAAGCGTCCCGGCTTTGAGGACACGGCTCCGGTAAAGGCGCCTTTCTCATAGCCGAATAGCTCCGATTCCATCAAGGTCTTGGGAATTGCCGCGCAGTTAATTTTGATAAATGCTTCATTTTTGCGGCTGCTGTGCTCATGTAGCGCTCGCGCCACTAGTTCTTTGCCGGTGCCGCTTTCGCCGCTTATAAGCACCGTCGACGGGGTATCCGCCACTTTTTCAATCAGCCCAAAGCACTGCTTTAACGCTGGCGCCGTCCCGATTAAGCCAAAGCGTCCAAGGCTAGTCGGCACGGCATGAAAATTCATATGAGGCCGCGGCGCCTTCTGATCTAGCTCGAAGCTCGACAGCGCCTTGCGCACAACCTGCAAGATGTACTCTTGATCGGCGCCTTTTTCGATGTAGTCAAATGCGCCGTGCTTGACGGCCTCGACCGATTCGGTAATGCGGCCATAGGCGGTCCAGATGATCACTTTGAGCTCGGGATAATCGGCCAAAGCGCGACGAAACAGCGTCATGCCATCGAGCCGCGGCATGCGCAGATCGGTAATCAAGCAGGCGATTTCGCCGTCTCTGCTATGACAGTCCGACAAGACCGCTAAGGCCTCTTCACCGTCGCGGGCTTCCAAAACATCGTAGCCCTCGCGGCGTAGCAGCGAGCCCAATACTTTTCGCAAGTTGGGCTCATCATCAACAACCAGAATACGTCTGTTCATGGCGGTCGAAAAAAGCGCTTGTAAACCCACGCTCCGACGCTAGCACCAGCGGCCTGCGGTGGTCAAACTTCCCCGGCCAAACGCGGCGCAGAATGGATGGTGTTTGTTCTCTACATCCCCAAAATAGCGTCGGCTGTGCTAAATTGACGATAGAATGGCCGGAAAAGCGATCGATTCCGAAGCCTTTGACCCAGGCATTTACAGCGAGCCGCCCCAGCTTGATACAAATGGTATGCTTGCGCTTGGTCGGGCTCTTGTGTACCTGGCGCCGGCCCCGCCACCGCCTCCGCTTCTTGCGCCTTTGTTTCGTCTGAAGCAAGCATGGGAAGAACTGAATTCCCTTCAAAAATTGGTGATCGACTCGGCCAGTCAGTCAAGCTCGCGCAAACCATCCACCGACGTTGCCATGGACAATGCCTGGACGGCGCTTTATGAACGGCTGCATGCTTACGCATTGCTACCCGACACGGAAATTCCCTACGCGCGTCGGGCCCAGGACTTGGTCCGTTTGCTATTTCCCGACGGTTTGGGCTTTTTGAAGCTGCCTTTTGAGCAAGAATGGTCCGAAAGCGGCAGCCGCTTGCGCATTATCGACAGGCTGAAACTGACGGAAGAAATCGATGCGCTGGCCGGAATCGAATTTTTACGCCAGGTCCGTAGTGTTCAGGATGCCTACAGCAAGCTGGCGGGTGTGGCCGGAAACCCCACGACGCAGGCGCCGCCGGCCGAAGACAATAACATCCGTGATTTACGCGCCGCCCTGGGACGATGCATTTCGCAATATGCCTTAAAAGTTTTGACCTTGGCCGATGAAGACCGCAACCAAGTTCGCCGTTTGCTGGCCCCTTTGGTCGAGCACCACCGCTTGGCGGAGAGGCGGCCAAGTTCAAGTGGGCTCTTCGCGGCAAATCGATTGCCCAGCGATAATCGCATCACCCCTGACCCGCGGCTCCTCAGTGAATCTCGCAACAGCATAGAGCCACGACCTAGCGGCGAAGCTCGCCCCAGCCTGCCAGGCGATCGAAAATACTCGACCTCTAGACCCAGCGATTCGGGCATCTTTCGTACTCAGAATAATGCTGGCACGGTCCGACCAGTTCCGGACGCAGGAAGTGGGCCGCTACGCGACTCTGGACTTTTTCGCGTCAATAGTAACGGCACGGTCCGGCCAGTGACCGACTCGGGAAGCGGGCCGCTGCGCGACTCTGGACTTTTTCGCGTCAAGAAACCTGGGGAGTGATGTGCTAAGGTGACGACCATGTCGCGGCAAGTCGAAATGGTCACGCGCCGGACTTTGCATCGTCATCGCTTGCATAGACCGATGCACGGCCGGTTTGCGCAATTGCATCGAGCTCTTCGAGCTTGGGGGCGCTAAGCGATGTCTGTCGCGATCTCGCCATCGGCCCGGCTGGCGGCTTATAGCGTGGCCGGCATCCTTACCCTGCTTTTGAGCGGCCATTTTGCCGCCAGCTTGCCCGATGCCATCGAGCGCGGACGCGAAGGTCTGCGGCGCAACCGCGAAGCGCCATGCCAGGTTCTGCGACCGGCGTCGCTAAACCCCGTTCTTGGCCGCCTGCCCAAGCCTGCCCCCGACTTCAGCTTGCAAAATCACGCCGGACAGTCGATTTCGCTGAGTAGCCTGCGCGGCCGAGTGGTTCTGGTCAACTTCTGGGCCACCTGGTGCGATACTTGCCTCATCGAAATGCCGTCGCTAGAACGACTGGCGACGCGCCTGCAAGGCAAGCCATTTAGCCTTCTTGGAATAAGCGTCGACGAAAACTGGGATGCGGTGCGCTCATTTTTTCCGCGCGGTTCGACCATGAGCATTCTTTTGGACAAAGACCGCACAGTTCCGCGCAGTTATGGAACTGAAAAATTTCCGGAGTCGTTTCTAATCGACGCCCAAGGCAACGTCCGCTACTACGTAATCAGTGAACGGCAAAACTGGCACTCTGACGAAGTACAAAAGTGCATCGAAGCTCTGCTAGAGTAGCGGCCCATGAGCGCTATCTCTCGCGATGTTGTCTTCTCAGGAATTCAGCCTTCCGGCGGCTTTCATATCGGTAACTACTTGGGGGCGGTCCGCGATTGGGTCGCCATGCAGGATCGTCACCGCTGCTTTTATTGTGTCGTCGATTTGCATGCGCTGACGCAGACCTATGAGCCGCAGGAAATGTCCGGCCGAGTGCTGACGATGGCCACCGAGCTTTTGGCCTGCGGCATCGATCCGGATCGCTCGACTCTGTTTGTGCAATCGCACGTGCCCGAGCACGCGGAACTGGCCTGGGTTCTGGCCACCGTCGCTCCGATGGGCGAACTGCAGCGAATGACGCAGTTCAAAGAAAAAAGCGAACGGGCCGAGTACGTAAACTGCGGCATTTTCACCTATCCGGTTCTGATGGCCGCGGACATCCTCCTTTATAAAGCTGCGTATGTTCCGGTTGGCGAAGATCAGATACAGCATCTTGAACTGACTCGAGAAATCGTCCGCCGCTTCAACAACCGCTTCGGACCGACATTTGTCGAGCCGCAACCCATTCACAAGACTCCTCTGCGCATCATGGGTTTAGACGGCAAACAAAAGATGTCCAAATCGCTTGGCAATTACGTCGCCATTGGCGACGATGCAGAGACGATACGCAAAAAAATCGGCAACGCATTTACCGATGAGACGCGGCTGCGTAAAAAGGACCCCGGACATCCTGAATCTTGTTATGTCTGCGGGCTGCAAGGCTACTTTTCATCAGCCGAGCGCGTGGCCGAGTTGCATGAAGGCTGCCGTACTGCGCGCATTGGCTGTGTGGATTCCAAACGCGCCCTGGCCGACGCAATGATCGAAACTCTGCGGCCGATACAAGAGCGCAAGCAAGCGCTGCTTAGCAACCCCGGCCGGGTCGAAGAGATTCTGCGTGCCGGAGCTGCCACGGCCCGAGTCATCGCCCGACAAACCCTTGCCGAGGTTTATGATCGGCTGGGTCTATTAAGACGCTAAGATCTATGACTACCGGCGGGGCGTGAATGCCGCGCCCCAACAAGCAATTGCTTTAGAAAGCAGGAGAGTTCGAAGAGCGCTGCGACTGAAGCGTCGCCAGACGCGATGGTCCGGGCGGGGTCGGTGAGCTCGTCAATGTGTCCACGTCATTCATGCCTGCGCCGGCCAAAGAGTGCGTGCCAGCATATTCGCTTGAATGTTGGCCTCGTAAAGCGCTAACGCTTACGCAAAATTCAAATTCTGTACACTAGGTACGGTAAAAAAGATGAACCCACACTGTATAAAAATCGAGACAAAGGGAGCAGTCACTACCGTCATCCTAAATCGTCCGCAAGCTCGCAACGCGGTCGACTCTGAAACGGCCCAAGCACTGACGGCTGCGTTCCGTAGCTTTGATGCCGATCCGCAGGCAAAAGTCGCAGTGTTATGGGGTCAAGGAGGACATTTTTGCGCAGGCGCAGATCTGAAAGAACTTGCTGCTGGAAACAGGCCCGCATTGAGCTGTGACGGAGACGCACCGATGGGTCCTAGCCGTCTGCAACTTAGCAAACCGGTCATCGCCGCAATATCCGGACACGCCGTAGCGGGCGGACTGGAATTGGCATTGTGGTGCGATCTGCGAATCGCTGAATCAACCGCCACCTTGGGAGTCTTCTGCCGGCGCGTTGGCGTACCTCTTATCGATGGAGGAACCGTGCGCTTGCCGCAGCTTATCGGCCTAGGCCGAGCAATGGACCTGATTCTGACCGGGCGTGCGGTCTGTGCAGAGGAGGCGCTAGGCATCGGTCTTGTGAACCGTGTGGTTGCTCCAGAAACGGCGCGGACGGCCGCAGAAGCGCTGGCGGCTGAAATCGCCGCACTGCCGCAAACCTGTCTGCGTAGCGATCGTCAGGCGCTTTTGGCGCAATATTACGATCCATTGCCGACGGCAGCGGCGCTAAAGCGGGAATTTGAAATCGGCCTGCAAAGCTTGCACAGCGGTGAGAGCCAGCTTGGCGCCAAGCAGTTTACAGGCGGAGCATTTCGACACGGTCGCGCACAGTAAACCTGAAACAGGCGCTGCTCTCGCAAATAGGAACTGCGCTTCTACATGTACCAGGAATTCATGACAAACGTCTAGCGACGTACCATTCCCATTGCTGGGAAACTGCCGTCCCCCTACGCCGAGCTACACTGGAAGTGCGTTCAAATCAGCAATCTCAAGAACGCGTTTTTGTGCCCCATGCTTCGCCACGTAAATCATCGCCCGACCGAGCTTCTCGGTCGTCGTGACGTGGCGCGGAAAAAGCGACTTCCACAGCGGATAAAGCGGCGCCGCGACTGCCGCAAGTCCGCGATATAGTTTGCTCGCTGGCTTGATGCCGTGCAGCGGCTGAGTATACGCCGGCCGAATTGCATAGGACCCTTTAAACGGCATCTTCAGAATGGCGTTTTCGGTCTTTCCTTTGACGCGCGCCCACATCGTACGACCGCTTTCCGTACTATCTGTTCCCGTCCCGCTTACAAACAGGAATATTAGGTTCGAGCTGTGGCGCAAAAGCGCCTGCGCCGCCGCCAGCGCCACGTCATAGGTTACGCGATGATACTCTGCTTCGGTCATTCCTACCGATGACGCCCCCAGGCAAAAAAAGCAGGCATCATAGCCGCTAAGCTTGTCCTCGATTGCCGAAAAATCAAGGAAGTTCGAGTGCACAAGCTCGCGCAGCTTCCCATCCTTCTGACCCGTCGGCCGGCGCAGAATGCACAGCGCTTCTTCGATCTCGGGGTCGAGCAGACATTCGCGCAGCACTCCCTGACCGAGCATTCCCGTTGCACCAAACAAAACAACGCGCATAAGGCTCCTTTCCCATTAATCAATCTGACTCGAGACGATAGGCTCGTCTGTGGAATTGCGAAAGGGAAGCTTTGGCCACCAGCGCTCTACAGAAGGCGCCTCGGCTGGCTCAAAGCTTTGTCCGGGGCGTGGAATCACCAACTTGACACCGGCTACCTCGGCCGCGCGCAGCACGCGCTCGACCGGCGCGGTCCAGGCATGTGCCGCCAGCGCGAAAGCCCCCCAGTGTACTGGCAGCATAAGCTGTCCGCGCACCATCTGATGCGCGCGCACCGCTTGCTCTGGACCGATGTGCCAGTCGGGCCAACCGCTGCCATATTGACCAACTTCAATCATCGTCAGATCGAAGGGCCCGAGCCGCTGTCCGATCTCGCGCATGGCCGGAAAAAGGCCAGTGTCGCCCGAATAGTACACACGATGGGATGCACTTCGCAGCACATATCCAGCCCACAACTTCTTGTCATTGTCGATGAGCAGCCGCCCCGATGCGTGCCGCGCCGGCGTACAGACAATCTCGAGTCCGCCGATGCGCCGACTTTCCCACCAGTCGAGCTCAACGATGCGCGTTTCGGAAATACCCCAATATACAAGGTGCGCCCCGACTCCGAGCGGAACGACGAAGGTCGTATCCCAGTCCTTCATGGCTCGAATTGTCGCGTAGTCCAGGTGATCGTAGTGATCGTGCGAGATCACCACCGCGTCGATGTGCGGCAGCGCCGCCAGCGCAATCGGCGGCGCAAACCAGCGCCGCGGGCCCAAAAACGGCAGCGGGCCGGCACGCTCGCTCCAGATAGGATCGGTCAGCACACGCTGCCCGTCGATCTCGACCAGCGTCGACGAGTGGCCAAACCAGGTGACGCGCAGACCGCTTTTTGGCACGACCGCAAGGTTCGCTACATCCATGGCCACAACCGGTAGCGGCGTTTTGGGCGTTAGGTTCGGATCGAGGTGCCAAAGGCCCTTCATCGAGCGTCCGAAATCATTGTGCAGGGGCTGCGGATTGATGACGTGCGCGTCGCGCCATTCGGGGCAGTGTTCAAGCCTCGCTTGGCGTGCGCCGACCGCGCGCCGACCAAATGCCCGCCAGCCAATCACGAGGGCGGCGGCGATCGACAGCGCCAGCAAGAGCCCGACGGCACGCAACAAAAAACGCAATACGCGTCGCCGTACCGACATCAGTCAGCCTCGCGCAGCGGTAGACACAGCGCACGCACCGCATGATTGAAGCGCTCGACGAACTCAGCGCGCGCGGCGCAACTATGCTTGAGTCCACGCGCTGTGGCGCTCAGCGTAAAAGCGAGCTGCTTGGCCGTCAGGCCTGTGGGCTTGTATGCCGCGCAAAGCCCCGCGCCGCGCAAGGCCTTGGCCACCGCCAATGTGAACTGCGCTTCGTGCTCTGCGATAAGCGGGCCGAAAAGGGCGTCACTGGTTTCGCCGAGGTCTGTAGCGCCGCTGCCCATGATACCGACGAAACGTCCTATCCATTCGTCATACGCGCCGATCAGGCGCTTTTCGATGGGCTTCATGGAATCATCCAGGCAGTTTCTGGCCGCCTGTAGCGAACTTTCAAGCACTTGCGCCACCGCCGCGCGAAACAAGTCTTCCTTGGTCGCGAAGTACAAATATAAGCCCTGACGCGACACATCGGCAGCGCGCGCGACCTCGTCCATCGAGGTCTTGCGAAATCCAAAGCGCAAAAAGACGCCAATTGCCGCATCAAGCAGCTTGCGCCTCCGCGTGTCATCTGCTGATTTGCTCAGTGCGCCATCATAATTTATCATCTTTGATGAATTTGACAATTTATGTCCGTTTTGTCAAATCTGACCAGGCCGGAGTCCGCTTATATCAGCTACGATGTATTCTAAGCGCTCACCCTGCATGCAGCGGATAAGCCGGGAAGCGTTCTTTCTGCTTCATGCTAAGCTATGTCGGATTACCTTCTGAAAGGAGTCTATATGCAAACTCTCTCCCGTCTCTTTGGCATTGCTTTGCTTGGCACCATGCCGCTGCTTGGCTGTAATAGCCAGACACTTAGCAGCAACGGCGATGGAGGACCTGTTCCCGAGGGCGTCACATTTGGCTTCCCCGGCTGCAGAGATCTTGCTTGTAAGATCGCTTATAACTGTCCGACGACAATGAATAGCGGCAAAACCACCGTTACCGGCGTCGTCAACATCCCCGCCGGCAATCTGCCGCTCTATGGCGCATCGGTATACGTGCCAAACAGCGCATTATCTGATTACGTAGATGGGCCGACGTGCGATCGTTGCTCCGAGCAGTCTTCAGGAAGCCCGGTCGCCATCACGACCACCGATGCCGCTGGACACTTCATCCTTGAGGGAGTCCCCACTGGCGAGAACATTCCGCTGGTGGTTCAGCTTGGCAAGTGGCGGCGCGAGCTTACTTTGACGACCAAAGTCGATGCATGTACAGATACCGTACTCGATGCAGAGAAGACGCGGCTGCCGCGCAATCAGGGGGAAGGACATCTTCCTAAGATTGCCATTGCCACCGGCGGACAAGACGCGCTACAGTGCATGGTCCGTCGGCTCGGCATCTCCGACTCCGAGTTCACTCCTGAAGGCGGCACAGGCCGCGTCAACCTTTTTGCGGGGCACGGAGGGACGTCTAAATATGTCGCAGGCATAAATGGCGGCGCCACGCTCACCAGCGCCCCGACCTTCTGGGGCGCGCAGGCCAACCTGAACAAGTACGACGTCCTTCTTTACTCGTGCGATGGCCAGGAGGATAGTTTTTCGAGCAACACCACCGAGAAACCCGCGGCATCTCGGGCCCTGCTCGAGAGTTATCTGAACGCCGGTGGGCGTGCATTTCTATCGCACTGGCACCACTACTGGGTCGAGTTCGGCTCGACGGCGTTTAAAGGCCTCATCAACTTTCAGCCGGCCGGCAATCCGCCAACCGACCACCTAAACGACATTGGTACCGGCACCGCGGACATCGACATGAGCTTCGCCAAAGGTCAGGCCATGGCCAACTGGCTGCGCAATGTGCAGGGATCCAGCACACTCGGCAAGATTAACCTAACGGCGGTTCAGAACACCATCAAGTCCGCCAATGCCGGCACACAGACCTGGATACGACTGCCCGCCAATGACAATACGCAGTACGTAAGCTTCAACACGCCGGTCGGCGTTCCACCGGCCAACCAGTGCGGCCGCGCTGTCATTTCCGATCTGCACATCTCGGCCGGCGATAACGTCAGTGATCCCTTCCCGATGGGGTGCAAGTCGAACCCGCTGTCGCCGCAGGAAAAAGCCCTGATCTTCATGTTCTTCGACCTGGCAAGCTGCATCGAACAACCCGCCGGCTGATCCAATCTTAGGAGCAATCAGCAGCCAAAGCGCACCGCATAAATCGGCGGTAAGTTGTTCGCCACAGTCATAAAGCCCTCGCCGCCGTCCTCGCTTAGGTACAGATTGCCCGTCGTGCTGCCAAAGGCCAAGGTTCCTTCCTGATTGGCGAGGGCGTGGCGATAAATTACATCGTATGCGCAATCTTGGGGCAGGCCGCGGCGCAGGGTTCGCCAAGTCGCGCCGCCGTCCTCGGTGCGTGCCACGAATAGTCCGCCGTCTATAGCCATACGCTGCTGATCCGACCGACCAGGCACGACCCAGGCAGTGCGACCGCATTTTGCGTCCACCGTCACCGGAAAACCAAAATGGACGCCCTGCGCCGGGGCGCTTACCTTACGCCAAGATTTTGCCGCATCCGCACTATAGAAAATGCCGACGTGGTTTTGTTGCCACAGATGGTCAGGATCGCCCTGGCATTGCTCGATGTAATGCGGATCGTGGCCCCACTCGGCCTCAGGCTCGGGCGTATGCTCCATCGTCATGCCCTTGTTGGCGCTATGCCACGTCAGTCCGCCATCGAGTGTCTCGATAACACCAGCCGTCGATACGGCCACGAGCATTCGCTTGGGATTTCGCGGATCGATCACAATCGAGTGAATTCCGGGCGCAAAGTCGCCGCCCTCAGAAGCCGGCGTTCCAAACCATTTCGTCTCGCCTACGCCGTCGCCTTCAAATAGGTTACCGCCACGCGACTCGTGGTTCCAAAGCGGCCGGTTCAGCTCGAATGAGGCCCCCGCGTCGTGGCTTACAAAAAGTCCGCCGGGAATGGTTCCGACATATACGCGCCCCTCGAGACCAAAACCAATGACCCATAGTTTGGCCAGCGTCGCGGGTTTTGTCGAGATGCGCCAGCCGACTCCGAACTCGGCTGCGGCGTCTTCGTACATATCCTGGGCGATGTAGCGTGCTCGCTCGGGATATTTGATTTGTGCCGGAGCGTCGGCCCAAGTGGCGCCCGCGTCGTCCGAAATTGACAGCTTCGCGCCCCAATGTCCATGGCCAAGCAGTGCCCAAAGGCGCCCGGTATAGGGATCCTGCGCAACGAAATTTACGCCAGCACCAGCGTGAGCAGCCAGCCGCGGGCGCCAGTGGCCGCTACACTTCTCAACGATGAAAGTGCCTTTGCGCGTGCCGACGAGAATACGAGACGTCATCTAGGAACCTCCGCTCAATGCTTGAAGAATGTGGACATTGGCGCCGGCGGCGACCGCATCGGAAAGCTTGCGGCGATCGCGGATGAGTTCTTTGTTGATGAAGATGTTGACGTGCGTCCGCAGGCAGCCGCGTTCGTCGCAGATATAAAAGCCGATGCCCGGTGCTAGTCCATCGAGAGCCCGAATCACCTCACCCACCGTCGAAGCCTCGACCTCGATGGCTTTTCCATCAAGTTGCGGAAAAAAACTGAACAAATGACGGGTCAGGTGCACGGAGACCATGTACGAATCGGTCACACATGCGTCGAAATCATGCAAGCAAAAGTGCCATTATTGAACGTCAGCCACTGCCTAATTCATCCAGCGCGGCTCTGCCGAGGCGCCTTTTTTGGGCGTGCTGGTTTTCCAGCCGCCGTCCATGACGGTAAATGATGCGCGTCCGGAGCGTCGCAAAGTCCGTTGTAGTTTGCGGCGCCAGGTCGTCCAAAAGCCGCCGCCGTCGCCTGATCCTAGGCGCAGCATGAAAAGCGTCATTCCCACCGCGCCAAGCTGCGCAACAAACTCTAGCCAGCGATGAAACCAAAGGCTTCCGACAAGCCCAAGTCCAACAAAAAAGTATGACAGGCCGCGCCCCGAAACCGGCTCACCAAGGCCCCACATCCGCACTGGCAAGTTCCCATAAAAATGTGCGAAGGCCAAAAGCACGGCCAAAAATACCGGCTGACCGTCGAACAAAACCACTGGTTCCATGGCCCCAATTGGCAGCCAGGCCCAAAGATAGCCAACCACGGCAGCCGACACGGCGGCAGCCAGCGACGCTTCAGCCATCCAAAGCAGGAAACGCCGCGTTCCGACACGCTGCTCGATGGCGCTTCCCAGCGAAAACAAGAGCAGTCCCAAAAACAAAAGGGAAAGGAAGCTCGTCATGATAAGGGGCGCCGTAACAATCTGATAGGCCCGAAAGCCCAGGACCTGGGCCGGACGCAAGTATAAGTTGTTGGCAATCCACAGCTCGACGGGCGGCAATAGCGCCAATACATAGGTCGCTGCAAACAGCCCTAAAAGGGCTATCACTCCCGGCGTAAACCGCTGGCCTAGGCGTATTTCAACAAACCGCGCAGAGGATGAGGCAGACTTCATGCTAATAAGGTAACTCGTCGTGCATTTGCCCGCCATGCCGCTGCACGCATTCGCCGCCGCTTTTTGAAAGGCAAGCACGAAGCGGCATTTGCTGGTATTCTGCTACGGGGAGGAGAGTGGTATGGCACTCGCTGAACTATCTCAGCTACAGGTTCTGCTTAGCAAGGCCGACGGGCCCGATGTGATCTTCCCGTGTATCCTGGCGGAAGGCGACAAGGCCGCGCAAAGCCAGGCGCTGGAACGCGAGTATCTACGCTTGACTCACATTGCCGATCCCGAACGCTTTCGGGGCGATCCGCAAGCTCAAAGCACTGCAAGATGGGTCTTGACCCGGCTTTTTGAATTTCATCATGAAGCGGTTCTGGCCATCGGCGCCAGCGGCGATGAGGCCAGCGATGACGGGCTGACCTCCGGCCATTTTGCCGGTCTGCCGGCGGAAGCCTTATTTACCGTCACAACCGCCAAGGGAGTCTATCAGGCCGAGGCCCTTCTTGCCGAAGGAGATTTGTCAACCGTCTACCGAGGCCGCAAGCTACTAGTCACGCCAGATGAAACAGGAGCCGGCCGAGGGGTTGCAATCAAAGTTGCAGACGACAGCAGCAACAATGATCTTTTACAAAATGAAGTCCATAGTCTGCGGTTCCTAAATCGCGCAGCCACGCCGCAGCGCAAGCATCTACCGGTTCTGGTTGACGAATTTCGGACGTCCGATGGCCGCTTTGGTACGGTCTTGCGGCTTATCAAAGGACATTCCTTTTCCGTCATTCATAAGCAGTACACGCAGGGCGTTGACGGTCAGCATGCGGCGTGGATCCTGAAACGCTTGCTCAGCGTGCTTGCCCATGCCCATAGCCAAGGGGTCATACACGGCAACATCAAACCGGAGCACATCATTGTACAGCCGCAGAATCACAATGTTGTGCTTCTGGACTGGAGCCATTCCATAAGGACCGCACAGCCTGCCGTTTTGAGCATTCCGGGAATCCTTTCGGACTACAGCGCGCCGGAAATAAGAGAAGAGCAATCGCCTACTGCGGCTTCTGATATTTATTCTGTAGGAAAATGCATGATCATGCTGCTTGGCGGAGACCTGCATTATGACAGCATTCCTTCCCACATTGATAAGCGGCTGACTTGTTTTCTGCAGACCTTTGTATGGCCAAATCCCCAAGAGCGCGCGCAAAATGCCGAGCAGTTGCATGAGAAACTGGTGCAGCTTCGTGAAGAAATCTATGGACCGCAGCAGTTCCTAGAATTTGGCATGTAAGACCGCCCATTGTGCTAATCTTCGACGGTTCCATTCGTGAATTCCATAGGCTTTGATTCGACAAGAATTCTAATCATTGGTCTTGGATACGGAGACGAGGGCAAGGGAACCATCATCGATGCCTTGTGTCGCCGCAAATTGCGGAAACTCAGCACAAAGGCCACCGTCATCCGCTTTAATGGCGGCCCGCAAGCCGCGCATCATGTCGTCGCAGCGGGGGTTCCGGAACGCACCCATTGTTTTGCGCAATTCGGATCCGGAATGCTTGTGCCCGATGTATGGACGCTGCTTTCGGCATACATGCTGATCGAGCCGCTGGCTTTGCTGGCAGAGGCCGAGGCGCTCATCAATGTAGGTGTCGTAGCGCCGCTGCGGCGGCTGATTATCGACAGACAATGCGTCGTTGTGACTCCGTTTCACAGGCTGCTCAACCGCATGCAGGAACTGGCGCGCGGGCCCAAGCGGCACGGCAGTTGTGGACTTGGCGTTGGTCAGGCCTGGCTGGACAGTCGCAGCACCGGGCGTCCGACGCTGCACATCGGTGACGCGCAGGATGACGTCGCCCTGCGCAAACAGCTTCGATTTATTCAGCTTTGCAAAATCGATTTGGCGGAACAGATTGTGGAAGCACATGCGAAAGATGAGGCGCTGCATCGGGAACTTGGGCAAATTCTTGACCAGCTTCGGCGGTCCGACTGGATAGAGCGGCTGAGCCAAGCGTACTCGCTACTGCTGCGCGAAATCGCGGAGCTGGATAATGGCACCGTTTTGCAGCAGACCCTTACAGACAAGAAAAATCCGGTGCTATTTGAGGGGGCGCAAGGCGTTCTTCTCGATGCCGAGCGGGGATTTTTTCCCTATGTGACGCCGTCGCGCACAACCTTTGACAATGCGCTAGAGCTTCTGCACAACGCGCAGACTGCTGCAACGCCACTGCGGCTTGGTGTCTTGCGCGCTTATGGCACGCGTCACGGCCCCGGGCCCTTTGTCAGCCACGACGCTGACCTGGAACAGCGTTTGCCCGAGCTGCACAACGGCCAAAATCCCTGGCAAGGCGCCATGCGTATCGGCTGGCTTGATGCCGTCGCTGCGCGCTATGCCCTGGCGATATCTGGCGGGGTTACAGCCCTGGCTTTGACGGGACTAGACCGCTTGGCGGGCCTTTCCGTTGTGCGGGTCTGCACGGCCTATCGCTTGCCAAACGGCACGACTCTAGAACACTTGCCAGTCTCGCCATCGCCCAGCCGCGAACAGCAAATCGAGCTGACGCAACTGCTACGTACCGCGGAACCGATCTACACCGAACTTGCGGGCTTTACGACATCCCGTGACGGGCCAGAGTTATCTGCCGGTGCGTTGAACTTTGTTCGCTTTTTGGAATCTCCCAGCGGAATCGGCATTCCCATCGCCGTGGCATCTACTGGCCCGACGGCCAAAGACAAAATTTTCCGTTGGGATTTATGACCGATGGGAAGTGTTCCCCATCGGTCGATCGTCAGCTACGAACTTCGCTGAGTATTAGAATTTCAGCAGGATCTTGGCTTGAAAAGCTTGCGCAATGGTGGAATCGACGCGGCGCGAATCCGTCCAAATCTCTGGCCGCTGCGTCAGCCCGCCCAGATCAAACAGGACGCCGTATTCCAGCATTGTGAAAAAACCTTCTTCGCGATTGTGGTACATGATGCGCAAATTTAGCTCTGCGCCCATGTTGACGGAGTGTCCGGGAAACGCGGCCGGCCGATTGGCCAGCGAATAGATAAACTCTGCCTGTCCACCAAAGCTGTCGATCAGCCAATACGCAATCGACGGCTTTAAATAGGTGGCGTTATATACCGTTCCCAGGATGCGTCGAAACAGAATCATATCGACGTGGTAATCTGGATCGAAAGTAAAGCGCGAGTTTCGTAGCGCCACTCCGCCATTGCCGTCTGAAGGGCCATTTGGCGATTCGCGCGCCAAACGCCAATTGAGCTCGCCAGTTGGATCTCCGTTTTGCGGTCCGCTAGCGCTGCCGACTTCCAGTCCGACAATCAGACTGTCTTTAAGAAATTTGTAATTGCCGCGAATGATGCCGCCAAGCTGCTGCAAAGACAGCGAGGCTTTGCGAAACACCGCCGTACCACTGGCGCCCGTGCCGGTGTCGGCGTATACGCCAAGCTCGCCGATTTGGCCGAAAACTCCGGCTCCTTCTACTTCTAGGGTAAGTTTTCGCCATTGCAGGCGGGCCCACAGATCCGCGGTCAGACTCCAGGCATTACGCCGGCCAAGCGACTTCTGCAGATCATTTTGCGAAACCAGCGCCGGATTGTCTGGCCCCGGCGCCATCGTCGCCGGCAAAGTGGTTTGCGGCCGTGGATTGTAGGTCAGATCCCAATCCTGCGTACGCGCCATCAGCAGGGCGCCGTAGTTAAATACCGAAAGTCCTCGCTTCAGCCGATCCGCAATGGTCACTTCATCGTCTTTGCGGCCAATGGCCAAAGTGTACTGGTTTACGTCATCGACATTGTCGAGGTTATAGTACGAACCAATAAGCTGTTGGTTGCGCACAATCGCCGAGGTCGGCCCGGTGGCCGCCCAGTCATAGGACAACGAGATAAAGTGATTCCAATGACGGGCAGTCAGCATGATGCGATCCACGGTGACGCCGAAGTCGCAGTCATTGCAGTTGCCGTCGTGAAATAGCATGCCGCTGCCCCACATAAAGGGCATGCGACCAAAGTTGATTTCGACGAGCGGAATGCGCACTTCGCCCCAAGCGCGCTTGGCGCGAATCGAAGATTGCAGAGCATTCACAACGGATTCCTGGGGCACTTGTCCGCGCGTGCCTATTGTTGGATATCCATCGGCTGCGCCACCGCGGCCATTGATGTAGAAACCTTCCGGAGTCGACCCGAGAACCAAATTGTCAAAGATATCGATCTGCGCTTTGATGCGAATATGCTCGGACAGGTTAATGGTCGGGTCTAAGCGGAAGCGGACATCGGCGGTACGAATGCCGCGCTCTAGACAATCCGCATTGCCACTGCGTTTGGCGCAGCCGCTGTTTTGACTTTGGTTGTTCAGATCCGGAATTTCGGAATAAGGAATCGTAAACGGATTGGCGCGTCTGGATGGGTCATTGAAGTGACCCAGATTGAAGTTGAACCAATAAAAGCCACGGCCGCGCATATAGCCGTTAAGCTGCAAAAATTGCAGCGATTTTTCTTTTTTGTCATGCCATTCCGGAAGTGGCTCGATGGCGGCGTCTCCAGCGGTTTGGCCGGGCGCCTGCTCTGCTGGGCCTTCGGGTTTGTCGGGAGGCGGTCCACCGCCCATCCCGCCCATGCCGCCTTGGCCGCCGCCCATGCCGCCCTGCCCTCCCATGGGACGCATGCCGCCGCCCGGCCCAAACTGCGCCAGGGCATCGCTGCTCCATAACAGAAATACGCCGCACAAAAGCCAGCGGGCGGTGAAGGAGAAGGTAAAGATGCGTCCGGCGGAGAATTCTTCTCGGCGGAAGGCATCGCTATAGGGGGAAGAAAATCGAAGTTCTTGGCGGAGCATAAGTGCGCGCGGACTATAGGACCGCCCGCCCGCGCCGTCAACCGCCCATAATTTTGCCGATGATAAATAGGATGAGCAGCAGGCCGATGATTCCGCCGCCGGTCATGGCAACCCAGAACAGCCAGCCTCGATCTGCGGCGGCAGCCGGCTCAAAGGGCGGCAAAACCACCTGCACCGTTTCGGATTGAATGTCGCTGCCGCCGCTGTGAAAAGCCACCTGAAGGGCATGCTGCGCGTTGTCACCGGTGCTGGTCAAGCTGAACGTGACGACGCGGGCGCCATACAAGCCGTCGATGGTTTGCACGAAGCGCTCGGAAATATCCTCTGCCGTTTTGCAGCCGCGGGCCGTGCCGCCAGATTGACGCGAGATTTCGATGAGCGAACGCAGCCGCCCCGGCTCAAAGGGCGCAAAGCCAACGCTATCGATGATGATGCCGGCATCGTGGGCCCGCCGACCGACATCGGCAAATGCATCTTTGCCCTGCTGTCCGTCGATTCCATCGGAAAACAAGATGACGCGGCGACGCCGATCCGTATGCTCACGCGCCAGATCAATGGCCACGCGCAACGCATCCACCATGCGCACCTCGCTGGCCTCTTGATCAATTTTGAGCTTATCGAGATCGCGCGCGATTTCTTTGGGCCGGCCAAGTTCTTCGAGCCGTTTGACTTCGTTGGCGTAGCCGATGATGCCCAGCCGGCTGTCCGGGTGATGTTTGCCAAGCAGCTTGGCCAGCCGCGAGATGCCTTCGCGTACATGCCGCATCGCCGGTTCCATCACCGGCGACAACTGCACCACGACGACTACGTCCAGCGGCTCCTTGGCTTCTAAAAATGGCGTCACCGAAATGGTCAAGTCTTTCTGCTCGACCTGGTCGAGCAGAAGCTTGTAGCCGCTGTTACCGCTCAGCACTTTGCCATCGCCGTCGATGACCGAGACATAAGTCTTTAGCTGAGGCAGCTTGTCGGTCTGTACCCCTTCAAGATGAACTTTGATATCGTCGGCCCAAGCCATCTTGGCCGGGGCCGGGCAGAGCCCGCCAAGCAAACAGACGGAAAGAGCGGCCAAGATTCGAAACCGGCGCATCAGATGACCTCGCGTCAATCAAAGAGACTTGGGGCCATCTTAGCAGTTTCTTTTCGCATCCGGCGCAGCGGTTGTCAGGAATTCATGAACCGGCGCTGCCACTGCCACTCTTTCTTGCCTGACTTTGTTTATTCGTCGGCTGGGTCCAGGCTTTCCAGCGATTGCTCCAACGTATCCGCTTCCTCGTTTTGCCCAAGCGCCCGCAGCACATCGGCAAGCTGAAAACCGGCGGCCAGTTTTTCTTCGAAATCGCCAGCTTCACAGGCGACTTTATAGTAGCGACGGCTCAGCGACTCGGCGCGCTTCAAGTCGCCACAGCCTTCATATACCATCGATGAAACCGCCAGGGCATGCAGGTCTTCAGGGGCGGTAGCAAGCCATTTGTCGGCCGCGGCACGCGCCTGCTCGGGACGGCCGGCGCGCAAAAGCAAAAGGGCGCGGTTGCCCAGGTATGCGCCATGTTCGTCTTGTGCCAGTTCGGTCCACGCCGCGTGCATGGCCAAGGCCTCATCGCCGCGCCCGACATCCGCCAAATCAAAGATGACCGTGGACAGCCATTCCAGCAGGCCGTAATTGCAGTGTGCCTCTAGCGCAACCACCTGTTCAGAACGGCCGTGCAAGGCGGTGCGCAAGCGCTTCTCAAGCTGTAGATAACGCTCGCGAGTTGGTTCATCAAAAGGCTGATGCACCGCCCCGCAATGCGCGCAATCCTCGTCGCTTTGCGGATCGTGGTCATGCTCCTTGGTCGCCATTTCCTCAAGCAGCTTATCCGCTTGGCCACAAACCACCGCCGCCTCATCCGCCAGGGGCCGCAGATCGGCATCAACCGCCGGCGGCTGCCATTCTGTATCCGTATCCATATCCGTGTGTGTCTCAGTATGCATGGGGGGAGATTTACTCGGCCCGATCCATTGTTCAAGCAACTTGTGCAAATGCTATCGCCCAAGCACGCGGCAAAGGCACGGGCGCCTCCTCGCTTTAGGCCTTGAATGTGCGGCACGCATTCTCGCGAGCTGCTGATATTCTAGATGTCACCATGATGTCCGGACCTGCGGATCCGAAGTCCTCGCAAGCGCAACCAAGCTGGGTGGTTGGTCCGCCGGTGGCTCCGGCCAGCCGTCTGGGCCAGCTTATCGACGGTGAGTTTCTAATAAAGAGCATCCTTGGACAAGGCGAGCTCGGAGTCACCTACGAAGCCGACAACACCCGCCATAAACGCCGGTTCGCGGTGCTGATGCTCAGCCGCGGGCTAAAGCCTACACATGCCATGATGCTGGCGGTCCGCGATGATCTGCGACACGGGCAGCAACTGTCGGCCGCAGGCCTTATGCCGGTCAAAGCGATCGCCGATCGCGATGGCATTCCTGGCTTTGCCACCGAGCTTGTCGACGGCGAAACGCTGCGCAGCCGTTTGGGCCGCGGACCGCTGCGGGTCGAACGGGCGCTGGCCATCGCGCTCAGTTTGGCGCGGACCCTAGAAGCGGCCCACAAAGTTGGGCTCATACATGGCGATTTGCGCCCCGAAAATATTTTCTTGGTCCGCCCCGAAGCCAAAAGCGCCTTCGCCGGCAAGGTCATGGTCGTCGAACACGCGATGCATCACCTGCGCCGAAGAACTCCGGGCTTAGACGATCGGCTGCCTCTATACAAGCTGATGTATCGGCCCCCCGAGCAAGTCCTTGGCGAAGCCGGCGCCAGCGAGCAGGGCGACGTCTGGGTACTTGGAGCCATTTTGTATGAGTGCCTGACCGGCAAGCCGGCTTTTTACGCCGAAGAGCCAGAGTTTGTCCTCGATAATCTAGGACAAGCGCCACCGCCGCTGCAGCCTAATGCCGCCACCGGTCTTAGCGCCGAGCTGGCCGCGGCTTTCAATCTGCTTATCGCGAGCAGCTCGGCTCGAGCCCTGGAAAGCCGCGTCGCCAATATGACGGAACTGCGCGAGGGCATTGAACAGCTTGTGCGCGGCGCGCGGCTATTTTTGCCCGAAGTTCTGGTCGAGTCGCACAAGGAAGCAGCCACATCTGCCCAGCCGGCAAGCACCTCCAATCGGCGAATGAATCAACTGCTGCAGCGGCTGTCCGGGGTGTTTCCGCAGATTCCGCTTGTCGGCTCCGGGACTTCGTCGACGACTGACGCCACCGCCGCACCGCCTGCTACGCAGGGACAAGCATCGACGCAGGCTAGTGATCGCCCGACGACACAGCCCAAGCTAGTTCCGCTAGAACCCATTACTCCGGCCAAGGAGCGGGTCAATCGCATCCTGTCCAGATTGTCTGGGGCCTATCCGACCACGGATGCGACACCGCAGACGCGGCCACCGATTGCCGATGCTCCGCTGGCGGGGCTATTTGCAGATTCGGCCCTATTGCCGAACCCGCCTGTGGATCCAGCGGCCCCCTCGCCACCTGCGCAGCCGAACTCACCGGCCGTGCCGGCCGCTCCGAACGTCCCGAGCGCGCCCGCGGCCCCCGCCGAACCGGCTGAAGCATCCCCGCCGGCCCCGCCGGCCGCACCGACTCCGCCGGCGCTCCCTGAAGCCCTTGCAGCAGTTGATACACCGACGCTGCCGCCGCGAGTACTGCCAATCTCGCAGCCCCTGCAAACTGTGGCGCCAGATTCAGTACCGCTCAGCGAGCAGTTGACAAGGCCAGCGATCATTCCGCTCTCCCAGTGGCCAAGTCCGCCCGCCAAAGCCGATGGGCCCGCCGCTGCCGTTTTGCTACAAGCCAGTGAGAGCGAGGAAGCGGTGGCTGATTCTGCCAAGCCCTCGCAAGAAACGCCGACCTCGGCCAAAACCCCGCAACTGCTTCGTATCGAGGAGCGCCCCACCCGAGTGGACAGCACCCTGCCGGCGGCGCTGCTCGCGCCGCTGTCCGATCCTGCGCTGCCTACGCTGCACGTGTTCGCCAGTCTTCCGACGATGCCGAATTTGGCTGAAATTGCCGAGACGATTCATCCGTTAGGCGCTTCGGCATCTGAGCGCTTGCATGCACAAGCGACCCAGCCGGCGCTGCAGCGTTTACCCATCAATGAAAAAGCCACGCAGGCCAAACTGGATGCGCTGAGCCCGACCGTCATGGCTCCCTCTACCCCGACCGCGGTGTTGCCGATGCAAAGCGCCGCCTCTCATACATCGACCCTGTCTGCCCATCCTTCATTGATTGAAATATCGACGCTGGAACCTCTGCCGCTGGGCAATTCGGAACAGAAAGTTTCGGCCGAGCCGCTTACGCCGCCGCCGCTACCGATTTCGTCGCCGCTGCTGCCCGTGCCGCCACCAATGCCCGCAGCGGCCGCCGCGCCGCCAGCCGCCGAAACGACGGAGGACGAAAAGCAGCGGGCGCCGCGAGTTTCGCAACTGATTGCAGCGTTGCAAGCGCAGCAGATGCCGCCGCCCGCTGCGTCGCCACCTGACGAACCTCGACGGCGAATGTCGCCGGGGTTGATTGCGCCCGCACCCGACATTTTTGCGCCGGTCCAGATTATGCGGCTCTCAAGCTCGAATGAAACTCAGGTTGCACCCGCCGAACAGCGAGGCGCCCTGGCCTGGGTGTTACGCCATCAAGAAGCCGTCGCCGCACTGGCGGGCGCGCTTTTGGTCATCCTTGGAGTGCTCGTTTATCTGCTATTTCACGCCTAAGCCAGGCGTTCGAAAAAATTTTTCGAACGGCCTGTAATAACCAGGGCCGCCGCAACCTAAGGATGAGAACCGATCCTTTTGTGAGGAGAACCCATGCCATCGTCTTGCGAGACAAAAATTTTGAATACGCAGCCCGTCTGCTGGCAGCGAGTCGTGCACACGTTTACGCAGCGCGAAGAAAAATTCGTATTTCGTCCGCTGGACGAGGACGACATCGCCAAAGTTGCGGAACTGTACCGTCGCTACTATTCGCATCTATACATGACGACTCGGCACGATTTTCATGACGAAAATTTTTACCGCGCCGAAGTTGCCCTGCTTTCCAATTGGACCGAGGATGCGGCAAAAAAGCTGTTTTTTATCGGCGTCATTGAGCGAGTCGCCAACAAAGAAATTGTCATGGCCTTTGGCGCCGTGCGCGATCGCTACGATCGGGTCGTGCAAAGCTTGGCAGTGGTTGTAAAGCCCGAGCATCGCGGGCAGCACATTACCCGCCATTATTCGCGTTATATGGATGAGCTTTTTGAAAGCTCGGGCGCCGACTGCGTCTGGGGCACCATCGATGCCAAGGACGTCGCCGCGCAGCGAATTTCCCTGCATACCGGCTGCCAAGTCGGAGGGTTTATGCCCGGCGTATTTCGCTGGTCCTTTGATCGGCAAACTTACTATCGAGATATGCTGATTTACTTTTATAAGTACTATAACGGCGCAGAAAAATACTCGACGAAGCCGGCGGATTGGGTGGTGGATCGCACCTGCTACGAAAAGATTCAAGAACTGCTACAGCAGGTCACTCCGCAGGACAGCTAAGATTCGGCGATTTCGGTTTCCGTCTCGCGGCAGGGCACGCCTGGGACGCAGGAATCATACAGACTCAGCGCTGGGCTTCCGATTTGTCGGCGCCGCAGCCAGTTCTCTTTGGGAAATTCCAGCCCGACGGCGCATAAAACGATAGGGCGGCGCCGCGCAACGGCATGCAGCCTACCCAAAACTTGGGTCATCATCTTGCCGTTAAAAGGAGCGTATAAAAAAAATACCGAACCATCGAGCGCGACATCAGCGGCGTCGGCATGAAAAAAAGTGACTTCGTGCAGGGCCAGTTCCTCAGCATATGCTTTGGCGCACTTTACAAGCGGCGCCTGAATTTCGATGCCGCAAGCACGCGCGCCGGAAAGCAAGTGGGCCAGGATGACCACCCGCCCAAGGCCTGCGCCAAGGTCCACAAGCTCGTCATCTTGTCGCAGCGGTACGTGCTTGACCATCGCCAAAATCTCGTCCACCTCGCAGGGCCAATAGGGCACCGCACCGGGCGGTAGATTCGCAATGTCCGGTGGCGGCTCTGAAAAACCAAGCAGCTCGTCGGTAAAAGCGTCGCGTGCAAAAGGCGAGACGGCCAGAAGCTGTGTCCAAAGTGCCGCGCCGCGCAGTGCACCCGACTGTAGCGCCGCACGGGCCACGCGAGCTTTTCGAACGAGATCTTGGTTCATGGCGTAGCGTTTTCGAAAAACCGCGCGGCTTTCTCACCCCGCTTCAGGTTCCGCTAAACTCCGGAGGGCGCTTCATAAAGAAGGCGCTCATGCCTTCCATACAATCTTTGCTGCGCAAAAGTTTCATTTGCTCGACCACTTCGCCTTCCAGCGCTTGCTCCAGACTGCCATCGAGCGCCGCGTAGACCGACCGCTTGATGGCACGCAAAGCCAGCGGCGCGCCTTGGGCCAGACGCTGCACAATTTCAAAGGCCGTATCAAAGTCGCTACAAATGCGGTTTAAAAGGCCGAGCCGCGCGGCTTCCTCGGCTTCGATGGCATCGCCAAGCAGCATCATCTCTAGCGCCTTGCTGACGCCGATGAGCCGCGGCAAGGTATAGGTGCTGCCGCCATCGGGCATTAAGCCGCGCTTCACAAATAGCTCGGCAAAGCTCGCTCGCGTCGTGCCAAGGCGCAGGTCACAGGCCAAAGCCAGGTCGCAGCCGAATCCCACCGCCGGACCGTTCAAAAAAGCCACCACCGGCTTTTCGACACGCCGCACCGCGCGTATTAGCGCATGAAAATGCTGCCGCATGTGCTGTTCCCCAACAGAGCCTACCGCCGCATCATCCGCCCCCTGCAGCGATTGAAATAGGACCATTCCGACTTTCAGATCCAGGCCAGAGCAAAACGCTTCGCCGCGGCCGCTTAGCAGCACCGCGCGCACCGCTTGGTCACGACCGGCCGCGTCAAGCGCATCTACAAGCGCCGTGCAAAGCTCAAGGGTTAAGCCATTTTTCGACTGCGGACGATTTAGCGTCAAGCAGCGGATGGCACCTTTATTGGTCACTTCCAGATCGGAAAAGGCTATATCGGTCATGGCACCTCTTTGGCCTCTTTAGAGGAGGCAACTGGGTCTACGGAAAATTGTTCGGAAGAGGTCGCAACGGTGCGGCCCTGATAAAACGGAGTCTCGGTATACATATCGATAAGACGCGGCAGCACAACCTTTAGCACCGCCGCCACGGGCACCGCCAAAAGCAGCCCGGCGTAGCCGAGTAGACTGCCGCCTAGACTTAGCGCAAAGATCACGCCGACGGCCGAAAGGCCAATGCGCCCGCCAACGGCGCGCGGAGTGATGACCACTGCGTCTAGTAGTTGCACCGCGCCAAACGTCAAAAGCACGCCTAAAATCGGTGTGGCGCCGCGACTGGAAGCGCTAAGCAGCGCCATGGCCAGTGCCAAAAGCAGTCCTATCGAGACGCCCACGTAGGGCACAAAAGCCAGAAATCCGGCGGTGCAGCCAATGACGATGGCCAGCGGAATGCCGGTTAACGACAAACCTATAGAGTACAGCGCCGCCTGAATTAGCATGACGGTAATCTGACCGCGCAGCCAGCCGCCAAGCGCCACTTGAATGTCATGCATGACGGCGCTGGCGGTCAGTTGATGCCGCGGTGGAACCAGGCGGCGCAGGCCATCTGTCATGTCGGGCATATCCATCAAAAAGGACACCGCGAAGATCGGCACCAGCAGCACGGCAAGGACAATGCGAAAAAATCCCGCAACGCTAAGCAAAGCCGAGCCGACAGCCCCGGAAATCTCACCCGCGGCGCCACGCGCCCAATCGCCCAGGCGGTCGGAAAACAGCCGCATGTAGTCGTTTACGCTGGCGGCGCGGGTCTTTAGAACTTTTCCCAGCATCGGCAGCACTCGAGTGTCGAGGAGCTTTTTGTAGGCGGGAATTTGCTGCGCGAAATGATCAAATTCCTGACTGACCAAATGCGGCAAAGTCAGAACAATCGCCGTCAAAAGTCCGACAAAAGTCAGAACCATGCCGACCACCGCCAGCCAGCGCGGAACGCCGCGCGCTTCCAGCGCCTGGACTGCCGGATCCAGCAAAAACGCCACGACCAGGGCCACGCCCACCGGCGCCAGCACCATCGACAAGCGCGACATCACGGTCCACGCCAGCGAACAAAGAACGATGTACAGAAGCAATCGAAACAAAAATAGGGTTAGGCGGCGATCGTCTATCATGCTCCCGTATTATCTCCGCTTGCCCGTCGAGCGCCATCGGAATTTGGCCAGACGGGCCAGCCAGGTGACGGCTTCTTGCGGGGTTAGATGTCGAAAAATCTGACGATATACTGCGGGATGGCGCGCTGCGGTGGCCAGCATGAAGCGCACAAAGCTCGGCGCATCGACTTCGTCCTGCAAAAAAGCGGCGTAGGTCGAATCGCCCTGCTCCAAAAGTGTGGCAAAGGCCGCGTTTAAAAGCTGGTTGATGGCATTTTGATGCGCCAACGCGTCCTCGACCGAAGGCATCATCATCAAAGTCAGCCCGCCCATCACTTGAAGCGCCGGCGGTTCAAGATTTGTCCACAGCGCATGCAGAGTGGAATGTTCCAGCTCGTCCTTGGCAAGCAGCCGAATCAGCCCCTGGCTGATGGGCCAGAAGGAACGAATCATCGAACCAAATCCGCAAAACGTCAGCGGAGAATGACGCGCCGCCGCATCGCCAACTAGTAGCACGCGCCGATTCGGAGTCGCTGGCATGGGACCAAGCCGCGTGTAGGCCGGAATATAGCCATAGGTCGGCCGTACAAGCTGCAGGGTTCCGCTTTTATAGCGCGGCAGGGTGCTAAAAAATCGCTCATACAGGCCGAGAAGCGGATGCTCTCCGGCGGCAATCGCGTCACGAAGCTGCTCTGCGCGCTGGTAATAAAAAAGATAGATGGTCATGGCGCCTGGCTTTGGCGCTGGAAAGCCTTCCCAAATGTGCTGCTGCTCTTCTTCTATGCCCTCGGTGGTGATTAAAATCTCACCGACTTCGGGATCCAGTTCTTGGGGCGCGGTGCCTAGGGTCAGCCCCTCCATTACGCCACCCACCGTTGGACAGCACAAATCAAAGCGGGCGTGCGGGCTGTGGGCGCCAAGCGCGTCGATAAATAGCCGCGCAAACATTCCGCGTCTCTGCGCTGGCGCCGCCACCGAAGCAGTCTCGACATACACGCCGTCGTGCGCGACACGATATCCCGTCAGCGCATGCATCTCCAAAAGCGTCGCCCCGGCATCTAGGGCAATTCGGCGCAGACTTTGCAAAAAGGCAGCGGCATCGATCACGCAATCCAAAACATTGCGCACTGGATAGGCCGGCCCCTCGGCAAATCGGCAAATGCCGATGCGGTACTGCATTGCGATGAGTGCGTCGACCTCTTCCTGCGTAAAAAGGCCAGAGACGACAAGCGGCAAAAGCTCGCGCTTTGAGATGTTCCATTCGCGATGGCCAAAGCCGATTCGTCCTCGATCAAAGACGCAGACGCGAAGCCCGGCGCGGGCCAGAGTTGCGGCATAAATAAGCGACAGGCCGCCTCCAGCCAATACGACATCAAATTGCGGCACAGACCGAGAAAGCTTGCTCAGATCGCCTAGCTCACCTCCCGAGCTCGTCAGTGCATGCGCGCGGCTTTTAGAAAAACCCTGCTCCAGGGCCAAAAGATGATCTAGAGCATCGAGCCCCGAAAACGCCGGGTTTGGCGGCCCATCTGCGCCTTGTTTCATCCCAGTCCTTGCCGGAATGCTTGCAAATGCAGCAACGGTGCGCGGAAAACGTGACTTCAAAGCATCGCGTAGCACAGACCCTCTTTTCTTACTGCACGGGCGCAAAAGGTTATGCGAAGATAGGCGCGAATGCGAATCCCTGTGCCCATGCATGGGGCTGCCCATTTTCAAGAACTACTTCAGCCACTTCCAGGTGACAACGCATCATGACTAGCACTGCCCCCGCTGAGAAAAATCCCGCTGAAGGATATTTGATCGAATCAAGCAAGCGGCTGTCCGATTCGATGCTGTGGAATCTGCAGCGCCAGTATTACGATCAGCGTGGTCTTAGCGCCTGGGCGTCGGGAGCGGTCCCTTCTTATGTGACCAGCAATCCGTACATCGCCAATGCCTACGCCCAAGTTGTGATGGCTTTTTTGCGCGATGCAGCAGCCGCGCCGCCAAGTCACAACGGTGCCTGCTTGTTAAAGCGCGACAAACCTATTTACATCGTCGAGCTGGCGGCTGGACATGGACGCTTTTCTTTCCTGTTTCTAAAAAAACTCCTATCGCTTTTGGCCCAATCGTCATTGCGTGACCTCAACATCCGCTACGTAATGACCGACTTTACCGAAAGCAATCTGCGCAGTTGGCAGGCCCAGCCGCTGTTTAAGCCCTTCATTGAATCCGGAGTCCTTGACTTCGGACTTTTCGACATCGAAAAAGATACCACGATCAAGCTGTGGTACGGCGGACAGCCTTTGACGGCAACCGCCGTTGAGAATCCACTTATCATCATTGGCAACTATATTTTCGATACCTTGACGCAGGATCTATTCCGCTTTGACAACGGACAGGTTTACGAGATGCGGGTGACCACCTACCACTCGCATCAGCAGGCTCCGGATCTGTCAAATCCTGAGGTCATGTCGCAGTTCTCAATGACCTACGAACCGCATCTCATTAATCCTGCGACCTATTATTCGGAGCCATTTCTAAACCAATTGCTTTTGGAGTATCGCGATCGTCTAAGCGATACGACCATTGCCTTGCCGACCGGCGCGCTGCGGGGCATTTTTCGGCTGCTTGAGCTTTCGGGAAAACGCTGCTTGCTGCTTTCTTCCGACAAAGGCTACACGCACGAAGATGAGCTGTTTTTCCTGACCAATCAGCACATCCAATTTCACGGCAGCTTGTCGATGATGGTGAACTTTCACTGCATGGGTTTGGCCCTTGGCCATCCGTCCATAGGCGGTCTCAGCATGGCCACCGCGCAGCGGCACATAAACCTAAAGACTGCGGGTTTTTTGGTTGGGGCCAAAGAGGAGATGTTTCGCGATACGCTGCTTTGTTTTCGCGAACAGATGGACGTCTTTGGACCCTATGACTTCTACACGCTGACGACGCAGGCTCGGCAAAGCACGCAAAATCCCCAAATCGAACAAATTTTGTGCCTGCTGCGCCTAAGTCAGTACGATCCGAACTTGGTTCTGGAATTCTCCAAGGAATTGCTCGAGCAAGCACCGGCGCTGAGCGAGACAATTAAGCAAGAGCTATATCTGGCCCTACTCCGCTGCTGGGAGAATTTTTATCCCTTGGGGCGCGATCTGCCCTTCGAAGTGGCGCGTATCCTTTTGGCCATGCGCCGTCCCAAAGAAGCCGTCCTATTCAACCAGCACTCGATTGAACTTTTCGGCGAACATCCCGTGACGCTGGGAAACATGGGAATCTGTTATTATCACGCCGAAGAGCCCGAAGAAGCACTGCGCTGCTTTGATCTGTCGCTGCACTTGAATCCGAATTATGGACTGCCCAAAGCCTGGAAAGCGCGCCTAAGCGGCGAAAAAGACCGTCAAGCTTAGTTTAAGTTTCGCACTTTATTGTCCGTCGATTTTTTCGAGTTTTTCGTCGATTTTTCGTGCGGACAGCGCCAATAACTTGGCGGCCCCGGCCGACACAGAATCGCCAAATTCCCGCGAGCTTTGTTGTAACTGCTTGGCCAGCATCCGCTTCTGCGCGCGACGACGCAGATCATCGGGGTTGGGAAAAAGGACGCCGCGCAGGTGCAAAAGCAGCCAGGTCGTCCACAGCACCATGGGCAGCGCCAACCACAGCGGAGTTCCGGTCCACACCCCCGTAAGAAAAAGGAGTCCATTTAGCGATGCAAAAGCGATAAAGTGCCCAGTCAGACGCCGATAGCCCAGTTGATGAATCTCGTGCTCGGCGGTCAAAAGCCGCTGGTCGACTTCGTACTGGGCTAGCGCGGTCGTCGCCTGCGCTTCGGAATAGCCAAGTTCCCGCGCGGTTTCGATAAGCTCACCGCGCGTAAAGCCATTTCCCTGGGTCTCACTCGCCCCGGCATCCGGAGTTGCCAGTCGCTGCACGCGGCGCAGCACTTCATGCGCTTGCTGCTGGCTGTAGTGTCTTTTCGAAGTTCGATCTTGCGACGCCATATATATTTCAGTCTGCCCCACGCGATTTGACGCGGCAAGCCGCGAACAAGCTGCGCACAAACGCGTACAAGATCGCGCCCTTGATGCTTGGCGTTGCGCCACAAGCGTGCGAGTATCGTTGCCTCTTCATGCGGCTACGCCAATACGATGATCTAGATGCCCTCGCGCTGGCTGAACTCATTGCCAAAAAGGAGCTATCGCCGCAAGAGGTGCTGGAAGCAGCCATCGAGCGCATTACGGAACGCAATCCGCGCCTCAACGCGGTCGTGCATACTTTGTTTGAACGCGCGCGAGCGCGGGTCGCTGACCTGCCCGATGGCCCTTTGCGTGGTGTGCCTTTTCTGCTCAAAGATTTGAAACTGCAGCTTGCCGGCACGCCGACGACAGGCAGCACGCGCCTGGCCATGTCCAAGATTGCGACCCAAAGCAGCGTGCTCACCGAGCGATACGAAGCCGCCGGACTGCAGATTCTGGGCAAGACCAATACTCCAGAGCTTGGCATCATGGGGGTTACTGAGCCGGCCGTTCGTGGTCCTTGCAAAAATCCCTGGAACTTGGCCCATACCTCGGGCGGCAGTTCCGGAGGCGCAGCCGCAGCAGTAGCAGCGCGCATGGTCCCCATTGCCCATGGCGGCGACGGCGGAGGCTCTATTCGCATTCCGGCCTCGGCCTGCGGTTTGTTTGGATTAAAACCCACCCGCGGTCGCGTGACGATGGCGCCTTTTGCCGGGGAAGGATGGGGCGGATTTGTGCAAGAGCACGTGCTAAGCCGCTCGGTGCGCGACAGCGCAGCGCTGCTTGACATTGCCGATCCGCCCACCCCGGGCGAGCCTTATGGAGTTCCGGCCAAAGCCCGACCGTGGCTGGAAGAAGTCGGACGAGATCCTGGAAAGCTGCGCATCGCCTTCAGCAAACAGCCTTTTTATAGCGGTCAAACCCATCCAGACTGTGCAGCCGCTGTAGATGATTCCATCAAGCTGCTTAGCAGCCTTGGCCACGAAGTGGTTGAAGCTCGTCCCGCATTTTCGCGACAAGACATGGTCGCTGCCTACTTTTTGACGGTGGCCGTCCACGTTGCGCGGACTGTGGAGCAAATCAGCCAAGAAGCCGGCAAAAAGACGCCCGATGCGGCCGACTTTGAAGCGGTGACTTATCTTTTGGCATGCATCGGCTGGAAAACCAGCGCCCCCAAACTGCTGGCCGCGCAGCAGCTTATGCAAAAAACCGCACGCGACGTCGCAGGCTTTTTTCAGCAGTACGATATGCTGCTGACGCCGACTCTGGCCCAGCCGCCTGTGCGCATTGGGCAACTTGAAATGACGCGCAGCGAGCTTTTGCAATTGGCGATACTGCGCACCCTGCCCCTTGGCAAGCTGCTCGATCTGGCATTGCACAACATGGGCGGCGCCAAGCTGGCCTATACGCCCAACACCCAGCTATACAATCAGATTGGTCAGCCGGCGATGAGCGTGCCGCTTTTCACAAACGCGCAAGGACTGCCCATCGGAGTGCAGTTTGGCGCCGGCTTTGGAGAGGAAGCGAAGCTATTTCGTTTGGCGGCGCAGCTTGAAGCCGCCCGACCTTGGGCAACGCGCAAGCCCCCCCTCTAATTCACATTCACAGGTTGGTTACAGCCCCGGAGACATCGTGGGATACATCTTTCACCCCGAAAAAATTCACGAAATCAGCAAACGTGGCATCGGTCTGCCACATCGTCAGATGTGCCAAGCAATCGTCGATGGTCTATCGCAGGAATATCGAAATCACATCGATGAAAATCCGCGCTGGATGTTCAATATGGCGGCGGGCGCCACCGGCTGCATGGCGCTACTGCATTGCTCGCTGACCGAATACATCATGATCTTCGGTTCGGCCATCGGCACCGAAGGATATTCCGGCCGCTATCACCTGGACATCTACGATTCGGTGGTGGCCGGTGAAATGTGGACTTGTACCGAGGCCCAATTGCACGAAAAGCAGGTACATAGTCCCGGAGAGCTTGCTCACCTGCCGCGCCGCAGCACCAAAGCTTATCGCATCATCGACGGAACTTGGATGGTCGAGTATGGCCGAGGCCTGATTCCTACGGCGCTTCCAGTAGGACTGGCCGATGCGGCTTTTAGCGCCATGGATGCGCGAACCATTTGGAAAACGCTGGTCAGCTACGCCCGACTGGCGACGCGCGAACTGGCGCAGGGCAAGATTTGATGCGGAGCGGACAAAGTAGGCGTACCTGATGATCATCTTGGGCCTTAACGCCTACCATGGCGATGCCAGCGCGGCCTTGCTAGTCAATGGCGATTTGGTCGGAGCCGTCGAAGAAGAACGCCTGAACCGGCAAAAACACTGCGCCGGCTTTCCCAAGTTGGCAGTGGCAAGCTGTTTGTCGCTAGCACCGGCCGAAATTTCGGCGCAGGACATCGATCACGTCGCAATCTCACGCGATCCGCGGGCCCAGATTTTGCGCAAAGCCGCTTATCTAAGCGGTCAAGCATTGCACTTGGTCCTTTCGCCTGCTGCGCAAAGCCACCGCGCGAATTTTTTGGCAACGCTGCGCCAGCGTCTTTCCAATCGCCAGCGCTTGCACAAGCTGCACAACGTTCTGGCGGCGGCGCTTAGCGTTTCTCCGCAGCATCTGCGCGCCAAATTTCATGCCGTCGAGCATCATCGCGCCCATCTTGGCAGTGCATTTTTCGCTTCGGAATTTTCCGAAGCGGCGGTGCTGTCTCTGGATGGCTTTGGCGATTTTGTATCGACGATGTGGGGCATCGGCCGCGATAGGCACATCGATGTGCTGGGCGAGGTTTGCTTTCCTCATTCCCTGGGCGTGCTTTATACCGCTGTCTGCCAGTGGCTCGGTTTTGCCAAGTATGGCGATGAAGGCAAGGTCATGGGACTGTCGGCCTATGGCCGTCCGCGTCATCTTGAAAGGATGCGGGCGCTTTTGCAGCTAGGCGACTCGGATACCGGCCATTTCGCGCTGAATTTGCGCTACTTTCGCCATCATCGCGCAGGCGTGGACATGAGCTTTTTGGACGGAACGCCCAGCCTTGGCAAGCTGTATGCGCCAGCGCTCTGCGAACTTTTGGGCGCGCCCCGTCCGCCCGGACCCGACATCGAAAAAGAGGAGTATTTCTGCGATGTGGCGGCCAGTCTGCAAGCCTTGCTGGAAGAGGCAGTCCTGCACATCTGCAAAGCGCTGTACCGGCGAACCGGACTGCGCCGTCTGTGTCTGGCCGGCGGAGTCGCTTTAAACTGCGTGGCCAACGGACGAATTCTTGATGAAAGCGGATTTCGCGAGCTCTTTATTCAACCAGCAGCCGGCGACAATGGCACGGCGCTCGGCGCAGCGCTGTGGGTCGAGCATCAGATTCTTGGCCGACCGCGCCGCTTTGTCATGCGACATGCCTACACCGGCCCGCAATTTGATGAAGCTGCCTGCCGCGCCGCGGTGAAACAATTTCGCAAAGATTTTTCGTGCGACTGGCCTCTCGAACGACTCAGCGAATTCGAACGCGTCGAGCGCGCCGCCAGCGCCATCGCCGATGGCGCCGTGCTCGGCTGGTATCAGGGGCGCATGGAATTTGGTCCGCGGGCGCTAGGACATCGCAGCATTTTGTGCGATCCGCGCAATCCGCAAATCAAAGAAGTACTCAACCGTCGCATCAAGCATCGCGAGCCATTTCGCCCATTTGCTCCCTCGGTGCTTGCCGACCAAGCGGCGGACTGGTTCGAGCGCGGCGCTCCCTCGCCAGCTATGTTGCTAGTGGACCGCGTGCGCCAAGAACGGTGGGCCCTTGTGCCGGCGGTGACCCATCAAGATGGAACCGCGCGGCTTCAGACTGTATCCGCCGAATCTAGCCCGCTTTATTACGCGCTGCTGCAAGCTTTTTGGCGCCGCACCGGAGTGCCCATGCTGCTAAACACGTCCTTTAACGAGCACGAACCCATCGTCTGTACCCCCGCCGAGGCGCTGCACTGCTTTGCCAAAACCCACATGGACGTGCTGGTTCTAGGTCCGTTTTATATCGAACGCCCCGGCTGGCATCCGCAATGAAGGCTTAGGGTTTGGAAGCGGACGGGACCAAAGTCGCGTCCGCATGCAAAGTTCGCGCTTCTTCGGCTTTGCTGAAACGCTTGGCCTCTTCCCAGTAAACATTCATTTGTTCAAGCGTCAGATTTTTCAACTCGTGCCCGTCGCGGCGGGCACTGCTCTCGACAGAGCCAAAACGGCGACAAAAACGCTGGTTGGCGGCGCGCAAAGCTTCCTCGGGCCCAATGCCGAGCTTGGCCCCGAGCCGAGTCAGCGTAAATAGCAGATCGCCCAGCTCATGCACCATTGCCGAGCGGTCTCCTTGCGCAATGGCTTCATCGAGTTCGGCCAATTCCTCGTCGACTTTTTCGCGAACTCCACCCAGTTTGGGCCAGTCAAAGCCCACCGCCGCGGCTTTTTCGCCCAGTCGCTGCGCGCGCAAAAGCGCCGGCAAGGCCTGCGGCACGCCATCCACCGCGCTGCCCTGCTTGCCAGCGGCTTTTTTCTCTTCCTGTTTCAGCCGCTGCCAGGCCACAAGCTGCTCTGCCGAGTCCTTGATGATTGCATCGCCGAATATGTGCGGATGTCGACGCACCATCTTTTCGACCAAGGTTTTGCAGACATCGTCAATGTTGAAGTCTCCTTGGCGCTCACGCAGGCCCGCTTGAAAAACCACTTGAAACAGCAGATCACCAAGCTCCTCGCGATGACCCGCAACATTTCCTTCTTCGAGTGCCTCTAGAACCTCATAGGCTTCTTCGATGAGGTAGGGCCGCAGCGATTCCAGGGTCTGCTCGCGATCCCAAGGGCAACCGTTTTCTGCCAGCAAGCGATTTAGCAGGGCAACTACCTCGCCAAAGCGATCGCCGCCGCCGGGCAGCAACGAAACAGATGTAGCGTTCGCGGCGGACGCCGCAGTTTCACGGGTCGTGGTCATTCGACAAGTCCGTTTTAGAGGTTGCGCGGACAATAGTCGTCCGCCGCTGTGCTGGCAAGTTCGGACATACAAGACTTGGTGAGGATGCCTGAATGGGGCTACCATGGAAACAACCTATGAATTTCTCCCGGCGTGCCTTGTTGGCACTGGCGCCCTTGTGCCTTGTCGCGGCCTGCGCCGCTCCAGTGCGCGTCGCAGAAAAGCCGCCCTCGACAGCTTTCGTACCGACCGGCGCGGCGCCCCCCGGCAATGCGGCAGCCGTCCCCCCCGGCAATCTTTCAGCCATCAAAGGCGACGAAGACGCCGAGCGCATGCGCCAAACGCTGGACGCGCTTTTCGAAAACGATCCCGCACGTCCCGCCCTATTTCGCGCCCTGCTCGATTACTACGTCGAGCAGGCCAAGGTCGCCCTTTTGCGCAAACAAAGCGAAGAAGCCTATCAAAGCTTTGAAACCGCTTTGACGCTTTTTGCCGTCTCTGATCTGCAAAATCTGCCGCCGCCGCCAGTCGCACCGGATCTTTTAACCGTCGCGCGGCAGCTCGATCGTATCTATAGCCGCCGCGGCGCCCATCCGCAGGTCATCACCGCGATGATGGTGCAAATGACGCTGCAACCAAGCGACCCGGAACTGCAGCGCCGCTACGCCGAAATCAGCGCCTGGCTAAATAGCCAAAACGAGGGCCTGCCCAGTCTGATGCGCGGCCGAGGCGGGACCTTGTCCAATTTGCTTGCGGCACCACCGCCAACGCTGCAATTCGATTTGGAACAGACCTACAAAGTCTGGCCGGTGCCCAAGATTCGCGACGAGCTTGTGGCCATCTATCGCGCCGATGCCGCCGGCAGCATGACGGGCGGCAAAAAATCCTCCAAGGATTTTTTGCAGTCTTTGTCTGCGAGCCTGCGCCGCAAAGGCTTGACCAATGGACCGGCATTTAAGATTGCGCGGCTCTACCTGCGCGTATCTAAGCCCCAGGAAGCCGTGGCCGCCATCAAGCAACTGGCGCGCTTGTCGGCCGAAGATGCCAAGCTTTTGGCGCTTTTGGAAGAAACGCTCGGCCGGCCGGCCGGCCCCGGCGAAACCGAAGAAAGACTGGTTCCGGCAATCAAACTGGCCATGTCGATGGCGCAAAATCCTGAAGATATCGAAGTCAGCTTGCAAATTTGCCAGGACATTGCGCGGCGTGCGCCGAATCTGCCGAGCGCCCATACCTGCGTTGGCGAGTTGGCGCTGGTGATGGAAAAAAAAGGGCTGGCGCTTACTGCCTTTGAACGCGTGCGCGCACTTCTGCCCGGCGAACGCGGCGTATGGGACATGGTCGGCCGCCTTTACGTGGACAAACTCAGCGACTTGGTCATCGATGAACGTACTGCCTATTTGGAAGACGCGCTCAAACAGGTTGAAGCGTTTTACCAAAGCATGCGCAAACAGTTTCCGCAGAATCCGCCTACAGCCGGAATCGCGGTTGCCCTGGCCGAGGTAGGTCGCGGCTATTACAACGCCGGGCGCATTGCGGATGCGCTGCGATATCTTGAGCGTTCGATTGCCGTGGAACCAAATGCCCTGGCGCTTGAGCAACTGGGAATCTTGCTATTGCGCCGCGGCGAATACGAACGGGCGGCGCAAACGCTCGAGCGAGCACGCGCGGTGTTTACGGCCAATCAGCAGGCCGATCCAAGCGCTCGGATGCTCTTTTTCGCCCGCATGGGCCGATTGGTGGCGGAAGCGCTAGAGATGCATCCGCAGCTTGCAGTGAAGCGCCAAGCGGCTGAAGTACGCGAGCGGACGCTGCGCCAGTTTGAGCAACTTTTGGATAGCAACCGACTAAGCAGCAGCCGCGCTGGAGAGGCGGAAATCGAACGCGGCAAGCTGCTTTACGAAAATGGGCAACGTGAACAGGCGCTAGAAGCCTTTCGCCGTGCTGCCGACGCCACGGGGGCTGATGAACCGCAAGGCCGCAGCCAGGGACAGCCCTACGTCGATATGATGGCGTTTTTGATACCTCGCGGTGAAATCGAAGAATCGGTCAGCATGTACCATCGCGCTTTGGGACGAGTACGCCTGTCCGAAGCCATGAAGGTCTACACGTCGCTATGGGTCAGCGACATTTTGGCCCGCGCCGGCCAACCCGCCGATCCGTTGACGGAAGCGGTCTTTGCCGCGGTGCAAGGCGGCAAATGGCCCACGGACCTGGCGCGTTGGGCAAACGGCAGGCTCAGCGAATCCGAACTTTTGATCCGTGCCGATACGCCTGGCAAACAGGCAGAAGCCAATTTTTATCTGGGAATGGCGCATCTGCGGGCTGGAGAGCGACCACAAGCGGAAGCCTGCTGGCGCAAGGTTCTGGAGACGCAGATGTTCGGGTACTTCGAATACGAAATGGCCAGCCTCTATTTGCGGCAAAAAGGCGCACCCACCGCGCCGGTCCCGGCAGTGACTGTACCCGCTTCGACGCGCGCCACTCCTTCCGTGCGAACTCCAGCCGGAAGCATTTAGCGCAAACAGCCGCCCGCTCAAACAGTCGTCAGCGCAAACAATTCGACATCTACGCCGGGGCTGAAGTAGTCCGCGGTGCGCTGCTCGCCGTGTGCAATCTGTGCAGCAGATAGCAGCGTCTCTTCTATTTGGTGAACGCGCGCTTTGTGCAAAGGATAGGGCCGGTGATGAACCTGGCCGCGAAACAAACGACCGCTGGCGCTAGTCGCATACAGAAAATAGCGCTCGGCCAGAAAAAACTGCAAAGTTCCTACCTGGCTGGACGGCAGCACCTCTTCTACGGTGTACTGCAGATTCAAGCGTGCCTCGCCGCTGTGGCGCCGGCTTTGATAGTGCACCGTAGAACCATCGACGCGCAGGTCCATCGTCGCGTAGTGGTAGGGCAGATGGAAAAACGTTCGCGCGGCGTACACCGCCAGCCGATTGGCGGCATCGAGGCTGAAAAACCAGACGCCGGGATTGCCGCCTTCGTGCAAAACATAGGTGCGAACGTTGGTTTCGTGAAAATTGGCGGTTCCCGGAATCGCCGGCAGAAACCGAAACGGACGCACATTTTGCATCGTAAACGGAACCAGTCCGACGTAAGCGCGCCCCTCATAAGTATCAATGTCTAGCGATTTGGGAACAAGGGAGCGCAAAAGTGCAACCGGCACTTCCCAATGCAAAAATAGCAAGCTGCGCCATTGCTGGTAGCCTTGCGGTGGACCAGCCGGGCGCTTTGTCGGTGTGATTCGATCAATGGTCATGACGGCAATTCCTATATCGGATTCGAAACAGTGCCGAAATTGTCGAAAGCTTAGTTTCCTTCTTTTAGGCGCGAGCGAATTTTTTCAAGCAGCTTGTCGTAGCTTTGCTCGGTGATGATCTTGTGAAACTGCGTCTTGTAGTTACGCACCAGGCTGACTTCGTCGGTGATGATGTCCCAAACCATCCACGTCCCGCCGACTTTGTGCATTTTGTACTCGATTTCAGCGTCGGTGGTTTTGCCTTGGGTTTTGACTTTGACGATGGTTTTGACGCGCGCTTTGTCGGCCGTTATCTGCTCGTCCGAATAGGACACTTGATAATCCAGACTGTTTTTGATCTGTTTGACGTAGTTTTTTTCGAGCATTTCACGAAAGGCAGCGACAAATTCTTCGCGCTGCTTGGGCAGAAGCGGATTCCAGTGATCAGCCAACGAAAGCTTGGCCAGTTCCTGATAGTCCAGAATCTCGCCGGCAAGCTGCTTGATTTGATCCTTTTGCTTCTTTTCTTCAGGTGAGTCCTTGGCCGGATTTTGCCGCAGCAAACGTTCTACTTGCTCGTTGCGCTGCTTCAAAAGATCCGTAGGACGCGTGTCCGAAGCCCCGAGCGCCAGCATCGGCACTAGCAGCGCAAAAAGGTATATCGAAAGTTGTCGCAGAACCATGATCATTCCATTCCGGTTGTGCGCTTCAGCCACGCCAGCGTCAGGTTCGTATCCATGATGGCTTGCAGATGGCGGATGCGGAAGTCAAAGTAGGTGCGCGCGGCGTCGGTCAGCTCGCGCGCGTCAGTAGATACGGTAAGTCCCTGGGACATGTTATGGCCGACGATCACGTACCAGCCGCGGGCGACTTTTTCGGCATGCGAAAGCTTGGATTCACGGGTGCGCGCTTCATCGTAGTTGGCATAGGCCGAAGCCACTTCCACCGCGATGCCGCCAAGCGCTTGACGCCGGCGCTCTTCAGCAACTCGGGCTTCGGCGTCCGCTTGCATATAGCGCGCGCCGCGCACGCCAAAGTCGAGCGGCTGATTGAGCACCAGCATCGGCACGGGAATGCCGCTTGAAAGTGGACTAAACTGTACCAGCGCCGACAACCCCCCTTCGACCGTTGCATAATTTCGATACGAAAGCGTCAAACGAAACCCGATGGTCGGCAACAAATCGGCGATGCGCCATTTGCGAAAGGCCTTGGCCGCAACCACGCTGGCTTCAAGCATCTTGGTTTCTGGACGGTGTCTTAGCGCCGCATCTTCAAAATATTCCAAAGATTGTTCCGCTGCCGCAGCGACCTGCAGCTCTTCATCGTCAATGTCGGCTTCTTTGTCATCCGTTAGAATCTGCAAACCGACCAGGGCCACGGTCAAACCGCGCTGTATATCGACTAGTACAAGTTCAGCGCCGTCGAGCGCCGCCTTCATGCGCGCCAAATCCGCCTCGGTGTAATTGCCTTTGTTAGCGCCATCGAGTTCCTCGGCGATTTTATCAATCCATTCCTTCAGCTTGGTCGTGCCTTCTTCGACCACAAGCTTGGCGGCGCGTGCCCATTTCAGCCCCCAGTAGGCGCGAATGGCGTTATACACAGCATCCTGTTTTGCGGCTTCGATGCCCTGTACCGATGCCTGAATTCCGGCTTTGGCCGCGCCGGTGGCAGCCTCGATCTTTCCGAAGGTATAGATCGGCTGCAAGATGTTCAGGTCGATGCCGTAGGAGACACCGTTGATGTGATCCTTTACCGAGCGGTGATCCTCGCTGCAATCCGCTGCTTTGCCCTCGTCGTTTTTACAGGCATCGTAGTTGCCGGTAAAAAAGGCCGAAAAGTCGCCGGTGGGCATCCAGCTATAGCGAGCTTGCTTGTATAAGGATTCGGAAGCTCGCAAAGAATGGCGCGCCGCCAGCACTCCGGGATATTCGGTCGCGACTTTGGTGCAAAGTTCGCGCAGGGTGTACTTTTTGGCATGGGCAATGCCCGACCCCGGCGAGACGAAAGACACAAACGGCCCGACGAGCAGGCCCAAAAGTAGGAAGAATCTACGCATCGGTCTAATCAAGCTAAGCAAGGCGTTTAAGTTAGTTCGGCGGACACAGTATTCGATTTTTGCGTGTGCTGCCATTTGTTCGCTGAAGTTTCCGTCGAGAAAATCGCAAAACACACGATTTAGACGGCACGAAAATGCTTTTAGCATGCAGCCCCGAGGCTTTCCAACCCTCGTTTCGCGCCTGCCGCACAATTCGCCGCTGGCGTCGGCAGATCAGCTTATCGAACGGGCCAGCGCAAAATGGCGCGTGCCTTGGCGAAGCGAGCGGTGATTCCTATAAGTCCCGGAAACGAAGCAATTTCCTCGAGCACTTGCAGCACTTCAGACGGCTCAAGTTCTTTTTTGCGAATTTCCAACTTGGCCGCCGCCAGGGCTAGCACGTCTTGCGCTTTGGCTTCGCCAAGAGCGCTGAACAAGGGCACAAGCTCTGTCAGCAATATGCGCGATGGCTCCGACACGACGGGCCTCCAGCCTAATTGGGATGCTTTTGGCAGCTCCCCTTTAGGGCATTCCTTCTGGGCTGCCTTTGGGAAAAGCCAGAAGCACCGTGGTCGTGTTATGAAACCCGGACATGTCGTCGTCGTTCAGCGCAATCTCGCCATAGCTTTCAAAGCCGGCCAGCGGCACATTGCCAAGCTCGGCCGCAATGCTGTGCACTGCAGAGCCAAAATTGTCCTCTAGAATCAGTTTGCGGCAGGCGCAATCGATCACGAGCGCGCCGGCAATCTCGACATTGCCAAGCTGCCTGCGCGCTCGCCGGGCCGCTGCCTGGGCGCTGGCAATCTGACGCGCGCGCGTGCTGGCCATAAAATGAATCGGTGTTCCTTCCGGCATGCCGCAGGTAAAACCCATCGAGCCGTCTGAATTGCGCTTTAGCGGCATGCGAATGCGATACTCTGGACCGTTTTTGATTCCAGTTTCGTACTTTAGAAAGTAGCGCAGGATGTCGCTATCGGTCTTTAGACCCTGAAGGTCGACGCCGTCCTGCAGCGCCCGTTCGCAAGTTTTCTCCAGAAACACATCCCAGGCGGCGCGGCCGTCGATTTCGTGAACGATGTTGTCGGAAGCGCGAGTAATCGTCATCGCACCGGAAAACGGCACGTGTCCGTGGCAGACTCCAAGCGCCAGCGGCTGCTTGGAAAAAATCATGGCCACAGCCACGGCATTGCTTTCGACCTTGTCGTTATAACCCACGTAGGTCTGTTTCAGTTGCCATTCGTCGGCGGCACAGCCACCGCACAGGCGCACACCCGGTCCCAAAAGCGCCGCGGCAATGAGCGTGGCTTCTTCACCAGCTCCCGCCAGTCCGTCGATAAATAAGATTGCCGTGCGATGCGTATAGCCCTCTTGCTCAGATGGTATATCGGCCAAAGCCTGGGTGACGGCTTGTTCGACGTTGCCTGCAAGCGGCCGTCCGATGCCGCCAAAGACGCGAAAATCGCCCGCCACGGCAAAAGCGGACACGGCGCCGCTTTGGTCCCCTTCATGCGTAAACTCGCCAGCGGTGGTCGCGCCAAGAACGATGGGAGCCAAAACGCCGGGTTTTTGTGGCAATGCCGCAGAAAAGGCGGCAAGCACCTCGGCAAGCGGCTGGCTTAGCGAAGCGAAAATTGTTACCAGCGCCGGCGCACGACCTTCAAGCTGCGCACTCAGCCGCGTCGCCAGCGCTCGACCCGCTGCTTGTGCACTTCCTTTTTCCAAGGCAACGGCAATCTTCGTTTCCATGAATAATTCCTACAATATTTTTGTATTTTAAATTACATATATTGCTTTGTCGATAGCTCCGGCAGATTGCTAAGGCTTTTTGCATTAGTATTCTGTAAAAAGAATGGAAGGGTGACACGATGACAAGGCCAGTTCTGGAAAATGCCCACATTCATTTCGAAGCAGCACGCCATCTCTCGAACTTTCACGCCGACACCGTGCAGGCGGTTCGCGATGCAGTGGCGCAAAATGACGTAGTGGTCGTGGGGATGGCGCAAAATCCTCATGTCAAAGGCGTCCGTCAGGCCCTGACTCAGGCGGGCATCGCTTTTAAGTATCTAGAATATGGAAGTTATTTCTCCCAATGGCAGCGGCGACTGGCCATTAAGCTGTGGAGCGGCTGGCCGACTTTTCCGCAGGTCTTTGTGCGCGGACAGCTCATCGGTGGTGAAGATCTGACCAAAGCCGCCCTCAGCAATGGAACGCTGAAAAGTCTGCTTTCGCAACGTTAAGATGCAAACGCCAGACCGCCGAGCACGCTACAGAATCCATCGGTGATGAAAGAACGTATGGCAATGAATAAGCCGCATGTCCTAGTCATCGGCGCCGGAATCGGCGGTCTGTCGGCAGCGGTGGCGCTCAAGCGGGCCGGCTGCACCGTCGAAGTTCATGAACGGGCGTTGCAGTTGCGCCCAGTCGGCGCCGGCCTGACCATTCAGCCAAATGCCATGGCCGCCTTGCGAATTCTGAACGTTGGCAATCAAGTCGAGAAGCAAGGGCACATTTTGCCCATTGGCGGTCTGGCGCTGGCAAACGGAACCTACCTGAATCATCTACCGGAGGCGCAAAGCCAAGCGCTCATCACCGAAGTAGGAGCTCCGGCGATCGGCATTCATCGGGCGACTTTGCATGAAATTTTGCTGGAAGCCGCCGGGCCCAAGGTCCTGCATCTAGGCCGTGCCGCAGTGCGTTATGAATTCGTAGACAGCGGCGTCCAAGTGTTTTTCAGCGATGGCTCTGTCGTCACAGCGGATGCACTCATTGGCGCCGATGGAGTTCATTCGATTTGCCGACGGCAACTGCTTGATGATGGAGAACCAGTATACGCGGGATATTTTTGTTGGCGTGGCGTGGCGCCGCTGGCCGCTCCACTAGGCAGCGACTGGGCCGGCGAAGTCTGGGGCGAAACAGCGCGCTTTGGCGGATGCCAAATTGACGGAGGCCGCTTCTACTGGTTTGTCGTGACCGATGGCCCTGCGGGCCAAAAGGATCCATCAGAGCAAAGCCAAGCCGCCGTGTTAAAAGCCTTAAGGGGCTTTGGCACAAAGTTTCACGACGTCATTCGCGCAACCGCGGAAACCGCCATTTTTCGCAGCGATATCAGCGATCGCGATCCCGTGACCAAGTGGGGCGAAGCTAAAATGACGCTGCTTGGCGATGCTGCCCACGCCATGACTCCAAACCTTGGTCAAGGGGCCTGCCAGGCCATTGAAGATGCTCTGGTTTTGGCTCTGCAGATGCACCAAACGTCAGATATTTCGCTGGCCTTGCGCAACTATGAAAAAATTCGCCAGACTCGGGTCAATCGAGTCGTGCTGGCCGCGCGCCGTCTGGGTCAAGTTGCCCACTTTCGCCACCCGCTGGCCAAAAGCTTGCGCAACGGACTGCTGCGCCTCGTTCCCAATTCCTTTGTGCGCAAGCAACTGGCCGATGCCTGGAAATTGCCGTACCAAGGCTCCTTTGTCTGTTAGGTACCAATGTCAGAACGATAGTGCATTCCGCGAAAATGAATTGCAGCGATTCCGGAATAAGCAAGCTGCCGCGCCTGCTCAGGCGTTTGCGCTTGGGCCACTACAGATAGGACTCTTCCGCCGCGGGTCCATAGCTGTCCGTGATCGTCGCGGCGCATCGCAGCATGAATCAGCCAGCGATCGGCGCGTTCCAGATCGTGGCCTAGCGCGATGGCCTGCGGCTCGCTAGCGGCGACTTGCGGCTTGGCGTACTCGGCGCTGCATACGACGATGGCGGCCGTTGCCGCATCCGTCTGTTGCAAACGAAAATGCTCGAGCTTGCCAGCAGCCGTTGCCCAGCACAATCGCAGAAATTCTCCTGAGGCCAAACGCGGCAGGATGACTTGCGCTTCCGGATCGCCCAGCCGGCAGTTAAATTCCAAAAGCTTAATTCCCGACGAGGTAAGCATCAGCCCCAAATACAGAAATCCCACAAAGGGGGTTCCTTTTGCGCGTAGGGCCGAAAGCGTGGGAACGACGATGCGTGCGGCCACTTCGGCAACGGTCTCCGAAGTTACCTTGGGATGCGGACACAGGGCGCCCATACCACCGGTATTGGGACCGCGGTGGTCGTCATAAAGGCGTTTATAGTCAAGCGCCGCAGGCAGGGCCACATACGAGGTTCCGTGGCATGCAAAAATCAGAGATGCCTCGCTGCCCCAAAGGCGCTCTTCCAAAATCAGGGTTCGGCCAGCGTCGCCGAGCCGCCCTGCGAAAAGCGGCTCGGCCAGCGCCTGACATTCCTCAGGCGTTTCCGGAAGAAAAACGCCTTTGCCGCCGCACAATCCATCCGCCTTTAGAACAGGAGTTCGCGCAAACGTCAAAAGCGCCGCGGCAAGTTCCGCACGGCTAGAAACAATGCGAAACGCCGGCGCCGGCAAATCGAGCGAACTACCTAGTTCACGCGCAAATGCCTTAGACGCTTCGATGCGCGCGGCACCGGCGCTGGGTCCGCAAACCAGCACCTTGGGGCCCAGCGAATTGTGCAAAGCATCCGCCAAACCGAAACACAGCGGCGCCTCTGGCCCGGGTACAACTAGGTGTACGCCGCGCTGGCGAATGACCTCCACCAAGCCGGCGATGTCGTTTTCGCCCACGGCCAAGTTTTCTCCGCATTCTGCGGTGCCGGAATTGCCCGGTGCAAACAGCAATTCGACATCGGGCGCGGTTCGCAGCGCTTGTCCCATGGCGTGCTCGCGCCCTCCCCCTCCCACCACCAGTAGCTTTTGCACCAGAGGTCCTTTCTTTTCGATTTACGGCTGTACGGACAGGCTGACGTCTATGCGCGAGCGCCCACGACGTACACGGCGTTCCAATTCTTCATATTTGTAGCGCTTTGTGACATAGCCCGGACTGCGCACGCTGCACTGCTCGCCCGGAGAAACGGCGCAAAGCCCGGTGCAAATTCGCGGCGGATTCGTCCCGCAGCTGACCGCAGCATTTTCGGGCTGACGGATGCGAAAGCTGACCTGAATGCCGCTAGGCTGCTGCGGCAGCGATTCTTCATTGCGGCGCTGGCGGGTGGTGGAGCGACTCGGTTCGCTATCGACGGCCGCAGCCGCTGGTTCTTCACTACGCAGCGCGGTCAGTCCGACTGGCGGCAGGTGGGACGGCGTGGACGGCGGCGTCGGCGGCGGTACGGGCGCTGCGGCCATGGACTGAATCTTAGGTTTTGCTTCGCCAGGGGACTGCATAGCTTCTACTGGTTTTTTGTCCGAATTTATGCCCAGCAGCAAGTAACCAACTAGGAATAAGAGGCAGGCACCGAGCACAATCAGCCACAGCCGTTTGGACGTCTTGGCCTGCGGCGGACGCAGAGTTTGTCCCGAAGATTGGCCTTTTAGGTCCAAGCTGGGAGCGGATTCAGCTGGTGAAGCCGAGCTTTTGCTAAGCTCGCTGCGCGCCGCCCCGGCGGGCTCTGGGGCCAAAAGAGCCCCGCTCGGACCTGTAGCTGGCGCTGTCGGCAATGCGCGGGGCAGCGTCGTTCGTGTGTCTATATCCAGCGCCGCAGCAGAATCGCCAGGCAGGGCGGATCGCGGTTCCGCAGAAATCGTTGGTTCGCGCACCGTTTCTGTTCCGCCCAGAGACCTTTGGTTCAAAAGCGCCGTCGGAGGTGCTGGGGGCGTCGGCAAGGGCGGGAGCGTAACCGCCGCCAAAGGTTGCGGTGGCAAAGTAACGGCGGTCGACGGCTTTGCCATGGGCTCGGTATTATGCCGCTCGGACGGATCCAAAGGCTCTGCCGGTTCTTTGGCGCGAACATCCGATAAGCGCTGCGGAATACGCGTCGCGATCACCGGCTCGGTCACATCATCCGATTGCGCCGCGGTACTGGAACGCCGAGACGAATTTCCCGCGGAATTGGGCAGCATTTGGCTGAGATCGGCACGACGGTCGGAACCGCGCATCAGAAACCGCGCTTCGGGCACCGGCCCTAGGCGCTTCAGAAGTTCGCTGGCATCCTTGGGACGGCGCAGCGGCTCAATCGCCAGCACATCATCAAGAAGCAGTTGCAGTTCGGATGAGAAAGTCTGCGCAGGGCATAACTCACGCAGCGGCTTAGGTCGCGTGACCAGCCGCATCATCGTGACGACCGAATCAGACTCTGCGGTCGAAGCCCCCCAAGGCAAGCGCCCGGTCAGCATTTCGATCAAAATCAGCCCGAGCGCGTACACGTCGCTGTACTTGCCGACGGCACCGGCATCAAGCTGCTCAGGCGCCATGTACAAAGCAGTACCAAGCCGCGTACCAGCCATCGTCTTGCTGCTCGACCGGCCGAGCGGTCCCGTCGAATCGCCATCAATATTTTGCAGCAGTTTGGCGATGCCAAAATCCAAGACTTTGACAATTTCTTCGAGGCTGCCCTCGTCACTGGCTTTGCGAGAAATAAACACATTGTCGGGCTTCAGGTCGCGATGGATGATGCCGTTGCGGTGCGCCACGCCCATCGCTTTCACCACGGGAAGCCACAGTTCCATGGCGCGCGCTGGATCCAAAGCCCCCTCCCGCTCGAGCAGCGCCGCCAGGCTTTGGCCGTCCAGATACTCCATCGCGATATAAATCTGCCCGTCGCCGGTACGGCCGCTGTCATAAATGGTGACGGCGTTTGGATGATCCACCGTGCTAGCAGCCAGGGCTTCGCGCTCGAAACGGGCGACCATTTCGGGATTTCGCGTCAGCTCTGCATGTAGCAGTTTCACCGCCACTTGGCGACCCATGGGAAGCTGCACGGCACGATGCACCGCCCCCATCGTCCCCATCCCTATAAGCCCCTTCAAAATGAAGCGGCCGGCAAGAATCGTCTCGGATTGCGCAACCTGGCTGCCGTCCTTGGGGCAGAACTGGGTATCGGCCGCATAAACGGCACCGCAAACCGGACAATATCGAGTGTGTTCCGACGGAGAACTCACGAATCAAGGCTCAGATTCTGTGACAGGTTCTCATGTTAGCACGCCTTCCTGACACAGCGTCGGTACAGTTTCATCCGCGGCTACGCTTTGGCAGACTGGCGTCGATTTTTTGGATTTGCCAAGGCCGATTGCGGAACATGCAAAATTGGCAAATTGGCATGATGATTCATCCAATCGCCTCGCAGCATATCATCCTGATGCTTGGCGTTTTCGGCAAGCTTGCAAGACCACGTGCAGACGTCGTGCAGCAGTGCCAAAATGATCCGCAGAACTGTGGTTACAATGCATGCCATGGTCATGTCATGGCCGTGGCCATGGTGAAAACATATGCCCTGGACTGTAATTTCGCATACTACACTGCCCTACCTTGGTTTAGAAATGGATCGCAACCGCGGGCTTTTGCGCATGACGCGTACAAGCCTTTCACTTCCAGACAGCGGTCTTGTCGAAACCCTGAAAGAGTTTGCCAAAGAGATGGAACGCGTCCTGCCGCGCCCCCAGCGGCAGATGTTTCGCTTGCTGTTTGATACCCGCAATGCTCCCAAAAGATCGACGTCTGAACAGGCCGAGCTCGCGCAAGCAGAAGTAACGCACTTTTTTCGCGATTTTCCACGCTTGGCGATTCTGCTGCGCACTCCCATCGGAGTCCTGCAAATGCGGCGTATTTTTCGCGACAGTGGTTTGCATGGTGAAGTGTTTTACGACGAAGCGGCAGCGATAGAATATCTTCTAAAAGCAGAACCGCCGTCACGCTAATCGATAAGTTTCGCGGCCAAGCAAGCAAAAATTCGCAGCATTGACCGATAAACAGTGATACATACCGCCCCGCCCTTACGGGGCCAAAGCGCTGCGATCAGATTCCTATCTTGCAGCGATATGAGATAGCCGATTTGACGCGACTACGGTCATGATGAGTAACGCAACGGACGCCATGCATTCTGTCAGTGTTCTTGATTCCGAGCGGCGCGCCCTGACCATCGGTATACTTCTGACGGTCTTGGCATTTGCCACAGAGGGAATGGGCGTGGTGCCAGCTTTGCCGACGGCCGTGCGCGCGATGTCGGGACTGCGGTTTTTTGGCTGGGTTTTTTCTGCCTTCATGCTGGCCTGGGTGGTTGGTACTGTTGCGGCGGGACAGATGGCCGACAAATGGGGACCCTATCGGCCGATGGCTCTTGGCCTTTTGGCTTTTGCGGGAGGCTTACTACTTGCCGCCGCCTCTTTGGGAATGCGGCAATTTCTGGCGGCGCGGGTTCTGCAGGGACTAGGCGGCGGGGCGATGGTCGCAGCCTCCTACGTCGCGATTGCACGCGGCTACACAGATGCACTACGCGCCCGCATGATGGCGCTGACCTCTAGCGCATGGATCGTGCCGGCGATGGTGGCGCCGCTCGCATCGGGCATTGTGGCAGAACGGTTCGGCTGGCGCTGGGTTTTTGCCGGCATCGTTCCGATGCTGATGTTTGCCGCGGTTCTGGTGCTGCCGGCGCTTCGGCCCTTTGACCTGCAGCGTCCGGCGACGGCTCCCTCGCGAACGCCCGCCGCATTGCGCCTGGCAATCGGCATGGGACTTATACTTGGAGCCGTCGATTTGCGGACGATACGGCTGGAACTTAGTCTGCTAAGCGGTGCCGTGGGCGTCCTCCTCCTTTTTCCGGCGCTAAATAGCTTGCTGCCGCCCGGAACCCTGCGCGGAAAACGCGGTTTGCCAATGGGCCTAGGCCTGCGCGGACTGCTGGTCTTTGGCTTCTTTGGCAGCGAATCGTTTATCCCGCTGGCGGCCGGAGACCTGCGCAGCGTCAGTTCGGCGCGGGCCGGTCTGGCGCTGACCGCCGGAACCCTCGGCTGGATTGTGGCTTCCTGGGTACAAGAACGGCTGGATATGCAGGGCGGCAGTGAGGGGCGCACCGCGCGCCTGCGCAGCGGTTTTGGCATCCTTACGGTGGGCATCGTCCTCATGGCGATTACTCTCCTTAGCAATCTGCCGTTTCTGCTTTTGCCAATCGGCTGGGCCATCGCCGGATTTGGCATCGGCCTTTCCCACAACACCGGAACGCTGCTGTGCATGGCCGCCGCCCCCTCTGGTCAAGAGGGCGAAGTCTCCGGCCAGTTGCAGCTTATCGACGCCCTGGGCACAGCCGCCGGAGCCGGCGCCGGCGGAGCACTTTTGACGCTGGTCGGCCAGTTTGGCCTGTCTGAACGTTTTTTGTACGCCGTGTTCTTTCTCTGTACGAGCCTCGTCCCGCTTTGCGGGGCCCTCTTGGCCGCCCGGGCCGCGGTCCTGCCCGCTGCGAAACCTGCCAAGTCGACTTCAGAACAGACTTGAGCGATGTACAAAAATTGTCTTGTACGTCGAAATTGGCATGATCGGCGGCATGCTGAAATCGCGACATCGGATGGCGGCTCATTGCCGAATTGTCCTTGCTCTGACGCTGCTCGGCCTGCCCCAGTTCGCCTGGGCGCAAACCGAAACACCTCCCGCAGCTACCGCCAAACCTCTGGAAATGCCCCTGGAAATTCAGCCGCCGCTACCGGCGCCGCCGATGTATCCACAAGCGGCACAGCCGATGTATCCACAAGTGGCACAGCCGCAAGATGCACCGGCCCCGCCGAGTACTTTGGATAGCGCCGCGCAACCCCCGCCGCCTTCTAAACCCATCTCGGGTTTTGACTTTATCGTTCCCAGAGCCTTCGGTCTGACCGCTGGCTGGAGCTACACCCCGACCAATCATCTGCCGCTATCGGCCGATCCCCATGCGCTGACCCCGCAGGGAGTAAACGTCGACGCTGCCCTAATGTGGAAAGTGCGTGGCCTCGACGGCATTCGCTGGCCTGCCTGGGTGGGCTTCATGCTCGGCTTTTTTTACTATTTTGGCTCTAGCGACATCAAAGACAGCGTCGGATTCGACTATGGCATCTACGTGAAGCACAGCGTTTTTCCCGGTCATCGGCTGCGGCTGTTTGTGGGCTATGGACTTGGCGCCGCGCAAGTCTGGATACGCGGCATAGACGGTCGCGGCATCGGCGCCTTTACGCGGCTTAGTGCCGGAACTGACATCCATCTAACGCGCTGGCTGCAAATGACCGTGGAGTTTTCTTATCGGTTCTTTGATCTGCCGAGCTTCAAACTGCAAAATACCGACAGCGGAGGCTATGATTTTCAAACCCTTAGTCTTCTCGCTGGCTTCTTTTTTGGCCGCTGATGCCGAGGATAAGGGCTTTTAGGGATTCGCGCTGTTTTGCAGGCGCGCGGCCCGAGCGGTATTGCTTAGCAGCATGGCGATGGTCAGCGGCCCGACTCCACCGGGAACCGGAGTGATTGCTCGAGCGCGAGTGCGGGCCACCGCAAATTCCACATCGCCGACCAATTTGCCATCGGCCAGGCGGTTTATGCCCACATCGATGACCGTGGCGCCAGATTTGATCCATTCGCCACGAATCGCCTCTGGACGGCCGAGCGCGGCAACGACGATGTCCGCCCGTTGCACATGCGCCGCCAGATTGATCGTACGCGAATGACACAGCGTGACCGTGGCATCCGCTTGCAAAAGCAGCGCGGCCATCGGCTTGCCCACTAGGTTCGAACGCCCGATAATCACCGCCTCGGCTCCGAGCAGCGGTGTTCTGGCGGCCTGAAGCAGCCGCATAATGCCAAGCGGAGTACAAGGAACAAAGCGCGGCTGCCCCAGCCATAGATGGCCCACATTGTCCTGTAGCAGTCCATCCACGTCTTTTTTGGGGTCTAGCGTGGCCAGGATGCGATCGGCGGGCAAACCTGCAGGCAAAGGCAACTGCACAAGCACACCGTGAACTCGCGAATCTTGGTTCAAGCGCTTGATAAGAGCTATCAGTTCATCCGCCGAGGTGCTTGCCGGCAAATGGAAATCAAAAATGGCAATGCCTACTTCTTGCGCCGCGCGGGTTTTGCTACGCACGTAGATTTGCGAGGCTGGATCGTCGCCCACAAGGACCACAGCCAGTCCCGGCGGCTGCACGGCGCCCTGCGCCAACTGCGCCGCGATGTCCGCAGCCACTTCGGCACGCACGCTTTGGGCCAAGGCTCGCCCATCCAAAATTCGCGCTTCGCAATGTGCCCCAGCGCCCGGGGCCAATTCAGACGTCGTCATCTCATCGGCCATTTTTTCACTAATTTCGGCAATCAATTAGGCTGGAGGCGCGCCGCGCCACACACTTTGTAGGGAAAAATATGTAGTTCAGGGCCGTCCCCCCACAGCAAACACGCCACACGGTTTCGCGCTCGTTTTGGGGGTAGGCAGTGACTTCATAAGGCTCGCAGCTTTTGCCAAACTGCTGAAATTCGGCAATTGCTGCCTTGCGCACGATGTCATCGGCGCGACCGGCTTGGGCGCAGCCACTTTCTAAAAGCGCGGTGTCGGGCTGGCGTTCCTCGCCGGTTTCGCCGGCGCACGCAATAACCCCCAAAAGGGGCAGCGCGAACGCCAGGCATAAAATTGGAAACTTCAAGGCCATCTTCAAGATCGATCCTCCGAATGAATGGTACACTGATCTGGATGCAGACGGGATTGACGGTTGCCTTCGATTGCCCCCCGGGCTGGAATAGCTCAGCGGGTGAAAATGAAGAAAGCGGTTCAGTACGCCTGGTCCCGCCGGGCGAACTCGATGCATGTCTTATCGTCGGTACACGACCGCTTTTTCATACGCCGGGCAAAGCGCTGGCGCCAGAAACGGTGGTCGATGAGGTTCTGGCGCTACAGCCTCTATTTCGCGTCGTTCGGCGGTCGCCTCCTGAACAATTGCAATCCATGCATGGCCGACTTTATCTAGTCCGTATCGTCGGCTGGCATGGAGAGCCTAAAATCGCCACAGGCCAGCTTGTCACAGTATTTCTTCCTCAAGACAGCGCCTCGGGATCGCGCGCCGCCGTTTCGGTATTTTTGTGGTACACGGAAAAGGCGGGTCGAAAGTATGCGCCCCAGGCCATGTCTTTGTTTCGTAGCATGCGTGTCGTCGCGACCTCGCAGCAAAGCTGGCCGCCGTCGGATGTATTACAGCAGTATTCGGAATAGCGCCAAGCCCGCGCGACACCGCGCCAAGTAAACTAGCGACCGCAGGAATTACCACACCCGTACGCGATCTTTGGGGGAAAGATACAGCGTTTGTCCGGGCTTCACATCGAAAGCGGGATACCAGGCATCCAGGTTGCGTACGGTCTCGCCTCGATATTTCTCGGGCGCGTGGGCATCGGTGATGATCTGCTTGCGCAGCGCCGGCTCGCGAATCTTGCCCCGCCATGCTCGATTGTAGGCCAAAAAGAACTGCTGCTCGCCGTTTAGGCCCTGCACCGCCGGAGCCGGCTTTTTGCCTAAAGACTGCAGCCAGGCATCGTGCGTTGCTGACAGTCCTGCCAAGTCGGCCAAATTTTCGCTCAAGGTCAGCTTGCCATTGACGTGCAGGCCCGGTAGCGGCTGATAGGCGTTATACTGCGCCACAAGCTGCGCGCCGGCTGCCTCGAAATGCCGACGATCCGCATCGGTCCACCAATCGGTAAGCTGTCCGTTGGCGCCAAACTGTGCCCCCTGATCGTCAAAGCTGTGGCTAATTTCGTGACCGATAATGGACCCGATGGCGCCATAGTTTGCGGCGGCGGGGGCCTTCGGATCAAAAAACGGAGGACGCAGAATGGCAGCGGGAAAATTCAGCGCCTGCTGCACCGGCAAATTCAGCGCATTGACGGTCTGCGGCGTCATGGCCCAATCGGTCGAATCCGCGGGCTTGCGCAGTTTCGCAAGCTCGTGCTTATACGCAAAAAGCTCGGCCCGCTCGGCATTGCCCACTGCATCGCCAGGCGTCACTTGCAAGGTCGTATAGTCAATCCAGTGCTCGGGATATCCAACGCCCACATATAAAGTGGCCAGCTTGGCTTTGGCTTTGAGCTTGGTCGCGCGCGACATCCAATCGAGCTTGTCGATGCGCTGCGCAAAAGCGACGCGAATGTTTTTGACCATCGCCTCGACCTGGGCCTTAAACGCGGGGGGAAAGTACTTCTTTACGTAGAGCTGTCCCACAGCGTCGCCCAAAGCGTCGTTGGTGGCGCCGATGCCGCGCTTAAAGCGCGCCGCAAGCTGCGGCGTGCCCGACAAAGTCTTGCCATAAAAAGCGAAGTGTTCTTCGACAAAGGCCTGAGGCAAAAAATCGCTGCGCTGTTCAATGGCGTGAAACGCCAAAAAGTCCCGCCAGGTGCCAAGCGGCTCGCTTTTGGTCAGTGCCGAAAGGTCGCGGATGGTGCGCGGATGCCAGACGATCAGCAATTCTTCCGAGGCGATTTCCGCCGCGCGAAAAAATGTTTCCCATTCCAGACCCGGGGCCCGTTTGGCAAATTCAGTACGCTTCCAGGGGTTATTGGCTTTGCGCACGTCCTGAGATTCGGCGCGGTCTGTGTGCAACTCGGCAATCTTCATTTCCAGCGCCATGATGCGCGCCGCCTTGGCCTTTTCATCGGCAATGCCCGCCAAGCGCAATACGTTGGCAATATGCGTCTCATATTTGGCGCGGAGCTCCGCCATATTCGAGGAATTGCTCAGATAGTATTCGCGATCCGGCAGGCCGAGCCCCCCCTGTAACAGATACACAACGCAGCGGCGCGGGTCGTTTAGATTCGGCGCCACCCAGGCGCCAAAAAGCCGCTCGGTATGAAACTCGGTACTGTTTAGCGGATCGACATCGGTGCGCAAGTCCTCGCCCAGCACGCGTGCCAGCGCTGTGTGATCTTGAATTTGCGCGATGCGCAAAAGCGCCGGCTGTAGCGGTGCGGTTCCCTGCGACTCAATGTTGGCGGTGTTGAGAAAAGTTGTGTAGTAGTCGCTGATTTTGCGCTCCAGCGATTCGGGCGGCGCATTTTGCGCGACCGTTTCCTCTATCAATGTCTTGGTGCGGTAGGTGGTTTCTTCGGCAAGCTCGTAAAATGTCCCCCACCCCGCTTTATCGGGCGGAATATCGGTGGACTTTAGCCATTTGCCATTGACGTAGTCGAAAAAATCATCGCCGGGAGCCACGGACTTGTCGATGCCAGTCAGGTCGAGGCCCTGATGAAAAGCCGCCGGAGCCACCGGCTGGGCTGCTGCGTTGAATTCGCAAAACAGCCAAGCGCCAACCAGAAACGAAGCGCGAAGCGAGCCGAGAGCTGTCATGTTCCACATGGGCCAAACATCATTCAGATTGACCCGCATTTCAAGCCAGACGCTATTCAAGAATGCCTACCTCTTGACAGTAACGTCGCAGCAGCGCATCGGCCGGGCCGCTGGTATGTCGTGCAGGCAGTCGGCGGTGAGGTGAAAATAGTCCGACACCAAAAACGTGAAGCAAGCGCCAAAGCTTGCCCGCTAGCGAAATTCGCGCCCGTCGGCGCAGCGGATCGTATTGCGCAGCGGCCAGGCGTTCTCCGATGCCTCGATAAATCGATTCGGCGGCGCCAATGCCCAGCCAGGCGGCTTTGGGCAGCATGGCAATGCCTTGGCGCGCTGCGCGATAGTGCAAAGCCGCGCGCTCTAGAACCTCTGCAACGGCGCGGCGCAAAGGCAAGGGGGCCGTCGGCAGCTTGGCGCAAATTTCTAAGACAGCATCGCGGTGCAAACCAAAACGGTGTAGCAATTCGTCGGGCAAATACACCCGTCCGCGAAGGCCATCCTCGCCGATATCGCGAGCAATATTTGTAAGCTGCATAGCCACGCCCAAATCACAGGCACGCAGATACACTTCAGCGCGCCGCTCGACCGGCATGCGATGGCCCATGACAAAGGTCATCATCAATCCCACCGTCGCCGCGACATGAAAGCAATACGTCAAAAGCTCGTCCCAGGAAGTGTAGCGGACGTCGCAGGCATCCATCTTCATGCCCAAAAGCAGGTGTTCCGGAATGGCCCGAGGCAAGCCGGTGTTTTGCACCACAGCATAAAAAGCTCGATCAATCGCGTCGGTCGTACCGTCTGCAAGCTGTCCGTCGTAGAGCTGCTCCAGACGCTTTTGTAAGGATTCTAGGCGTTGCAAAAGGACTGCAGCTTCGGCAGGCGCGCTCGAGATTCTGCCGTCTCCGCCGTTGTCTCCATCGACGCTGTCGTCGGCCTTTCGGCAAAAAGCATAAAGCGCCCAGGACTGATGACGCCACGGTCGCGGCAATAGCAACGACGAAAAATAAAAACTCTTCGAATGGCGCCGAATAAACGCGCGGCACTGTTGCAAGTCGGCCTGGCAAATAAGCGGTCCGACCAAACTGGATCCCATGCCATGGGAAAGATTGTGAGCATGTACCAAAGCCGCCTGCGCGACGGGCTGGGAACTGGCGGATGTCGAGGCGCTGCGCTGCATGCAAACTGCATAGCATAGCCGCAATCGGCCTTGGCTGTTATCCTGCCGACATGGTCAGCGCTGGCCTCATCGTCATTGGAGATGAAATTCTTTCGGGCAAGACCGCCGACACCAATACTCCGTTTTTGATCGCCGAGCTGCGCGAACTCGGTGTTTCCTTGGTGGAAATCGCCGTTATCGCCGATGACGTTGCCGGGATCGGCGAAACCGTGCGGCGTTTTGCCGAGCGCTACACGCACGTGTTCACCTCGGGCGGAGTCGGTCCTACGCACGATGACCTGACCATCGCTGGCGTAGCGCGGGCTTTTGATGTGCCGATGCAGCGCAATAAAGAGCTCGAAAGCTGGCTGCTCGACTACTACAATTCGCGTCTGCCAACCGCCGTGGAGCGCAATTTGCGCATGGCCGATATGCCGGTCGGCATCGCGCTGATTCAAAGTCCCGAGCTGCGCTGGCCGGTCCTGCAGATGCGCAATGTGTACATTCTGCCCGGCATTCCCGAAGTTTTCCGTCGCAAATTCATCGCCATTCGCGAGCGCTTTCGCGACACCCCCTTTTATCTGCGCCAGGTCTTTGTGCGTAGCGAAGAAGCCGAAATCGCCCGCCATCTCGATCAAATTGCGCAAAGCCATTTCGATGTTGCACTCGGCAGTTATCCATTGCTGATGCCAGCCGCAGACGGACACTGCGTCAAAATCACGTTGGAAGGCAAAGACCAAGCCGCCGTCGAGCGGGCGACGGCCGAGCTGTGCGCATTGCTAGGCGAATCAACCATCGTTCGCCGCGCCTGAAAATTCCTCTTTGTCAATTTTACCGTCGCCAGACTATTAAGAATTGGCGACAGCCCTTTACGTCAAGGATGGGCGCTGCTAAGCACTTACCGCTTTACTGCGGAGGTGATCTATGCACCCAGTCCAAAGTTCTCGAAGTCTGTTGAACTTATCCCTATTCACCGCAGCAGTCCTTGCAGGCTGTTCTGCGGTCGCTCAAGCCCCTACCCCACCCGATTCGCCTGCTCCAAAATTGGTCGCCGGAACGCAAATCGCGCACCGCGACAAGACGTTTGACGTACCGACCTTTGTCTTTATCGAATCGAGCGCCCCCCCTGCCCCCGGCAGTCAGGTAGCCGACGTCGCCTGGCGGACGCTGCGGCAACTTGCTCCGCTTTATCGGCTGACGGATGCGGCGCTTGACGCTACGACGTTGCGCGGCGTTCATGACACGGGCCGCGGCGCAATCATCGCGCACTTTGCGCAGCGCTTGCGTGACTACGATGTCTTCCGTCTGGAAATCAGTATCGCGCTCAATCGCTCGCTACAACCTGTGGCGGCCAGTGGCTATCTGGCGCCGCGACTTAACGGCGCCGGTGCAGCCTTTGCGCTGGATGAAGCCAGCGCCATCGCCGCAGCCACCACCGCGATGCAAGCCATCGTCAAACCGCGCGGCGGCGGCGTCCATCCGCAGGCCATCGGCACACCTCCTGTCACGACGTCGCGGCTTCGCCGCACCTACTATCCGCGGCCCGACGGACTTGTTCCTGCCTATTATGTAGAACTCGATGCGCAGGAAGGCCAGACAGCAAACTCAGAGATGTATGCCTTTGTCGTCTCGGCGCTAGATGGCAGTATTCTGTTTCAAAAAGATCTGACCGCCGCCGATTCCTATGTCTATAGGGTCTGGGCCGATAAGGACAAAACCTTTAGCCCCTGGGATGGCCCGCAAGGCACCGCTTTTTCACCGCATCCGACGGGAAAACGCGATGGAACGGCGCTTTCCTTTGTACCCAGTCAATTGGTGACGCTACAAAACGCTCCATTCTCAAAAAACGATCCCTGGTTGCCTCCAGCAGCCACCGAAGCCCGCGGCAATAATGCCATTGCCTACGCTGACCTTTTCGCTCCCGATGGCTTTGACGTAAGCAAAGGTGACTTGATGCTGACCACCAGCGCCCCTGGCACCTTTGACTACAGCCTAAATGTAGAGACAGAGGACCCAGCCGGCAATTCACGCACCATCCATGCGGTCACCACCAACTTCTTTTATATCGTCAACTACATGCACGACTACTTCTACGACGCCGGCTGGGATGAGGCGTCCAGAAATCCGCAGAAGGATAACTACGGTCGAGGCGGTGTCGGTGGAGATCCCATTCGCGCTGAAGCGCAGGATTACACAGGGCGCAACAATGCCAACGCTTCCACGCCGGCGGACGGCAAATCGCCTCGAATTCAAATGTATTTATGGGATCCTTCGCGCCGGCTGCATATCAATCAACCGGCCGATTTGGCCGCCGACCGCGACGCCGGCAGTGCAGCCTTTGGACCAAAGATTTTCGACCTAACTCGAGATGTGGTGCTGGTTGATGACGGCGTGGATACGGCCGGTGATGGCTGTGAGACTCCGTTTGTCAACGCCGCCGCCCTGGCCGGCAAAATTGCCGTCATCGACCGCGGCAAGTGTTCTTTTGATGCCAAAACGCTGAACGCGCAGCAAAACGGCGCTGCCGGAGTCATCGTCGTCAACAACATTCCCGGCTCTCCGGCATCGATGGGCAGCTCGACCCCACCGCCGGCCACGCCAATTACCATTCCAGCGCTGATGCTTAGCCTAGAGGATGGCATTCAGATCAAGTCTCGAATCGGTAGCGGCACCACCGTCAATTTCACAATGCAATCGACGATGGTCAACAACGATAGCTCACTTGACGGAACCATCGTCGCACACGAGTGGGGCCATATTCTGTCCAATCGCCTGATTGGCAATGCAAGCGGCCTGGACAATACCCAAGGTGCGGGCATGGGCGAGGGATGGAGTGACTTTGTCGCCCTTTTGACCATCACGAGGGCCGAGGATATAGAAGTCCCGTCCAATGCCAACTGGACAGGCGTCTATCCGGTTTCTTCCTACTCTGCCGGACCCGCCAACAATGCCAGTTACGATGGCATTCGCCGCTACCCCTACTCGGCAGATATGACCAAGGCGCCGCTGACCTTGAAGCACATTCAAAACGGCGTGGCGCTGCCTACCATGCCGAGTCCCAGCTACGGACAAGATGGAGCAGACAATGCCGAAGTGCACGCCGTTGGCGAAGTATGGGCCAACATGCTGTTCGATTGCTACGTGGCGCTGCTTCGCGATACGGCCCGCTATGACTTTGCGCAGGCCAATAAAGTCATGCGCGATTATCTTGTCGCGTCGCTGAAGCTGACGCCGTCAAGCCCGACCATTTTGGAAGCGCGCGATGCTGTCCTGGCTGCGGCTTATGCGAACAGCGCCGAGGACTATCAGTTGTTCGTTAAGGCCTTTGCCCGCCGTGGCGCTGGTATTGGAGCCGTTGGTCCGGACCGAAGTTCTGACGACAACGTCGGTGTTGTCGAAAGCACTGCCACTGGTGCCGACTTCACGGTCGAGGCATTTCAGTTAGACGATAGTGTAACTAGCTGTGATCACGACGGTATTCTGGACAACGAAGAAGTCGGCCGCTTGACCATCAAATTGCGCAATACCGGCAGCATTCCGCTTTCGGCCACTGCCACCGTGTCTGCGAGCAATCCCTCTGTAGGCGATGGCAGCAGCAAAGAACTAATCTTCCCAACTGTCCCGCCCTATACCAGCACCTCTGCGACGATGGATGTACCGATAAAGGACCTGATGTTCAATCAGGCATTTGACTTACGTGCCACCATTTCTGCGCAGAACCAGGCGGTGCCGGGCGATGTTAGCGTCACCCGCTCCTTCCGCAGCAACTATGATGTTGCCTATGGCACTTCCGCCAATGACACGATGGATGATGCCAATGCGGTGTGGAACATTTCTTTTGATTCCAAACTCGATACCGCCAATCCATTTCATCATAACGATGAAAAAGGCTATTGGTCGATCGTCGACACTGGAGCAACCTCAGACCATTATCTGACATCGCCACCGCTGAAAGTATCGAGCAGCGGCAAGTTCGGCTTTACGCTACGTCATCGCTACAGCTTCGAGGCCGACATCGAGCAAGGCGCAAACTACGATGGCGCCGTCATCGAGATCAGCAGCGACGGAGGCAAAACCTGGCAAGATACTGGCGCGCAGCTTGTACAAAACGGCTACAACGGTACCCTGTGGAACAAAAATCCGCCGCTCGCCGACCGCTCGGCGTTTACCGCGCAAAGTCCCAACTATCCAGAGTTTCGCGATACGGTCGCCGACTTTGGTTCGGCCTATAAAGGCCAGACGGTCAATCTGCGCTTCCGAGTGGGCACCGACCCCGGCACTGGAGGACCAGGTTGGGATCTGGACGAAATCCGAATAACCGGAATCGACAATACGCCTTTCTCTTCTCATGTGGTGTCGCACAAAGCATGTCGAAACCGGCCGCCGATGATCACCCTGACATCGCAGATGGAGCAGACGGTACAGTCGGGGGCAACGGTCACTCTCGGTGCTTCCGCTACCGATCTGGACGGCGACGCGCTGACGTACCGCTGGACCCAGCAAAGCGGACCGATGGTCATGCTGAATGACTATCAGAGCACCGCGCCGACATTCACTGCCCCGGCCGTTCAGGAATCTGTGGTGCTGCGCTTCGCAGTAGTCGCCAACGATGGCACCGTAGACAGTGCCGCAGCGATAGCGCAAATTCACGTCGTTCCGAAGGGCGGACAAGGGGACCCACCGCCGACCTCATCGGGTTGCGCCATGAGCCCCGGCAAGCTCGGCCAATCTGCGGCAGGCAGTGCCCCCTTCGCGACAGCTTGCATCCTGCTGTTTGCGGTTGCGGCTTTGCGTCGCCGACGGCGTTCTGCTAGCGCTGCTGTGAATCTCGTCCGATAACCTGCTGCCGCCAAAGCCGTTGGCGCTCCGTTGGCGCTGGCGGCAAATTCTTTCGAGCGACGGAAATTCTTGCTTATCGCTTCTGCAGCTCTTTATTTAAGTACTCGCGCTGCTCCGCAATAAGGATGGTATGCAAGTGCTCTAGACCGTCTAGAATTCGGCGCTGTTCTCCCGGAGAAAGCCCCAAGATCTCGTCTGCAAGAGGCGCTGCATCGAATCGTTCTTTGGCCAAGATTGAAAGTGCTATCTCGATGCGTGGACCGCGCCCGCCCAGCCGCTCGGAAAGCAATGCAAAGATTGGCGCTGCTTCCACATGCTGCCGTTCGTTTAGTTCTAAGCCCGGCAAAATTCCATCGATCGAAAGCCTGCCGGCCCCTGTGCCATTGTCCGACCTGGTGTAGCCAGACCGGTGGCCAGCTGCCCCACCGCATCGATGGTTTGCGCAGCCGGCCCGGCCACGGCCGAAAAACCAGGCAACGCATCGAAGCACTTTAAAGGCTAGAACGCCCACTACAAATCCAAAGAGCATCGAACAGCACATGCGCACCTCCTATTGACCGTCTTGCCGGTACTCGTAGCATTCATACAGAAGCCGACATTGGGCTCCGGGTGGAGCAAGCTTCTCGCTACGGCTTCTGAATTGAAACTATGCAGCCGATGTGAAGGGCGCATTGGGCGTACGTAAAGATCTGTAAAGCGCGTCCGCGTTTGCCATGCCTCCCGTCGCCAAGCTCGATGATTTGCGGCGCAGCGCCGCGCTCTTTAATCAGGAAAGGGCGCGATCGTCAGTTTTTTTCGCATCTACGCAAAATGCTTGAAAAAGTGCGGAAGCAGGAAGCGGCTGGGAGGGATGTACGATAATCGGTTAAGATGATCGCGAGTAGGAACAGGCACGATGAACGTTTTAGCGCCGGAAATGCTGATCGCCAAGCGATTCGCGATCGAGACTCTCGCCAACACCGGCGGCATGGGGGCAGTTTATAGAGCCAAAGATTTGCAATCGGGCGATCTGGTTGCGATTAAGGTTCTGCATGTTTCCGTTGGAACCCTTGATGAGGCCGACCGCTTTGCGCGCGAAGTGCAGATTTTGGCCGAACTTCGCCACCCAGCCATCGTGTCCTACATCTCGCATGGCGTACTCGAAACCGGCCAGCCTTATATGGTGATGGAATGGCTGGCCGGCGAGGAACTGTCGCGGCGGCTCAGCCGTGGACCGCTGTCGCCGCGAGAAAGCCTGATGCTGATTCGCCGAATCACCCAGGCGCTGTCCGTGGCCCACCAGCGCCGCATCATTCACCGCGATATCAAACCGGCGAATCTGATTTTGCGCAACGACGCGATTGAGCAAGTGACCCTGCTCGATTTTGGCGTCGCCCGTCGCACCACGCTGACCGAGTCGATGACTCGAACGGGATTTATCATCGGCACGCCAGAGTACATGGCGCCGGAGCAAGCCCGCGGCCAACGCGAAATCACGCCCAGCGCCGATATCTTTTCTTTGGGCTGCGTCTTCTTTGAGTGTTTGACCGGCCAGCCTCCCTTTACGGCCGACCTGGCGGCAGGGGTCATGGCCAAAATTCTCTTTGAGCCGGCCCCACTGCTGCGCTCTTTGCGCCCCGATTTGCCAGAGTCGCTAGACTTGCTGCTCGCTGCCATGTTGGAAAAAGATCCAGCAGCGCGACCGCAAGACGCCAGTGAACTCTTGCAGGCCATGGCGTCTTTAGACGCCAACATCAGTGAGATATCGGTGCGCGCCAGCCAGGCGGTACGGCCTGTGCGTCAAGTCACTCCCGCCGAGCAACAACTGGTTAGCGTGCTTCTGGCCCATATTCCAAGTCTAGTTCCCGGTGGAGATTCCGAAACCACGGCCGTAGCGCCGGGCGACAGCGATGAAGCCAAAGCATTTGTGCGCGCGCTAAACGCCTTTGGCGCCAAGGTCGAGATTTTGGCCGACGGTTCGATCATCGCGACGGTGACCCAAGGGCGGCATATGACCGCCACCGATCAAGTGGCGCAAGCTGCCCGCTGCGCATTGGCGCTACGCCAACGCTTTCCGGATGCCATCAGCACACTGACCACCGGTCGCGGACTGCTTGGCGGGCAGCGACCTTTTGGCGACGCCATTGAACGCTCGGCCCGTCTGCTGAAGCAAAGCTTAGGCAGCGAGCCCCCCCCCCTTGGCAATTCCGGCGAAGTGATCTTTTTGGATGAAGTCACCGCAGTCCTTCTCGACACGCGCTTTGAGACACGGCGCCTCGAAGGCGGAATCTTTGCACTCCGGGGAGAAAGGGTCAGCATCAACGCTGGACGGTCGCTGCTTGGTCGTCCGACTCCCTTTATCGGTCGCGACCGAGAACTTTCCGTCTTAGACCTTCTATATGCCGAGTGTCGAGACGACGCCACACCTCGCGTTGTTCTTGTAACGGCGGCGGCCGGGATGGGCAAATCGCGGCTGCGTTACGAGTTTTTGCATCGGCTGGCGGCCCGCCGTGAGCCCATGCAGCTTATGATGAGCCGCGGCGATCCGCTGACCACAGGCTCTCCGTATGCGCTGCTCGGGCAGGCAGTACGTTATCTGTGCAACATCAGCGAAGGGCAAAGTCCCTTCGTGCAACGCAGCAAGCTGGCCCAACATATACAAAGCCGGCTGCCGCAAAAAGACGCCAGCCGGGTCGAAGAATTTTTGGGCGAGCTGTGCGGAGTCCCGGCATTTGGCGAACCAAGTGCAAAACTTCTGACCGCACGTCATGACGAACGCGTCATGACCGAACAATTGCATCACGCGCTCATTGAACTTTTGCGTGCGGAATGCGATCGTCATCCCCTGCTTTTGGTGCTGGAAGATCTGCATTGGGGAGACACGCCGACCGTGCGCCTGGTCGATGCCGCGCTGCGCGAACTTTCCGGCTGCAGCTTGATGGTCCTAGCCCTGGCGCGACCGGAAATCGAATTGGTTTTTCCGCGGCTGTGGATTGAGCGCCGACGTCAGGATTTGCGACTGGAAGGTTTAAGCCGCAAAGCCAGCGAGCGGCTTGTGCACGCAGCGCTTGGTGACAACGTTTCCAAATCGGTCACCGCGCGCGTCATTGAGCAATCCGCCGGCAATGCTCTATTTTTGGAAGAACTGATTCGCGCCGTTGCCGAAGGCAAGGGCCATGAACTACCGGAAACCGTTCTGGCCATGTTGCAGTCGCGACTTTTGCGGTTGGAACCGCCGGCACGGCGGGTGCTACGTGGCGCCAGCATCTTAGGACAATCGTTTGCACGCAGCGCACTAGTGGCCGTGCTGCGTACCGAGCATGGCGTCATCGACCTAGATCATTGGCTGCATATGCTCACCGATGCCGAAATCCTGGAGCTACAGCGGGAACCGGCGGAGTCTCAGGATCCGCAGTACCGTTTTCGCCATGCGCTGCTTCGCGATGCCGCCTACAGCCTGCTTACCTCCGACCATCAAAAATTAGGACATCGTCTAGCCGCGGCGTATCTTGAACAGCTTGATGATAGCGATCCGGTCGTCATGGCTGATCACTATGAACGCGGCGGGGATCTAGCACGGGCCAGCAGTCTGTACCTGCGCGCTGCCGAACTGGCCCACAGGCGCGGCGATGGCGACACCGCGGTAGCATTGGGAAGACGCGGCCTGATTTGCGCCCCCGATGAAATCGTTCGAATCGGTCTGCTTGTCGTCCTGTGTCAGGTGTATCTGTGGCGCAATCAGTGGGCCCTGGCGGCCGAGTTTGCCGAAGATCTATTGCAGCTTTCTTCTCCGGGAAGTCCGGCGTGGGCCATCGGCGCAACGGCGATGCTGGTTCACGTGCGTCATACCGAACGCGATCAGTTTGTCGAAATGCTTGAGTCCATTCTGCATGTAGAACCCGAGATCGATGCCATCGGAATGATGGCCTTCGCGCTGAGCATCGGCGTCTACCTGCTGGACTCTCAAGGCGCATTTGCGCAGGCCGAGCTTTGTGTACGCCGCCTGCATGAAATCGTCGAACCGGTTGCGATGCACAATCCGATTGCGCGCGGCTGGATGCACAGCGCGCATGCGCATCGAGAAGCATGGGTTGCAGAAAATCCGTGGGCCGGATTGGTATCTGCGCAGAGCATGCAAGAAAGCTTTCTGGAAGCCAATCACATCCGCGGCGCTCTAGATGCACAGGTTTTCATCGGCATGAATGCCTGGTGCTTGGGCGCCACAGAATGGGCCGAGCGAGAACTGCGCGCAACGCTGCCTATTGGCGAAAACTTAGGCCTTGTGTCTTCGCTGCGCACCTTCCTTTTTGTTCGCGTACTCTGCGAACGGGGCGAATTTGCCGAAGCAGAGCTCGAAGCGCGCGCGCTTTCCGAGCGCCATCAGTCTACAACCGGTCTAGCGCGAGGACTTGGACAATGGGCGCTTGGAGAGGTCCTTACGCATCAAGGCAAGCACAGTGCAGCCATTGTGCTTTTGGCGCAAGCGCTTGCTAGCCTCAAAGAGTCTCCGCTTGATACTGCAGCCGTGTACGTCAGCTTGGCGCGGGCCTATTTATTAGCGGGACAGACAAGCGCCGCGCTACGAAATGCCGAAGAAGCGCTTCGTCAGTTCACAGAGCTTACTACCTTCGGCCTGCGCGGTCTTTCGGCCCAGGCCGTTTATGCAGAGGCGCTTTTGGCCAGCGGTAACCCCCAGGCAGCGGCCGACGTGGCGACCAAAGCTTGCGAACGGCTGGCGCGCCAGGCCGAACAAATCGGGAACGCGCAATTTCGCCAAAGCTTCCTTTGCAATGTGCCAGAGCACAGACGACTTCGAGAACTGGCCAAAGCCGAAAAAGCCGCGATGCCATCCGCCTAGATCAATTACTTTTCAGGGAGCTGCATCGGTATAATGGCTAAAGCCGCAGGCAGCGGCGGACTCGGAGCATATGATGAACAAATCAGCCCGCAAGCTTCTTAGCAGTTCCATGGCCCGCGGCTCGCTTTTGGCCTTTTGCTTGAGCACAGCTAGCTGCTTTGCCGTCCATGTAAACATTCAAAATGCCGCCCCCGGCATCGGCTATTCGCAGTGGGTACATGGTTGGCTGTGGGGAGCCATCGGCGGTCAGGCCAATGCGTCGCTTTGTAGCGGCCGACAAGTAGCAAGTGTCAGCACGCATCACTCTATAGGCAATGTGCTGGCATTCCTATTTACGCTAGGAATCTACAGTCCGGTCTCGGTCAGCATTCAATGCGGACAGCCGATAAATTACGGAGCCTATCCACCGCCGCCTTCGTATCAACCGACGCCGCAGCCCTATAGTCCCACAGCCTATCCGCCACCGCCAGCGCAGCCGTATCCGCCTCAGCCGTATCCGCCCCAGCCGTATCCGCCCCAGCCGTAAATGTTAAGACCGCGCCTATTCGTAGCGCAGTGCAATCACTGGATTTAGGGATGCCGCGCGCCATGCGGGATATAGGCCGAAGCCAAGGCCGCATAAGGTCGTGCTCGTTAAAGCCAGAACGATGGCCCAAAGTTCGTAATGTGGAAGCCACGGACTAAGATATGCGGTCAGGACCTTGCTAATCAAAAACAGCAGACTGATTCCACCCAAAATTCCCAGAATTCCGCCAATTCCTGCGATTAGCACGGATTCCAGCAGAAATTGGTTCAAAATATTGCCGCGTGTGGCCCCTAGCGCCCGCCGGATGCCAATTTCGCGCGTACGCTCAGTGACTGTAACAAGCATGATGTTCATGATGTTGATGCCGCCAGCCACAAGCGACAGCCCAGCGGTACAAAGCATCAGAACGTTGATGACTAGAAAAATCATCTCTTCCTGCTGCTTGGATTCTAAGTTGCGATCGACTTTGAAGTTTTCGACGCCATAGTGACGGCGCAAAAGCAGGGCCTGGGTCATTCGGCGCACCGGATCCAGAATGGATAGCAGCGTTTTTCCCGGCGAAAAAGTGCGCAGAAACAAGCGGTCCAGCCGGCGCGATCCAGTGGCCACGGCTTGCAATGTGGTAAGCGGAACGATCGCCCGTCCATCCCAAGTCATGCCGCGCAAGCCGCCACCCCCTAATACCGGCTTGTGCGCCAAAACTCCCACCACCTGATAGCGCACTTTTTCGATGGTGATTGAGACCGCTGACAGATCCGTTGTCTGCTGTAGCAGGTCTTTCCACAATTCATAGCCGATGACGCATACGCGGCGCCGTTCGCGCAGGTCGGTCGCATCAAGGAATCGTCCATGAAGAATGCGCAAATGATAAAGGTCCAGACTACGTTCGGAAGCGCCAAATAGCATCAGCTTCTGCTTCTGGCCCTGATAGCGGGCGGTCTTTTCGTAAAATTGCAGAATGCCCTCTGCTGCAGCCAAGTGCAGCGCCGGACTTTCCGCCAGCGCCGCCATGTCCGCGGTGTCAAGCTTTCGCGCAGTACGCTGCCTTTGCGCCTGCGCCGCCGCAGCTTGATCGACGCGCACGACATCGGCGTCAGTGATTCCTTGGCTGGTGGCGCGCAGCGCTTCTTCACCACCAGCCAAAAGTCCCGCCAACAGCACCAACGAGCCGGCACCAATGATCATGCCGAGCAAAGTCAGCAAGCTACGGCCTTTGTTGCGTCGTAGCGTGGAAAAGGTCGCACCAAGTTGCGCCAAATCAAAAAGAGTCCGTATACTCTGAAAAGCAGCCATGGCGTTTGTTTCTTAGCCCTCTGTGCGAATCGCCAAAATGGGATCGATACGGCTGGCTCGCCTGGCCGGCACATAGCCGAAAAGGACACCGATTCCTAAGGCCACGCCCAGCGCCAAAACTGCGGCCGGCTCAGACAGGATGATGATCCAGCTTGGTTTGTAATGCTGAATGATAAGTCCGCCAAGCAGACCACCAAGCAGACCGAGTCCGACCCCTAAAAAGCCGCCAAGGCTCGACAGCAGAATCGCTTCCAGCAGAAACTGCCGGCCGATGTCCGAAGGACTGGCCCCGAGGGCTTTGCGGATGCCGATCTCGCGGACCCGTTCGGACACCGATACGAGCATCATGTTCATGATTCCGACTCCGCCAACTAAAAGTGCGATTCCGGCCAGAAGGCTGACAATGACCTTCATGATTCGAACTATTTTTTCGAATTCTTCGGTAAAGCTTTTGTGAAAATTCAGCAGGTTGAAGTCGTTTAGACCGTGGTGCCGCTCGCGAATCAGTACGTTGATGAGCCGAACCAGAACTTCATTGTTGCTGGGATGGTCGCTGTGCAAAAGCAGCCAGCGGTTTTTCTGCAAAGCGGATCCCACTCGATCGGCCAAGGTTTCGATGGGCAAGGCGACGACTTCGTCCCAATCCCAACCAAAGCCGACTTCTGTACGATCGACTTTGGCCAGCCTGCCGATGACCAGACAGCGCAATCCTTTGATCGTAATCAAGCGGCCAAGTGCTTTAGGTCCTGATTGTTCAAGCTTCTCGGCAAGACTATCGCCAAGCACGCAAACGCGCCGGTGCTCGCGCTGATCCTGGGCATCAAAAAAACGTCCTTCGGAAATGCGATACTTAAAAAAGCTGAAGAACTCGGGGTCGGTTCCGACCACATCGGCAAGCAGCTTCTGTCCCGTATCGCTAAACAAGTCTTGGCGCGACTCATCGGCCACCAAAGTCATGCCCTGCAGATGGGGCAGCGTAGTGATGGTTTGCAGGTCCTGGCGCGAAATACCGCTCCAATAAGATGCTTGGCGGGCCGGCTCATCGGGTTGGCGGCTCCATAAGGCGAGGATCCGCGCCCCTCCCACTTCTTCGATGCCGGCATTTAATGTTGCAAATCCCGCTTCGGCCAGCGAGCTCATAAAAACGATAGAAAAGACGCCAATGGTGATTGAACCGACTGTCAGCAGAGAGCGAAATTTTTGACCGTAAAGAATCGCCCAGGCAATACGCAGGTATTCGAGCCACATTCTGTGCAAAACACAATACCGCAAACGGCCCGCGGCTTGGAACGGGTGTAGCTGTGAGCGACGGGCACATTTCTTGGTCAAAGGCGCACACGAAGCTCTTATAATAAAATCGGGAGTAGCCGTGGCCACTGATTCTGATTGCGAGCCGACTGAAAAAGATGAGCTGCTGGTTCTGCGACAACGCGTCGCCGCGCTGGAAAAAGAGCTTGCCGAGCACCGCGCAAACCAAGCTCCCTGGAAAAATTACCGAATCGCCGTCGAAGCGACTTCCGAAGGGGTGGCCTTTATAAGCAATGAAGGCATCTATACCTACATGAACCGTGCGCATGCCGAACTGCACGGCTATGAGCATCCGGACCAAATGCTTGAAATGTCATGGTCATGCCGCTTATCGGCAAGATCGATTCAAGACGGGCGCAACAAGTGATAGAAACGCTGCTTTCCGGACTGACAAAAAGCCGGGCGCGCATGGCAATCGTCGATATTACCGGGGTGCAGGTGGTGGATACCTATGTCGCCAATACACTATTGCGAGCAGCGCAGGCGGTGCGTCTGCTTGGTGCGCAGGTGGTCTTGACGGGTATACGCTCTGAAGTTGCGCAGACGCTTGTAGGATTGGGCGTGGATCTGGGCAAAATTATCACAAGCAGCAATCTTCAGGTGGCCATTGCCCATGCGCTAAAAAGCCGCTAGCAGATTTATTCTAAATTCATGGGACAGCGGCGCGCGTGTGCTGGGCCAAGGTCGGCGATTTCGTAGCCGCCAGGATAGCTCAATACAGCAGGCGGCCGATTGGCGCGGGATTTCGAGCTCGGCGGACAATGGCGCAAAATTCGAGCGCGCAGGCCTAGCGCTTTGTCGATGGCAATTCGCAGCGGGCGCGGAGCGGGCGCAAGTCCCAGAGCGGCCAAAAGCGGCTCGTCAAGAAGCGCACGAACAATAGGGCGAATGAACGGACGTACGGATTTGGGCACACGCTCTTCAAAAATTTGCAGCGTTGCCAGCGCCACCCGATGATTTGTTTCGGTGTAGCGAAAATGGCTGCGTTCATAATCGTCTAGGAATTGCGAAAACTCCGCAAAACTTGTGGGAAGATTGCGAATTCCCATAAGCTGCCCCACCCGCCGATGCAAAGCCACAGAGGCGCGGATTTCTTGGTCGCTCATTTTGCGCCAGCCATAACGATCGATCCAGCGTTTCGGAGTCACGACAAACGCGGCAAGAGTATAAATATAGTCGTCGTTCGAAATGTCATAAACGCTGTGAATTCGATTCAACTGGCGAATGGCCTCGCGTCCACTCGGTGAATCGGGCCCACCCAGAATGTGATACAGAAGCAAAGCGGTATCATCGAAGCGTTTCTGCCCGCGCTGCGCAAATTCACCTGTGCTGTCGAGAAGGGCGCTAATCGTCGGAATGCCATAGGTACGGAAAAGTGCGAGCTCAAGCGCAACCATGACATCCAAGCGAAAATCGAGTCGGCGAAGCTGCGCGATCTCCTGCCAGTCGCGCTCGGGATCGAGCTTTTGAATTCTGTGAAGCTGGGCATATCGATTCAGCACGAAATCATCCTATTGCTCGAGAAGATCCCAAGTGTAGCAGATGGCAAAGCCATCGCGCCTTATTGCTTGACGCATGCGCGGCTGCGCCAAAACTGCGCGAACGCAAAATCGGCGTAGCTTACGCGTACACGGTTGCGCAGACTTCGCGCAATCTCGGCAAAAAATGTCGAGATTGCAGGACAAGTCTAAGGCGCAGTTGAGGATCTGAAATTGGCACTCCAATTGCGAAGTCCCAGGTCGTCGAAAGAAATCGACAGCATGCCTGACATGCATTTGATAAATGGGAGGGACTCCGCATGAATACCTTGCGTAGAATTCAGCTTGGTTCGGTACTCTTTTTCTCTCTTTCGGCAGCGGAAAATGCGCATGCCGGAGATTGCCGCGATGCCGCAAGTTACGGCAACAAACTTGTCGAAGCAGCAAGCAAGATTTGTGAAAAAGTGAACGGAAAATTTCAGAAGTGCGATTCGACAAAGCTCGGAGGCGCGGTCAGCGAAATTCAGTCCTGGATCAAGTGGTGGAATCAAATGTTTGGCAATACTTGGGCGACCATTGGACCGCGTCAGATCGCCTATCAAGCGCTCGATCGAGGAACCCTGGTCAGTCCAGGTGATCGAGTCTGGATTTCTGTGGCTCCATCGTTTCAAGAAGCAAACGTGCGCATTCGCCTGATTGATGGCAAAGCCAAGCTTACCGTAAGTTACTGTGCGCTAAAGGCCGACGGTACAATGGATTTTCTCGGTTCGGACACCGCAGGCAGCGGCCAATCGCCTCCGCAAAAGGCGCTGACCCGCGAACAGGTCGTTGGCAAATTCATCGTCGTCAAAATGGATGGACAAGGCGGCCTAGGCTTGCGCTACCAGTACGACATCTATCTAGACGGCCAACCCATCCACTAGCCACAAAAAGCCTATGCAAGTGGCTGTAAGATAAATCCTTACGGAATGCGCTTGTCAAAGCACTAGCCGGAAGCGGCAACTTCAAAGATAATCTAGTTTTGGTGTGGGTTGCCGATGAGCTCTCGTATCAAAGGTGCATCGATCATCAATACCATCGCAATCATGCGAGAGGTACTAGGTGTCAACCGTTTTCAGGCGATCGTCAATAGCCTTCCTGCCGAAACGCAGCAACTCATTCGACGGACTCTTGTCGCCGTAGAATGGGTTCCCTTGGAAGTTTGGTCACCCTTTATACAAGCGGTCTTTGAGATTGCTTGCCATCGCGACGAACAACAATTTCGTCGGGTGCTCCGCGCCGTCTGCAAACGGGATTTTAGTACGGTCTACCGCGTTCACTTAAATTTGGCATCACCGCACGCCGTCCTCAATCAATCGCCAAGCATTTGGTCGGCTTATTTTGACACCGGAAGCCTGACTTTGGAGTCGACTGAAGCGCAGGGAGATCAAGAAAAAGTAAAGCTGCAAATGCGCGATCTAGAGACCGGTTTTCCGCTTCACGCGCTGATGATGCAGGCGTATCTGGAACAGCTCATGATTATGTCTGGGGCGCAACGCTGTACCGTTCAGCGCGAAAAAGAGAACTTTCGCAGCGGCCGGCTTTCTTGTGATTACGTAGTCAATTTCGCTCGTTAAATCGGAAATTTTGCGTCCAGACTGGCCCGATACATGTGGCGCTCTTGCGCATTCATTTCTATCCATTTCTTGGGACGCAGAAGGAGCGCCCGCAAGTACTCCGCGTCCGCTTCAATTTGGGCGCGGCTATGACCATGATAGCGCCCAGAAGCATGCTCTAGGACTTGCGGATTATAGCTATGAAAATCGCGCAAATGGCCAAGGATCAAGTGATGATCCTCGGCATGTTCGCCCTGCTGCGACTCACACAAGCTGACCAAGTTGCGCGGATCCAATTCCAAATCCGGACGCCCCGCCAGGATGCAATAGTGAAATGGCTCGCGATGGTGCACCTGCACCAGCCGCTTGGCAGACTTTGCGGGTCCGCAAGCGATGCAGTAGGGGTTTTTCTGCAAAAAAAGCTGCTTGGTTCTTTCCCAGCGGGAAGAGCGTGCCAAGCTGTGGTGACCGGCCGCCTGGGCGCCACGATCATGCGTCATAGACACCTTCGGTTTCATCTTACCACGATCCAACCTTCGCCCCAGCTTGCCGCCTTCAGCACAAAGCCCAGGCCGCTTGTGTCACCGCAGCGTCCATTGCGCGCAATTGGAAATAAACCAGCGAATTATCAGTAATAAAAACCACAAAACATTTCAAACATATCTATCGATATTGCAAATTGGCCCGCTGCGAACGCCAAGACCGCGAGAGGACAGGGTTTTGTGGTATAAGGTCCGCGCGAACTGGTTGGAAAATGCTTCCTGCGTCAATTGGACCCTATCAAATCGTACGCAAGCTTGGTGCCGGCGGAATGGGCACCGTGTACGAAGCCGTGCATAGGGACATTGAGCGCCGCGTAGCCATCAAAGTTTTGCGTCCCGAGTACGCCCAAAACCCTGAAATTCTGGCCCGTTTTCTCAATGAAGCGCGGATCGTCAATCGCATCGATCACCCTGGTCTTTGTCAAGTCTCCGACGTCGGCCACATGGACAATGGCGATGCCTACATCGTCATGGAGTATCTGCGCGGCGAAACCCTGACGCGGCGTCTTGAACGCAATGCCGGACGGATGCCCTTTGCCAGTGCCATGACGCTTTTGCTACAGCTTGGCAAAGCGCTGGCAGCGGCGCATGAAAAAGGAATTGTGCATCGAGATTTGAAGCCGGACAACGTGATGATCATTTCGGATCCGGCGGGTTTAGGAGCCGAGCGCGCTAAGCTCCTCGACTTTGGCATCGCCAAACTGGCAGAGACGCAATCCGAAGGTGAGTTTTATACCCGCTCGGGCCTGATCATGGGAACGCCGCGCTACATGTCCCCCGAGCAGTGTCGCGGCGCCGCGTTTGCCGACGATCGCAGCGATGTTTACGCATTGGGAATTATTCTGTTTCAGCTCGTCGTCGGACGTACGCCTTTTGTCGCCGAATCGGCCGGCGAGCTTATGGCCATGCACATGCGCGATGAGCCGCCAGCGATTGCCGAGCTTGTGCCTTGGATTCCCATTGCTCTGGCCCAGCTTGTCTCGCAAATGCTGCGCAAGGATCCGACGGCCAGGCCGGACATGACAAGCGTCGCCAAACAGCTTGAGCAGCTCTCTCGGCACTACCGCGAGCTGCCAAACGCAGAGACGCAGACCCTGCACAAAGCGCCAGGGGCGGCCACGGAGCTGGCCCTAGCAGAGCCGTCCTCGGCATCCAGCGCCTCCACCTTGGGGCTTTCGGTGGGCCAGACCCGGCCGACGCGCCGCAAGCAGCGTTGGCGCGGCATTTTTAGCGCCGCCGTCGTTGGACTTGCGATCCTAAGCATTGCGCTAATTATCCACCGCTTTCAAATCCCCGCCCCCGTCGCGCCGTCGGTGATTGCGCCGCCTTTGGCAGCTTCCACCACCGCGACTGCAGCGCCAAGTGCCAAGGCGCCTCAAAGTTATACGCTAAGCAGCCAGCCGAGCGGCGCGCAAGTTTTCGCCATCGATGGTTCGCAAAAGCGCCTACTTGGCGAGACTCCTTTTGCGTTTGCTCGGCCGCAGAGCAAAGAACCGCTGACCTTACGCATTCGCAAAGCCGGTTTTTTCGACGAGACGCGCATTCTGCAATTCGATTCCAGTTTGACCCAGCATGTCATTTTGCGACAGCGGCCAACGCCGAAAACTTCCATTTCCAAGCGAGCAACTTCTCATGAAAAAATTCGCATCACAGATCTGGACTAGACCGAATTTCAAGCTTGGCATTTGCCGGCTTAGCTTCGTTGCCGCGGTTTGTCTGCTTATTTTGCCAAGCCGCTCGCAGGCGATTCAAACTCCTAGCTCCTCCTCCGTCGATTGTGAAAAAGACAGCCACTGTCGCGATCTTTTTGCCAAGGGACGAAAACTGCAAGCGGCCGGAGATTACGCCGGGGCCATCGCCAGTTTCGATGCCGCTTACGACAGCCATCCGGATCCGCGGCTGCTTGTCTTTAGCGCACGTTCGCGGCACAAAGCCGGCCGAGTTAGCGAGGCCTTAGAACTTTATCTGCGCGTACAGCCCAGCCTGCAAAATGCTGCGGAGCGCGCCAAGGTAGACAGCTTTATCGCCGAGGCCCACAGCGATTTGGCCCGCCAAAGCCCCGATTCCCCGCAGTCCGTATCGATTCCGCCATTGTCTGGCCCCCCGTCTGGCCCGCCGCCGCCCGGACTTTTGAGCCTGCCACCGCAAAGAGATACATCGGCGATGCGCTGGACGACGACGACCACCACCACGACCACTGGTTTTGGCAACGGCCGTCCGCTTTATAAACAGTGGTGGTTGTGGGTGGTCGTCGGCGGAGTGGCCACTGCGGGCATCGCCGCCATCATCGTCGCCGCCGCCACGGGTCAAGTGCAAACAACGGTAACCCGTCAATAAACCGAAGCGTTAACGCCAGCCGCCGCCAAGCGCCTGATAAAGTCCGATGGCGGCATTCATTTGTCGTTTTTTGTTTTCGATGAGCTCCATTTGCGCTTCTAGCGCGTCGCGCCGAGTCATCAAAACTTCCATATAATCGGCGCGCGCCGAGGCGAAAAGCCGAGAAGAAATATCTATCGACTGCGTGAGCTTTTCGACCTGCTGGGTTTGCAGGTTGTAGCTATTTTCGAGGTTATTGATCATCGCCAATAGCTTGCTGACCTCGACGTAGCCATTCAAAATGGCGCGCTCAAAATGAAACACGGCCTGCATCTGTTTCGAATTGGCCGTGAAATAAGATGCCGTGATTGCCTTGCGGTTGAAAAGGGGGGCCATCAGGTCGGCGCCAATGCCGTATACTAAGGACGCCGGCAAAGAGACCAATTTCAAAAAGTCGAATGATTCAAGTCCGATCTTGGCGCGAATTCCCAAAGACGGATAAAAGCCCGCCTTTGCCGAACGGAAGTCGAAGTCAGTTGCTAAAAGCTCAAGCTGCGCCTGTTTCACATCGGGACGGTTTTCAAGAAGCTGGGACGGAATGCCGGCGTGCACTATAGGCGGCAAAAGGTCGGCAAAGCGTTGCGCGCTGCGCTCTACACGTTGCGGAAATCGGCCGAGCAAAAAGTTGATGCGATTTTCGGTCTCGACGATTTGCTGCGCAATGGTGTACTGACGGCTTTGATTCTTGAGCACTTCCGCCTCAAAGCGCTTGACCGCGAGCTCGGTCACCTTGGCGGCTTCTTTTTGCAGCTTGACGACAAAAAGCGCGCTTTTTTGTATCTCGATGTTCTGTTTTACGACTTCTAGCTGCGCATCGAGCGCCACCAGTTCATAATAGGAATTGGCGATTTCGCCGACGAGCCTGGTGACGGCGAAATTTCGCCCTTCCTGACTCGCCAGATAACGCAGGGTGGCCGCCTTTGTCGCATTGCGCAATTTCGAAAAGACGTCGACTTCCCAAGATGCCGAAAAGCCGACCGCGAAATTCGGAAGATTCTGCGGAACTCCCGTGGCATCATCGCTGGCCCCCTGGCTGGTGTACTGCCCGACTTTGTCGATGCCAGCGCCCAGCCCAAACCCGACTTTCGGCAAGTATTCGCCTTTGCGGGCCATGATTTCGTTTTGAACGATGGCCATCTCAAGCGAGACGATGTTGAGCTCTTGATTGTTCTTCAGGGCGGTATCGATAAGAGCATTGAGATTGGGGTCGATAAAGAATTCGCGCCACTTCATTTGCGCAGAATTTGTCGCGTCCGCCCGCCCGGCGTAGTTTGACGGAACATTGGTATTTGCAGCCCTGGCCCTGCCCCCTGGCAGCGCAGGGAGACATGCCGCAGTCAGAAGCAGCCCCAAAATGCCCATGCTGGCTGCAAGCTTTGTCCTATCTCGAGTCCTATCCCTATCCATGATGGGCCACCTCTTCGGTAAGCGGAAGCTCATCTTCGTCTCTGATGAGGGCTCTGCCTTCGGCAATCTTGCCAAACACGTAGTAAAGACCCGGCACGACAATGACTCCGAAGATCGTGCCAAAGAGCATACCGCCAAGCGCCGAGGCCCCGATTGTGCGATTTCCGATGGCTCCCGGCCCGGTGGCGACTACCAAGGGAATCAGCCCGGCGACAAAGGCAAATGAGGTCATCAGAATCGGCCGAAAGCGCACTTTGGCGCCTTCGATTGCCGCCTGAGCGACAGACAAGCCTTCGGCGTGCTTTTGCACGGCAAACTCGACGATAAGCACGGCATTTTTGCCCAGCAGACCAACGAGCATGACCAAGCTCACCTGTGCATAGATGTCATTGGCCAGTCCTAAGAGTTTCAGCATTTCAAACGCACCGAAAACACCCGCGGGCAAAGACAAAAGCACGGACAAGGGAATGATAAAGCTTTCGTACTGCGCCGCCAGCACCATGTAGACAAATAGGAGCACGACCATAAAGATGTACAGTGCCTCATTTCCGCGTCTGGCTTCGTCGAAGGACAATCCCTCCCAGGCGATGTCATAGCCGCGCGGCAAAGTCTTGGCCGCCACTTCGCGAACCACGCGAATTGCGTCGCTGCTGGTGTATCCCTCGGCCGGACCGCCACGAATGGCCGAGGAATTGTAAAGGTTATAGCGCGTGATCTCGTTTGGTCCCTGCGTCTTTTTAAGCTTCATGAAGGCCGAATAGGGCACCATTTCATCGCGATCGTTTTTTACGTAAAGCTGCAGGATATCGGAAGGCAGCCGCCTATATTCAGGAGCGGCCTGGGTGTACACCTTAAAGAACTGCCCAAAGCGGATAAAGCCCTGCTCGTAAGTACTGCCAATGAGAATGTCGAGGTTGTCGAGGGCCTTGCCTATCGAAACGCCCTTTTGCATGGCCAGCTCGTTGTCAATCACCAGCTCGTACTGCGGATAGTTCGCGGCAAAGAACGTAAACAGTCCGGTCAGTTCTTTGCGCTTGCGCAGCTCGTCCATAAAGTTCTGATTCACTTTGTCGAATGCTTGATAATCGGTAGAGTTGGTCTTATCGAGGAGACGCAACGCAAAACCACCCGCAGCGCCGTATCCCGGAACCGCAGGCGGCTCAAAGAATTCGACCACGGCGCCGATGTCTTTGGTTTTCTGCTCAAGCTCTTCGATAAGCTCACTCACCGATTTCTTTCTTTCGGACCAGCCCTTCAAATTGATAAGACAGGTTCCGGCGTTCGAACCGCGGCCTTCGGTCAGCATCTCATAGCCAGCCAGAGACGATACGGACTGCACTCCTTCGACATCCTTGACCAGTTCCTGGACTCGGCGGGCGACATCATTTGTCTGCTCAAGCGTCGATCCCGGAGGCGTCTGAATGATCGCGTAGATCATTCCTTGATCCTCATTGGGTACGAAGCCCGAAGGCAGACGAGCGCTGACGAAAAAGATGCCCGCCGCAAAGGCAAAAAGCATCAAGAATGTGATAAGGCGCCGGGTGACAATCAGCCGCAAAAGCCCTTCATATTTTCCGGCGATACGCTCAAAGACGCGATTGAACAAATCGATGAAAACGCCAATTGGCGTGCGCCGCTTAGGCTGGCCGTGATGGCTCTTTAGAATCATCGCGCACAGCACCGGCGTCAGCGTCAGCGCCACAACGCCCGAGATGATAATCGACGTTGCCATCGTCACGGCAAATTGCCGATAAAAGATTCCGACCGGCCCAGTCATAAAGGCCACCGGAACAAAGACCGCGGTCATCATCAGCGTAATGGCGATGATGGCGCCGCTGATCTCGCCAAGCACCTGAGTCACTGCGCGGTACGGAGATACGTGCTTTTCGGCCATTTTGGCGTGCACGGCCTCGACAACGACGATGGCGTTGTCCACGACGATGCCGATGGCCAGCACCAGCGCAAAAAGCGTGATCAGGTTGATGGTCATTCCGAACATCTGTAAGACGATGAAAGTACCGACCAAAGACACGGGAACAGCAAGCGTAGGAATCAGCGTAGAGCGCCAATCTCCAAGAAAGATGAAGACGACAAGGGCCACAAGCACAAAGGCCTCAATCAGTGTGTGCACAACTTTCTCGATCGAGGCGTCCAAAAAGTTCGAGACGTCGTAGCTGATTTCATAATTCATGCCCGGAGGAAACGAAGCTTTTAGCGCCTCCATCTTTTCTTTGACGTCGGCGATGACGTCATTGGCGTTGCTGCCGAAGTTCTGTTTCAGCATGATGGCCGCTGACGGATGGCCATTTAGATTTGTGTAGATGTCGAAGAACTCACTGCCAAGTTCGACTTCCGCAACGTCCTTTAAGCGCAGAATCTCGCCTTGCGATTTGGCGCGAATGACGATGTCGCCATACTGCTCGGGTTTGTTGAATTGCCCGACATAGATCAGCACGTATTCGAGCGCCTGCGAATGCTTGCCCGAGCTTTGACCGGTACGGCCGGGACGCCCGATGACGCTTTGCTCAGCGACGGCTTTCATCACCTCTTCGGTCGAGATGTTGTAGGCACGCATGCGGTCCGGTTTCAGCCAAATGCGCATGGCGTATTGGCGGCTGCCGAGGATTTGCGCGCGTCCGACGCCGCCGATGCGCTTGATCTCGGGCAAAAGGTTCACGTTCGCGAAGTTGTAAATGAATTTTTCGTCGGTGGTGGGGTCCGTGCTGTACAAGTTGACAAACATCAGCATGCTGGACTGCACGGGCGAGACGACCACACCCTCGCGCTGGACCAGCGGTGGCAAAAGGTTCATCACTTGATCGACGGCATTTTTGACGTTGACCACGGCGCGATTCGGATCGGAACCGAGGTTGAAGATGACCTGTATCGTCGCTTCTCCGGCGCTTGTTGCATCGGAAACGATATAGGACATGCCCTGCACGCCGTTTATGGCTTTTTCCAAAGGAATCAGCGTCGATTTGATCAAAACGTCGGCGCTGGCTCCCGGATACGCAATCATCACCATGACCCGCGGCGGTGAAATCTCGGGAAACTGCGAGACGGGCAAAGTGCGCATCGCCAAAAGTCCCAGAAACAAAAGAACCAGCGACGTGACGATGGCCAGAACCGGCCTATGAATGAATCGTGCGAACATAGTCTCGCCTTTTTCGCGGATGTGGCAGATGAAATCGAATCAGCCCGCCGGCACTTCCAAGTGTGAAATGACATCCTTAGGCTCCAAGAATTTCGTCGAGATCTTGTCGCCGTCCTTCACCTTGCGAAGTCCTTCCAGAAGCACCTTGTCACTTTCGGACAGGCCCTTTTCCACGACATAAACCTGCGGCAGTTCATTGGCCGTCGAGATCTGCCGTGCGTGCACCACGCCTTCTTTGTCGACAGCAAACACGTATTTTTTGTCCAGGATGTCAAAGGTCGCCTTTTGCGGAACTAGCAAGGCGTTCTTCAGCGGTGTGGTCATCAGAACTTTGCCGGTTTCTCCGTGACGCAAAAGCCCATCGGGATTTGCAAACGTCGCGCGAAAGGCAATGGTGCCAGTTTCGTTGTTGAAATCCGCCTCGATGGTTTCCACTTTGCCGATGCTCGCAAAAAGCTTTCCATTGGCCATCAAAAGCTTCACAAGCGCCGCATCCCCCCCTTTGGCTCGAGACTTGTAATCAAGGTATTCCGCCTCGTTCACGTTGAAGTACACCCACATCTTGCTGTTGTCCGATAGCGTGGTCAAAAGCTCGCCATCTTCGACCAGACTGCCCCGCCGCACATGCAGACGGTCCATGATTCCGTCAAAAGGAGCTCTGATATCGGTAAAGCCAAGGTGTACTTTCGCCAGCTCTAGCTCGGCATTGGCTTTGTCGAGCTTGGCCTTGCTTAGGGCCAGCTCACTTGCAGAAACGACGTGGCCCGCGGTTAGTTTTTTGGTGTTTTGGTATTCAATCTGCGCGACCGCAGCCTCGGCCTGCGCTTTGTGCAGCTCGGCCATATACAGCTTCGGCAGAATCTGAAACATCTGCTGGCCTTTTTTGACGGCTTGCCCCTCATCGACATAAATATTTTCCAGGTAGCCGTTTTCCAGCGCGCGCAGCTCGATGTGCTGAATCGCGCGAATTTGCGCCACGTATTCCATTGTCACTTCCGTGTCCATGCGGATCGGACTTGTCGCTTGAAATACGGCACCTTCTTCGTGCGTCTGCGCTTTGGCACCGCAACCCGCGTAAGTCTGCGCGCAAAGCAAAGCGCCGAGCATGCATACAAAGGAATTGCGCCAATTCCGGTACATAATTCGTTGCGAGGTCCCTTCTTGAAGACCAAGGTACGGACAACAAAGGAAGACTTTGAAGAGAGCCGAAAAGTAGGGCTTCATGAGGGCGACCTGAATGAGCTTGTTCATCGGACAAAGGCCCGGCGACGAACTTGCTCGCGCCGATGACAATGTGCATTGCAGGGATTGTGCCAGGACGCGCGTCGAAGAAGATTTCATCAGGGTCTGCCCGGGCTGCGGAAAATCTCCCCAGGTTCCTGGGAAGATCTTCCGCAGGGCGCGAGCCTTTGCGCTACAAGGTCGCAGCCGTGATTACATGCGACCATAGCGCTGCAGCCGCGCCTGCAGCGTCTTGCGGTCCACGCCAAGAATGCGCGCCGCTTCGCTTTTGTTTCCGCCTACTGCATCAAGAATTGCCAGCACGTGGCGGCGCTCGACCTCGGCCAAAGGAAGGAATTCACCAGGCGCATCCGCAGTGGCAGATGTCTCGGAGGCTCCCTCGCGCAAAAGGCTCGGCAAGTCCTCGCGAGTGACCAAATGGCTGCGCGCCATGGTCACGGCGCCTTCAATGGTATTGCGCAGTTCACGCACATTGCCGGGCCAGTCGTAGCGCAAAAGATAATGCGCCACGTCGGGCGCGAATGCGTCAAGCGGCTTGCCATCGCGCTTGGCGAACTCTTGCAGGAAGCGATGCGCCAAAAGCAGGATGTCATCGCGGCGCTCGCGCAGCGGCGGCACATGAATAGAGATGACGTTTAGACGAAAAAATAGGTCGGCGCGAAAGTCGCCGCTGCGCACCGTCTGCTGCAGATTGCGGTGTGTGGCAGCCACCACTCGCACGTCGAAATTCACCTCGTGATCGCTACCGACGGGGCGTACCAGCTTCTCCTGCAATGCGCGCAAAAGCTTGGGTTGCAAAGCCAGCGACATGTCGCCGATTTCATCCAGAAAAAGCGTTCCTCCGTGCGCGCGGCGCAAAAGGCCGACGCGCGCCGCACGGGCCCCGGTAAAAGCCCCCCGCTCATGGCCAAAGAGCTCGCTTTCCAAAAGGTGGTCGGGCATCGCCGCGCAATTGATTGCGACAAAAGGTCCGCGGCTGCGCTTGCTAAGGCTGTGAATGGCGCGCGCGACGAGCTCTTTGCCGCTTCCGCTTTCGCCGGTTACTAGCACGGAAGCATCCGAGCTGCTAATTCGCTCTACAACGTCGGCAAGGCGGCGTATCTCTGGAGACACGCCGAGGATTCCCGCAAAGCCGGTTCCCGTCTCGGCGGTATGCCGCAGCCGTTCGACTTCGCGCTGGCGTTCGCTTTGCTCGGCCGCCCGTTTGAGTACGATTTCCAAAGCGTCGGTCTCAAACGGCTTGGTCAGAAAATCGTGCGCCCCGGCACGCAGCGCAGCAATCGCCGCGTCCATATCGCCAAACGCCGTCATGAGCACGACCGGCAAGTCGGGACACGCTGACGCCAGCGCCCTACACACATCAAGTCCCGACGGACCGGGCATGCGCACATCGAGCAGGGCGACGTCAAAGGGCTCGCCGTTTTTCGCCAGCGCCAGCGCTTCATCGCCATTGCGCGCAATCGCTACGTCGTAGCCGCGATCCGCAAGTTCGGCCTGCAGGAAGCGCAATAAATCTACGTCGTCATCCACGAGCAGTGCGCGAATTCTCACACTCCCTCCGATTTGAAATAAAGGCGCATCGTCGTCCCGTGCTCGCCGCACGGCAAAGGCTCGGCGGAGGTATGGCTGTCAAGCTCGATAAACCCCCCATGCTCTTGCACGATCTCGTGCGTAATCGCCAGACCGAGCCCCGTGCCCTCGCTGACCGACTTCGTTGTGAAGAAGGGATCGAAAATTTGGGCGCGAATTTCCGGAGCGATGCCGCTGCCGTTGTCGCAGACTTCCAGAACCGCCCAGCGCGTCTTTTTGGCTTCCGCGTTTTTTTCGCTGCGCGTTTCTTCTCGCACGGCAACGCGCACAAGACCATCCGCGCCGACTGCCTGCAGCGCGTTCAATGTAATGTTGGTCAACGCCTGCTCGACAAGGCCGACATGGGCGATACAACGCACATCGGTGCTGCTGGCGACTAGCTCTAGCTTCGCATTCTTCTTGCGGGCCACCGATTCCAGCCACGCCGTCACCCGCCCCGCAACATCGCCCAGGACTACAGAGCTCGGCAAGCCGCTCGGCTTGCGCGCAAAGGTCAGTAGCTGCTCGACAATGATGCGCATGCGTTCGCATTGGTTGCGAATGCTTTCGGCTTCAAAGCGAATCTCCTCGGATACGTTCGCGGACGCCGCAATGCGATTGGCCCGTCCCGAAACGATATGCAGCGGCGTTCCAAGTTCATGGGCGATTCCCGCGGCAAGCGTCCCGACCGTCGCCAACCTGTCGTTATGGCGCATGCGTTCGACGACCGCGACCCGTGCCGCCGCTTCGCTCTCGACCCGAGTCTGAAATTCTCCCAGTTGCTGCACCATCGCATCAAGCTCCATGCTCAGCAGCGTGAGCTCAGCGCTTGATTCATTGCCGGCGCGAAAGCGGACTGCAAAGTCGCCTTTACCGACCAGGCGCGCCTTGGCGACAATGCGATTCAGCGGAGCCGAAATGAGCCGCGCCCCCAAAATGACCGCAACCGCAAGGCCGACCAGTACTGTAAGGCCGGTTTGCTGAATGAACGCCCGCATGTTTTCGCGAACCGAACTCGCTTCGCCATATAGTTCGCGGCTCATCGCGACGCCAAAGGGGACTCCGGCCTCCTTGCCGACCGAAAGCTGATCGAAAGCGACCAGCACCGGAGGGCTCGCGCGGTGGTCAATGAAGATGACCTGATGCCCCTCTTGCGCTTGCTGGCGCAGATCCAGCGGCAGACGCGCAAAAAGCTCATTTTGCGCCAGCGCATCCAAACGCACGAGGTGAAATGAGCAGTTGTCTTGACGGTCGGCTACGCGGTCAAGATAGCTTTGCAGTCCGCTTGTCCCCCTGCTACGCCACGCCAGGCTCGCCCCTTCGTCCAGCGCCGTCAGAAGCGCTTGAAGCTGCTGCGTGCGAATTTCCTCATAGCGCGCCTCGAACCGCCCCCGCTGTTCCCAGGTAATCGCCAAAATCGCCAGAATGAAAGTTCCGACAATCAGAAGCGTAAGACGGAGTGCGAGTCGCATTGACGGTCATCCTCGATCCCGCAGGAGTTTGGCAAAAAGGAGCGCAGCCACGTAGCTCGGCAAGTCTTAAACTCCGCTGCACAGCATGTCATATGCAAATGCTGCGCCATGGTTTTAACTCTCCGTTTCGAAATAAATTGGGCGGCTTTCTGAGTAAGATCTCCCCATGTTGGGGAAATCTTACTCAAGTCGCGGACGCGCAGGACCGATAAATGCGCCCACTCAAATCAGGCAAGCAGCGCTGTGCAGAAATTCGGCAAGCAGCGCGACAGGAAGTTCGTCCTTTAGTACGACTTGGTCACTTTGCGGATGTCTCGAGGACGAATCCAGCCGGAGCAGATGGCGAGCGCGCCCGGAGTGACCGACCGAGCCGTAGCCGTAGCTACGGCGACCGAGGGAACGAGGACGTAAGCCGCCAGATGCCCGGCTGGTTCGGCGGCAGTAATCCGCAAAGTGACCAAGTCGTACTAGGCGCAGTTACTTCTGCGACGGCCGAATTCGAGGGGCACAGCGCGAAGGCCAGGGCAAGCGACGTTCGTACTCACACTGCGGCATTCGAAACAAATGTTGGCAAGCGACCGTATCATCGAATGGCGAAAGGCTTTGGCTGCAAGTCGTCAGATAAATTTCTTCGCGACTCCAATCGTTTGTGTCGATTTCAATGATGGCTCGTTGCGAAAACCGGTCTTCGCCGCCTCGACCAAGGCAAACGCTGGACACTTTTTCAGAAGCGTCCTCCGCGTTCGCCTTGCTCATACATTTATTCAGAAAGGGTCGTTTGCCATCGCAGATGGCCATTTGTTACAACTCCTAGACAAGGCATTTTAGTCCGTTTTGGTATCGAGCGGACAAGCGTTTTAGGGGTTTTTCGCAGCCGCGTTTTCCACCGTGATCTCGATAAACGCCGTGCTTTTTCCGAGCAGTTTGCCGAAAAAACGTCCGGCGCGACGCAAAAGGCCATACTTAGCGTTTAGCGCCGCATCGCTGCGCGCCGATTCGGACTCATCGACAAGGAGCGCTTGGCCTTCATACCAAGGTCCAAGGATTTGGCTGCCGCTGGCATTGCAAATCGCGACCCGAACGCGAGGATTTTGGCGAATGCGTTTGACTTTGTGGCTGCTCGGAGAAGTGGCCATCACCAGTTTGCCATCAAGCGGCGCGGCCCACATTGGTGTACGAACACCGCTGCCGTCTTTGCGAAACGTCTCTAAACTGACGTACTTGCCGTGATCTAAAGGAGTGCCCATGCACACAGCGTAGCACAGGCCTCTTCATTTCGACCACAGGTGAAGCTTCGACGAGTGATGCGGTTCTTGTTTGTGAACCGAGTCACTTTTGGCGAGGTAGGCCGAGAAAACCTGCGTTCACGCATCGAATGAAATGTCCAGGCTTTCATCTTCACCTGGACGCGCAGCGCATGCTGGTCGCCGATTTTCGATTCTTCCGGACGGCGCGCACCTGTTTACGTGCAGTACCGGCAGAGCCAAGTTGTGGCCTCTTGATGAACAGACACCCCTAAGTGTTTTCCCATGGAAAGGATGCTGTTTCAACAAGCCGTAACGCCTGAGGGCAGCGCGGTACTTGGGAATGTGCAAGGAGAAGTCTCTTTTGTGCGCCTGGAAGGCCATTCCTCAACTCTGGCCGTGGACTGCAGCCGAAACTTTGCCGTCGTTTAGGCCTTGTCCACGGACACAAGCGAAGCAGAGAGAAGGCTATTTGCCGCTAGATGAAGAAGGATCCGCGGATTTACCAGCCGGTTTGCCACTCAATGCATCGGCCAGCGCCGGCACAAAGCGCGTTCCGCCGATGACTTCTTTTAAAATCTCACCGGCCTCTTTGCCGCGAAATAGGGATACCAAATTCATGTTGCGCGCGACCTCGCCAAGCAGCGCCTTGTCTCCGAGCGCGGTTAGTGCTTCCACAAGCTGCGGCTGAACGGCCGTGCGCTCTGCCACTGCGGCGCTAGATTGCGCCTGAAGCAAGCTAATCTCCAGGCCGCGCAGTCGGCTTTGGTGCTCCACTTCTTCCTGATGCAAAGTCATATTGGCAGTGGCTTTGGCGCTTGCCTGTTTGGTCAGCGTTTCGATCTGGGCATTCACCAGCATTGCTTCGCGCGCGATGCGCAATTGCGCTTCATGGGCTTCGCGCTCGGCCAAAAGCTTCATTTGTTCTTCGGCCAAAAGCTCGCGCTCGCGCAGCTCGGCAAGCTGCGCTTCATGTTTGAGCCGCCGCACCAAATCGGCAAGCTGCGCTTCACGCTGCCGCGCCGCCAAAGCCAATTCAAGCTGCTTTCGCTCAATGTCCGCGCGCAATTGGGCGGAAGCAAATTTCTCAGTCGCCTGACGGTCGCCAATGGCCAAGGTCACCGATTCCCGCTGCACGCTGCGCATCAGTTCGGCAATGACGCTGTCTTCGATGTCTGCTTGCAGAATTTCGACCTCGGTCACAAGCATGCTGTTTTCGGCAAAAAATCGCCCTTTGCGCCCTTCACTGCCTTCCGTTCTTGGCCCCAAAATGGTGTCACGCAGCACTTGCGAAATTTGCGGCCACAACAAAGACAGCGCCATCGTCCGCGTTTTGCTGCGCACAATCGATCGAAGATGCTCGCACATCACCTGG
>CAYWPR010000011.1:0-93535 GCA_964460115.1 uncultured Myxococcales bacterium
TCGAAGAGGCCAAGCGCAAGCGCAACATCCTCATCGCGCGGCAGAAGCGTGCCGAAGCGCAAAAGACCATTCAAAACACCATGGCTGGTCTGTCGGACACTTCGGCGTTTGACACTTTTGATCGAATGGCCGAAAAAATCGAAGCAATCGAGGCCGAAGCCGAAGCCAATCAAGAGCTTGCCGGCGAGCTACAAGGCGATGAGCTGACGCAAAAATTCAAAGCCCTGGAAGCCAAGAAGACGCCCGCGGATTTGGCTTTGACTGAGCTTAAGCAAAAGATGGGTCTGCTTCCGGCCGCGGCTGCGAGTATTCCCAAGGCCCTGCCCGGAGCGGCGCAAAGCGGTGCCGCCGAGACCAATTCCAAAGAAGCGAAAACCGGAGCCCCGAATCCGGATGCTGGCGAGAGCAAAACCGCAGACAAGCCAGAGCTCCAAGCCGACAAGCCCGCCTGACGCACTCCTTTCAAAGACGCATTCCTTTGCGTCCGTGATTTCTAGGACCATCCGCGCGCGAAACATCGGCTGTCGCCGATAGGCAGCAAGCTCGAAATGCACCGCGCGGAATGGGAATGCCTGAAGAAGCCTCCGTAGAAATTCCCAAGCAGGGTGGCACGGAAGTCCGGAGAGATAGACAGCCTTGACGAGAGCCACGTCAAAGCGCGGCCACTCAAGCCACCCTGGCGGCGCGCTGCGCGCTCATTGTTCAGGAATATCAGCCCAAGGCGCGTTTGGCGATCGTCTCGAGACATGGGATGTTCGGGCGAGGCTTGTCCACTTTTGGCACAGTGGGGCATCAGCTTCTCGAAGCAAGTCGGACTAGGGAATGCCTAGCAGTTTGTGAGTTTGCAAACTCAAACGCCACATTGGGTGCAAAAGACAATAGTGCACGGCGCTGGTGGTGTTTTCGGCGCGCGCCGGTCCATCCATCGGTTGCAAAAAGAAATGGCGAAATTCGAGGTCGCTATAGCGTTCGGGTTCAGCACCAAGCTGCGGAAAAACCAGTTTTAGCTCGTCGCCGCTTTTTAAAGCCAGATCAGTGCCGGCTTTGGGACTGACGCAGATCCAGTCGATTTGCTCAGCGCCGGCGGGCAAGGGCAGGGTGCCATTGGTCTCGATGGCCACGGAAAAACCCTGCTTATGCAGCGCGGCAAGCAGCGGGGCGTCGAGCTGCAAAAGCGGCTCGCCGCCGGTACATACTACGAGCGATTCGCCGCGGTGGGCCGTGGCGCCCGTCTGCGCATTTTGGGCGCCGCGATCCCAGATTGCGCGCGCGGCCTCGGCCAGCTTCTCGGCGGACTGAAAGCGGCCGCCGCCCGGGCCGTTTGTGCCGACAAAATTGGTGTCGCAGAATTGGCAGATGGCACGCTGCCGATCAGCGAGACGACCCGACCAAAGATTACATCCCGCAAAGCGCAAAAATACCGCGGCGCGGCCGGTGTTGGCCCCCTCGCCCTGCAATGTGTAAAAAATCTCTTTGACGGCGTAGCTCATGGGACCTGGCCAATCAGATCGTGAAACGCGGCCTCATCAAGTACCGTCACACCGTGTTTTTCCGCGGCCTTGCGTTTGTCGGCCCCAGGATCGGCGCCGATCAGCAGATAGCTGGTTTTGCCGGAGACCCCACTTACCACTTGGCCGCCGGCGGCTTCGATACGGCGCGCAATGTCGCGGCGCGGTGCCGAGAGCGTGCCCGTGATGCAAATGCTTTTGCCGGCCAAGGCGCCGCTGGAACTGACCGTGCTGGGCTCGCTCGGCGAGATTCCATGGGCGATAAATTTCGCCAGCAGCGCCGAATTGGCCGGGTCGACCAGATAGTCGCGCACGGCGCTGGCCCGTTCCTCGCCAAAGCCGTGGGTGCTACTGAGTGTCAAAAACACCTGATCCGGCGTAGCGCCAAGCAGCGCATCAAGCGAGCGGTAGCGCTCGGCAATTTTGCGCGCCCAGACTTCACCAATGTGCGGAATGCCAAGGCCAGTCAGAAAGCGAGTGAGCGTTGCACTTTGGCGACTTGTGGCAATGCCCAAAAGAATATTGTCGACGCTTTTTTCGGCCAGCCGAGGCAGCTTGAGCAGGTCGGCTCGCGAAAGCGCGTAGAGGTCGGCCAGATCTTTTATCAGCCCGCGATTGACAAGCTCGGCCACAGTTTTTGAACCAAGATGATCAATGTTCATGGCGTCGCGGTGGCAGAAAAACACCACAGCTTCGCGCAACTGCTGCGGACAGGGCCGGGTGCCGGGGCAGCGCAGCGCCACTTCATCAGCTTTGCGCACAAGCGTGTCGCCGCATTCCGGACAGACAAGCGGCGGAACTATCGGTCGCAATTCGCTGTTCCGGCCGACGCGACTGGCGCGATTTACGGCAATGATCTGGGGAATGATCTCGCCGGCTTTTTCGACAAAAACCTCGTCGCCGATGTGCAAATCGAGCCGCGCGATTTGATCCCAGTTGTGCAGCGAGGCGCGAGACACCGTGGTGCCCGAGAGTTCGACAGGAGTTAAGAGGGCCACCGGAGTTACCGCGCCGGTACGTCCGACGTTGATCTCGATATCCAGCAATCGCGTCAAAGCCTGCAAGGCTTTGAACTTATAAGCGATGGCAAAGCGCGGCGAACGCGCGGTATAGCCGAGCGCCTGACGCTGCTCCAGGCTATCAACTTTGATGACCATTCCATCGATGTCAAAGGGCAGGGCGGTGCGGCGCTGTTCCCAGGCGTGTAGCTGCGCAAGCAGCGAATTTTCTGCGCCCTCCAAAGCGGAAACTCGAACGATGTCGGGAAAAACCGGCAGCCCGAGCCGGCGCAAGCGGTCGAGCAGTTCAAAGTGACAGGTGATGTTCCAATGGGCCAGAGCCTCGCCAACGACTTCATAGACGAGGAGGCGCAGCGGTCGCCGCGCGACGATGCGCGAATCAAGCTGCTTGAGCGCTCCGCCTGTGGCATTGCGCGGATTTTTAAAAGCTTCCTCGCCGTTTTTCAGCCGCTCTTCGTTCAGCCGAGCGAATTCGGCGCGGGTCATGTATACCTCGCCGCGGACGATAAGCTTTTCGGGAAGGGACACTAGTTCGCTGGACGTCGAGGTCGCCGTGAAATTTTGCAAACGCAGCGGTAGGCTGCGAATGGTTTTCAGATTGGCGCTTACATCCTCGCCTATAAGCCCATCGCCACGGGTGGTGCCAAGAACAAAGACCCCATGCTCGAAAGTAAGCTCAATGCCGATGCCGTCTATCTTGGGCTCTAAGACGTAAGTGGGCGGGTTCGGCTCGCCGCTTTTTTCCAGGCCGCGCAGCACGCGCTCGTGAAATTCGCGCAGCTCGGTTTCGTTATACGTGTTGTCGAGCGACAGCATCGGGATGGCCCGCACCACTTTGGCGAAGGCCGAAATCGGCGCATGTCCGACGCGTCTTGACGGCGTCTCGTCAATCGTCCATTCGGGGTGGGCCGATTCGACGCGCAACAGCTCTTTGTACAGAAGATCGTATTCGGCGTCGGTGATGCTTGGACTATTCTCGACGTAATAGCGCCTGTCATGCGCGATAAGCTCGTGCACGAGCTTGGCGTAGTCCTCACGACTATGAACAAATGGCGGGTTCGAGGTGCTCACGGGAATCCTTCGGCTGTGCTAACATAAATTGGCTGCATATACACGAGACAGATACGGATGTCTCTATGAAAAACCACGCGCGCAGGAGGGGAGGGGGCCTAAAAACCTGCCCGCTGCATTAGGCCAAAAGCAGATCGCCATGATAGGACAGCTCGTCGGACATTACAAAGTCGTCCGCAAAATCGGCGACGGTGGCATGGGTAGCGTTTTTGAAGCCATCCATGAGGGCATCGGTCGCCGCGTCGCGATCAAAGTCCTGCATTCGACCTTTTCCAAGGACCCAACCATCGTCGCGCGCTTCTTCAACGAAAGCGTTGCAAAAAATCTTCGTCGGAAAATTGCTGATTCCTAGCGCCAGGGAAGGGCGCGGGAAATGCGGTACGGCCGTGTGCCGTCGCGAAGTGCAAACAGTTGTACGCTAGATCTTAGGCCGTGAAAACATCGCGGGAACAAGCTGTGCACCAAGTCCGCTGGCGACAAAAACCTGACGGCGATTCGAGCTAATGCGGCTGAGCCAGTCAAAGCTGCCGCCATCAATCAACGGAATTTCGGCGTCGTCTACGTGCAAGTTGATCATGAATCGAAATCCGCCACTGTAGTAGGGATGTTCGAGCGGTTCGCGAGATATCGAAATTCCACTTGGGAAGGCCGCAGCTACTTGCTCTAGAACAGATGCGCGCTCTTTTTTGGCAAGTAGCCGCAGCGAGCGTTTGGGAATCGCAAAACCGTCCTTTTCGAGCAAATCCAAAGCGCGTAGCTGGGTGCGAATCTGCTCTTGCAGAGCAGCGCTTACAAATGCGTGATCCTTTTTTTCTCGGCCGGCGGTACACAGAACAAAGATGCGAAAGTGCTGACGAAAATGCGCAAACGGCCCGGACCGCTTGGCAAGGGGCGGAAGCCGCTGGGCGCGCACGACTCGCTGGCAGGTCGCTAGCCGCAGCACCGCATCGGGGGTTTGGCCAAGCCGGCGGGCGCATTCCAGCGCCAGGACGTTGGTCGGATCCGAAACGACCTCGGTGCCACGCAGCGCCGAGACAATTTTGTTCTGGCTGGCCAGGGCCATGACCGAGCAGGTGCCAAGCGGAGTCAGCGGCGAAAGCTCGATGGCTTCGAAATCTTGCGCCGCTTCGAGCAGCCGCATGTCCATTCGCAATAGCGTACGTTGATCGATGGGAGCTGGCGTCACAAAATCGTCGCGTTCCCATTGCCGCAGAAGTTCCGCAGAATCGCGCCCCTTGGCGCGCTGCGCCATGAGCTCTAAAAGAAAAGACCACAGGAGTGAGGCTGGCATCTTTTCGGTCAGCGCCGCGATGTCCTGTGCTTTGGGCAAGCCAGAAATAGGTACGCTCGGCCGATTCTTGTCCAACATGTGCACAGATTAGCAAATCGGCAGTTTTCAAAATGCCGAAATCCTGACGCGTTCAGTTCATTTCTGCACAGCGGATTTCAACGGTAGAAGATTCACATAGGCCGAACTTGTGGCTGCCGCTTCGTTGTGAATGCTGCTGATCTATCCTCTCATTTCTTGCTGGACGCATGTAAAGCAGCTCGTTCGAATAAGGTTTTTTGTTGTTGAGGTCGATCATATCGTCGCTGAGCTTGCTTGCATACAGCGGCGGGGATGCTCAGCAAAAGCAGCCTGCAGACTCGCGCTCACATCAGCCCCCATCGCGTTCTTGAGTTCACTCATCAGCGGTTCGAGCCCGTGCTCCATTCCAAGCGCATCGCTTCCATCGCCGATGCCACTATCGGTGTGTTGCGGCACCTCGCTGGCCATCTACGCCATCGGCGCCGGGCTCGCCATGGCCAAGGGAAAAAATGCCAAGCACGCCACCAAGCAGGTCGATAGACTCCTGAGTAATCAGGCGCTGGATCCAGCGCAGCTTGCCCAGGTCTGGGTTTCCTTTGTCCTGGCCGCGCGCACCCCATTGGTCTGCGCCCTGGACTGGACCGACTTCGACAAGGATGTTCACACCACAACGCTCGGCTGGGCCTAGGCAAGTCTGGAACTCACATTGAAGACACGCTGAGCCGAGATCTACGAAGCTATGAACACTTGGCCGCTTGAGCGCAGCGCCCGCCTCTTCGCCCGCTTCTCGTGCCTGCTCTCCGCGAACGCTTGGTGCCGCAAGGCCTCTGGGTTCGTCCAACAAATGAGGGGATCTATCAGCTTCGCAGGACCACCTAGCCTGGTCGCTTATCGACGGATTTTGTGAATTCTGAAAACGCGGGCCGCGCAAGAAAACCTGAGTCAAGAAGGAGCAATGACTTTGCATAGCCCGTAGAATACGCGGGCTTGCTTGCGCGCTGTCTTAGCGTATCTATACTAGCAAGAGAGTCGGTTGATTCTTCTGCGAAGTCTCTTTTGCAATGCCGCTTATCAAGGCAGATGACAGAGTCTTTTCGGAAGAGCTTGCCGGAGCTTCCTTGGTACTGCAAAAAAGCCATCCCTGCTAGGAGATGATCATGCAGGAAAACAACACTACGTGGATCGTGATTAGTGACGCAGCCCGCGCCCGAATTTTTCAAACTGCAGAACCCGGACAAAAGTTCACACTCGTGAAGCAACTAGCGCACCCCGAAAGTCGTGCCCAAGCTCAAGACCTCGTCTCTGATCGGCCCGGACGTATACAACAATCGGGTGGGCCGAGTGGACATCGCATTGGCAGCAATCCCAGCAAGGGAAATCGCTCGGCCATGGAACCCCCGACGGAGCCCAAAACCCTGGAACATCAAATCTTTGCGCGAGAGATCGCGACAGAGCTTGAGCGGGCCCTCCACCATCAGGAATACAATCATCTGATCTTGGCGGCCGGACCGCAGTTTTTAGGAATGCTTCGCGATACCATCGACAAGCAAGTCAGCAAGCATGTCACGGCATCCTTAGATAAGGATTATACTCATATGGATGTGCGTGAACTTCAGGAACGGCTTTCGAGCTTCATGCCGGCATGAATTAGGTACATTTCCCGGCTTCCCCGTCCCTAAAATAATCTAGGGAAAGTTAGAGAATGGATTTCCGACGGCGTTCGCTTCTTCAACGAAGCGCGCGCTGTCAATATAGTTCCGCATCCCGGTATCGTTGGCAGTTTTGATTACGGTCAGCAGGATGACGGTACGGCTTACATTGTCATGGAATATGTCGAGGGCGAGCTCTTGTCCGGGCGCATCAAGCGATTGCCGGGAGGGCTTGGCAATGATTCACTGCGCATTGGGCGACAAATTGCCGCAACCTTGGCCGCGGCCCATGCTCGAGGCATTATTCATCGCGATCTATAGCGTGAAAATTTGCGATAAGAAAAACGGTTCGAAAAACCTCAGGGAACAGATAGGGAATTTATAGAAGGTTCTATTCCCTTTATGCCCGCTTGATCTAGCGCCAGCCCGCTGCGTCGAGCATTTCGCAGATGAAATCCGCATGTTGACATCCGCAGCCCACTACGCGCACGATGAACCGGAGTTTCATTCAACAAATGAAAGGGATTAGATGATGAAGCGTAGCGTCTGGTCTATGATGTTTGTCTCTGTAGCACTGCTGATCGTCAGCACTGCGCGTGCCGATGTACCCGATCAGCGTCCAGATCATCACTGCGGTCCGCAGTTTGGCGGAACCAAGTGCGGAACGGATCGCTGCTGCTCAAGCTTTGGCTGGTGCGGCGGACTGACCGAGGCACACTGTACGACCGCGCGTGGCTTTAGCGGACAGTTTGACGGCCCCCGCAACGTTCCGGATCAGCGGGCGGATCATCACTGCGGTCCGCAGTTTGGCGGAAGCAAGTGCGGAACCGACCGCTGCTGCTCAAGCTTTGGCTGGTGCGGCGGACTGACCGAGGCACACTGCAATGCCTCGCGCGGCTTTAGCGGACAATTTGACGGCCCCCGCAGTGCCCCCACGCCCCCTACGCCTCCTCCATCGCCACCGGCTCCACCGGCGCCGCCAGCGGCAGTTCCGGATCAGCGGGCGGATCATCACTGCGGTCCGCAATTTGGCGGAAGCAAGTGTGGAACGGATCGCTGCTGCTCAAGCTTTGGCTGGTGCGGCGGACTGACCGAGGCGCACTGCAATGCCTCGCGTGGCTACAGCGGACAGTTTGACGGCCCCCGCGGTGTTCCCACGCCCCCCCCGGCAGCGCTTCCGGATCAACGAGCAGATCATCACTGCGGTCCGCAGTTTGGCGGAAGCAAGTGCGGAACCGACCGCTGCTGCTCAAGCTTTGGCTGGTGCGGCGGACTGACCGAGGCGCACTGCAATGCCTCGCGTGGCTACAGCGGACAGTTTGACGGCCCCCGCCCCTAAAAGAATAACCTGCCTCTAATCCGCTTTTCGAAATTATTCAGCAAATCAGTTTCGTGGGAATTCCCTGAATGCGGCGATACAAACCGCTGCGCAGGGAATGTTGCTTTCCGTTTTTCCGTCAATCCTTTAGATCATCGCGATCTAAAACCCGACAACATCTTTATCGTGCCTGATTCGGAAGCTCCGGGGGGCGAGCGGGCGAAGGTTTTGGATTTCGGAATCGCCAAGATTGTTTTCGAACAACCCAGCGGCAAGCCGAGCACTGCACTGACGCAGGCCGGTGCCGCTATGGGAACTCCCAAATATATGTCGCCCGAGCAGTGCCGAGGCGCGGGCAAAGTCGATTTTAAAACCGATGTATATGCCCTTGGCGTCATGATGTTCGAGATGCTCTGCGGCAAATTGCCCTTCGAGGCTGAAGGCACCGGCTCGATGATGGCTTTGCACATGTTTCAGCCGCCGCCGCTCTTGCACGATATAGATCCCAGCATCTCGCCACCTGTCGAGCAGCTTGTGATGTCGATGCTGGCCAAGGACCAGGCGGTACGTCCGACGATGATCGAAGTCGTCAGCAAGATCGAACAGATGGGCGTCAAATCGACCGAATTGATTCAGGCGATAGGCCCACTAAACCGGCCGTTAGCGGCGCACACCATTTCTGCCGATAGCTCGGGTCCGCTTTCGACTTCGCGGCCGTCTTTGGTCGGACTTGGCCAGACCCAGGATCCGACAAAAATTCAGCTTCTTGGCCATCGCATCAAGCGATTGGCCATTACGGCCGGAATCGCCATTGTTTTGATTGGAATCGGCCTGGTTGCGGGGCTGCGCCGGCCGTCTTCAGTACCGGCGCTACCGCTGCCGCCACCGCCGCCACCTGCGGCTGCTTCGGTGGTGGCACCTCCCAAACAGATCATTTGGCAAATCACGACGAATCCACCCGGTGCCGAGGTCGTGCGTATTTCGGACGGCGAAGTGCTGGGACTAACGCCCTGGAAAAGCGAACAGCCAGCAGGAGCCGGCAAGTTCGGAATTAACTTGCGGCGCAATGGCTATTCGGATTCTCAGGTGCTATTGAATCGCGAAACCGACGCCAATGAAAAAATCGAACTGGCGCCGATTCCGGTCTCTCCCGCCGAAGTAGAAACTCCTAAAAAGCCGAGCCGCAGCAAACGCACGAGCAAAGCTGCCAAGCCCGCGTCGCCTGCTACGTCCGCCACGTCCGTCAAAAAGCCGGAAGAAGAGGCTTCTTCCATCGGCATCGTTCCGTAAAACGCGGAAGACTTGTCAGATAGCGCCTAAATCCCGAGCTCGGTTTGCAGCTCAGCGATAGTGCCGGGAGAGTGTCCCTCCAAGTGATTATTGACGAGGACGTAACACGGCGTATCTTGCGCGACCTCGCGCAGAACTCGCAAAATGTCGGCGCGTACTTCCGGAGCCCTTGTGATGATGCGGTTATAGGGCGCATACGCCGAGGCGTCATCGTATCGAACTCCCGGACGAAGCAGCGCTCGCACCACGAAAAAAGGCCAGCGCAGGCCGTGACGCGCTTGTACCTGTTCGTACTGCCAACCGATGCTCGGCATGCGCGTCCACGATGACAGTACATGACCGTACCCATGCGCGTGCAGGATATCGAGATAGCGCGGTTCAAAATGTGACGGACTGCGCAATTCCACGGCGATGCGCCCATTCCAGCGGCTGCGCACGGTTTCCAAAAATTCATCGAGCAGCCGCAGAAATTCGACGCTATGGATATCGTTTTCCTGAATCTCCAGAATCAGCGGTCCCAAATGGATGCCGAGCCCTTCCGCAAGCGGCTGCGCCACTTTGTCTAGAAATCGGTCGGCATCTAGAAAGTGCGGATTCACATCACTTGATAAGCGCCATTCTTGCTGCTGCAGCGGCGAATAGCGATTTACGGTGATTTCGTGCCAGACCTTGGGCAAAAGCTCTAGCGGCTCGAGCAGACTGCCGAGCATACCGCGATAGCGTCCCAAAAGCTTCAGCCGTGCCGCCGGAGGTACATAGTACATATTGTCGGCGCCGGCACAGCGAAAGCGCGAATCGCGGGCGTATTCCGCCAGGCACAGCTCGGTAAAACGCTGGGCCGAGCCATAGGAATCGGCATCTTTGTAGACCGAGCCCTGCCAGCCGGGATAGGTCCATGAGCTCGTGCCAAATCGTCGTGTCTGCGGGCCGCGCTTAGGCGGCGGCGGACTTGTAAGCTTGGTCGAATCAAACAGCGCCCCCGCACGTTTTTTCGTCGGTACTACCTCGTCGCTATCGCCAAACAATGAAAACTGCTGCTGTGACATGCCCTTTTGCATGCCATGACTTGCCGGCTTGTGCCAAGCCGGTCGGCGCATTTGGCGTCGGTAGGCTGCTCAACTGTAGCGGACACAGCCGTGAAATGGACAGAAAGCCACGCGAAGCTTGCTAAAACGCTCGCGTGGCGGTGCAGCTTATGGATTGGACTTATTTGAAGTCGAGGTCGGTGCCGGTGCTGCCGCTGGCGCTTCGATAATGTGAAACTCGACGCGGCGATTTTTGGCGCGGCCGGCAGCGGTCTTGTTGCTGGCAATCGGCCGCGTCTGACCGTAGCCTTTGGCCTCTAAGCGGCTGGGCTCGATGCCTTTGGCGAACAGCCACTTCATCACGCTTTTGGCGCGGCGCTCGGACAAATCCAGATTGCGCGCAAACTTGCCTTGCGCATCGGTGTGCCCTTCGATGACCACGTGCTTGATCGAGGGCAATGCTTCCAGCGCATCGGCGACCGCTTGCAGCACCGGAAAGCTCTTGGCCAAAATGACGTCTTTATCGGCGGCAAAGAACACCGGCTTCATAATGACCAGTTGGCCACTTTTTACCTCGACAAGGCCCGGACAGCCATTGCGTTTGGGATAGGGGCTTGGCGCACCCGCTTTGTCCGGACAGGCGTCGCGCACATCCGGAACGCCATCGCCGTCGCGGTCGGCCAGCGGACAGCCTGGCCGATCCGGATCCGGGAAGAGGCCCGCGGCCTCAAACAAGCATTGATCCAGCGGATCGATCACCCCGTCCTTATCACTGTCCTGCGCCGGGCAACCACGGCGGCTGGGATCGGGCTGCGGACCTTTGGGCACATCCGGACAGGCGTCATCTTTGTCGAGCACTTCATCCCCGTCGCGATCCGCGGGAGGTTCTACTTTGACGAGCGGGCAGCCGAGGCGATCCGGATCCGGAGTATTGCCCTTGGCAACGGTGGGACAATGATCATCGCGATCCGGCACGCCGTCGCGGTCGCGATCCGGCAGCGGAGGCGGACAGCCGTGCGTCATTGGACTGCCCGTGCGCACGCCTTTTTCGCGAATGCACGCATCTTCGCTATCGGGAATTCCGTCTCCATCGCTATCTTTGACGGGCGAGCGGACTGGTGCATAAGCAATGCGCGCCAGCATGCGAAAGTCGGGCGTTCCTGGCTCGCGCACAAAACCTAGGCCTGCGGCCACGCCGACCTGTATCATGCGAGCGATATTGTATTGACCGCCAAAAAGCGCTTCCAGGCTGGTTCCAAAGCGCGAAAACTTGGTCGGGCCCGTAGCGGTTGTCGCCAAGAGCAGTTCCGGGCCTACTGAAAAGCGGCGCGTCGAATCGTAGTACGCCGCGGCAAAACCAAACTGCAATTCCGAGCCGACATGGCCTGCGGCATCAGGATTGACGCTGACCGGCAGCATATCGACCACGGCGTCCTGACGGTACAAAAAGCCAAAGGTCGCCGACCAAAGCAGCCAGCGAAACACGCCGCCGAGCGCCGCCTTGGGCAGCACGCGCACCTGCTGATCGCTGGCGGTGCTGGGCAGGCTGCTAGTCATCGCGCGCAGCGGAATCCACAGATCAAAGCCCAGGCTCAGCGAAAACACGTCTTGGTATGGCTGCTTCCAAACTCGCACCATGGCGCCGATGCGCGGATCGCCGACGGTGGCGCCCGAAGCGATGTCGCCGGTTTCAACCAGAGTGATGGGCAGCGACACATTTAGCAAAATCCGGTCGAGAAACGAACCGGAGAACTCCAGATGGGCGATAAATAGATTGCCGACGAGAGATCTCGTATCGCGAAAGTTATTTCCGGTGGCCAGACCCAGCACCAGCGGGTCATGGGCATAGTTCAGCGTGACGCCGGCAGCAAAACGCCGCGTCGCTGAATAATAGGGGTGATCTACCGCGAACGCCCATTCTCCCACCGGGGCCGCCTCGAAGCGGTTGACCTGAAAGCCGCGCAGAGGAGGCTGCGAAGTTTGGGCATGGGCGCTGCCGCTGTATAGAGGGGAAATGCAGCACAGCGTGGCAAAAAGGGCGAAGAACCTGATCGCGCGTCGCAAAGGGTCCTCCATCTTGACTAGGCGTGACTCGCGCGAGTGATTCGGCGGCGTCGACGAAGCGAGACAAAGACGGTCAGCGCTACCGCCGCTGCGCTCCACAGCGAGGCGGTATGCTCAGCGGCGGTTAAACTGCAACCAAGGCCGCCGCCGGCCACTTGATAGCGACCGATTTCGATGGTTTTGGTGATGGTGTTATCGTCGGAATTGGGATCGATCGAGCTGTTTGCGCTTAAGCTGGCTTGTATCATCAAGCTGCTTTGGTTGGGGTCGTCCGCGCCGCTCTGCGCCGCCCCGATGGCGATGCGCAAGCTGGGGCTGCTAGCACCGGGCGCAATCGGCCGAAAATAGGTGCAGCGCACGGTTCCGTCAGAAAGCGCGCAGCGCCAGCCTTGCGTGGCATCCACCGACAGAATCATTCCGCCTGTAGGAAGCGCCAAGGAAAGCTGCGCACCGCTTGGTGCTACCGCCGGACCTTTGTTGCTGACCACGACTGAAATAGTGATGGGGTGATCGATGTCGGCCGGATCGGGTTCGCTGGTCAGGGCGATTCCCAGGTCGGCCTGCGGTTTGGGACAGGTGTGGTTTGCCGTATCGCAGGTTCGGCCGCCGCAGTCGGCGTTGTTCATACAGCCGCAAGCGCCGCTTGACAGGCAGGCAGAGCCCAAACCGTCAGGCGTGCACGCTGCTCGCTGCGTCTCGGTGCATTGCACGCAGGTTTTGTCGGTGCTGCTGCATATGTCCTGGCCGCCCGGCGCCCCTTGGCAATCCGCGTCCGCCATGCACGTTGCCGTACACTGATGCGGATTGGCGCGCAGGTCGCAAACCGGGGCGGTCACCGTGCAGTCGTAATTGCTCATGCACGGACGCACCACAATCACCGTTGCATGATTGGGAAACGAGCCGTCCCCGGAAGGATAGCTGGTCACAACGACCGTAGGCTGGGCCGCCGGCGTGCCGCTAAGCGTGGCCTGGCTGGCAATGGCGCCGTTGGCGCTATCGGCGATTTGCACTAAGTATTTGACGACGATGGGCGCTTCTCCGACCATCAGCGTTCCGCCTTGGGTCGCATTGGCGCCATTGCCCAAGCGAACGCGCAGGGTGCGGCTTGCGGCATCGTATTCGCCTTGATCATCGCTGGCCGCATCGGTTTTGCTGCCGCTGTTGGCGCCGCTAATGATGCGCAGCGAGCCCGGAACAAAGACAAGCTCAGGGGGCAAAACGGTGCTGAAAATCACGCCACTTGCGGTATCGTCGCCAAGGTTGCGCAGCGTCAGCGTGTACTCAACGGTGTCGCCGGGCAGCGGATTTAGACCGCTCGGTACGCTAAGCACGCTGTCCAGAATCGGTTTGCGGCTGACAATCGAAGTGGCCAGCACACCCACGTAATAGGTATCGGAAGTTCCAATCGATCCCGTGGTCATCTGAACCGACGCGTCGATCTTATTGGCGGCAAGGTATGGCGTAATGTTGACGATGTTGATGTCCAGGCCGCTCATACTGCCCGGCTGGCCGCTTAGCTGCGGCAAGTCGCCAGTGACACTGACCGGCTGACCGTATTGCGCGCGCGAACTATTAAAGAAGTTAGTTTCCGAACCCATCGGGCCGCTGCTTAGCGGCATGCTGTTGAAAGACAGCGCATCATCGGTCAGATCAACGTCGCCTTCATAGGCGATGACCGCCATCTTGGAGTCGCTGGCTCCCTGCGGCGGAACGACGAAGCCGGAAAGCGCCAAACTCGATGGCGTAATGCCGCTTATAAAAGACAAGCCGTCATAAATCGCGACATTGCGCACCGGATCGCCGTCGCGCCGATACAGCACGATAAGCGCCCACGCCGCGTAGTTGTCGTCGACGCTTTGATCGAGCAGCACATTTTTGGGAAAGCCACCGGCGCTGCTGACTCGGTACAGGCCGGAGCCAGCCGTCTGTACTAGATCCGTTACATCCGCGGTGGCTTGAAAGGCCGATGGCACAAACTGAAAATCGGTCGGCGCCGGCACAATGGTACGACTAAAGCCGTTCGCGCCGGGACGGTCTAAAACGATGCTGGTGATGTTGGTTGTGTCTTCGCGCTCTGTCGAGCTCCAGTAGATGCGGGCGTACGCGACGGTGACGTTTTGCGGCAGTTGCAACAGCGCAGCGGTGCGCGTCTGATCCCGCGAGATGCTGGCAGTTGCCGTGACTTGGCCTTGATCATCACTGCGCCAGTACACATCCGCAGAAGTATCTTGTACAGAAGCCGGCTTTTCCGAAAAGCACTGATTGCGATCGACGGTGCCGACGACGGGATTGGGCACGCCGGTGCGGCAATCAAAGCCCATGGTGTTGCCGATGACAAGCATGTCCCCGCGCAAATCCGTCTGATATCGCAAGGTCGGGGCATTTAGTGCCAGCGCCGGTTTATCAAGGCCACAAAGCAGACTGCCAAGCAGATACAGCGCCGCACATGCCGATAGGCCGGGCCTATATCTCATGGATGGCCTCCTGGATGATGCCGAAGAAATGACTAGGGGGATCCTGCTCGTGCGCAGCATTACACAATTATCCGGGTTCACTGTAACGTGATTTCCCGAAGATTGGCAAAGCTTTTCTATGACATGGCAATGCGCGAAAGGGCTTCAGGCAGATTCTGCAGACTATCGATGATGAGATGGGCGGCCGATTGATCCTGACCATAACGGTTGCCGGCGCGTACCGCTACGCAGCCCATGCCGGCGGCGCGAGCGGCGGCGATGCCGGCGGTCGAATCTTCAATGGCCAGGCAACAAGTGGCGGGCAGATCCAAAAGTGCCGCGGCGCGCAGGTAGGGATCGGGCGCAGGTTTTCCGGCTGGGTACTCTCCAGCGCACAAGATGACTTGAAAACAGTCCGTAAGCTGTAGCGCATCGAGCATCAGCGCCGCTTCGCGTCGCGTTGAGCCGGTCACTAGAGCCAGCGGATAGTGCACTTGCGCCCAGCGAACGATGTCGCGTGCGGCGGGCAGCTCGGCGGCGCCGTGGTGCTTAAATAGCTGCACCCGAGCGTGATAAACCGCGTCTTCTAGCTGATTGATGTCAAAGGGCAGCGGTTTGCGGCGATGGATGTATTTGTAAATTTCTACAAAGCTATGTCCGACAACAAAGTCGCGCTCGTCTGGAGACAGCTCGCGTCCAATTGGGGCAAGGGCCAGAGCGATGGCATCGGCCGCTTCCCCTTCGCTATCGACCAGAGTGCCGTCCAGATCAAAACACAGCGCGGTGTAAGCACCGCCTTTGTCCTTTTGCATACGAAAAAAAAGGATTAGTGCCCGAGGCGGGAATCGAACCCACACACCTTACGGTTAAGGATTTTAAGTCCTCTGCGTTTACCAATTTCGCCACTCGGGCTAAAGCACGCGCTTTGTATATCACGTATCGGTACGCGGCGATAGCAAGCTTGCGCCTAGGTCGCGTTTTTTATCGCGCGGCGCGGCGAATTAAATCAGCACCCGCCTCCGCTAAATTTGTGCACCCGGCCAGCCCCAGGGCCAAAGAAAAGTCATCGCGTAAAATTTGTAGCACCCGGGCTACGCCGCGCCGGCCAAACGCCGCCAAACCCCACAAAATAGGCCGGCCGATAAGAACCGCCTTGGCGCCTAGGCCGATGGCTTTTAACACATCGGTGCCATAGCGAACGCCGCCGTCGAGCAGCACCGGGCAGCGATCGGCCACAGCCTTCACTACATCTGGCAAGGCGTCAATGCTCGCTGGAGCGCCGTCTAGCTGTCGTCCGCCGTGATTAGACACGATAATGCCCTGTGCGCCATGCTCGATGGCGCGTACGGCATCGTCGCTGCGCAAAATGCCCTTTAACACAATGGGCAGCCTGGTGATGCCGCGCAGCCAATCTATAAATGTCCAGGTCAGCGACGCATCGTGGCGGTCGCGAAAATGCGCCGCCATCGCCGCTGTGCACTCGGGCAGCGTGGCATATTGCGGCAGCGCATCCAGCAGATTTGCCATTTGCAGATGGGGCGGCAAGCAAAAACCGTTGCGCAGATCCGAAAGACGCGGTCCCAAAAACGGCGTGTCCACGGTCAGAACCAGCGCGCGATAGCCTGCGGCCTCGGCCCGCTCGACCAGCGACCGGGTCAAAGCGCGATCTTTGAAAGCATAAAGCTGAAACCATTTGGGCCCTGGCGCTGCCGCCGCCACGTCTTCCATCCGTGTGGTGGCCATCGTTGATACGACCATAATCGTGCCGGCGTCGCCTGTGCCTTGGGCGGTGGCGATTTCGCCTTCTTCATGGGCCAGCCGCTGATAAGCCGTCGGCGCCACCAGAATCGGAAAGGGCAAATCGCAGCCTAGTATCGTAGATTGCAGATTGCGCGCGCTCACATCGACAAGAACGCGCGGCCAGATTTCATAGCGCAAAAAAGCCTGCCGGTTGGCTTTTAGCGTCTGCTCCGCGCCGGCGCCGCCGCGATAATAATCATAAGCCATCTGGCCCAGGCCATCGCAGGCTGCAGCTTCGAACTCATCGAGGGTAAGCAAGTCTACAAGCGCTTGTGACTCAACGGGTTCTTTGGCAGCCAAGTCATAGTGTTTGGTCATCTCTTATGGTTCCGGCTATCCTCAAAAGTATGAGCATGAGCGCGCCGAACCACAATGGTGACTTCAATCGCCAATTTTCCGAGCCGGCCCGTCGCCGCGCTCGCACGCGTGCGGTGCTATTGGCCGTGTCGCTTTGCGTCGTCGTTGGGCTTATCGGCTTTGCCGTCAGCGACACCAAAAGCTTTGAATACTACAAGCACGTGGACGAAGTAATGCGCGACCCGGCGGCTTGGCAGCAAAAGCGCTTGCAACTGCATGGTTTCGTCGTCCCCGGGACGATCAAGAAGCGCATTGATCGCGATCATCAAAAACTTGAATACAAGTTTCACGTCGAAAACTGCGGGGTCGTGGCCGAGGCGCGTTTTGCCGGCGTAGTTCCCGATACCTTCAAAGAAGGCGCCGAGGTCGTTCTGAAAGGTCAACTGCACGACGCCGTATTTTCCACGAGCGAAGTGATGGCCAAATGTCCATCCAAGTACGCGACCGAAGGCACGCAGAAAAGCGCCATGGTCACCCGTTGTACTCGCGATGGAACGCCCGATTCGAGCGCTACCTCCGCCGCTGGCCCTAGAGGTTGACCTGATGTCCGAAACCAACTGGGTCGCACTATTTGGCAGCTTCGTGCTGCTCGTGACGCTGCTTGCCACCACCTACGCCGGAGGAGCGGCCGTTGCTGGGGCGCGCCTCGGTTCAGCGCGCCTTGTGCGTTCGTCGATCTATGCCGCCTATGCCTGCGCCGCGCTTTTGTCCTTGGCCTCGGGGATGATCTTTTTTGCCATCCTCTCCAATGACTTTTCCATCAAGTACGTACACCACAACGCCGACGCCACCATGCCGTGGATCTACAAGCTCACCTCGTATTGGGGGGGCCTAGATGGATCGATGATGTTTTGGGCCTGGCTGCTCTCGCTGTTTGCGGCGGTTGCGATACATACAAACCGCGAACGCCATCGCGAGCTTATGCCCTGGGTGGTCGCCATCCTCATGGGAATCTTGGCGTTTTTCGTGGCGCTTGTCGTCTTTTACAAGCGGCCCTTTGACGTGTTTCTGACTTCAGCGCCAAGCGTCGGCAAAGGCCTCAATCCGCTGCTTCAGGATCCCTACATGGCGACGCATCCGCCGTCGCTTTACACCGGATATGTCTCGGCGAGCATTCCATTTGCGTTCGGCATGGCGGCGCTTATCACCGGAAACCTCGACGATGCATGGCTGCAGTCGGTGCGCAAATGGATGCTCCTCTGCTGGTATTTTCTGTCGCAGGGACTCATTCTGGGCTCGCTGTGGGCCTACCATGTGCTCGGCTGGGGCGGCTACTGGGGCTGGGATCCCGTCGAGAACGCCGGTCTTTTGCCATGGTTTACGGCCACCGCGTTTCTGCATTCGATGATGATTCAAGAGCGACGCGGCATGCTCAAAGTCTGGAATTTCGTGCTGGTCATTTTGACGTTCCTTTTGACCATGATCGGCACGTTTATGACCCGCTCTGGCATCGTTCAGTCGGTGCATGCCTTTGGCAACGATCCCGAACTGGCCGCGCGCTTTTTGGCTTTCATTGCCTTTGCCACGGCCTTTTCATTTGGCTACGTCATCTATCGGCTGCCGCTTTTGCGCTCGCGCGGCGAACTTGATTCGTGGCTTTCGCGCGAGTTTGCGTTTCTGGTCAATAACTGGGTGCTCATCAGCGCCGCCTTTTTTGTTCTGGTGGCAACGCTGTTTCCGACTTTGTCCGAGGCGATTACGCAAAATCGGGTCACTGTCGGTCCGCCGTTTTTCAACAAATGGATGGCGGCCATTGGCCTTGTCATGCTGTTTTTGACCGGCGTCGGCCCGCTTATCGCTTGGCGCAGCGCTTCGGCGGAAATGCTCTTTCGGCAGTTTCGTCTGCCGATTTTCGGCGGGGTGCTTACTGCGGCGCTTATTGGTGGTTTGATTCCGGCTTCGCGCGCCACATCGCCGCTGCTACACGACCGCATTCATCTGCCCGCATCGCTGATTTGTTTTGGCATCGCCGGCATGGTGCTGTGCACCATCCTGCAAGAGTTTTACGTCGGCACGCGGGCTCGGCAAAAAAGCACGAGTCAGGATTTTGTCTCGGCGCTTATAGGTCTAGTCGGCCGCAACAAGCGGCGCTACGGCGGGTACCTTGTGCACGTCGCCGTGGTTCTTATGTTTGTCGGCTTTGCCGGTCAGACTTATCAGCAAGAAAACGATGTGACCCTGGATCGCAATCAGTCCAGCCAGCTTGGTCGCTACACCATCACCTACCAGGGCTACCGCGAATATGGCGATTCGCAAAAAGAGGTCGTCGAAGCCTTTTTAAACATTCTGCAGGACGGAAAGCCGGCCGGTACTTTGCGGCCGGCCAAATGGGCCTATCGCAGCCACGAAGAAGAACCGCCGCGCACCATCGTGACCATTCGCGAAAGCCTGCGCGAGGACTTGTATGTAATTTTAAATGGCATCGACGGCGAGTCTGGCCTGGCGAGTATCAAGATCATCGTCAATCCCCTGGTCAACTGGGTGTGGTTTGGCTTCGTTCTGCTCATCTTCGGTACCGTCATTGCGTTTCTGCCCGACCGGGCCTATGAACTTTTGGATCGTGGTGGGCCTGCTGCCGCCGTGCTGTGTCTGGCGCTGTCTTTGTGGCCCGCGTCCGCGGCGGCTTTTACAATGGCTGCGGCCACAGATTCGGCGACGCACAATGCCAGCGCCGGCAGCGATTTTCCGACGCCCCCGCGCAATGAACTAGAGCGCGATTTGCGCAAAACCTTGGTTTGCATGTGCGGCTGCGGCCGTCAAACCCTGGCCGAGTGCACTTGCGGTTTCGCTGCCAAAGAACGCGCCTTTATTGCTCGCCTCATCGATATCGGACAAAGCCGCGATGCCATCATCAAGGCGTTTATCTCGCGATATCCGGGCGAATCGGCCCTGGTCGTGCCGGTGGATGCCGGATTTAACCGCGTGGCCTGGCTGGTGCCGCTTTTCGCACTGCTCGGCGCTGGCGGAGCCCTTGTGGTAGCGGCGCGCCGCTGGACCCGCAAGCCGGCTCAGGCCGCTGCCGATGGCGTCCCAAACAAGGCGGCTCCGTCGGAACTAGACTCGGCCCGTGACAAGCAGGAAAACCAGAAGTATTTTGATCGCCTCGACGACGACCTCGATGACCTTGGCTAGTACCGAACCATCCGTGGCAAAAACCCGTTCTCCCTTTTGGTTTTGGGGAGGACTTTTGGGGGGCGTTGCAGCCTCCTTGCTGGCTTTTACGTTGACCATTGGGGACGGGCATCTAAGCGGCCCCGGCATCGCTTTGGCGCTGTCGGTGGGCACGCTTATCCTGGTGGCGCGTCTGGTGTTTCAGTCGGCTCGGGCCCTCGTCGAAAGCAGCGCCGATGCCGAAGCCGTCGAGCAGACGGCAGCCAGCGGTCGCCGCCGCAAAGAGCTCGCCCGTGAGTATCACAACCTCAAGCGGGCGCTCAAAGAGCTGGAGCTCGACCATGCCATGGGCAAGGTGTCTCCCGACGACTACGACCAAAGCCGCAGCCGCTATCGCGAGCGCGCGGTACGCATTTTGCGCCAGCTCGATCAGGGCCAAAGCTATCGCGCCCAAATCGACGCTGACTTGCAGGCTCGTCGTGACGCGGCTTTGCCGACAAAGCCGGTGCCGGAACCGGCTGCGCCGCCGTCCGCCTTCGAAACCTGTGCAAGGTGCACGACCGTCAACGACAGCGATGCCGTCTTTTGTAAAAAATGTGGAAATCGACTTATAGCCGCCTAAGCCGTACCGCGTTGCTGCTGGGGCTTTTATTGGGGCCGCCTGCGCTATGGGCGCAGCCCATGATGATGGACCCGGCAAAGATGTCGGGCATTCCGCGACCCGATGGGCAGGTTTCATCGGGCACCGTCACAGTGCGGCTGATTCGCGGCGAGCTGCAAAATCGCATCATCAATGCCGCCGTCGAGCTTTTTTCTATCAGCGCTCCTAATGAAGCGCCGCGCTTTGAAAAGACCGACGATCAAGGCCGGGCGACGTTTGCCGATTTGCCGGCTGCGACTTATCAGGCACGAGCGACCGTCGATGGTCAGTCGCTAATCTCAGAGCCTATACCGGTGGCTGCGGCCCCGGCCCCCGGCATGCGCGTAATGCTGGTTTTTCCGAGGCCCGACGCAGCGCCGTCAGCAACAGCGGCGGCGCCAACGCCAGAAGGAACAGCAGCGCCAGCCGCACCCGCAGCGCCGACAGCCCCAACAGTTCCGTCCGCGCAAAAAGCCGAAATCAGCACCGTGGCCGGCACGCCACAAGTTCTTGCCGATGCCGCAGCAGGCACTTTGACCGTCAAGGCGCTGGACATCGATGCAAAGCCGCTTGCGGGCCTTCGCGTCGTTGTCGTATACGCGCGGCGCGTCGCGCAAAAAGTGGAGGTGCTGCCTCCGCAATTCACCGCCGCCGATGGCACGGTTCACTATAACAGCCTAGAGACGGGCCCTGATCTTGGCTATATGGCGTTCATTTCGCGCGACGGTCGCGAGCACCGCAGCCAGCCTTTTCATCTGGACAAAGAGCACGGCAGCCTGCTTGCGCTGACCGTACCGAGCGTTGTCCTAGACATCGGCGCGCTGCGCATCGGGCAAGGTTCACACATCGTTTTTGATCTGCAAGACGACACGGTTCAGGTCATTGAGAACCTGATTTTGGAAAACCCGCTGAACCGGCCCGTGGATCCGGGGCCAAGCGGGCTGCGCATTGCCCTCGCGGCAGACGCTTTGTCGCCGCAGGTTTCGCCCGAGTCGCCTCCGGGCTTGTCGATTGATGTCACTCAGCCCGGCGCGCCGGCGATGGTTTACAAAGGCATCATTGCGCCTGGCCGAACCATGCTGGACGTCGCCTTTGTTTTGAAGCACCACGGCAGCTTGGTGTTTCGTCAGCCGGCCAGCCTGCGCTACGAAGGTCTGCGCATCGGTGTGGCCAAGCTGCCCGATCTGCAAATAGACGGCGTGACCGATTTGCAAGAGCGCAAGCTCTCCGGGCGAGACTTTCTCATGGGCACAGCTTTTGTGCCGAGCGTCGGCGGCTTTGTTGAAGTGAGCTTGCACGGACTGCCGAGCGATTTTTACCTGCTGCGCATCTTGGCGGCGTTCGGTGCTTTGGCCATTGCTGCGACCTTTGCATATTTGGCTATATACACGCGCGATTCAGAGGAAGACGCAGCAGCGATGCAAAAACAGCGTCAAAAGCTTCTAAATCGCCGCGAAACGCTACTTTCAGAACTTCTAAAGCATGAATCAGCCGGAGCTGCGCCCCGTACGAAACTGCGCCCCGCTGAAGAAATTCGCACCGAGCTCGAAGCGGTCTACCGCAAGCTGGATGAAAGCGATGGCTAGCGCGTCGGCCTTGCACAGCCTGGCGGTGCAAGGAATTTATAAGGACTACGGCCAAAAGCGCGCGCTGTCCGGTGTTTCGTTCGCAATGCAAAGCGGTCAGATTACCGTGCTGCTTGGCGACAACGGTGCCGGCAAATCCACCCTGATGAACATTCTGGCCGGTTTGATACGCCCAAGCCGCGGCAGCGTCCTATGCGATAAGCAGCCCATCGAGTCGCTGGAACCCACCGAGTTTCGGCGGCGGCTGGGCGTTTTGTCGCACGAACCGCGCTGCTACGGCGACCTTTCGCCGCGTGAGAATCTGCAGCTTTTTGCGCGGCTTTACGGCCTGGCTCGCTTCGACGCCGAGACGCCTTATGCTCGAGTTGAGCGCTGGCTGGAAACGGTTGGCTTGTCGCGGTCGGCTATTGCCGAGCGTCCGGCGCGGGCCTTGTCGCGCGGCATGCTGCAGCGGCTGGCTCTGGCGCGAACTCTTTTGCACGCTCCGGACATCATCCTTCTTGATGAGCCTTATACCGGACTCGATCAAAGCGGAGCCGCGCTTCTAAGCAAATTGCTGACTGCCGAAAGGCAGCGCGGCGCCATCATCGTCGTCATCAGTCACGACCTTTTGGCCGCGGCAGCGGTTTGTGACAAGGCCGTGGTCCTTTCCCGCGGTCGCGTTGTCGCGGAACAAACATTTTTGCGCGGAAGCTGCTCGCTAGAAGCGCTGCGGGCGCTTTACGAAAAGGACGCGGCCCCGCTTTTGGCAAAGGCCGTCGAATAGCCGCATGGCGACGTGGCAGTTCATATGCGAAGTGGCGCTGCTCTTTTGGAAAGATGTGCGCATTGAAGCGCGCGCTGGCGAGCTTATTTACGCGACCGGACTTTTCGCAGCGATTATCGTGCTTTTGTTCTCGTTTGCATTTTTGGGCGGCGCGCCGCCCACCGTCGAGGTCATGGCCGGCGTGCTGTGGGTCGCGCTTGCTTTGGCGGGACTTTTGGGAATCAGCCGCAGCTTTGAACGCGAACGCGAGGCCGATACGTTGCGCGGCGTGCTCTTGTCTCCGGTGTATCGACCGGCGCTCTATATAAGCAAGCTCGGCTCGATGGCTTTGCTGATGGTGCTCATCGTCGCGGTGGTTTTGCCCGGATTGCTGCTTTTGTTCGGAATGAAGGTGGAAGGGGCTGTGGCTTGGCTGCGGCTTGTGCTGCTGCTTGGCCTCGGCATATTGGGTTTTAGCTCTGTCGCGGCTCTGTTTGGCGCGGCCCTTGGCCGAGCGCGGGCGCGGGAAATTTTGCTGCCGCTACTCGTCTATCCCCTCGTGGTGCCGGTGCTTTTGGCCGGGGCGCGTGGGACGTATGCGGTTTTGTACGGCACTCCGGAAAGCCTGATCGATGCCGGACGCTGGATAAAATTTCTGCTGGCCTTCGATGCGCTTTCGGTAACGTGTGGTCTGTGGTTGTTTGAACCTTTGTGCAGTAACGAATAAATGCCATGTCCAAAACAAAAACAAGCTCGGGCGCAATCGCGCCGCTAAGCCTCAAGCTGTGGCTGTGCTACCTCGTGGCAGCGGCGGGGCTGCTTTTGGCGCCGCATCTGATTTTAGGGGCCCCAACCGAGCCAACGATGGGGTTTGTGCAGCGCATCTTTTACTTTCATGTGCCCTCGGCATGGCTGGCCATGATGGGGGCGCTGACCGCCGGAGTGGCCAGCGCGATCTATCTGTCGCAAGAATCCGAAAGCGCCGACGCGGTGGCCGCAGCCGCAGCAGAGCTGGCGGTGCTTTTTGGCGCGTGTGCCCTGGTCAGCGGCCCGCTTTGGGGGCGCAAAGCTTGGGGCGTGTTTTGGCAGTGGGATGTGCGCCTGACCAGCACGGCGCTGTTGTGGATCATTTTTGTCGCTTACTTATTTGTCCGTCGCTATGGCGGACCGGGCAGCCGGCGGCTTGGAGCTGGCTTGGCGCTTTTTGGCGCCGCCGACGTGCCGATGATCTACATCTCGGTGTCGCTCTGGCGCACGATACACCCCAAAACCACAGTCGTGCCGACGCTCGATCCCGGGATGCGACCGGCTTTCTACGTGTCGATGCTGACTTTTTTGGCGCTTTTTTTGGTGCTGCTTAACCTGCGGCAGCGTCTGGAACGTCTGCGTTCCCGCTATGATGCCCTGTATCTAGAAGCGCAAGATGCCGGCCTGGTGGAAGACTAGGACCAACGAGGATATGACCATGTTGCGAAGTCTCTATGTGCGGAGCCTGGTGTTTGGCTTGGGGCTATTTGGGTACAGCTTTTTGCCATCGGCGCGGGCTGACAGGGCGCCGCCACCGCCGCCTAGCGTCGCCGCGCCAGCGCCGAGCCGCCCGTCCGCAGCGGCTGCCGATGCCGAAGGCTTTGTGCCCGATAGCCGCCCGCCGAACATGAACACCGTGGACGAATCCATTCCTGCCGCACCGCTTGTGGCCACGGCCTACGGATTTATATGGTTTGCGGTGCTTGGCTTTGTGCTGTACACGTTGCGGCGCACTCAGCATGTAGAAAAAGAAATCGCCGAGCTTTCGGCGCTGATTCGCCGCGCCGTGCCGCCGTCCACCTAGGTCTTGCGCATGCCGACGGCTGCACACGTCATCTACATTCCGTTCATGCTGCTTTTAGGCATCGTGATTGGCTACATTTTGGGTGGCCGGGCGGCTCGCGATGCCATTGCTTCCGACAAAGTCCGTCGCGAAACCCGCGAAGCCCGTCGAAAGGCACGCGAAGCCGCCAATCCGCCTGAGTCGTCGCCACCTGCTTAGCAACCGCGACAACTGCTGCGAGTTTTGTTTTGGGGAAGAAGCGCGAGAGTGCGCAAGCAGGCTCAGCCAGTTTTCGGCTGGCTGAGCGCCCAAGCGGTCGAACTAGAACTTCAGGCTAAGTCCCAAGCGGCCGTAGATTGGCGTTTCGACGATGGGGAAGAAGCGGTTGAACTTGTCGGTGAAGGCCTGGCGATCCTTTTGCCCGGGTGCGCCTTCGATAATGGCCCAGATGCTCATGTTCGGCGCCAGCGCCAGCTCGACGACTGCTTGCAGCATGAAGCGTACGCCGGTAAAGCGTTCGAGCACGCCGACGCCATCGACTTGGTACTGGGGCTTACTGGGGTCATACAGAATCGGTCCGCCGAGCACACCCTGCGAAAAGTTCGGGCCCGGCGTATATCCGGCGGCATCCCAGATTGGATTGCGCGCGCCCGGCGGGGTCATCGGATCGTAGGTGCGACCGACGCAAGCATCACCAGCGTGCTCGGCGCCGTTAATCGGATCGCCCAGGGCGTGAATGCCCGCTTCGTGATCGCGGGCAGCGATTTGCTGAATCGATTCCAAGCTGGGGCAGTTGCGATCGCTATAGACCTGCATATAGGGCCGCGCCGTCAGCTTGACCATGCTGCCGGCCAAAAGGGTGATCGGCAGACCCAGTTCCCACTCGACGGTATTGCGCGAGCGGGGGCCACCGCCGCCGCCCAGAAACATGCTAAGGCCGATGGCGAAGGGGTCGCGCTTCAAAAGCTGCAGACGGAGGTTGCCGCCCACAAGGTTCTGATAACCCGTGGTGCGAAATTCAGCGCCGGCATCTAGACCGATTTCACCCAGATATGGAATGCCGCCTTTTTTGGCGACGCCGACGGTGATGCGGACGTTGGCGAAGTAGGCATAACCAACGCCCAGATCGCCGGTGAAATGGCCAAGCGGAATCGTCGCGGCCGAAAAGGACGACAGCCCGCGCTGTAGCGCAATCTTGTCAAGCGGCGGCGGCGGGGCAAGCTTCATGATGACGCTGACGTTTTCCTGCTCACCGGGGCGAATGTTGACTTGCTCAACGATCGTGGTGAAGCGGGGCTCGTTTTGAATTTCGATGGTGTGCGGTCCGGTCGGCACATTTTCGCGGGTCAGCGGCGTCTGGCCGATCAGATTGCGATCGAGAAGGACGTAGGCCCCCGGCGGCTGCGAAGCTACGTAAAGCTTGCCGACGTTGCGCAGTTCGAACTCGGCGACCTCGGTGGTGCCGGGACGCAGGGTAATTTCTTTTTTCGAAGAGCCGTAGCCTTCTTTGGCCACCTGGACGACGACGCGGCCGGCGGCGACTTCGACGCCTTGATCGCTCAAAGCGGCCGATTCATCAATGCGGCGCCCGTTGACGAAGAACTGCACGTTGTCTACCGGGGTCAGCAAAATGATGCGCACATAGCCGATGCCGCGCGTCTCGGGCGAGCCAACTAGATCGATCTTTTCGATGCGCGGCTTGCCGGCTTCGATTTCGACCACGCGAGTGATCGACGTATAACTCTTGGCGCTAACGGTGATCGAGTGCTGGCCGGGCGCTAGATTAATCGGCTGACCGACTTTGCCTTTGATCGTCGCATCCACCGTCACTTCGGCATCCTGCGTCGAAGAAATCACCAGCAGCGAGCCCGGCGGCGGCGGTGGCGGCTGGGTCTGCGCCACTACCTTAATTTGCTGGTTTTGCACGACGCGAATGGTCTGGCGCCAAGTCGGAGCACCGGCCTCGTTGCGCCGTACTTCGATGAGGTGCTCGCCTTCATTTAGATTGTCGACGCTCAGCGGCGCCCGCCCTTTGGGTTGGCCGTCGATAAAGACGTCGGCATCGGAAACGTCGGCGGCAATCAGCACCGATCCGGCGCGCGATTCGGCCTGTAGCTGCACCCAAATCGGACGGTTGTCGCCGGCTTTGACCTCGGCGGTTTCGCTGTAAATTTTGTGACCGGGCTTTTTGATTTCAATCATGTGCCGCCCGGCCGGTACATCGATTTGCTGCGGCACCGTACCGGCTGGCGTGCCATCGACATAGATATCGGCGCCGCGAGCATTGTCATTGGTGGCGGTGAACTTGACGTCCAGCCGCGCCGGGGCCTTTTCCAAGTTGAAGGCCAGCCGTTGCGCTGTGCTGATCGCGATCGTTTGCTCGATGGGTTTGTGGCCTTCAAGCTCTAGACGAATGCGGTGCGTTCCTTTGGAGATACGCACCTTGAAGCCGGGGGCGGTTTGTCCCTGCACGGCACCATCGATGTAGACGATGGCGCCGGGGGGAATCGACTCAATGGTGATGCGCGGCGAAACCCCTTGAGCATGGCTGTCCCTCGCCAGGACCAAGGCGCAAAGGGCAGCAAGAAGGGTGCAGGCCAGAATCCGGAATGAGCGTGCGGGCATGCGCTCATTTCATCAAAACTTTGCCCCGGGTTCAATATTGTTCGCCCGATTCCCACGGAGAGCCACCCGCAATAGAGAGGCTCCGACGACCAAAGTGCAGACCATCAGCACGGCGGTGCAGCCGGTATCGATCCAAGCTTGGATGCGCATGGTGGCGGGTAGCATCAGAAAAATTCCGAAAATGGACTGCCAGCCGGCCCACAATGTAGTCGTCGCTAGTACCAGCATGGGCACCGCGGTTAGCAAAGCGCGCCGCCGATGCGCGGGGTTTTGTCCAAGAATGAACGCCGTTCCGATCGCCAGCGCAGTCGTCGCCAAAAGCTGGTTGGCGACTCCCAGCATCGGCCACAAAGTGCTGATCGTGCCGGTGTAAAGGAATCCGCCCCACAAAAAGACAACCAAGGCTGAGGCGCCAAGCACCCCCGGTGCAAAATCATGTCGGCCAAAACGCGGATCCACGCGGCCAAGCAGGTCCTGCACCAAAAAGCGCGCCACGCGCGTGCCGGCGTCTACGGTGGTCAAAATGAACAGCGCCTCAAACATCACGATGAAATGGTAGAAGTAGCCAAGCAGCGTCCGGCTGCGCTGCCAGGGAAGCTGCGCAAAGATCTGCGTGAATCCGGCGGCCAGCGAGACCGAGCCGCCGGTGCGGCCGCGCAATTCCTCACCGACTAGCTGCGAAATGGCATCGATTTCGATCGGCTGTAGGCCCAGCGTCGCGAAGGCCTCTTTGGGCACGTTGATGGCGAAATAATCGGCCGGATGCAGACAAGCCGCCGCTACCAAAGAAGTGACGGCCACAAGACCCTCGAGCAGCATGGCGCCGTAGCCGATCGGCCGACAATCGGGTTCGCGGTCGATCATTTTCGGAGTTGTTCCCGATGCGATCAAAGAATGAAAGCCGCTGATTGCACCGCAGGCGACGGTGATAAATACAAATGGGAAGACTTTGCCCTTAATGATCGGCCCGCCGCCAAATACAAAAGGAGTCAGCGGCTCAAGCTTCAGCTCGGGATTGATGAACATGATGGCGACGATCAGCACAAACAGCGTTCCGAGCTTCATATAGGCCGACAAGTAGTCGCGCGGAACCAGAAGCAGCCAGACCGGCAAGACCGAAGCTAGAAAACCGTAGGCGGCGATCAGAAAAACCAGCGTTGGAAAGCTGAAACGAAAGTAAGCGGCTAGCGATGAATGGGCGACTTTGTCGCCGTAGACCACGGCGCAAAACAAAAGCGCCACCCCCAGTCCAGAAGCCAGCTTTAAATGGGCTTTGCCGCCGGGCGTGCCGCCGCGCATCATCGTGCCCATCAAAAGGGCAATCGGAATGGTCATGGCGATGGTAAAAGTCGCCCAGGCGCTGCCTTCGAGAATTTTGACCACGGCAAAGCCCATCGCGGAAATTGCGATGCTGACCGTAAAAAATGTCGCCAAGGTGGCGACTGCGCCGGCCACAGGGCCAAGCTCGCTGCGCGCCAGGTTGGCCAGACTCAGGCCGCCGCGGCGTACGCTGGCCGATAAGATGACAAAATCGTGCACCGCGCCGCCTAGCGTGACGCCGATGAGGATCCACAGCAATCCGGGCAGAAAGCCAAATTGCGCCGCCAGCACCGGGCCAATCAGCGGGCCGGCGCCGGTGATGGCCGCGAAGTGATGGCCAAAGAGCACCCAGCGATGGGTCGGCACATAGTCTTTGCCATCGCTTTTTTCATGCGCGGGAGTTTTGCGCGCGGCATCTAGGGCCAGCACCTTGGCCGCGATAAAGGCCGAATAGAAGCGATAGCCAATGGCCAAAATGCACAGCGCGCCGACAAAAATCGGCAGAGCATGTATCTGCATGCCGCCACTTTAATACATAGGCGCGTTCGAATGCTTCTAGGGGACAAGCTTCGCAGGTTCTAAAAGCGAATGGGAAATCCGGACTGCGCGCAGCCGGCTTTGACAAACTCGCGCGAGCCGGTATCAAGATGCGATAGAGCGTAAGCGATAAGCTTGGTGTTTTTCAGCCCGCAGGCCGACACGCCCAAAATGCGCCAGGCCGTCGGGCTGCGCACTGTGCCAGCGCCAAGGTGAGACAGCGTGATGGCGCGCATGTACTGATGGCTTTGATGGGCGATCTGGGCCTCGCGCAGAAAGCGGTCGATGTCGGCAAGGCTAGTCGCCCCACCCGGATAATCGCCGGGCAGTTCGGGGCCGTTGCCTTCGTCATCGATGCGCACAGCGGGATAACCGGCCAGTTTGCTTGGCCCGGGGGGAAATTCGCGCGCAAACGAAACGCAGGGACGAAATCGCGCTTGCAAGGCCGCTTCGTTGTTTGGTTCTACTTGCAGAATCTTTTGCGTGTGCTGCCAGATTTCCTGACACTGCCCAGTGGCGCGCGCGGCTTCCGCCTTCTGAATATGAACGCCGATGGAGAGCGGCAAAAGGATGTCAAAGTGCTGTTGCGCAGTGATGCGAAAGCCGAGGTTTGGCGGCAATTCGCGGTTGATGCTAAGGGCCGTATCGTAATCCTGACTTTGCACGGCGGCTTGCAGGCGCTGATAGACCTTTTGCGCCTGAACGCCGTTTTCGGCGCGCTTTTTGGTAATTTGCGCAGCTGAGCGCACGGCTTCGGGCTGGCCGGAAAGGCCAAGGACCCGCTCGGCCAATTCGCCGGCATCGCTCCAGCGCTCTTCGAGAAGGGCCTGATCGGCTTGCGCCAAAAGATCGCTAGTCTGAACGCCGCGTTTGCGCTGCGTAGACGCTTTTTTAACGATTGGAATCAAAAGCGCGCCGCTAAGCAGTGCGCCCAGGCCCGCAAACAAGAGACTGCGCCGCCAATCGATGCGCAGCGGCCCGGCCGAAGCGCTGGGCTTTTTGGCTTTTTTCTTTTTGCTCGCCGGATCGAGCGCTTCCAGAAACTCCACCATCGATTCGAAGCGCTGTTCCTTTTTTTTGTTCAGCGCGCGCCGAATGGCCAAAACGATGGGTTTGGGCAGCTCGGGAACCAGTTGCTCGATGGGGACCGGTTCGTCGTTTACCACCTGCTTGAACAGGTCGATGACGTTTTCCTGATCAAAGGGCAGCTTGCCCGACAGCATGCGGTACAGAATCACCGCGACTGACCACTGATCGGAACGGCGGTCGATTTGTGAGTTTTGTCCGAGCGCCCCTTCCGGCGCCATGTAGCGCGGCGTGCCCAGCACCAAAAGGTCGCGGGTGACGCGATCGGCGGGGCGCGGAATCTTGGAGACGCCAAAATCGATGACTTTGACCGTTTCGAGGACCTGCCCGTTGACTTCCTGATGCGCCAAAAAGATATTGCGCGGCTTCAGATCGCGATGAATCACGCCCTTCTGATGCGCGGCGTGCAAGGCGCTGCCCATCTGCCGCGCAATGTCCAGGGCTTCGGCCACGGGAATCTTTCCCATTCGCTCGAGGCGATCTTGCAAATCTTCGCCTTCCAAAAGCTCCATGACGATGAAGGCGTGACCGCTGGCGTCGATGTCAAGGTCCATGACCGTGACGATGTTGGGATGATGCAGCGCCGAGATAATTCGCGCTTCATCTTGAAAGCGGTCGTAAAGCTCGGTGTTTTTTGCCGAGTGCGAATGCAGAATCTTGACGGCGCAAGTACCGCCAGTGCGCAGATGCCGCGCACGATAGATCGCGCCCATGCCGCCGCTATTAAGTAGCTGCTCCAAGCGATAAGTATTGGCCAGCACTTGGCCGACCAGTTTCTCCGCTTCGTTCTGCTCCTGGGCCATGGCCTATATCCGAAGGGAAAAAAAACGCCGAATCTAGGCTACACCAAAACCATCTGCGCTTGATCATTTCATGCATGCGCTTGGCGTTGTCGACGTTGGCGCAGGTTTAATGCAGCGCCGCCGAGCTTGCACCGCGCCAAACGGGTTTTTTCTCGTGGATGCGGCATATACTTGGCGCGTGATTGAGTTTCGCAATGTCTGGAAGGCTTTTTACGGGCAGGAAGTGCTGCGCGGGCTGAGCCTGCGCATTGCTCGCGGCGAGATTCTTTACATTATCGGCGCTTCGGGCGTCGGCAAATCGGTCACGATCAAGCACCTAATCGGGCTTTTGCGGCTGGATCGCGGCGAGCTTTTTTACGACGGCCAGCGCGTAGACCGCTTGTCCGAGGCGGAACTTTATGCGCTGCGCCGGCGCTGCGTGATGGTGTTTCAGCATTCGACCTTGTTCGACTCGATGACGATTCTGGACAACGTCGCGCTGCCTTTGCGCAAACACAAAAAGCTGTCTCAAAGCCAGGCCCGAAAGCAAGCCGAGGGCTTTTTGCAGCGCGTGGCGATGGCCGAGTTTGCCGCGGCTTTGCCCGCCGAGCTTTCCGACGGCATGCGCAAGCGCGTGGCCATCGCTCGAGCCCTTACCCTGGAACCAGAATGTTTGCTGTTTGACGAACCGACCACCGGCCTTGATCCGGTCAGCGCCCGCCGCGTCGATGCGCTGATCAAAGAGCTGAAAAATGGCCTGGGGGTCACCTGCGTGGTGGTCTCGCACGATCTGCCATCGATCATGGCAGTGGCCGATCGCGTGGCGCTTTTGTATCAAGGACGGGTGCACGCGCTTGGCACTCCGGATGAGCTTAGTCGCAGCAGCGACGCCATCGTGGAACAATTTCTAAACGGACGCAGCGCAGGTCCGATGGAAACCCCAGGCTTTTAAGGCCCGATAAAATGTCGCAAGGACAAATGGGCATGGCTGCGCTGAAAATATCGACCTTGGAAAGCTCGTACGGCTGTCTGCACCTGGAACTTGCCACGGCAGCAGCCACTCGCAAAGTGGGTGAAGTGCTGGGCCGCTTGGCCAAGCCCGGCGATCTGCTGGGCCTAGATGGACCGCTTGGCGCGGGCAAAACTTGTCTTATCGGCGGGCTTGGTCGCGGGCTAAAGGTGGCCGGCCCGGTATCTAGCCCGACATTTACTTTGATCAATCAGTACGCAGGTCGGCTGCCGCTTTATCACGTCGATTTGTATCGCTTGACGGCTGCAGACGAGCTTATGGAGCTTGGCTTGTGGGAAGCGGCCGAATCGGGCGGAGTTTTGGCCGTGGAATGGCTGTCGCGCTTTCCCGATGCTCTGCCTGCCGATCGGTTGTCTTTGGAACTGGCCCTTTTGCCGCCACCGCGGCGCGGTCGGCGGCTCATGATTCGAGCCGGCGGTGCGCGCGCAGCCGAGCGTTTAAGTCAGCTTGCCGCGGCGTTGTCGCGTCCCGCGGCTGGCCGTGCCCCAGCTTTTCCTGCATGAGGCTTTGAGATAGGCTGAATGCATGATCCCCTTTGATGAACTCGTTGCTACGCTAGAGCGCTACAAACAACGCAAGATGGCTGTACCGACGGCTTCTGTGCCGCCCAGCACGTCTAGACCGTCTGGCAAGGCCGTTCAAGAAGCGCCGCGCCCACCGCGTCCGGCGTTTGTACCCGGAAACGAAGACTGATTTAGCTGCGAGCACCAAAAAGCGCTGTTCCAACGCGCAGAATGGTTGCGCCTTCGCGAATGGCGACTTGAAAATCGTGGCTCATGCCCATCGAGAGCTCGCGCAGCTCTACATGCGGCCGCTTTTGCCGGGCCGCGACATGCAGAAGTTCGCGCAGCCGCCGAAAGTGGCAGCGCGAGGCTTCGGGATCGTCTTGTTGCGGCGGCAAACACATGAGGCCCAGGCAAAAAAGTGTCCCGCCGGCCGCTGCAATCGCATCTAAAAGCGTCGGCAGCGCGTTCGAATCGCAGCCGGACTTTTGCGGCTCCTTGGCGATGTTGACCTGAACCAGACAGTTTTGCACCAGGTCCGGATGGGCCTTGCGCAAGTGCTGGACGCGCGCCGAAATGGCGCTTACAAGCGGCAGGCTGTCTACGCTGTGTATAAGGGCTGCCCGCCCGACGACGAGCGGCACCTTATTGCGCTGCAGCGGACCGATAAAATGCCAGCGGGGCGCTACGCCTTGGCCCTCGGCTTTTGCGGCCAGCGCCGCGCTTTTGTCGCGCAGCTCCTGCGCGTAGTTTTCGCCAAAGTCGCGCTGACCAAGCTGCAAAACGGTGTGCACCGCCGCCGCCTCATGGCGCTTGCTGACCGCGACCAAGCGAACTTCTTGCGCATCGCGGCCCGCTTGGGTGCAGGCATCGGCAATGTCGGTACGCAGTGCCAAAAGCCGCGCCGCAAGATTTCCCTCGTTTAAGGCATCCATGTCGGCCAGTCGGCTTTGAGCACTTCGGCCCGGCGCAGATCTTCCAGCACCTGGCACAGCGGCAGGCCGACGATGTTTTCGTAGCTGCCACGAATGGCGCTGACAAAGCAGGCAAAGCGCCCTTGAATGGCGTAACCGCCGGCTTTGCCGCGCCACTCCTCGCTGCGCAAATAGCCGGTGATTTCTTCTGACAAGAGCGGCCGTACATCCACTGCGGTTGTCACCACGCGGCTGATGCGACGCAAGCTGCCATCGTCGGCATTGCCAAAGCGCAAATGATAGCCGGTAAGTACGTTGTGGGTGGTGCCCGAAAGCAGGTGCAGCATCTGCCGCGCCGCGCCTTCGTGATCGGGTTTGCCAAGCAGGGTGGGGTGGGTGTCGGGAGTCGCGACCACCATCGTATCCGCCGCCAAGATGGTGGCAGCGTTGCCGGCACGCGCGGCCGCCGCGTCGGCCTTGCTTTGGCTGAGGCGCAGGACCAAGGCCTCGGGGTTTTCGCCGACTGCCGGAGTCTCATCGATATCGACGGCGTGTACGGCGTGCGGCACTCCGGCACGGCGCAGCATGTCGATGCGCCGCGGCGAGGCCGTGGCCAAAACCAGCGAAATAGACATGCGCGAAACTTAACATGGCGAAATGCCAAACGGACAAACCTATGTGCCCCGTGTATTAGACTAGATCGCCATGGACCAATACGATTTTGACCTCATCACGATTGGCGGCGGGTCGGGCGGGGTGGCAGCCAGTCGGCGTGCCGCAGCCGCGGGCGCGCGCGTCGCGCTGTGTGAAATGGATCGAATCGGCGGCACCTGCGTGCTGCGCGGCTGCATTCCCAAAAAGCTTTTGGTCTACAGCGCCAGCTTTGCCGAGGGCTTTGCCGATTGCGCCGGCTACGGCTGGGAGGTCGGGACGACCCTTACCTACGATTGGACGCGGCTGCAGAACAATAAGGAACGGGAACTCGATCGGTTAAACGGTGTCTACAGGCGCCTGCTTCAGGAAGCGGGGGTCACGACGCTGACCGGGCACGCCGAGCTATGTGACGCCCATACGGTACGCATTGGCGAGCGGACGATAAGCGGGCGCTATATTCTGATTGCCACCGGAAGTTCGCCTTTGCGGCCGAAGTTTTCGGGCAGCGAGCTTGGGGTGACTTCGAATGAGATGCTGTCGCTGCCGACCTTGCCGCGGCGCTTGCTGATTGTCGGCGGGGGGTATATCGCCGTCGAGATGGCTTGCATTTTTCATGCGCTTGGCTGCGCGGTGAGCATGCTAATACGCGGCGATTTGCTGCTGCGCGGTTTTGATCAGGATCTACGCGCGCACCTGACCAAAACTCTTCACGAGAAGGGCATTCGAATTTTGCCGAACCACGAAACCAAGGCCATCGCGCCGGCCGCCGATGGGGCGCTGCGCCTACAGACCCAAGCGGGCGAGGAATTTGTCGCCGACAAGATCCTTTTGGCCACCGGCCGCGCTCCGAGTACTTTTGAACTTGGCCTAGATGCCGTGGGGATTGGCCGTGGAGAGAAGGGTGAAATCGTCGTCAATGAATACTCCGCGACGAGCGTTCCTAGCGTGTATGCCATCGGCGACTGCACCAATCGGTTGAATCTGACGCCGATTGCCGTGGCCGAGGGGCGGGCAGTGGCCGAGACGCTGTTTCGCAACAATCCGATGCATGTCAATTACCAGGGAGTACCCACAGCCGTGTTCAGCCTGCCGCCGCTTGGCAGCGTCGGCCTCAGCGAAGTAGATGCGCAAAAGCAATACGGGGCGCTGGATGTCTATGTCACAAACTTTCAACCGATGAAAAATGGTCTGGCCGGTCGCAAAGAGCGCACGTTTATGAAGCTTGTGGTGGATAAAAGCTCGCAGCGAGTTTTGGGCTGTCACATGGTCGGTAGCGATGCGCCTGAAATCATTCAAAGCCTGGCGGTGGCGCTGACTGCAGGTGCGAAAAAGTCGGATTTTGATCGGACTATCGCGCTTCATCCGACGAGTGCCGAGGAATTTATGCTCATGCGAGAACGGCGGCCCTAAAGCTCGAGTATTTGTCGCCGCGCAATTGGGCTATTCTGTCTGATAAGTGCAGTTCTGAAGCGGCGTAGCGTTCAGTCGGCGCTACGCAAAAGGAGTCACTGTGTCAGTGCTACGAGCCATCTTGAGTGCCATTGGCAACCTGGTTTTATTTTTTCGTCACGTACTTGGCTTTTTGTTCGGCAGTCTGAGCTACGCGCCGCCCCTTTGGGTACGATCGCTTCTGCAATGGGGAAGGCAGAAAGCCGCGCCGACCGCGACTTGGGTGCGCAACCATCCGCGCTATTTGACCGCCGGTGTGCTTGTCCTATTGGCCCTAAGCTATGGCGGCTATCGCGGCTATCGCTTTTACGAAGGGCGTCCCAAGCCGGTGGAAATCGCCGTGCATTTAAACGCACCTCATCCCACCTCTATCGAGGAAAACGCCAAGCCCGATGTGCTGCGCATCAATTTTGGCGCGTCGGCAGCGCCCATCGAAAAAGTAAAAAAGCCGATTCAGACGGGTATCGAAATCGAACCCGCAGTTGCGGGAACTTGGGAATGGACGACAGATCGTCAGATCGTCTTTACCCCCAAACAAGACTGGCCGGTTGGCGAAAACTTCGTCGTCAGCTTGAACAAAACCGGACTGCTGCGCGAAGGCGCGCTTTTGAAAAAATATACCCTGACATTTTCCAGCGCGCCCTTTGTCGCCACCGTCAGTCACACAGAGTTTTATCAGGATCCGCAGGATCAGAATCTAAAGAAAGTAGTCGCCACAGTTGATTTTTCGCATGCAGTAGAACCGGCGGAATTCGAAAAGCACCTTGTCGTAGAACTAGTGACTACCGAATTCGGCAAGGATACGGCAAAGCCCTATCGGGCGCAGGTCAGCTACGACAAGCTGCGCGGTCATGCATTTGTGCATTCGGATCCGGTGCAGATTCCAACCAACGACGCAAAAATGATGGTGCGGGTCACTTCCGGTCTGCGCGCGGCGCGCGGTGGCAAAGGCACGGCCAATGAGTCTAGCGCTGAGGTTCTCATTCCCAGTCTGTACAAATTCCTAAGCGTCAACGAAGCATCTCTGACCTTGGTCAATAACGAGCAGTACGAGCCGGAACAGGTGCTGCTCATCGAACTGAACACCGGTGTGACCGAGCTGGAAATGCGCAAAGGAGTCAGCGCTTATGTGTTGCCGCTGCGACCGCTGACTGAAAAGACCCAATCCGGCGAGCCGTATACCTGGACAAGCTCCGAAGTTAGCCAGGAAGTTTTGAAAAAATCGCAGCCGCTAAAGCTTGAGCAAATTCCCAATGAAAAAGAGTATGCAACGCTGCACAGCTTCCGCTATCAGGCAGAAGTTGGCCGTTCGATTTATGTAGAGGTCAAACACGGACTGCGCAGTTGGGGCGGTTATCTGCTTGGCAAGTCGCACGATTCCACCTTGCGCGTTCCGGAGTTTCCCAAAGAGCTGAAGATCATGCAGAACGGCGGCATTTTGTCGCTGTCTGGTGAAAAGAAAGTGTCGCTTTATGCGCGCGATGTCGAAGCAGTGCGCTATGAACTGGGCCGCGTCCTGCCGGGACAGCTACATCACTTGGTGTCGCAGAACAACGGCAATTTTCAAAGTCCGGAGTTTTACAGCGCGCGCTTTAGCAGCGAGAACATTACCGAAGCCTTTACCGAAGTCATCAAGCTTCCCAAAGTGGCGCACGGCAAGCCGCAGTATACGTCCGTGGACCTCGGCGATTATTTGGAAGGCAAACGCGATGAAAAACGCGGGCTTTTCTTTTTGAAAGTCGAAAGTTGGGATGCGGCGCGCAAGATCAATACTGGCAAAATCGACAACCGGCTGGTTTTAGTGACGGATTTGGGATTGCTGGTCAAAGACAATTCCGATGGCAGTCACGAAGTTTTTGTGCAATCGTTAGGCACCGGCGAGCCGATCAAAGACGCCAAGGTCGAGGTCGTGGGCAAAAACGGCATTTCTTTGCTAAGCGAAGTGACTGCTGCGGATGGCCACGTGCACCTGCCCAAGCTAAGCGGATTTCATCGCGAAAAATCCGTGCTGTACTATTTGGTGCGTCGCGGTTCGGACTTGTCCTTTTTGCCCTACGATCGTTCCGATCGCTATCTGAACCTGTCGCGCTTTCCGATTGAAGGAGTACATGACGAAAGCAAGCCGCAGGGGCTGTCAGCCTACATGTTTTCCGATCGCGGCATCTATCGTCCCGGCGATGAAATTCGCGTGGGACTTATCGTCAAGCCGCGCGACTGGAAGCAAAGCCTGGCCGGTGTACCGCTGGAAGTGACCGTAGAAGATGCGCGCGGCCTGGTGGTAAAAAAGGACAAGATTCGACTTAGCGAATCGGGATTTGAAGAAATTCGCCATAGCACGCAGGATGCTTCCCCGACCGGAACCTGGAATGTGAACGTCTATGTCGTTAAGGACGGGCACCAGGGCGCGCTGCTTGGCTCTACAGCGGTGCGCGTGCAGGAATTTTTGCCCGATCGCCTGAAGATTAGCGCCCGTCTGTCGGCCGACAGCGTGGAAGGTTGGGTATCCCCCACAGATCTGAAGGCGCGCGTATCGCTACAGAATTTGTTCGGCACGCCGGCAACCGACCGCAAAGTGCGGGCGCTTTTGGAACTGTCGCCGACCTTTCCAAGCTTCAGCAAGTTTCGCGATTATCGCTTTTCCGATCCCATGCACGCCAAGGAATCGGTTTCGGACAACCTGCCCGAAGGCGTGACTAGTGAAGCCGGCGAAGCGGAATTTGAACTGAATTTGCAGCGTTTTGCCGCCGCCACCTATCGCTTGCGTTTTCTGGCCAATGGCTACGAAGCCGAAGGTGGGCGCAGCGTCGCTGCTGAAACGCAGGTCACGGTGTCGCCGATGGAGTTTCTGGTGGGCTGGAAACCGGACGGCGATTTGCACTATGTCAATAAGGGCGCCGAGCGCGCGGTGCAAATCGTTGCCGTTGGGCCACATGCCAATCGCATGGCGGCGGGCGGCATTCGCGCGCTGGTTTTAGAACGAAAGTATTTGTCGGTCCTGACCAAGCAATGGAACGGTACGTATAAGTACGTTTCGGTCAAAAAGGAACTGCCGATCAGCGACAAACCGATGAGTATTCCAGAAGCCGGACTCAAGTTTGCGCTGCCCACCGACCGTCCCGGAGACTTTGTCCTAGTCCTAAAGAACGCCAAAGATCAGGAATTAAATCGCGTCGAATGGAGCGTCGCCGGCACCGGCAATTTGACCCGCTCGCTGGAGAAAAATGCCGAGCTGCAGCTTGTTTTGAAAAAGACCGACGTCGATGCTGGCGAGGAGCTCGAGCTGCAAATCAAAGCGCCTTATACCGGGGCGGGGCTTATCACCATCGAGCGCGACAAAGTCCTAAGCTACAAGTGGTTTAAGACCACGACCACGGCCAGCGTTCAGACGATTGCGATTCCAGAAGAGCTGGAAGGCAACGGATACGTCACGGTGGCGTTTATCCGCGGCCTGGATTCCCCTGAAGTGTTCATGAGTCCGCTAAGCTACGGCGTGGCGCCCTTTACCTTAAGCCGCGCGCGCCGTACCGCCAAGGTCAGCGTACATACGCCTGATCTCATCAAACCCGGCGAAACTTTGCGCATGAAGTATCAGACCGACCGGCCGAGCAAGCTTGTGATCTTTGCCATCGATGAAGGAATTCTGCAGGTCGCCAAATACAAGACTCCCGATCCGCTGGCTTACTTTTTTCAAAAGCGCGCGCTCGAAGTCAAAACCGCGCAGATTCTGGATCTGCTTTTGCCGGAGTTCTCGCGCCTGCTCGCTTCGGCACCGGGCGGCGACGGCGAAGGCGGGGCTTTGCGCAATCTGAATCCCTTCAAACGGCACCGCGATAAGCCGGTGGCTTTCTGGTCGGGAATTATCGATGCCGGACCCAAAGAAAAGGAACTTTCCTACGTCATTCCCGATTCGTTTAACGGCAAGTTGCGAATCATGGCGGTCGCAGTGGCTTCCGATGCGATTGGCGTGTTTAACAAAGGGGCGCTTGTGCGCGGCGACTTCGTGCTAAGTCCCAATGTGCCGACTTTTGTCGCCCCCGGCGATGAATTCGAGGTCAGCGTCAGCGTCGCCAACAACATCGTAGGCTCGGGCCAAAAAGCCGCGGTGGCGCTGGAGCTAAAGACTTCCAAACACCTGGAAGTTCTGGGACTGCCCAAAGTCGATTTGACCATCGGCGAGCTGCGCGAGACTTCGACCACTTACAAGCTGCGCGCGACAAGCCAGCTTGGCTCGGGCAATCTGACGTTTGTCGCTTCGCACGCCAATAAGAGCGGCCGTTACTCGGTGGATCTGTCGGTGCGTCCGGCGGTGCCGCTTTTGACGACAACCACCGTCGGCCATCTGCAGGGCGGCCAAGTGGTCGTGCCGGTGCCGCGGCAGATGTATAGCGAATATCGCAGCAACCGCGCGGCGATTTCAGCGCTGCCGCTCGGTCTGGCCCATGGCCTGGTTCAGTATTTGCAAAAATTCCCGCACGGCTGCACCGAGCAGCAGATAAGCCAAGCGCTGCCGGCGATTGTTTTGCGCAGCCGTCCCGAGTTCGGCTTGGCCGCGGAAGTTGTCGACAAGAGTCTGCAGTCCATTCTGACCACTTTGCGGGCGCGTCAGAACGACGACGGAGGATTTGGGCTGTGGGACAACGCGAGCCAGGTTTCGGACTTCGCCAGCGTCTATGCCACCCATTTTCTGGTCGAAGCCCGCGACCGCGGCCTTGTGGTTCCGCCTGAGGTGCTGAAAAAAGCCCTGGAATATGCGACCCAGCTCGCCAGCCGCGAAACCGATAGTTTGTCCGGCGAAAGGCTGCGCGCCTACGCCGTTTACGTGCTGTCGCGCAGCGGCGTGGTCACCAGCCAATACCTAAGCTCGGTGCAAAAGACGCTGGAAAACGCCTTTAAAGACGCTTGGAAAAAAGACCTGGCCGGCATCTACCTGGCCGCGACGTACAAGCTTCTGAAACAGGAACGCAAGGCCCAGGCGCTGATTGCCGAAAGCAAGCTGGGCGAGATTGGCGATGCCGCAATCGACTACCAAAATTATTACGATCCGCTGGTACGCGATGCGCAGCTCCTTTATATTCTCGCCCGACATTTTCCCGAGCGGGTAAGCAAGCTGGATGGCGATGCCTTGTTGGCGCTGGTAGAACCAATTACAAAAAACCGCTACAACACGCTTTCTTCCGCCTATACGATTATGGCGCTTGACGCGTACGCTCAGCTTGCCGCGGCGCAGCCGCCAAGCAGCTTTAGCATCGCCGAGGTTTTGGCAAACGGACAGCAAAAGCCGCTCAGTTTGCCGCAAGGATTGTTTCCGGCGGTGAATTTTTCGCCCGAAGTTCCGCGGCTCATCATTGCTTCAAGCGGCAGTTTGCGCAGCTTCTACCAAGTGACGCAGTCTGGCTTTGATCTGGCTGTGCCGCCAAAACCGCAAAGCGCTCGACTGGAAGTCTTTCGCGAGTTCGTCGGGCCTGATGGCAAGCCGGTTTCCGAAGTGAAACTTGGTGAAGAAGTCGAAGTTCATGTCAAGCTGCGCAGTCTGGACAAAGGCGAGCTTTACAATCTGGCCATCATTGACCTTTTGCCCGGCGGCTTTGAAGTGGTCATTGCGCCGCCCGCGCATGAAAGCGATGAATCAAGCTCTGATGAAAATGATGAAAAGGAAGACAAGGACGAAGATGGCTCGGGCCGGCAAAGCGGCGATGAGTCCGGCGGTGAAGGCGGCGGCGAGGATGGCGAAAGCGGCAAGTCGAGCGACGGCGCCCATGGCGGCCGGCCGCAAAGCGCCGAGCCCGCAGCTTTGCCCTTCGCCAAGCCGCAAAGCACCTGGCAACCCATCTACGGCGATGTGCGCGAGGATCGCGTCGTTCTTTACGGCAACGTGGATCCCGACGTAAAAGAATTCATCTATGCCATCAAGGCGACAAACCTTGGCACCTACACCGTTCCGCCGCTGCAAGGCGAAGGAATGTATGATCGCACCGTCCTGGCTCGCTCGGCTGGGGGCAAGATGACGGTCGTCAAGTAAGGCATTTTCATGGTTGGAAAGAATGCCGGACATGGCGCTATTGACGCCAGCCGGCCCCCGCGACATCTCAGCATCCTAAAGCGCCGCTGGCTGGATCATCAGCATCGCAGTGGTCTAAAGACCACCAGCCAGCGCGAGCTTATCGTGGATGTATTTCTGCATTCCGCCGATCACGTTTCGATCGAAGAGCTTTTGCGCGAGGTGCGAGCCAAAAATGCGCGTGTCGGCTATGCCACCGTTTACCGCACCATGAAGCTTTTGGTGGCCGCCGGCCTGGCTGCGCCGCGCCAATTCGGCGACGGCCAGACTCGGTACGAGGTCACCGGGCCCGAGACGCCGCACCACGATCACCTGATTTGCGCGCAGTGCGGACTGATTCTGGAATTTGAAAATAACGAGATCGAACGCCTGCAAGAGATGGTCGCCGACAAGCTGGGCGGCTTTAAAATCGTTCAGCACAAGCTGGAGATCTATGGACTATGTCCAAAGGCGCAGCATCTTCCAGCCGGCATTTGTCCCAATGAAGAACGCCAGCCACGGGGCTCCGTGAAAAATTCGAAAAACAGCGCATGAGCTCGCTTCGACCCGATTCGTCCGCCGCCGAGCCGCCTAGCGACAGCGCCGATGTGCGCGTGACCGCGGCGGCACAGGCAGCGGGCGGTCTCTCGGCGATTCGCGAAACCATCAAGCATGTGCAAAAGCACACCGGCCTACGGCGTGGCATAAAAGCCCTGCTGCAGGTCAATCAGCCCGCCGGTTTTGATTGTCCGGGATGCGCCTGGCCCGATCCGCGCGATGACGCCAGCGGCGGACACAGCGCCATCGAGTTTTGCGAAAACGGCGCCAAGGCCGTGGCCTGGGAAGCGACCACCAAGTGCATCGGCGCCGATTTTTTTGCGCAGCACAGCTTGGCGGCTTTATCCGAGCGCTCTGATTATTGGCTGGGTCAAGCCGGACGCATGAGCGAGCCGCTATGGTGTCCGCCCGGGCACAGCCACTACCAGCCGATTTCCTACGAAGCGGCTTTTGCACGCATTGCCGATACACTTTGCACCCTCGACAGCCCCGACCAAGCTGCCTTTTACACGTCGGGGCGTACCAGCAATGAAGCGGCGTTTTTGTATCAGCTATTTGTGCGTTTGTTTGGCACCAACAATCTGCCGGATTGCTCGGATCTGTGTCACGAGTCAAGCGGCGTGGCCATGCGCGAAGCCTTGGGGGTTGGCAAGGGCACGGTGCAGCTTGAAGACTTCGCGCTGTGCGACGCCATCTTCATCATCGGGCAAAATCCCGGCACCAATCATCCGCGCATGCTAAGCACGCTGCAGGCCGCCGCCGAGCGCGGCTCTGCCATCGTCAGCATCAACCCCTTGGCCGAGGCAGCGCTGACGCGCTTTGCGCATCCTCAGAATCCTTTGGATCTGCTTGGCTCCGGCACCGCGATAAGCCGTCTGCATCTGCCGGTGCGTCTAAACGGCGACGCGGCCCTTTTTAAGGGGATGATGAAAGAGCTTTTGGCCGAAGAAAAGCGCCATCCCGGAACGGTGCTGGATTGGCCTTTTATTCGCGAGCACACCTCCGGCTTTGACGCATTTTGCGCAGCGCTTAACGAGATTTCTTGGGAACAGATCTGTGAAGACAGCGGTTTGACGCGGACGCAAATTCGCGCCGCTGCCGAGGTCGCTTTACAAAGCCCTCGCATCATCTGCTGCTGGGCGATGGGGCTGACCCAGCACAAAGAAGCGGTGGCGACGATTCAAGAAGTCCTAAACTTCTTGCTCTTGCGCGGCAACATCGGTCGTCCGGGCAGCGGCGCTTGTCCGGTGCGCGGTCACAGCAATGTGCAGGGCGATCGAACGGTGGGCATTACCGAACATCCCGATCCGGCTTTTTTGCAACGTTTGGGCCGGCGCTTTGAATTTGCTCCTCCGCTCAAAGATGGCCTGGATACTGTTGGCACGATTGCCGCGATGGCCGACGGCCAGGTGCAGGTCTTTTTGGCCCTGGGCGGCAATTTTTTGTCGGCCAGTCCGGACACCGAGCAAACGGCGGCGGCGCTGCGGCGCTGCCGTCTTACCGTGCACGTCTCGACGAAGCTACACCGCGGTCACTTGGTCGTTGGTAAGGAGGCGATCATCCTTCCGTGCCTAGGCCGTAGCGAAATCGACATGCAGGCCACAGGTCCGCAAATTGTCTCGGTCGAAAATTCGATGGGCATCGTTCATGCTTCTCGCGGCGTGCTAAACCCCGTGCACAGCGGCCTAAAAAGCGAAGTGGCCATCGTCTGCGGAATCGCCAACGCAACCTTTGCCAAGCGGCCATCGCCGGCGGCTGTTTCCATGGATTGGGAAGCGCTGACTGACAACTACGATGTCATTCGCGATCACATTGCCGAAGTGGTCTTGGGATTTGAGAATTACAATCAGCGGCTGCGCAGCCGCGATGGATTTCTGCTGCCCAATGCCGCGCGTCAGCGTCGCTTTCAAACGGCTTCCGGACGGGCGCAGTTTTCCGTGCATCCGCTGCCGAAAACAGCGCAGGAGGCCCTGCTTCCCGGCCAGCTTCTGATGATGACCGTGCGCAGTCACGACCAGTTCAATACGACGATATATGGCCTGGATGATCGCTACCGCGGAATTGCTGGCGGTCGGCGCGTCATTTTGATGAATGCCGAGGACATTGCGGAACGCGGCCTTGTCGCCGGTCAGCACGTGGATTTGTGCAGCCATTTTCGGCAAGAAAAGCGACTGGCGCGCGACTTTGTCGTAGTGCCTTATGCAATTCCGCGCCGCTGCACGGCCACGTATTTTCCCGAAGCCAACGTCCTAGTTCCGCTAAATAGCTATGCGGACAAAAGCCGTACTCCAACTTCAAAGTCGGTGGTGATTACGGTCATTCCTGCGCAACCGGCGCGTTTTTCGGAAGATGGCCAAAGCCCTACGCTAAGATAGCTTTCAGCAAAGAGGTACACCCAATGTCGCCGCGCCTTTTTCGCCCATTTGGGCAAGTATGCAAGCAACGCTTTTTGTCCCTTTTGCTTTTGGTTGGGGCTTTCGGCTGTGCGCAGCCGCAGCGGCCGTATCAGTTCAATACGGTGCAGATGGCCCGCGAGCCTATCGAAGCGCTGGCCGCGGCGCTGACCCAAGCGGGGCATTCGCCAGTGGTTGTGGATCCGCAAACCGGAATCGTGCAGACGCGCTGGCTAGATACCGGACTTTTGCTGGGGCAAGTCAAAGAGCAAAATGCGACAATCGTGCGGCGCTATACCGCCAAGCTTGTACATGGCTCATTTGGCAACGAAGTGACCTTAAGCGCTGAAACGCAGCGCTGCGCCTCTCGTCAGTTTGTTCTGACGGAAAACAGCGTGGTCGGCTTTTGCGTACCCATGAAGCGTCTGGTCAAAGTGCATCAGGAAGAACTTTTGCGTTTGGGAGAACGGATACAGCAGTCCATGTCGATCCCGTAATTTCGACGATGGAAAGTTTGCACCTTTTTCACTTGATCCTTATCTGCTTGTGGGGGGGCCTCATTCTCGCCGAGGGTGTTATTGAGGTGGCGGCGCGAGACGAGAGCTCTTTGCGCGCCGCCGCGCGCTTTCATTACTTCATTGATTTATGCGCCGAGATTCCCCTGGTCTTGGGAGTCCTTTTTACCGGTGCCCTTTTGGCATGGCGCGCGCAGCCGCTGACTTCGCTGCATTGGATAAAGATTCTCGCTGGTCTTATGGCCATTGGCGTAAACCTTTATTGCGGCACGCTGGTCATAAAGCGTTACGCCCATCTGCAAGATGGCGCGCAGTTGCGCCTATATCATGCAAGAATTTTGCGGACTACAGTGGGAATTCCCTTTGCCATTGTCGCCGCGGCGCTCGGCCTTTTCTTTTTTAGAGGCTAACGTGTGATTGAAATCCAAAATAGGATTCCCATCACCACTCCCACCGCAACCGCAGCCGTGTATTTTTCAAAAGCGGCGTCGGTTTTTTGCTTCCGGGAAGCATAAACTTTTTCTCATCGTCGATGATTTTGACCAGAATTTTGCCCGCGGCATCGAGCGGCTTTTTCACTTCGACATCGCCAAGGGGAATCCACTCTGTATCGCCTTTGGCATCCGCCGGAGCAAAGTACAACATGCCCTTATTGCCGACGGCCGGTTGTGTCTTTGTCATCATCAGCAGGGCACGAATGGCAATCGTTGTGCCCTGTTTGCTTTCGAACTGACCATGTAAATCGGCCTGATGCACAATGATGGCAAAGGCCGGTGGCGATTCTCGAATGATGGGCGGTGGTGGCGCGGGCTTGGCCACGGGCGTCGCCGGCTTTGCAATAAGCGGGGCCGGTGCTGGTTCCGGCTCGGTCTTTGCGACGCTCGCTGCCGGTGCCGCACAACCGCAATGCAGCGCCGTCCAAAGCACTGCCGCTTCCATCGCGGGCATCTTCCTTTTTAAGGAATTTCGCAATCTGAATCGAGCGCTTTTGTCACGCATCGAATTAGGCGTGTAAAGGAGTGCCGCTGGCACTCATACGCGGCAATCGAGTGGCGCGCTCTTGCTCGTAAAGGCGCAAAACAAAGGCGCCCGCTAAAGTGCTGCGAAATCGCTCGATCTGAGTGCGCAGCGTCGGAGGAACCGCGGACATTGGAGGCAGTTTTACGCCATAGTTTTGCGGCAACAAAACCGGAGCCGCAAGCGCTGCAAAGGTCAGATCCGCAGCGCTAAACGCATCGCCGCACAGATAAGGACGGCCATCTTGCAGCCGGGCGCTGACAGCTTCAAAGACGGCATTCACTTGCGTAAGAGAGCGCGCTGCCGGCGCCTCGTGTATATTCATCTCTTTGCGCATCGCGGCACGAATCAAAGGAAATAGCGCGCTAGCCAGCTTGGCTTCATAGCTCGGAACGTTTTGTTCGAGCACTCCCAACATGGCTTTGGTGTCGCTTAAACCGTGAAAGTAGACAAAGCGGCGGCTGTTTGGTCCTAGTTCTTCATCAAACCATTCTTCCAAGCCCGCGGCCTCTTTGGGCGCATACAGCCACGTCGCGCCATGCCGTTCCTGTAGATAGTGCAGACAACGTGTCGAATCCCAGATCACGGCGTTGTCATCCGCCAACATCGGAAGCGCGCGGGACTTAAAGCCTGACGTCGGCCAGCTGTAAAACGCGTGCACAAGCGGCACATGTCCCTCTTCGCGAAAGGGCACATCTTGCCGCTCTAGCGCCCAGCGTACTTTTTCACAGTAATGACTTAAGGGCAGGGTAATGAGCCGCAGCATGCAATTCCTCTAGGGCGCAGTCTATGCGAAAAGCCGACAGCGCGGGCTGAGATTTGCACCGTGTAAATTTATTTGCTGTGATGCTGGTATACGCCATTCCAGCCCGGCGGGGCTTCTTGCCCAAGCTGGGCCAGCCGTTCCAAATAAAGCGGAACCACGCGATCGTGCGGATTTTGCTGCGCGAAGCTTGCAAACTCGCGGCGAGCCTCGGCAAAGCGGCCGGCTCTATAGGCGACAACAGCGCGTTCAAAGGTCGGCAGGTCTTCATACTGCGCAACGATTTGGTTCGGACCGCCAAGCAATTCGTAAATCGCCTGCTTTTCGTCTTTGCCTTTGACCTTGACCAGATCGATTTCGCGAAAGCGAAAATCACGGGCGGCGCTGCGCTGCGTATTTTCGCCCACCAGACAGAAGACGCCGTAGGTTTTGGTCAATCCCTCAAGGCGCGAGCTTAAGTTTACGGCATCGCCGACGACGGTGTAATTAAAGCGCTCGTCCGAGCCCATGTTGCCAACCACCATGTCGCCGCTGTTGACGCCGACGCCAATGGCAATTTCGGCGCCCAAAAGCGCACGCAGCGTCGGTTGCAACTCAGAAAGCGCGCGGTGCATGCTCAGCACGCAATAAAGCGCTGCCGATGGATGCTCGGCATTGGGCAGCGGCGCGCCAAAGACGGCCATCACCGCGTCGCCAATGAATTTGTCCAAAAAGCCCCCGTGCGCCAGCACGGCGCGAGTCATCGGCGTCAGATAGGTGTTCAGAATCTTGATAAGCTGCTCGGGATCCAGCCGTTCCGAGATGGTTGTGAAGTTGCGAATGTCGGAAAATAGTACCGACAAGTTGCGGCGCGCCCCGCCGAGAGCCAGGGCCTTGGGATCGCTCATCAGTTCAGAGATAATGCCGTCGGCCAAATAGTGCGCAAAAGCGCGGCGCAGACGGCGGCGCTGCAAACCTTCGTTGGAATAGGCAGCGGCCAGACACGCGCCAGTCACCAAAATCGACGTCGACAGCGGGCCCATCCACGAAATCCACAAACCGCGGCGGACGAACAAAAAATAGCTGAATCCGAACGTCGCGGCCACAAGCAAAAGCGCCAAAAGCACTTGCGCACTTGGCGGCAGGCGCAATCGCGGCCAATACAAGAGAGAAATGATCAGTCCCAGCGCCAAACAAATTGCGCCATCGACGCGATAGGAAGCGCGGCGCAGCCAGTCGCCGTGTAGCAAATTGTCGACGCCCGTGGCGTGCACTTCGACACCCGGAAAGCCCGGCCCAAATGCCGTCCGCGTGGTGTCGTGACCCAGATACGTAAGCGCCAGCAGCACCACGCGATCGTGCAAAGCCGACGGATTGATGCGTCCGCGCATCACATCCACGGCTGAATACGTAGGAAATGTGCCGGCGGGGCCGCGAAAGTTTAACAAAAGGCCATCTTCGCGACCAAGCGGCACGGCTTGCGCGCCAATGCGAATGCTGAAGTCATTTCCCAAATAAGCCAGAGCGCCGCGCGAAAGCCCGCGTGAGGTGGCGACAAGCTGAACCGACAGCGCGGCAAAGTAGGCGTCGTGGTAGCGCCGCACCAGGGGCAGCACCCGCACCGAATGCGTATCATCCTCGCTGACCGTCATAAGCCCCAAGCCGCGCGCCGCGCCGCTGAACATGGGCGCCGAGCCAATTACCTCATGGGCCTCACGCACCACATGCGGCCCCTTTACGCTTTGGCCGTACTTGCCGCGTCCAAGGTTTGGATCCTGCAGTTTTTGGCCTTCGCGCAAACCCATGTGAAAGCCCAGCACGACGTTTTTGGCGGCGCGCAGCGCGGCGATAAGTTGCGCGTCCCCCTGTCCCTCGGCGTGAACGCGTTTTAGCAAGATCTCGGCGGGATGCTCGAAAAGCGCGTGCGGAGTGCTGAAGTAGCCGTCAATGTCGCGGGCTAGGTCGGCGGGCAGAAACTGCTCGGGATCGGCGAAAAAAGCGTCAATGCCGATGGCTTTGGGACCGGCGGCAGCGATGGTGTTTATGACTTTGGCCCAGCCCGCGCGCTTTTCAAACAGATGCGGCTCTTCGGCCAAAGTGCGGTTGTCAAACACGACAATGACCGTCTCGGGCCCTGGTGCCGTCGGGCCGCGCAGTTCAAAGCGCACATCCAGCGTACGGCGCTCTAGGGCTTCTACACCCGGCACTTCGTGTCCGGTATCGTGCAGAACCATGACGCCGGCGACAAGGCAAGACAGCCCCAGGCCGGCAAGCACCGGCTGATAGGCTTTTAGTGCAGCACGATCTCGCTTCCCAGCCACTTTTGTTCGGTTCCTTGCAAAGGTTTGTGCAGCAGCAGGGAAGACATGCAAGCTGGGGTGACTAGACCACCGCGCAGTCGCACGCGCTCTATATGCCCGCCGCGCAGTTTTAGCTCGATGGTAACCTGCTTGATCGAGGGCAATAGCGCCCGCCGCAGGCATTTTTGCAGCGCGGCCGGCTCGGGCAGTTGCAGCGGCGGTTGTTTGGTGATCTCGATCTTGGCGATCGCATCTTCTGTCGCCGGCGCGATCGGGCCTTGGGCAACGGTGGGCTTGGCGGGGCTCGGCGGCATTCCGCGCGTCCGCGATGGTGCCGGCGGCGGCGGCGGCGGTGGTGCGCCAGCGGCCATGCTTGCGGTCGGCGCCGGCGGTGGCGGCGCAGCCACTGGCTCGGGAGCGGCCGGAGAAGGATCGGAAAGGCTCAGCGAGCGATCCGCTTTTCGCGATTCGGAGGGTTTTAGCCGGCTCATCGATAAAGATTCCGCCGGCATTTCATCCGCGCCCTGGCGCCGCGCCTGCACGCCGCTGATGCGCTCCGAACGGATGCGTTCTTCGCGAGTAAGCAGGCGATCGAGCTGCTTGCCCAGACTTTCGCGCGTCGGCGGAGCGTTAAGCAGAACGATTTCGCTGACTCGCATTTCGATGTCTTCATCGATACGGACCAGGTGGCCGTTAGACAGCGAAACGACCAGAAACTCGCCCACCGGCACCAGCATTTCATCGCTGGCGAGCAGCGGCAAACCAACCTGGGCGGCAAAAGTCTTACCCGCCGCGCGAATCTGACAAGCGGTGCCGCCGCGCAAATGCACACGGGCCACCGCCGGTCCGGTTCCGGTGTCGGCCGGCCGAGCGACTTCGGCAAAAACCTGAGTCGCCCACCCCAGGCTTAAAACCATGCCAATCCACAGAAGAAAGCGTCCGCTTGAGCGACCGTTTGCCAGCCCCAAAAGCCTTGCGGAGGTTGCCATCATGATCCCTTTTGACCTGCTTATACGTGTGTTCGGTTCAGCGTGACACGGCGTCGCGGCGAGGTCAACGGATGGGCCCATGGGCTTCGCAAAGTACGCAAAAATCCTTCAGCAGTGCTTGAACATCCTACATCTACATAGCACCTGGGCTGGTGCTTTCCGGCGCTGCGATGGGCAGTACAAACTGGGCGGTGGTTCCGCCGCCTAGTTCGCTGTGCAGCGTCAAACTGCCGCCGTGCGCTTTGACGATGCGGCGGGCCAGCGTCAATCCCAAACCGACGCCTCCGGTGCTGCGGGCGCGGCTTTTTTCACTGCGAAAAAACGGCGTGAACAAATGCGGCAGGTCGTTTGCAGCGATGCCGATTCCTTTGTCTTGTACTTCGATGATCAAAGAATCCTTCACGTTTTTGATCACGAAGCGAACTCGCTGTCCGGGATCGGAGTACTTGCCGGCGTTGTCCAAAATGTTGTCCAAGGCGCGGCGTAAAAGCGCGCCATCCGCGTAAAGCGGTCCGGCGCTGACATCGAGCTCGACGGCCAGCGGATGATTGGGATACGCCGCGCGAAAGCGCGCGATGGATTCGGCGGCCAGATGGGCGGTGCCTATCGCTTCGAGCCGCAGCGGTGGTTTGCCGTCGCCGGCGCGATCCGCGGCCAGATCCAGGCGGGCGGTAATCAGAATGTCCTCGACCAGCCGTTCAAGCTCGCTGAGATCGCTGGCGATGCCTGAAAGCAGCTCGCGCGCGGTCTCTTCGTCGCCTTCATCGGCCAGTTCCAGCGCCACGCGGATGCTGGCGATCGGCGTGCGCAGTTCATGCGAAACATTGGCCAAAAGCTCTTGCTGGCCGCGCAACAAATGCGTGATGCGATCGGCCATGTCATCAAAAGTGCGGGCCACGGCGCCAATTTCATCCTGCTGCGTCAGCCGCACCCGCGAGTTCATGTCGCCCGCGCCCAATGCCTTTGCCGCGGCCGACAAACGCTGCAGTGGTCTTACGACCATTCGCGTGAGCAGCAAGGATGCGACCGCCAGACACAAAAGAACTACGCTGATGAGCGTGGCATACTCTGAAAATGGCACAGGCACCGCCGGCAAACCGATGACTCCGTAGCCGGTGATGCATCCGGAAATGACGATGGGAACGGCAACTAGGCCCGGCGTCCGGCAGCTAAAAAGACCCTCCAGCTTCAGCCGCGTATGCTCGCTGAAAGTCAGCTTGGGCAGAGGCGGGAAAACGTTACTGACCAAGAGATTGCCGGCATCGTCGTAAATACTAAGCTCTGCGGAAAGATCCTGCGCGGCTTGCTTGGCCTCGCGCTGCATGGCCAAGACATCTCCGCGATAACGGGCGACGTGCGAGATGACATAGCGGGCCCGCTGCTCCATCGTGGCGCGCCAGGGAACGTCTAGGACAGTGGTCTTGAGGATGCCAAAAGCCAAGCTGATGAGCGCCATTCCGCCTAGGCTAATCAAATAGATTCGCCACAGCAGTCCTTTGCGCAAAGGAATCGGCTTTTGGACCTGCGCTTTCATGGATCCTCCGCGCGCAAAGCTTCCCAATCGCCGGCCGAATCGCCGGGTGCCAGCATATAGCCAGCGCCGCGTATGGTTTTTAGCAAACGCGGATGCTTGGAATCATCGCCCAGTTTTTGCCGCAGCCGCGAAATGTGCACATCGATGGAGCGATCAAAAGCTTCCTCGGCACTGCCTTTGGCCAAATCCAGCAATTGTTCGCGGCTTAGGATGCGGCCGGCGCGCTCGGCCAAGACGCGCAGCAGGGCAAATTCATACGCGGTCAGAGAAATCGGACGTCCATGCAGCGAGGCTAAAAGCCGTGCCGAATCGAGCATCAGTCCGCCCACCTGCATGGTCGCCGGCGCCGCTGGTCCGATGTGGCCGCGAGCCCGTCGCACTTGCGCGCGAATGCGCGCCAAAAGTTCGCGCGCCGAAAAAGGCTTTGTGACGTAGTCATCGGCACCAAGTTCTAGCCCCAGCACGCGGTCCGCTTCTTCGCTGCGCGCCGTAACGATGATGATGGGTACGGCGCAGCGGGCGCGCAAACTTTGGCAGATGGCGATTCCGTCCCGTCCGGGTAGCATCAGATCGAGCAGAATGACATCGAAGCTTTCATTGTGCGCCGCTGCCAGACCGCTTTCTCCATCCGCCACCAATGTAACGGTCAGTCCGTGACTGCGCAGATAGCGCGCCGTCAGTTCCCCAAGCCGCGGGTTGTCCTCGATAAGTAGCGCGCGAATGACGCCGTCATTGAATGTGGGCCTGAACATGAGCAGCCATCCTGTGCTTAGATGCAGCCGGCGCAATTGGTCTTGAATTTGGCAGCGCCGTCCGCTGCGCATTCCTTTTTAAACAATTTCCCACCTTCGCGGTCGGAAATTTCTTCATTCTCTACAGTGGTTAATACTTCTTAACATTCGCTTCAACTTCACGTCATCTGCGCTGCGCAAATTGCCAGCATGTGGATTGTCGAGCTGGCTCTGCGTCGTCCGTACACCGTGGCTGTGATGTCTTTGCTGATTCTGCTCATGGGCGTTTTGTCATTAAACCGCATGGCCGTAGACATTTTTCCAGCCATTGACATTCCGGTGGTCGCGGTGGTGTGGAACTACCCGGGACTTTCGGCCGAGGACATGGAGCGCCGCGTCGTTTTATTCAGTGAACGTGCCTATTCTACGACGGTAAACGGCATCGAACGCATCGAGTCCCAATCGATTCCGGGAATTGGCATGATCAAAGTTTATTTTCAGCATGGGACGGACATGGGCGCGTCCATTGCGCAGCTTTCTTCGGTATCGAGTACGCTCTTACGTGCTGCGCCGCCCGGAATGACTCCGCCGCAGATCATTCAGTTTAATGCCTCTAACGTTCCGGTTGCGCAGCTCACGGCGTTTAGCGAGACGCTTCCCGAAGAAAAAGTCTTTGATCACAGCTTCAACTTTGTGCGCATTCGGCTGTTTACCATTCCGGGTCTGTCTACACCGGCGCCTTTTGGCGGCAAAAGCCGGCAGATCAATGTCGATATAGACCCGCAGGCGCTGGCCGCAAAGGGATTGTCGCCGGCCGATGTAGTCAGTGCGCTACAGCTTTCCAATATCATTGTTCCGGCCGGAACCATGCGCATCGCCGAACGTGAGTACAACGTCGCGATGAATTCCTCGCCAGCGGTGGTCGAGCAGTTTAATAACATTCCGATCAAGTCGGTGGGCGGGGCCATGGTGCTAGTCGGCGACGTCAGTCGAATTAGCGATGGCTACGCCGATCAGACCAATATCGTTCACGTCAATGGTCGGCGAGCGACGTATCTGGCCATCCTCAAGCATGCCGATGCGTCGACGCTGGCGGTTGTCGATGCGACGCGCGATGCTTTGCCGGCCATCAAAGCCGCGGCGCCAAACGGGATGGATTTTCGCATCGATTTCGATCAGTCCTTGTTTGTCCGCGCGGCCATCAAAAGCGTGCTGCGTGAAGCGCTTTTGTCATCGATTCTGGTTTCGCTGATGATTGCCATTTTTCTGGGAAGCTGGCGCTCGATGGTCATCGTCTGCACGTCGATTCCGCTGGCCATTTGTTCGGCGATTATCGGATTAAAGCTTAGCGGTCACACCATCAACATCATGACGCTTGGCGGACTGGCCCTGGCCATCGGCATGCTGGTAGATGATGCCACGGTCGAAGTCGAAAACATTCACCGCAATCGCCATTTGGGAAAACCCCTGACCGTCGCGATTTTAGACGGAGCGCAACAGATCGCGACCCCGGCCATCGTCGCCACCTTGGCCATTTGCATCGTCTTTTTTCCCGTGGTGCTTTTGGTCGGCCCGGCCAAATATCTATTTATTCCGCTGGCCCTGTCAGTGGTTTTGGCCATGTTGGCTTCTTATCTGTTGTCGCGAACTTTGGTGCCGACTCTGGCCCGCATGCTGATGGCCGGAGAAGATCTGTCCGAAACCGCGCCGCGCCGCGGTTTGGGCCGGCTTGTCCATCGCTTAAATGAGCGGCGTGATGAAGCTTTTGCCAAGCTGCAATCGGCCTACGGAAAGGTGCTGGCTCGGCTGCTCGACAATCCGCGTTTTACCGTTGCGGTTGCCGCCGCGGTGGTCGTGGCATCGCTCTTTTTGGTACGAGTCGTCGGAACGGATTTTTTTCCATCCGTGGATGCCGGACTTATGAAGCTGCATTTTCGCGCGCCGCCCGGTTCGCGACTGGAACGCACCGAGGAACTGGTTGCGGAGGTCGAAAAGAAAATTCGGCAAGTCATTCCGGAATCTGAACTTTTGACGGTCAACGACATGATTGGCGTGCCGTTTTACTTCAATCTGGCTTTTGTTCCGACCGACAATGTCAGCGCCATGGATACCGATATTTTGATTGCCTTACAGGAACACCATCGCCCGACCGCGCAGTACATGCGGACGCTGCGTCAAGAACTGCCGCGGGCTTTTCCCGGTTCTACTTTCTACTTTCAACCTGCTGACATCATCAGCCAGGTACTAAACTTCGGACTGTCCGCTCCCATCGACATTCAAGTGGAGCATGCCAACTTGAATACGGCGTATGAAGTAGTTCGCAAATTGTGCGACCGCGTCCGCGAAATTCCCGGAATCGTCGATGCCCACGTCATTCAACGTCTGGACTATCCGACATTGCGCATCGAAGTCGATCGCCGTCAGGCGGCGCAACTTGGTTTAAGTCAGCGCGACATTGCCAATAGCGTTCTGGTTTCGCTGTCCTCAAGCGCCCTGGTCGCTCCTTTGTTTTTCCTCAATCCAATCAATAACGTCAGCTATAACGTCGTTGTGAAGACGCCGCTGCAAAAGCTGAAAACCGTGCCCGATTTGCTGGGGGTACCGCTGACGTCGCCGTTTTCAAATCTGCCTGTGCCGGCCGAGCTACCCGGGGTCGGAATGGCGGCGCTGCCGCGCGCGGCGGTACAGACCCTAAGCAGCGTGGCTTCGCTTTCGCCGGCGGTTACGCCGGATCAGATCAATCACCACACCATTCAGCGCGTGCTCGACATCGCCGCCAGCATTGACGGACGTGATTTGGGCGCGGTGGCGGCGGACATCGAACGCAAAGTGGCGGAACTGGGCCCCTTGCCGGCCGGCATGCGCATTCACGTGCGCGGACAAAACGAAGTTCGAAAGGAATCCTTTGCCAGTCTGGGGCTCGGTCTTATTTTGGCCATCGTGCTCGTCTATTTTCTGATGGTGGTGCTGTTTCAGTCGTGGCTGGATCCGTTCATCATCATGATCGCGGTTCCCGGAGCGCTTATCGGAATTTTATGGCTTTTGGTTTTGAGCCATACCACGCTCAATGTGGAATCGCTGATGGGGGCGATTATGGCGGTGGGCATCGCCGTATCCAATTCGATTCTGATGGTTAGCTTTGCCAATGACAGCCGGCTTGAAAGCGAGCTTAGCGCGACCAAGGCGGCGCTACTGGCCGGACAGACTCGGCTGCGCCCGGTGCTGATGACCGCACTGGCGATGATCATCGGAATGATTCCGATGGCCCTGGCCCTGGGCGAAGCCGGCGAACAAAACGCACCGCTTGGCCGGGCGGTGATTGGCGGCCTTCTGGCGGCAACCTTGTTTACTTTGTTTGTGGTTCCCGTGGTCTACGCTCTGCTGCGAAAGAAGCTGCCGACCAAGCATCTTTTGGAAGCGCGCTTTCAGCGAGAAAAACAGGGCGCGACCCTTGAAAGGAGCACTCCGTGAGCGTGCGCAAGAACTCACTTTTGTATGTGGGCGGATTTCTGCTGATTGCTTTGATCATCGGCGGAGCGGTCTTGCTAGAACACAGCCGCAGCCGTGCCGAAGCGCACGAGGCGACGCTGCGCAAGCGCGAGGTTGCGGCCGGTCCGCACGTTTTGATGGCCGTCGCCGTGCCCGCCAAAACCGAGCAGCAACTATCGCTGCAGGGCGAGGCGCGACCTTTCGCCGAAGTGACTCTGTATGCCAAAATCAGCGGCTATCTAAAGTCGATTCGCGTCGACAAAGGCGACAATGTAAAAAAGGATCAACTGCTGGCAATCATCGAGTCGCCCGAAATCGACCGCCAGTACGAAGGCGCTATGGCTGATGCGCACTTTAAGCGAGCCAATGCGCAGCGCTCTGCAAGCCTGGTAAAAGGCGGGTTTATTGCGCCGCGCGATGCCGAACAGGACAGCAGCCAGGCCCTTATCGCCGAAGCCACGGTGGCAGCAATTAGCACGCAGAAGTCTTATGAACAGCTCACCGCGCCCTTTGATGGCACGATCACTGCGCGCTTTGCCGACCCCGGTGCGCTTATGCAAAGCGCAGTGAGCGCGCAGACTGGGGCCTTGCCGGTGGTGACGGTTTCTCAGCTCGATCGGCTGCGGGTCTACGCCTACGTCGATCAGCGCACCGCCGCCCTAGTCCATCGCGGAAATCCTGTAGAGGTCAACCTGCCGGGATCACTGTCTGCGGGTGTGCCGGGGCAGGTCACGCGCTTGTCGGATGCGCTTGATGCGCGCACTCGCATGATGCTCGTCGAGGTCGATCTCGACAACCGCGAGCGGCGCATCGTGCCGGGCAGTTTCGTCAATGTCGTTTTGACCATTTCCCTGCCTCCGGCCGTCGAGATTCCGGTAGAAGCCCTGGTGGTGCGCGGCAAGCAGAACTTTGTTGCTCACCTGGGTGACGACAAGCACATTCACTTTCGTCCGGTGACGCTTAGCGGCAATGATGGCGCCCGCGTGCGTGTGAGTCAGGGCCTTAGGGCTGGCGAAACTGTGGGCTTAGATGTAGGAAACACCGTGGACGACGGCGCTGCCGTGCAGCCGATGTTTGCGCCGAAGTAGGCGCTTAAAAAGCAGGCAGCGGAAGCCGAGATTAGGAATTTCCGTTTTATTCCCCAGTGGCGTGCTGAATGGCGACGTGGGCCAGGGCCAATTGATACTGGGCTCGCACCAAGTTGAGACGAGCTTGGGTCAGCGCCGCTTGGGATTCCAAAAGATCGGTAGTGGTGGCGGCACCGGCTTTGACCAGGGCTTCGGTGACGCGATAGGCTTCTTGCGCGCTTTCGATGGATTGCTCGGCCAGGCGCACCGCGCTGCGTGCCGACTGCGACATCAATAGTTCGGTCGAAACTTCGGTGACAATTTGCCGCTTTTGCGCCGAATGCTCTTGTTTGAGCGCATCGGTTTGCGCTTGCGCTGCGCGATAGCCAAACCAGGTGGCGCCCCAATCCCAAAACAACCAAGAGGCTTTTAGTCCGATGTACGCGGCATTGGCCGGCGCAAAAACCTGGCCGTCAACGCGGGTGTATCCAGCTTGCAGATTGATGTCGGGCAGCAGCGCCAAAAGCCGCGCCCGCTCTTGATACTCGGCGGATTCGACATGTAGCTGCGCCGTCAAAAGTTCCGGCCGCGCTGCCATGGCGCGTTGTACCGCCACCGAATATGACATGGTTTCGGCATGCGCTGCCTCGAGCAGGGCGCTTGGTTCGCGCAGCTCTACGGCTTCCTCGCCGGGCAAGCCTATAAGGATGAGCAGGCTGGCGCGAGCGACCTCGGCCTGAGTGTGCGCGACTATCGCTTGCTGCTGCGCGTTGGCGACGGCCACCTGGACGCGCAGAACGTCGGCGTTGGTAAGCACGCCGGCCTTGAGCTTGGCGCGGGCGATGGTCACTTGTTCTTCCAGCTCTTGCGCGGACTGCTTGGCAATGGCTTCTTGGGCTTTGGCTTCAAAATGGTGCAGATACGCGTTGCGCACCGCTTGCCGCGCCGCTTCCTTGGCGATGCGCAACTGCGCCGCATCGGCGGCTGCCGTTTGGCGCTGGGCCCGATAATCGGCGTTCATGCGAAACAGCCCGAGCAGCGGTTGATTCATGGCCAGCGCAAAGGTGTTGGTATCCTGTTCGCGGGCGACAAAGGGCGGAAATCCCGGAAACGGGACCATAAAAGGACTGTCCCAATGCTGGTAGTCATCACTGACGGCCAGCGCCGGCAGCATGCGGCTTCTTCCCGCCTTGGCGTAAAGCTCGGCGGCTTTTACCCGCGCGCCAATCACTTGCAGCGAAGGATTTTCGGACAGCGCCAGACGTTCGGCTTCCTCAATCGTGAGCTGCCGAGGTTCTGCTGCCCAGGCTGGCACCGTCCGCAAAAGCCCGGCAAGCAATAAAAAGAGCCACGCGATGCGCATCGCTACTTCTCCACATATACGGCCACATCGGCGGACAAACCGGCGCGCAGCAGAAGGCCGCTTGGCGGTGTGGTCCAGGCGATGCGCACCGGCACCCGTTGCACCACTTTGACGAAGTTGCCAGAGGCATTGTCGGCGGGCAAAAGCGAAAAGCTGGCTCCCGTGCCGCCGGCCAGGCTTTCGATGCGGCCCTCAAAGCGTTGCCCGGGATAGGCATCGATGCGAATGCTCGCGCGCTGTCCGGGGTGCATCTTGCCGATTTGCGTCTCTTTGAAATTGGCCAACACGTAGGTATCGATGGGAACAAGTTCGATGATGGGCTGACCCGTGCTTAGCAGTTGTCCGGGGTGCACCGAGAGCTTGGAAGCGATGCCATCGGCCGGCGCAAAGATCTTGGTATAGGAAAGCTGCAAGCGGCTAAGTTCCAAAAGTGCCTCGGCGCTGCGCACGCGGGCCCGCGCCAGGTCGGCGTTGGCCTTGGCGCTGGCCAACTGCGCATCTATAGGCGTGCTTTGATTGAGGTGACCGCGCGCCTCACGCACCCGCGTGTCGGCGGCCTGCTTGGATTCGCGGGCGACGGCAAGCTGCGCTTGCGCTTGCGCAATGGCGGCCTGCGCTGATTCGTAGGCAATTTGCGCGCTGTCGAGGCGCTCTTGCGGAACGGCGTTGGCGGCGCGTAACTCTTTGGCGCGATCCATGTCGATTTTGGCTTTTCGCGACTCGGTTTCGGCCCGCAAAAGGCTGGCGCGAGCAGCCGCGACCTGGGCCAGGGCGCTGCCGACGCCGACGGTAGAGCCGCTAAACTGGGCTTTGGCGCTCATCAAGCCGCCGCGCGAACTGGCATCGACGATTTCTACCTGCGCGGTTGCCGCTGCGGCTTGCGCCTGGGCCGTGCTGAGCTCGGCTTCCGATTGTGAAACCCGCGCGGCATAGTCGGCAGTATCTAGTTCCGCCAGCAGATCCCCTTTTTTGACCCGCTGGTTTTCGACGATGGCGACCTTTACCACCTGGCCCGGCACACGGGTCGCGACCGGAATGATATCGGCGGCAACCTGCGCGTCATCGGTTTCCTCATGCCCGAGCGTCCGGTAGTAGTAAACCGCGACGCCGGCCGCAATAAGCGGCACCAAGACCGCGAGGATTCGCAGGGGCCTGCGCCGCGGCGCCTCCGAAGTGGTTGGCTTGGTCGTGGACTCCATTTTCACACCTCAATATGAACGTCTGCGCCGGGACGTTTTTCGCCCGGCTGCGTAGGCGGTAGCGCACGCAAAAAGATGACAAGCGGCAGCACACATAGGAATGCAATTCCGCCTAACATGAACAGCTTTTCAAAGGACAGCACCATCGATTGGCGAATGACAAGGCCGGTCAGCATTTGCCGCGCGCCGGTTTCGGCCGTCGCCGCACTATAGCCATGCGAGAGCAGAAATGACTTCATCTGCGCAAGCCGGCTAAGTAGCTCCGGACGTCCTGGATCAAGGTGCGCGATCATTCCGTAGCGCGCCTGCACCGCAAAGCGGTTGATAAGCGACGCAAATGCCGCCAATCCCACCGAGCCGCCAATTTGGCGCAAAAGGGAATTGAGTCCGGTGGCATCGGTCAGCTTATAGCGCGGAACGTGGCTGAGGGCGATGGTGGTCAGCGGAATAAACAGACAAGCAAAGCCCGCCCCTTGCACAATCAGCGCCGACACCACAGAGCGGGTCGATGTGGCCAGAGTGTAATGGCTCATCTCAAAGGACGTATAAGCAAAAAGGAGGATTCCCACCGTAATAAATAGGCGCGGCGAGATGCGGTTATAAAGCCGTCCGACAATCGGCATGGCCACCATCATGGCCAAAGAGCGCGGCATCAGCGCCATTCCGGACTGCATGGCCGTAAATCCAAGCATCTCTTGCATAAACAGCGGCAATAGGAAGGTCTGGGCCATGAGCATGGCGAACATCATCGAGCCGATGATCGTTCCCGAGGTAAATACCTCATTTTTAAACAGCGTCAGATCCACAACCGGAGCTGGTGCGGTCAGCTCGCGCCACACAAAAGCGATGGCGCTGAAAAACGCAATCACCGCGCAGCCGCTAATCAGACGCGACTCGAACCAATCGTCGCGCGTTCCTTCTTCCAGCACGTACTGCAGAGTGGCCAGACACAGCGAAAGCAAAAGAATTCCAATCCAATCCAAGTTGCGGCGCATCTTTTCGCCCATCGCCAGATTGGCGGCGCGCACGTCTTCGGGCTCATGCACAAAGCGCGAGACCATGACCAGGCCCAGGATTCCCACCGGCAAATTGATGTAGAAAATCCACGGCCAGGCATAGTTGTCGATGATGTAGCCGCCGAGCGTCGGACCAAATGCCGGTCCCAGCACCACCGCCATGCCAAAGACGGCCATGGCCATGCCTTGCTCGTGCGGCGGAAATGTCTGCCGCAAAATCGCCTGCTCGGTCGGCTGCAAAGCGCCAGCGCCTAGTCCTTGAATGATGCGGGCCAGAATCATGACTCCCAAAGAGCGCGCAAGTCCGCACAGCGCCGAACCAATCAGAAACAGGACAAGCGCCGCCATATAGACGCGTTTTTGGCCAAACAGCCGTCCCAAAAATGCCGTAAGCGGCATGATGAGCACGGTAGAGATAATGAAGGCCGTGCTGATCCAGGTCACTTCCTCAACGGTTGCGGAGAGCTCGCCGCGCAAATGCGGAATGGCGACATTGACGATCGAACCGTCAATGGCCCCCATGAGCGTTCCAAACGTCACGGAAAGCGTTACCAGCCATTTGTTGACCGGAGGCCGCGGTGCGTCGCTCATTTCGCTTTTTCTCCCGCGCCGCTAATGAAAAATGAAACCAGCAAATCGATATGTTGCACGGCGGAGCCTTCTTCTGGCAGATACATGCGCCGCATCAGCATCGAGCGCATCATGCCCATAAGCAGTGTCGGAGCAAGCGGGCATAATTCGGCGCGCAGCTCGCCCTGTTTTTGACCGCGCTCGACAAGCTGGGCGCAGCGAAAATAAATCTCGCGCTGAATTTCCTGCGCCGTCTGCGACATATTCGGCGGGCCGCATTCGGCTTGCGTAAAGGTCGCAAAAAACTGCCAATGCTCTTCGAAGTGGGTGTAGACCACGCGCAAAAGCGCCGTCAGTTGCGCGAAAAAGGGCTGGCCTTCGCTGGCGTTTAGACAATCGTCAATGCGCTCAAGCAGTTTGATGCGGCGCTCGGTGGCCAAGGCATTTACCAGCGCTTCGCGATCTTTGTAGTGATTGTAAAGCGTGCCGACGGCCACACCTGCCCGAGCGGCAATTTCGGCCATGTGCGTGGCGTAGATTCCACGCTCGACAAATACCTGCTCAGCGGCATTGAGAATCGCCAGCGCGGTGCTTTCGCGCAGCCGGTCGCGCAGCCGCCGAACTGTGGATCCAGAAAATGAATCCTGATTCATATTTTGATTATGTTTCCAGCAAACTTCTCTGTCAAGTCAAGGCGCACCGCCGGGAATCATTGACGAAAAGGCAGCCACGGAGTATAGGTCCGCGCAATGTTGACGTTTTACTGGTTTCGGCGCACCGGCGCAGTCAGGGGCTCTGACCACTGCGGAAACAAAGACGTCAACCAAAAGCGGCTTAGTGGTTTTTGACATGTGGGTTTTTTTCAATCACCAAGACTGGCACGACGCTGCTCAAAGTCGATTGGGGCAGGATTTTGCAAACAGCCAGAAGCCGGTGGTGGTCATCGGCAATTTCGATGGGATGCACCTTGGGCATCAAGCATTGTTCGCGCTCGCTCGCCGTCTGGCCGATGCGCGAAATGCGCAAGTCATTGCCCTTTCGTTCTGGCCACATCCGGCGCGCGTTTTGGCGCCGCCGGGCTCGCCGCCGCTGCCGCTCATACAAAGTCGGACCCGCCGTCGCGAGATGCTGGCCGAGTGCGGCGTGGATGCACTTATAGAGCAGCCCTTTGATAACGCCTTTGCCGCTCTGCCCGCGTCGCAATTTGTCGATGAGGTCTTGCTATCCAGCCTGCAGGCGCGCGATGTCGTCATCGGTCATGATTTTACCTTTGGGCAGGGCCGCGCCGGCACCACCGATATGCTAAAGGCTTTGCTCGGGGCGCATGGCGCCACGGCCCACGTTGTGCCAGCAGTGACGGTGCTGGATCTAGAAACTCGGCAGCCGATCGTTTGTTCATCGACGTTTGTGCGCAAAGAAGTACGCGCCGGTCGTCTGGAACCGGCCGCCCTGGTTTTAGGTCGCGACGTCGAACTAGAAGGAACCGTGGTGCGCGGCGCGGGCCGCGGCCGTGGCTTGGGGTTTCCCACGGCCAACTTGGACTGCCAAGCCGAGCTGCGTCCCGCCATTGGAATTTATGCCGGCTGGGCCGAGATTCTGCGCGAAAGCCAAAATAAAGAACAAGACGCGCTGCCACATTTGCCGCTTCGCACCCAAATCTGGCCACGGCAGATTGCAGAACGGCATCCCACAGCGGTTAGTGTTGGGTATAATCCTACCTTTATAAATGGAGATCCGGCGTTGTCTCCCGTGACGATCGAAGCGCATTTGATACAGCCGCGGGCGCTGACAAGCGCGGTGGTATCGCCGCTGCCTTCGTTTTATGGCAAGACGGTGCGTTTGCATCTAAAGACACGCCTGCGCGATGAACAGCGATTTTCGTCGGTACAGGCCTTGGTCGCGCAGATTCACTGCGATATCGAGAAGACCAAACAGTTGCTGCAAGTCGTCTGGTAATCGAGAGGAAACCCATGGCCAGCCGCGATGAGCACGATGAGCAAAAATCGTCCGGCCTTTCCGACTTGGCGGCGCCTGTTGCGGCAGCGCCGTCCCCGTCTCCGTCTGTCGTACGCGTTCCCAAGCCCGCCGGCAGCAACCATTTGGCAGAGCCGGTGCGCAGTTCCCGCCCGCGCTCGGGGGCGCATGCGAACGGGGCTCAAGCCGGCTTGGCGAGCGGGCGTCCTAGCACCGACCTGCCGGAAACTTATGGCGTCGATGAGGTCGAAATTCTTTGCAAGGATCCTTGGTGGTATTTTGTGTATTGGGAAGTGACCGACGCGGGCCTTTCTGCCGCTCGTGAGCAGCTAGGCGGGTCCGCCAAAACCGCTAAGCTCGTGCTGCGCGCCTTTATCGGAGCCAGCAACACCGCCGTCAAAGGACGCGAGACGCGCGATGTGCCGCTTTTGGCGCAGCACGGTCGGCGCTATCTAGAAGCGCCGCGCTCGAATACTCTTTTGCGCGTGGCCGTCGGTCTTTTGAGTCTGGAGGGGTATTTTGCACCCATCGCGCACTCATCGCTGTTGCGCGTTCCACCGCAACAGCCAAGCAGCGATACGCGGGTCGAATGGTTGCACGTGACCCCGGCGCATAGCGATGGCCGTCTGCACGAGCGCATTGTCAAAGAGCCGCCCGCCGCGCCGCATATAGAACGCGAATTGCCCTGGCGCAGTGGCGAAGCCGGCACTGCATCGGCCGCGGTGGCGACCACGGAGTCGGTTCTGCAAATTCCGGCACCCCCTCTTGCCGGCGGCGCCAGCAATCGCAGCCGCCCGCCGCGCAAAGACGGCTCGGAGGCAAGCTGATGAGCCCACGCATCATCGGTGAACTGGGCCTGGTGCTACATGCACACCTGCCGTTTGTGCGCCATCCCGAGCATCCCTATCACCTGGAAGAAAATTGGCTGTACGAGGCGATTACTTCGACCTATTTACCGCTGATTGAAATTTTGCGCGAGCTACACAGCGCTGGGCGTGCCATCCGGCTGACTCTGTCGCTGTCTCCGCCGCTTTGCACCATGCTGCGCGATCCCTTGCTCGGCCGTCGCTACCGCGCCTATCTAGAGCGGCTTCTGCGGCTTGGCGAAGAAGAAGTCGCGCGCACCGCCGGCGAGCCGACGCAAAACCGCCTAGGCCGCTATTATTTGGAGCGCTACACCCGCCTGCGCGCGCTGTATCAGCAAATCGATGGTGATCCGCTGGGCGTCTTCGCGGCGCTGCAAGATGCGGGACAGCTCGATATCATCACCACCTGCGCCACCCACGGGTATCTGCCGGTGATTCGCGAACCGGTGGCGCGCCGGGCCCAGATTGCGGTGGCGGTGCGGGCTTATCGCGGCTGGTTTGGCCGCTATCCGCGCGGATTGTGGTTGCCTGAATGCGGCTATGTAGACGGCATCGATCAGGTTTTGGCCGATCACGATCTGCGCTACTTCTTTATGGATGCTCATGGGCTGACCTATGCGCGTCCGCGTCCGCCGCTTGGGCTGCATGCGCCAATCTTTACTCCGACCGGCGTAGCGGCATTCGCCCGCGATCTGGAATCCTCGCGCCAAGTCTGGTCGGCCACCGAAGGCTATCCCGCCGACGGCTTGTATCGCGACTTTTATCGAGATATAGGCTTTGACCGTCCGCTGGAATTGATCGCGCCGTACATACATCCCGACGGCATTCGCGTGCATACGGGATATAAATACCACCGCATCACCGGACCGCGCGTCGATCTGGCTGCCAAGGAATTTTATGATCCGGATGCCGCTCGGGCGCGGGCGCATGAACATGCGCGCGACTTTGTCCACAAGCGCCGCCAGCAGCTTTTATGGCTGTCGCAGCGCATGGATCGCCGGCCCATCGTCATCTCGCCGTACGACGCAGAGCTTTTTGGCCATTGGTGGTACGAAGGGCCCGAGTTTCTACGCGCGGTCCTCGAGCTGCTTTCGAAACCGGACAGCGATCTGCGATTAAATACCGCCAGCGGCTACTTAAGCGATTTTCCGGTGAACGCCGTCTGCGAGCCGGCGCCTTCTTCGTGGGGGGAGGGCGGCTACTCCGCGGTGTGGCTGGACAGCTCGAACGATTGGATCTATCGCCACGTGCACCGCGCCGAAACCCAAATGCGCGAACTGGCCGAACGCTATAGCGAAAAGGGCGTTGCAATCGATGGGTCTTTGCGGCGGATGCTGAATCAAATGGCCCGCGAGCTCTTACTGGCCCAGTCCTCGGATTGGGCATTCATCATGAAATCCGGCACCGCCGTGCAGTACGCCGTAGAGCGCGTCAAAGGCCACCTCAGCCGTTTTCAGGCCCTCTTTCAAAAGATTCAAAATTCGGCGGCGGCGCAGTCGCCCTCTGAAATGGATGCCGCCTGGCTGGCCGGCCTGGAAGATCAAGACAACATCTTCCCCGACATCGACTATCGCACCTATGCATTTTGAAAAATGCCGAAACGGCGCGACGAGCGACCTTACTTGAGGTTCAAACCCATCTTGGTCGAACGGAGCGCGGCGTCAAAAGAGGTGCGATTGGTATACCCCACCAAAATGCCGCCGAGCGCCAGATTGGCCACGGACACGCCCATTGCGACCAATTTAGAACCGACGAGCAAGTGAAAAGTCACTTTGCTGCGGTGCGAGGCGGCCCACTGCGTAAATGCCGATCGCATGTCCGAGTCGTAGCCGGTCATCTCGGCCCAGTCGCAAAAAATGTGATAGCGCTTGGTAGCGGCTGCGGCCTTGGTGGCTGCATCAAGTACGTGCATCCCCATCGGACCATCTAAATGCCCGGTGATCTTTAGCAACATCACGTCGGCTTTGATCAGCGAAATTACCGCTTCTCCACGCGCCGAGGTGTAGCGATCCACTTGCTCAAGCATGAGGTCTCTAACGGGACTTCGTACAAAAAGACCAGCAGTCCTATCTTAACATCACAATGGGCCGGGCTGTGGAGTTGCGTTTGGTTCTAATGCACTTGGCTGCGGATAGCGCAGATCATCGCAACTGGCGCCAAGACTGCCCACGCTGTCGTTGTAGTAGTTCACGGCGTCTATGGCGTGACCATGCGCGTGATTGCGATAACGCCGACTGAGAATCGACAAAGTCAATCCGGCCGTGGCCATGACCGTGCCGCTGGCTAGCCACAGCGGCCAATGTTGCCGATCCGCCAGGCCGATAAGGGCCAAAAACTCGCCGGCGCCAAGGGTTGGACCCAGCACGGAAAATGCCATGCCCAATCGGCCGTTTTGCGTGGCTTTTTGTGCATGCTCACGCGCCTTGGGCACGCAGCGTACATAGTGTTCAAGGCCGGTATATAAAAGGCTGTGCGCGATGGGTTGCCCGCCGGCACTAAGCTCGAATCCGCCTCGATATTGAATGGTAATCTCGCCGCGCGCCACGACTTGCGGAGCATATTGCGAACTGGCGCAACCGCCGCCGGCCTGCACCACCGCGGCCAGTGCCAAGATGCTCTGCCAAGGGCGGCCATTCCCTTTTATTGCGCCTTTCATGGGGCCTCTTCGGCGATCGGAGCCATGGGCGCAAAGGCGGCATACTCGGTACATGGCGAGCCCGGGCTGCGCAGCAGATCGTTATAAGCATTGACCATATCGGCGGTCTGCGCACTGAGGCTCGGTGATTCGGCCGGGCTAAACGCCAGGCTGACGTCGATAATCGGCAACGCGACAAGGACGATCACCGCCGCGATCATCACGGCCGCACCTGCGGCTTTATCGCTACCGCCGCCACCACCACCACCGCCAAACGAGCCAAAACCTCCGCCAGAGCGTCGGCCACCGCCCGAACCGCCCGAACCGCTAGCGCCGACCGACGCGCTTGGCCTAGAGCTTAGCGCGCGAACCAATCCGAGCGAGGGCGAAAACAGCGGCGGATGTATCAGCGGTGGCACGAGTCCAGGCGTGGCAATGACAATCGGTGGACCGTAGTAGCGCGGCGCCCAGTAGCCGCTGGTGATGCTGTACCTTGCATAGACTGGGGTGCTGTTAAGTTCCAAAGTGCTCTGCGTCGTGCGCACGCTGGAGCGGCCGATAAGGCGGCTGATTTCCGCGGCGCATTCGCCGCTTGGCTGCAATCCGGCAAGCTCGACGGCTGGATCGTTGTCGCGGCTCCAAACCACGCGCGGTCTGCCATCCTGCGGCGCGATGTAGGTGGATGAATAGCTACAAGCTCCCGCCGCGACGAGCAAGCTGACGGCTTTGCCCAATAACAAGGCCCGTAAAAATCGCCTGCCCTGCATCAAATGATGTTACGTCGGCCTAGCGGCAAGGGTCAATCGGCGGCGGAAGCTACGCTTTCCGTTGGCCGGCAGTGGCGCAGTTTGAGTATGCTGCGGGCAAAGGAAACGGCTGTGATCCCTTATCTTCAGATTCCCTCCATCCCGATCTTTGACAACGTCGCCATTCATCCCTTCGGGATCCTCGTCGCCACGGGCATTCTGGTCGGTGCGCGGCTGACCATTCGTCGCGGCGAGCAGCTTGGGCTGCACGAAGAAATGGTCAAAAACATGATTTTCTGGTCGGTGCTTAGCGGATTTCTGCTTTCGCACTTTCTCGACGTCATGTTTTACCAGCCCGACCTGAGCTTTGCGCAGAAGCTCAAGGCCCTGGCCGATCCGCGGTCGGGCTTGTCTTCGATGGGCGGATTTCTGGGCGCGGTGATCGGATTATACGTTTGGTGCTGGCGCAATCAGCAACGGGTGCTGGCCTACGCCGATTCATTGGCGTATGGACTGGCGCTGGGCTGGATGTTTGGACGCATGGGCTGCTTTGTCGCGCATGATCACCCCGGACATCTGACGCAGTCGATTTTGGGGGTGGATTATCCTTGCCTGACTCCGCACTGCGCCAATGTCGGCGATGCTTGGTACTACATCGGCAGTCATTTTCGTCGCTACGATCTGGGTTTTCTGGAAGTGCTGGTGGCGGCGGCGCTGTCCGGGTTTTACCTCATCGCCGATCGGTTTCGCCCGCGCATGGGTTTTTACGTCGCAGCCATTGCAACCTATTACGGTCCGGTGCGCTTCTTTTTGGACTATATACGCGCCGACGCGGCCGAAGTGCACGGGGCCGATCCGCGCTGGGGGGGGCTGACTCCAGCTCAGTATGCTGCCCTGGGGGTCGTCGCCATTGGCCTTTATCTTTGTTATCGCATTGCCAGCCGCCCCGCCATTTACACCTTGGCGCCGACAAACGCCTCGGCGGAAACCTCCACCACTTCCTCTGCTTAATCGATTGCAAACCTAACGAAGGGACCGTCCTAATCCCGCAAAGGGGCGGCGGGCTTATGGGCGGTCGGCTGAACTGGATCGCTTCCAGTCTTTTTGGAGACGTTTGCAGAGGACGCGGCCAGCGCAATCAATAGCAAAATGGCTCCGATGATGCCGGTGCCTAGGCCAATGAACATAAGCGCTCGCGGGCTTTGCTGCAGCCTGAACCAAAAGCCCAGGCGAATGTTCTGAGTCGTCTCGGCAGGATTGGCGGGAGCCGCGAGGCGCTTCCAGAATGACGGCTCAGTTTTGGCGGTTTGTTTTTCGCTGAGCGCCGGCCGCTTGCCCGAAGATTTCGCCGCACGCTGCGCTTTTTCCGAAGCTTCGGCCAGCCAACCATCCGCAAGCCAGGGCAGCGGAGTGTTGGGCGGTAGGCTGGCCAGCGCTGGCATCCAGCTCTGACTGATGGGGTCCGAGTGCGAAGAACGTGGCGTGATGCGCGGATTGGAGGGGCTAGACCCCATCATCATGGGATCAACCACATCCGGTTGAAGGCGCTGAATGGATTCGAGGGCCCAGGCACGGTGCGTACCGCTTGGCGAGGCCTCTATGGGGGGGGCTTCCCGCTGTGCGGACTGCATCGCGCTTGGCTCAGTAGGGATCGCCGGCTGCTTTGTCGGCACCGGTTGGACTTCCGAACTCGAAGAACCGGTTTTTTTCATGCGATAGCCCCCGTTGGGTCTGCTCTTTCGGATACCCGCTGTGGCCTTTGCGCAGCGGGACCGTCAAGTTGTTGTCTCCGTCGCCAGTTTGGCGATGCCGCACACCAAAGCGGATACATTCGCCGCACGCTGTCTTCTTGTTCAAGATCAGCATACGGTGATTCGGCCCTAGATCGCAGTACACGAGATAAGGCGCTTCATACACCAGTGTACTTTGGAGATGGTGTACCCGTAAACAGGGCACATGCCTGTGCTCTGTTTGCGAACTGAAACTTGTTCAGCGAAGCAGCGGGTTTGGCTGGGTCGTGTTCTGCGTACCGGCGCCCAAAAGCAGACCGCGCGGCAACGGCAGTCCGCTGTGCAGCGCGGTCGCGGTCATGCGTTTGCGGCCGGGCAGTTGCAGTTCGGCGATGGCCACGGCTCCGTCCTCGCAAGCGACGTGCAGACCTTGGCGATCGACGCCGAGCACGGTTCCGGGGACTCCTTGACCACTGGACAGCCGCGCGCCAAAGAGCTTTAAAGAAAGCGATTCTTCCGCGGCGACTCCGCCAAAGCCTGGAGGCAGGGTCGTATACGCCCCGGGCCAGGGATCGACCGCGCGCAACTGTGCCGCCACCGCAGAGGCGCGGCGCGTAAAATCGACAAGGCCGTGCTCTTTATCGAGCTTGGGGGCCAAAGTCGCCAAGCTATGATCCTGCGCCACGGCCACTGGCGGGCAAGACGCCATAAGCTGGCCCAGCCCCTCAGAAAGCGCCAAGGCCCCCAGCGTGCTGAGCTTGTCATGCAAGCTTTGGCCGGTGTCCTCCGCAGAAATCGCCACTTCGCGCTTTAGCAGCATGGCCCCTGTGTCCATGCCGGCATCCATTTGCATCAGCGTGACGCCCGTCACTTTTTCTTCGCGCAGTATCGCCCACTGTATCGGCGCCGCGCCGCGATAGCGCGGCAGCAGCGAGGCATGCACATTCCAGCAGCCGAGCGGCGGCACCGCCAGCACCTCTGGCGGCAAAATCTTGCCGTATGCGGCCACGACGATTAGGTCTGGGCCGAGCGCTTGCAACTGTTGCAAAAAATCCGATTTGCTCGGACGCAAAAAAGCCGGCTGCAGCACCGGCAAGTTCAGCGCCAGGGCCGTTTGTTTGACTTCCGGAGCGCTAAGTTCCAGCCCGCGACCAGACGGCTTGTCGGGTTGGCAGACGACGGCTATCACTTCGCTTCGCTCGTGCAGAGCCAAAAGAATGGGAACCGCGAATTTCGGAGAGCCCATAAATACAGTGCGCATCGTCATCGGGGCGGACCTGTTTGGCGACGGGGTTTACAAAAGCGCTGACTAGCGCGGCGGTTTTGCGGACGGCTTCTCCTCGGAAGCGGCCGAGGTATCACGCAGTACGTGCACAAGTTGCTGGCGCCGCCGCTGTGCTTCGGTAAGCAGACGCTCAAAAGCGTCGGGACCTTGCTGATGGCGCATCGTTGTGATCTGCCGATCGCATAGATCGGCGACGCCATCCATGTAGCGGCAGCGCAACTCGGCAGCCGCTTGGATAAGCACGCCGTAAGCCTCGCAAGGATCGCCCGCCCCGCTGAGGGCACCGGCGACAAGGCTGGTAAGCAGCAGCGACCAGGCAGCGCTGTTATGACGCCCCTGCAGCCAGCGCAATTGCTCGCGCAGCTCGACACGGCCGGCCAGGGACAGCGGCGGCTCTTGCGCAATCAAGAGCAGCACCCGATATAGACGCGCCACCGTGCCGTTGCCGCTGGGCGAGGGACCATACTTTCCGGCGGTTACATCATCGAGCATGGCCAGGGCATAGCGCCGGCTGTCCAGCATCAGCAAACCGATCAGGAGCAAACGCAAGAGCCTTTCTTCATCGGCGCTCGATCCAAGCTGGCTGGCGCGATGCAGCGCGACTTGGATATGGCCAAGCGCCAGATCATTGCGCCCGACTGCTTGCTCCACGCCGCCAAGCAGCATGCCCGCCACTACAGAGATTCCCGGCGGCATTTCCAGCTCGTCCGCAACCGACTCTAATTGCTGACGTGCCGCTCCGACATCGCCGACGCGCAGCAAGGCTTCGCTGAGCGTCAGTCCGGCATAGCCGCGGGCCAGGCGCGCCGTGGTGGTGTGCAGGCTGATCACCGGAACCAGCGCCTCGGTCAGCGCATTCATCGCCGCTAGCGGCTGCGCCGGGTCGCGTTCTGCCCCTACGCAAGCGTGATACAAACGGGCGGCTAGTTCCAATAGGCGCAGCTCTGGTGTCGCTGCCTCGCCCGGCATGCTAAGGACCGAATCGGCAAGCTCGAAATCACCGCGACCAAGCGCCGCAAAAGCCACCAGCATGCGCATCTCGGTGCCCGCGGCATCGGTACGGACGTTTAGCACCGCGCGCGTCCCAAGCAGGCTGAGCTCTTCGGCTTTGTCCTCGGTAAGTCCCTGTTCGCGCAGCCGTTCGAACAGGCGCATGATCGATCCGTCGGCATTTTCGCCGAGCTCATTTTCTGAAAACTCGGCGGACACCGAAGTCGGCGGGGTGGCGGGATAGCCCGGTTTAGGCTCGCTGGTCAAATCGGATGCTACTATGCCGCCCTGTCCGCACCACAGCAAGCGTTCTATACTGCGCCGCATGTTGTCCGACATGTCTCAGCCAAGCGCCGCGCCCAAAACTGGCGGCATTCATCTTGTGGATTTGCGATCCGATACGGTGACCCGTCCAAGCGCGGCGATGCGCGCCGCCATCGCGGAAGCGGTGGTTGGGGACGATCTTTATGGAGAAGATCCCACGGTCAGCAAACTGGAAGAACAGGTAGCGGCGCTGCTTGGCAAAGAAGCGGCGCTGTTTGTTCCTTCGGGGACCATGGCCAACCAGATTGCGCTGCGCCTTCACACCAGGCACGGCGATGACGTCCTAGTCAGCGAGGGAGCTCATATCAGATGTTATGAAGCGGGGGCGGCCGCGGCTTTGGCGGGCGTGCAGCTTGTGACCGTGGGGCCGCTCGATCATCGCGACCCGAGCGGCTTGTTTGGCGCTGCCGATCTGGAAGCAAGCTATCAGCCGGTACGTGCCGATCATGCCAGTCCGAAAATGGGACTTTTGTGCCTTGAAAATACTCACAACCGCGGCGGCGGGCGGGTTTGGCCCATGGCGCAGCTTCATGCGGTCTGCGAGACGGCGCGGCGGCTGGAGCTGCGTCTGCATTTGGACGGCGCGCGGCTGTGGAATGCCGCCGTGCATCTTGGGCTGCCCCCGCGCGAGATTGCGGCGCCGTTCGACACGGTCGCGGTCTGTCTTTCTAAAGGGCTTGGCGCGCCGGCCGGATCGCTTGTTTGCGGTCGTCGCGACGACATCAAAAATGCCCGTCGTTTTCGCAGAATGTACGGCGGCAGCATGCGTCAGTCAGGAATTCTGGCGGCGGCCGGTGCCTATGCGCTTGCGCATCACTACGACCGCCTGGTCGAGGATCACCAAAATGCGCAGTTTCTGGCGCAAAGCTTGGCCGAGCTGCCTAGAGTGCGCGTAGTGCCGGTTGAAACCAACATCGTCCTTTTCGACTTGCTGGACGCTGCTCCGGACGCCGCGGCGCTTATCAAGCTGCTGCGCCCGCAGGGAATTTTGGCCAGCGCTTTTGGTCCGCGGCGCATTCGATTGGTCACTCATCTTGACGTCGATCGCGCGGCCTGCGCGCACGCGGCCTCCGTGCTGCGCCAACTTCTATGCCAGGGCTGATTTTGCTTTTGGGGCTGGCCGTGGGCCTGGGCGGGTTTGGCTGCATCGGCCGAGCTTCGCCGCTGCCTGACGATTTGGCACAGGCCGAGCGCGCGGAACGCGAACAAGACCCAAGCAGTGCTTTGGCTTTTTACCAAAGCATCGTCGAGGCTTGCTTGCGAAACCCGCGCCTCGAAGCCAAGGATCCCTGCGGCACTGCGGCGTTTCGGCGGGCGCAGATCTTAGAACGGCTGCAACGGCCAAGCGAAGCAGCCAGCGCCTTTGTCATGGTGCGCACGCTATCAAGCGATGGCCAAACCATTGCCCGGGCGCTGTTTCGCGCCGCTGCCCTTTATGCCGGTCCGTTGCAAAAACCCGAGGCAGCGCTACATTTATGCCGCCAAATCATTTCGCGCTGGCCCGATGAGGTCGCTGCGGAAGACGCCCTGCGTTTGCTGGTTGAGATGCAAGAAAACGTCTCGGCCGCGGCGCTGGCCGATGAACTGGGCCAACTGGCCGCGACGCTACACGCGCACGAAATCGTCGGCAGCTTTGCGCTTTACTACCAAGCGCGCCTTTACGAAAAGCAGGGCCAGTCCGCCGATGCGCTTGTCGCCTATGACAGCATTTGGCAGCGTTTTCCACGCGGGCCCTTATTTGACGACGCGCTTTTTGCCGCGAGCAAGCTTCTGCGCGCCGAGCAAAACTCGGCAGAGGCCGCCAAGCGGCTAGAGCGCCTGCAAGACTCCTTTCGCAAGGCCATCATCGTTGGGCACTACAACAAGTTGTTGCTGGATGATGGAGCGATACTGCTTGGGCAAATTTATCTAAACGATCTGGATCAACCTGAGCAGGCCATCGCCACCCTGGAGCGCTTTGTCAAACGGCAGAAAAGCTCGCTGCTTGGCGATGATGCGCTTTTGCTGATGGCAGAAGCGGCGCTGCGTCGGCATGGAGAAAGTCGCTCGGCGGCTGTGCACGAGGCTTGCGCATATCTAGGGCGCCTGCGACGTGATTATCCAGATGGCAACAGCGTTCGCCGCGCTGCCGCGATGCAGCTACAGCTCGGCTGCTTGGCAAATTAGACTGCGTCCTTCCGATTTTTCATTGGCGGCAGCCGAGCAGATTCATACACTGCGCGAAAATGCCGCGCCCGGGAGCTTTACCACTCGAACAAGTTGCCGCCGTAACCGCAGAGCCGCAAGGGCTGCGCAGCGAGCTGCGCGGACTTTTGGGCATCGTCGGACAGCCTCGAGTAACCTCGGTGCTGCTGTCGGCGCTGCACCAAGGCCGTCCGCATCATGCCTATTTGTTTGACGGCCCCGAGGGGGTCGGCAAAGCGACGTGCGCGCGGGCGCTGTTTGCTACGTTAAATTGCTTGAATCCGCCGGAGCTCGGCGCGGCTTGTCTTTGGTCTCAGCCAGACGGCGCGGTCGACGGGACCCTTTGTACATCCTGCAGCAAGCTTTTGGCGGGCACACACCCCGATCTGATTTCTTTTGATATGACCCTGTCCGGGCTTGCCGACGAGGCCGATCGGGTCATTCGCCGCCTGCAGTATCCGCCGTTTGAAGGACGGGTACAGATGGTGATTTTCGATCCGGCGGATCAGTTTACAGCGCCGACGGCGGTGACAGCGGTCAATCGGCTGCTAAAGACGCTGGAAGAGCCGCGTCCGGCGACTTACTTTGTGCTGATTACGACGGCGGCAAGCAGCTTGCTGTCCACGCTGCGCTCCCGTTGTCAGCGGCTGCGCTTTGCGCCGCTTGGCGATGCGGATTTGGCGGCGCTTTTGCGCAATCATCTAGGCAGCGCCGCCAGCGATGAGGAAGTTTTGGCGGTGGTCAAGCTTGCGCAAGGCAGCTTGGGGCGGGCTTTGCGCTATCTGCAGGATCGCGATCAACTGGGTCGCTCGGCACAAATGGCTGCGGAACTTTATGCGGCGGCTCAGGATGGGCGCCCCACCCGATTTGTCGAAGTCGCTGTCGAAGTCGGCAGCGACCGCGAGCAAGCACTCTCCGTGCTGGATTTTCTATGGTTGCGCCTGCACGACGATTTGCTGGCGCAAGCAAATGCTCCGCTGCAGCCGCAACGCGAGCTTTTGCTTCACGACTGCGAGCGGCTTTTGCGCGGCCTGCATAGGGTGCGCAGTACACAATCGGCGATACGCGGCTATACCGGCGCTCCTTTGGCGCTGGAGCAGATGCTGCATCACATGCACCTTGAATGCTTCCATACGGCGTCTGCTTCAAACAGGCCCAAAGCGAGCACACGATGAGTGATTCGAGCGAACCGCCCAAAGCGCCAAGCCTTGGTCGTCCCCCTGCACCACGTAGCGGCGGTGGTCCGAAAAAGCCGCAGGCGGGTGCTCGGCCGGCGAGCGGACGAACCTCTGCTGGTGGCGGCCGTCCGGCAGGCGGAAGCCGAGCGGGGGGGCGTCCGGCGGGCGGAAATCCAGGAGGCGTCTCGCCTTCCCATTCCAGCGGAGAAAGGCGCAGACGCCGTCGGCCTTCGGGTGGAAACGCCGGTCGGCCAGGCGGCGGGCCACCCCTCGAAGGTGCCGGCCCTGGCCGTCCGCGGCCTGTAGAAGGCGGCGCCAGCGGCAATCGTCCGCGACCTGTAGAAGGCGGGCCTAGCGGCAATCGTTCGCGCCCCGTAGAAGGCAGCGCCAGCGGCAATCGTCCGCGCCCCGTGGACGGCGGCGCGGGTGGACGGCGGCCGAGCACGGATTCTCGACGAGATCACCGAGAAGAACCGGTTTGGTCGCCGGGAGCCAAAGAAGTCAGTTCCGCACGCTCGCCGCTTTCAAGCAGCGAGATCGTGCCGCTGCGCCCCATCGATCCTATCGATGTAGAGGACGGCCCGGACGATGATTCGGTGCCGCCGCCGCGCCCGGCGATTATCAAAGTCAGCCCCAGTGAACCGCCGCCTCCCGAAGTGCCGGTGCAGTTTTACTATCTCTGCGGCGTCAAGCTGCGCACGAGCGGTCCGGTTCGCGAATACGACTGCCGAAACGAGCGCTATGCCATCGGAGACATCGTTTTAGTCGAAAGCGAGCGGGGCCAGCGACTGGGCCAGGTGATGGTGGCGACTCGTCGGCGTCACAGCTTGTCTGCGCCGCGGCGGGTCTTGCGCCGCGCCCGCCCCGAAGAAGTAAGCGAGCGCGAGCGCACCAGCGTGACCGAGGTCGATGCGCATCATTTTTGCAAAGAGCGGCTGCGCGTACACAAACTGCCGATGAAGCTTGTGCAGACGGAGATACAGCCCGGACAGAAAGCCACTTTTTATTTTGCGTCTGAGGATCGAGTGGATTTTCGCGACTTGGTGCGCGATCTGACGCAGCACTTGCATGTTCGTATCGAAATGCGCCAGATCGGCGCTCGCGACGGTGCCAAAGCCGTCGGCGGCATTGGTTCATGCGGTCGCGAGCTGTGCTGTACGACGTTTTTGCCGGCATTTCAGCCGATCTCTATACGCATGGCCAAGGATCAGGGCATGGTGCTAAATCCGTCGAAATTGGCCGGGCAGTGCGGGCGGCTCAAGTGCTGCCTGGTCTATGAGCACCATACCTATAAAGAAATGGGCAAAGGGCTGCCCAAGGTCGGGCGGCGGGTACAAACACCGGCGGGAAGCGGGCGCGTTTTAGACCTGGATATCTTGCGCCAGCGCGTGCGCGTGCTGCTAGAAGAGGGCTCGGCTCAGACCTTTTCTGCAGAAGAGCTGCGCGCGCTGCTCCCTGCCGGCGGGCGCGCCGCTGCAGAAGACGCCGCTGCAGATGCGCCGGAATTCGCGGATTCCGCAAGCGGCGCGGCGGCTGAGCGCGATGATTCTGAATCGCTAGTTTAAGGCGATGCGAAAGAGCTGCTGGCCGAGAAGCAAATAGGTACCTGAAGGCACCGAACGTTCGCCATGCAGCTTCAGAAATGTGCCGTTCGAGCTGGCCAGATCTTGCAAGAAAATCTGGCCATTGCGGTTTGAAATACGCGCGTGGGTGCCAGAAACGTAGCCGTCTTCTGAAAACAAGATATCGCCGCGTTCCCGTCCCAGCACCACCGCGTCGCCGAGCAGCGGAAAACTGCTGCCGTCATGGTTGCGGCCGATGGCGATCGAGATGCGGCCCCAAAAACCGGGATTGGGCGAGCCCATGACTTCGGTGCCGTCGTCGAGCAGTCGCGGCTGGCGCAGGCTTTCGTAGCGCAAAAGCTCTTGGCCGATGCGAAAAAAGGCACCGTCGTGAAGAAGCTCTTCCTCGGTGATTTTCAGAAATACGCCGTTTAAGCTGCCGGCATCGCGAATGATGCAGCGGCCTTCGTTTTTGCCGGTGCCAAGCTCGATGCGCACGTGAACCGGTGAAAGATAGCTGTCGGCATCAAAAAGGGGCCCCGTGCCGCGGCCTAGTAAGTTCGAGCCTTCGGCCAGCGGATGAGCCCCGCCATCGCTGCCATCCGGCCGCACAAGCACCAGTCGGCCGCGCGAGGCGGGACGAGTCTCTGCAGCAGCGCGCGGGCGATTGCTGCCCTCGATAGGTAAGGGCGAGCCGCATTCCTGGCAGAAGCGGTAATTTGGCTGGTTGTCCTTGCCGCAGGTTCTGCAGATCACTTCGCGACCTCTCTAGCCATTTATCTCGACTCGGAAAAGCTGCTGTCCCAGGAACACATGATCCCCGGGAAATAGTTGCGCCAGCATGGGGATCTTTTCATAGGTGCCGTTTTTAGAGCCCAGATCGTTGACCTGAAAGCGGCCTTCCTCAAGTGCAGTGATTTGCACATGTCGGGTGGAGATGAACGGATCTTCTGGAAAGTTTACATCGTTGCCTTCGCGACCGACGGTAATCATGTCGGTGCGGGCGCGGTAGACGAGGCCGATTTCTCCTCCGACCAGAAGCTGGGCCAGCGCCAGCCGGGCCGGCCGATGCGGAGACGCGTAGTAGTAAGTCGCTTCCGCATCTGGAATCGGCGGCTCTTCGGGCGCGCAGGCATCCAGGCGCAAAAGCTGCTCGCCGCACAAAAGTATCGCTCCCGCGCCAAATAGCTTGGGCGCGCGCAGCCGCACAAAGACGCCGTTGCGCGACGCTTCGTCTCGAACATAAAGTTTGTTGTCGCGAAAGAAAAACGTGGCGTGGCGCGGCGATAGCAGCGGATCTTCTGGAAACATGATGCCGCCTTCCAGCCGCCCGGCTGCGTGATCGCCGTCGCCCAGCGGAAAGGCGATGCCGTCCTGACCTTCGCCTTTGATAAGCACGAGGCGCGCGCGGGTGTTTTGAGCATTGCTCCAGGCCGGTCGTAGGTCACTACTCGACTCGACACGGGTGCCGCAGAAACCGCAGAAGCGGTGCTCGCGTGGCACTTCTTTGCTACAGTTGGGGCAGCTTCGGGGCATCGTTCCCCCTATTGCGCCGCCGGCTGGTCGTCCGGTCATGCTGACTCCAAGTGGCGCGTTGCATACAGAACACACGGTGGCCGTAAGTGGGCTGAGAGTGTCGCATGCATCGCAGACCAAGCCGAGCGTCATGTAAAGATGTCCCAGTGGCGAAAGAAAGTTGGTGTGGACATGAAGATTTCGCGAAAAGAGGTCCCCGGCCCTAGCGTAAAAGAACCGCTTGGTTAGTCAAGGGTTGCGCGCTGCGCTCATGACTGTTCGTCGGAGCCGCCAAGCTTGCGGCGCGCTTTTGCAAACCGGCTGGCCCGGCTTAACTGCCAAAAAAACAGCGCCAACCCCAAAAGCAAAGCGCTCGCGAGAAAAATGCCAAAACCTCGAACCCAGTGGCCCGACCCCAAAGCGAAACTTTTTGCCAAGCGCGGAGCGGCGATGCTGAAGTGCACAGTGATCGCTCGGTCGGAAAGCGATGAGCGCGGGGGTCCCGCGGTTTGAAAAAGCAATTCGGGCGGGGCGGCATTTGCGGCGCCGAAAGGACTTTGCCCTTGATAGCTTCGCAGCACTGCTACCCCGGGGGCCTCTTCGAGGCGTAGCTCGACATCGCCGATAGGCGCTAGGGGCACGTGGTCGTCATAGCGCAGCACTTGCACCTTGGCCGAGTTCGTCGCGATGGGCAGCGGGGCGCTCAATTCCAGCAGAAAAGCCAGCGGCAAAACTCGCGGATCGGGTAGCGGCATGGCCGGCGCATCCCAGATCAAAGGCAAAGGCTGGCCGTTTAGCTCGACCAAAACGCCGGGTTTGGTTTGCGGTCCGCCGCTAACCATTTCGGCTAGGCTTTGCGCCAGGCTTTGCTGCTCGGCTGCATCGAGCCGGCCGTCGCCATTGCGATCGGCTTTTTGGCGCAGCGCAAAGGCCGGCACATCGCCGATCATCAGCGTATAAAAAAGCCGCGCGTGGCCAAGCTGCCCAAGCAGCAGCTTGCCATAGCGATTTACGGTCGAGACGGCATATTGCGGATGGGCCGAGGCGGCATGAATGTTGATCGCAAACCAGGCCGCAAATGCCGCATACGCTGCCCAGGCCGCGCCGTAAAATTTACGTCTCATTGCAAATCGCGGCGCAACACGAGCGCGTCTTCGCTTTGATTTCCGATGAAATAATAGCCGCGTCGCAGACCGCAAAGGGCAAAGCCGAGTCCTTCATAAAGGGCGCGGGCCGCGACATTGCTGCGGCGAACTTCTAAAAAGACCGCGTGCGCGCCTTTTTGCCGCATTTCAAAAAGCAGCTTTTCCATGAGCCACCGTCCCAAACCTTGGCGCTGCAGCATGGGTGCTGTGGCCAGTTGCAGCACTTCGCACTCATCGAGCACGGTTTGGTAAAGACAATACGCTAGCAGCGACCCCAAGGCGGGCTCGGCGGTTGCGGGGGGAGCTAACAAGCAGGCCAGGCTGGCACTGGACTCGGCCAAGACGCTGCGCAGTTCGTCGGCCCCCCAAGGGCGGTCAAAGCAAAGCGCTTCCAGGGCCGCCACCGCGCTGCAAAGTTCTGCCTGTACGGGCGCAGCGAAGATGCGCAGTTGCGGCAGCGAAAAGCCGGTTTTTCGGTCTGAATATCCGTTTTCTGACGCGGACGCAGTTTGTAGGTCCAAAGCCATGGCTAAATCGTTGTGCCTTTGCCCAGGGTTCCGGCGACAAACAGCGTAAAGCCGGTGATTTGCAATAGACCGCTCGTCAGCATCCACGGTGCGCTCCATGAAGAGAACACTTGTGCACCGTGTCCGGCGCTATTGGTCGCGGGCGCCACGATGCCGCTGACCACAGGCCCCACAAGCGGAATCAGCAGGGTGTAATTGCTGGCGGGACTCGGCGCGGATTCATGATCCAGCGAAGTCGATAGAGCCAAGGGAATGATGAGGGCCGGCAGATACCCGGCGGCAAAAAGCAGCCCGCCGATTTTCATCAAGCGCGCATTGCGCCGGGGACGGTGCAGCATTGCCGGTGCTGTGCTCACAAGCGGCAGGGGACCTTGGCCGGGCGCTTCCAAGCCTGGCGGCGGCAGCGGCGAATCGCCGAGCATCTTTGGCGACCTGAGTAGGTCCGGTGCTTTAGGCGGCGGCGGATTCAGCGCCCGCAGCGCTTGCTCGGCTTCGGCCTTGAGGGCGGGGTGGGGACCGCTGCTTAGCGGCATCATTGCAGTCGTCGCGGGACCTGATTCCGCCAGAAAGCGTGCATAAGCCTGCCGTGCTGCTTCAAGGTGGCCCAGCCGCTGCTGCAGTCGTCCGATGCGCAAAAACAGCACCGAATCATGGCTGACTTGGTAGGAAAGCAGCAGTTCGTCACAGGCTTTTTCAAGCTGGCCGGCCAAAATCAGTTGGCTGGCGCGCTGCAAATGCGGTTCCGTTTCCGCTTGGCAGGGCGCGATATGCAGTAGCGATATCGCGAGCAGCGCCGTCAGCCGCCCCCATAGATTCTTTCCCATGAACGCAGACTATCGCTGATACGCGGCCCTGGCCACTTGATTGACCGGCCGGAGCAATGTTTAAACGGCGGCTTTTTCGTTCTGCGCGACCGCAGATGCAAACAGCGCTTGTTTGACGTCGTGCACGGACACGCCGTGAAGCGCCGCCACTTCTTGATAGGCCAGTTCGGACAGGCGCCGCCCCGGCTGCCGCGGCCTATCGGCATGGCCAGCAAGGAGCCGACGCAGGCAGCCGTATAGGTCCAGCATATAGCGCAGCCAAGCCTCGCCGTTTGCCAGCGCCGCCCCGGCCGCGCTCGGGTCGCTTTGCCGCAATGCCAGCAAGGCAACAATGCAGCTGTGGCGGTGGCGCAGTTCGCAGACGCCAAGCCCTTCCCATTCTCGCAGCGCGCTCGGAAAGCGAGCGGCAAGCTGGCGCAAGCTTTGTCGTCGCGTCAGGGTTTTCTTCGGCGGCTCCTCATGCAGCTTGAGGAGCAGATCATATTTTTCAAGCAGCTCGCGCAGCGGCGCCAGCACGTCATCGCCCATTTGCGCCTGCTTCAGCACGTAGATGCTCTTAGGCTTCGCGGTACACGGGGTCTGCGCCCTCGGTGGTCATCGATTGCCCTTCATCGAGGATGCCAATGGCGATGGTCAGAGCCCGCCGCACGCGCAGCATTTGATTCTCATCGCCGACCAGGCGCTGGTAAGCGCGCTGTATCTGTTCCTGCATGGCGGCGTTTTCGCTACGCAGCGTCAATAGATTCTGATTGCGCTCGGCGATTTCCGAATTCAGCCGAGCGGTCTCGGCATCGTGCTCGGCACTGCGCTGGTTCAGGCTGGCCAGCGTTTCTTCATCGCTGCGGGCTCGATGTTGCAGCGCCGCCAGATGGGCGTTGAGCTCAGCCAACTGTTTTTCGGTGGTCGTAAGCTGGCCGCGCAGAGCTTCTTTTTCGACGGCAGCCACTTCTTTAGCGCGCTCTTCCGCTTCGTGCACGGCGCGCTGCAGGGCTGCTTGGTGCTGGGCGGTCAGTTCTTCGGCAAAGCGGTGGTGCTGGCTTTCGGCGTTGCGCTGGTTTTGCTGCTCAAGCTGCAAAAGCTCGGCATGTGCTTTTTGTAGCTGCGCCGTGAACTCGGCGTGCTGAACTTGCCAATTTTGCGCCGCCGCCAAGTGCGCGCGCTGCATGGCTGCCAGCGCTTCTTCGTGACTTAGCGCCAGCTCCTCGAAGCGGGCCTGATATTGCGCCTCGAACTGCGCCCAGGCCTGCCCATGTTTGTGTTCTTGCTGCCGGTGCTGCTCTTCGGCATTGGCTTTTTCGGCCTGCACCGCGGCGGCAAGTTCTTGCTGGCTGCGGTGTAGCGCTTCGGCACTGTGCTCGCGCTCTTTGGCCAATAGCGTTTCGACGCGCGCGGTCTCTTTTTCCAAGTGCTGGCGCAGCCCGGCCAATTCTTCCGCGCTGTGCGCGAGTTGGCGCTGCGCTTCCTCGAGCTGGCTTTGAAGCTGCTTTTCGCGCTCCTGCCCGCCGCTGGAATTTGGTCCCAGGTCCAATAGCTTTTCGTGCAGGCTCAGTTGCTCGCGTTCAAAGGCGAGCAGGCGCTCATCAACCTCGCGCTTCTGGCGTTCGATCTCGCGCACCTTGTCGCGGGCATCAAGGACCTGGCGATCTTTGGCATCGATGGAATCGCGCAGGTCGAGTATCTCTTTGTCTTTTTTGTGGATGATTTCCTTGAAGCCAATCATCTCGCGGTCGCGGACTAGGCCGGTCGCCGGTGCCGGGGCACTTGCGGGTCGGTTTTTCAGCTCTTCCAGCTCGGCGCGCAACTTATCGCGCTCGGCGTGCAGATTCGTCAGTTCGACAGACGGCGTCGCCAACTGCTTTTCGGCTTCGGCCATGCGCGCTTGCAGGTGCGAAAAATCGCTGGCCAAACGATCATGGCCAGTCAGAAGTTCGTCGCGCTCAGCACTTAGACGCTCCATGCGCGCCAAAAGATCGCGGCGTTCGCCAATCAGTTGCGCGCGCTCGTCGACCAAACCAAGCAGATTGTCCCTTTCCGCAACGAGCTGACTGCGCTCGATGGCCAGTTGATTGCGTTCGGCGGCGAGCTGATCGCGTTCGCTGGCCAAAAGATCGCGCTGATCGTGCCAGAAGCTGACCTGCTGCTCGGCTTTGTCAGCCCGGTGCTGTGCCTCGGACAGCGCCTGCTTGGCAGTGATTAGCTCGGCATGTACGGCCGGAGATTCATCGTCCATGCGCTGCGCCAGGGCCGCTGAGATTCCGATGCGCACCGTCGCGTTCGGATCATTTTGCGGACTGCGCAGCGCCGAAAGCGCGGGACCTTTGTCGTCAAACAGCGTTGCCGACTGGGCGGCTGGCGACAAAATGGCGGTCTCGGTTCCACTTCCACCGGCGCCGATGGCGGCAAAGGCGGCATCGGTTTCGTCATCTAGCTCGGGATCGACAAAGGAACGTCCTGTGCCGCGGGAATCGTCTTCCGTTTGAATTTCCTCTTCGATGACGGCTTCATCTACGGAGATTTCTTCCAGGGCCGCTTCATCGAGCGCCACGACGGCATCGTCCGAAAGATTCTGCGCATGCAAACCGATCAGCAGATCGATTTTACCAAGGAGCACATCGACGCTGTACGGCTTGTGCAGATATTCTTCGGCACGCGTCCGCAATTTTTTGTGATCGTCGAAGTCTTTGTCGGTGGCTTCCTGCGACGTGACGATGAGGGGCACATCACGAAACTGCACCGTCTTTTTAATGCGGTTGCAAATGGCCCAGCCCATCCGCTTGGGATCGATGCACAGGATGATGAGATGCGGATGTAACTGCTGGCTATTAAGCAGCTCATTGCCGTCGGCGATTGCCTCAACCCTGAAACTGTGCGCGGAAAGCACGGCATGCAAACGCTCGCTCAGTATCGGATCGTTCTCGACTAGAACCACAAGTCGCTCAGCCATACTCTCCAGTATCACAGAACCACGGGGTGCAGCCATAGAAGAACTTCCGCCAAAAGCGCGCAAAATTTGATTGAGGAGCGATCCTCGCTACCATGCTGGTTAAAGATGGCTAGCATGCGATCGGGACCGTCGGCTTTTCCGCCGCTTCGCTCAGGCCGAGCGGGCCAAGAGTTCGAAGAAGATACGCTTTTGCCGCCCCCCGTTCCTGGTCTTTTGCCCGAGTCCGCTGAGCATATTTTTGATCCTCCGACTTGGCCGGGGATCGGCGTGCCGCAGCTACAAGTCGCCACGCATGCGGAGGCGGCGCAAAGTGCGCCGAAAATTTCGCGCTCTGCCGAGTATGCATCGGACATTGATCCGACGCCGCGCACGGCGAATCTGGCCGCGGGCTTGGCGGTGCCGACGGACTATACGTTGCCGCCGCTCCCTTTGGTGCCCAAGTCCGCGACCAGCTTTTTTTTGCTAGCGTACCTTTTCCGCGTCGCCCAAAGCCGCTGGCAGCGGCGGCGCATCGCTACAGAAACGCAGCGCAGCCTGCGCAAAGATGGCAAAAAGCTCGATCGGCTGCTGACCGACCTTGGCCAGCATGCCTACATCGAGCAAGTGGACTTGTTGCCGCTCTATGCGCCGCCCGTGCCGCGGTCTGGCGGTGCCTGGACGACGGCTGAGGCGGTGGCTCAGGCAGAATCATGGGCGGCTCGCATCGATGCCGAGCAGTGGCGCATGCTGGCGGTGCTGACGCGAGAGGAGGCCCGGCTTACCTCGGATCTTTTGCGCTGGGTCGATACGCAGCGTCAAGATCAAAGCCTGTCCGCAGAACCGGCGCTGCAGGACGAATTTGAGCTGCTTTTGGGCCGCTTGGCAGCGGTGCGAGTCGAGCGCTGGGTGCAAGAGCGAGCCCGCAAGCTGTGCCATGAGCACAGCGAGCAGTTGCAACGCACGCTGGCCGGTATTCTGCTGTCGCAAAAAGCGCATCCCGAAGCGCGCGAGATCCCCAATTTGCTGCTTTTGGGATCGTTATTGGCTTGTCAGCGCAGCCTGGCTTCGGCGCGAGCCGTCGAACCTTGGTTCACGACGATTCCCGGGCGTCCAACCGGCGTCGAGCTGCCGCCGGCACTTTTTGCGACGCTGTGGCGCTTTCAAGACAGTTTGCTGCCGCGTGTGGTGCTATGCGCGCGGGCCAGCGTCGAGCGTCTGGCTTACGATACAGTGCTTTTGCGACGCGGCCTGCTTTGCGTCGCGATGCTCGGCTTTACCGGCATGCTTTGCATGCTCATCATCGCTTGGGCCTTGGCCTTATTTTAAATTGACTTGGAGCGCCTAACAGAACCGTAGCGAGCAGGCCCGAGCGCGAGGGCGCCCGCCCGCAGCGGCCTACGGGCCGTGAGGACGGACGACCTTGTGATCGGGACGCGCAGTAGGTTCTGTTAGGTGCTCTTAGTCGAGGCTGCGCTGGCCGCGCAGTGCCGATTCGTCGAAGCCGGGCTCGACGTAGATACGCACAAGGTGCGGAAATTCGGCGCGCAGGTGTTTTTCCAGATCGTTGATCTTGGCTTCTAGCTCATCCATGGTGAGCTCGCGCGCAAAGCGCAGCTTGAAAGCGCCAAGAACTTCGCGCGGAGCAATGTGCATGGTGCGCACGTGCACGACTTGCAGGACACCAGGAAAGCTTCCAGCCAGGTTCACCATGCGGCGATGCTCTTCTTCGGGGACGGCTTCGCCGATAAGCAGGCTCATCGAGTCTCGGCCTAAAAAGAAAGCCACCGCGCCCAAGGCCAGGCCGACAAGCACCGAGGCCAAAGCGTCCCACAGCGGCTGATGGAAAATGTGGGTAAAGACCACGCCGAGGAGCGCCACGACGAGGCCAACGATGGCCGCCAGATCTTCAAAGAGCACAGTCAAAACGGTGGGATCGCGAATGTCGCGCAAGGCTTGGCGCAGGCCGCGGCCTTGGCGGATGTGATCAAATTCTTGAATCGCGGTGCGCAGCGACCAAAGCTCAAGCACGAGAGATACGCCCAGGACCGCAATGGCCCAGCGGACGTCGCCATGATGAACCGGTTTGCCTTGGTAGATATGCCAGATTTTTTCCATGCCTTCCCAAATGCTGACGGCCGCACCAATGAGAAAAATGCTGCCAGCAACAATGAAGGCCCAGAAATAGGTCTCGGTTCCGTAGCCAAAGGGGTGCAGCTCGTCGGGCGGACGAGAAGAGCGCCGCATGCCAATCAGCAAAAAGGCTTGATTGGCAGTATCCGCCAAAGAGTGCACTGCCTCGGCGAGCATGGCGGTGGATTGGCTGAAAAAAGCCGCGATAAATTTAAAAGTGGCAATGAGCAGGTTTATCACCAAGGCGATCAAAACGACGCGCAGACCGCCCGAGTGTTCTGACTTCTCCGACTTCTGGGACGCGCTCATCCGTCTTGGGCCCTTCGCTCTGCAACCACCACAAGCTGACGCGATTCATTGCCATAGAATCGGCCGCGCAGCTCCAGGCTGCCGGAGACTTCTAGGACGCGAAAACCGGCATGATGCAGAACTTTGCCAATCTCGTGCAGCGAGTAGGCGCGAATCGAAATCTCTTGTTCAAGCTGCCGGCCGCTTTCCAAAATGATCTGCCGCTGAACCTGCAAGCGCGAGGTGAAGTAGTTAAAATCGACTTCTTCAAGCACTACGCAGCCGTCGCCTTGCCACCAGACGCGGGTCGGTAGATCGCCGATCAAATAATCGCGATTGATGAGCTCCAGAACCAAGCGACCTCCGGGTTTGAGGGCGCGGCAGATTCCTGAAGCGACGCGGCGATTGGTGTCATCATCGAAATAACCAAAAGTCGTAAAGAAGCAGTAAGCTCCGTCAAATTCGCCGTCAAAGGACATGTCGCGCATGTCGCCATGCACGAAGTCGACGTTGACGCTGCGATGCCGCGCGGCATCGGTGGCGCGGATGAGCAGCGGCAGCGAAAGATCCAGGCCCACGGTGCGATAGCCGCGAGAGGCCATTTCCATGGCGTGGCGACCGTAGCCGCAACCAATGTCTAAAACCCGTCCACCCGTGGGTAGCTCTAAGGCTTCCAGCAGAAAGGCGACCTCGCGCTCGGTCTGATGCGGGGTCATAAACGGCAGCGTATGCAGATAGTCTTCGTCGAAAATCTCTTCAAACCACTGCTTGCTGCGGCGCTTTTTGCGCAGTTTGGTTTCTTCACCGAAGTTCAGGCCGCCGGGCGGTACGGCATGGGGCGGCGGGGTCGCGGTTCGCGCCGCCGCGGATGACGCGCTTGTGGTCGCTGCCGCGGGCATGCGGGGTGGTCCGGCGGCGCCAGCGGCACTTTTTTGCGCCGAACTCATCGCCGCGGGGGGCGGGGGCGGCGGCGCGACGCCGGGCGAAGTACGCCGCAAGGCATCGCGGGGAATGGGCGGAGCATTCGGCTCACGCGCCGGGCTGATTCTGCTTTCGGCGGTGGCATCGAGCCCCGCTGCGGTGGCGGCAAACGCTCCCAACGCCGCCCCGGTTTCGGCCGGTTCGACATCCAGAAGATCGTCCTGGCCAGCGGTAGGCAGCATATCGGCGGACAGCGCCGTCGGAGTCGTATCCAGCATCCGATCGGGTTCGATTTCGTCGGCTACCTCAGACCCACTGGCGCCCGGAACCGTCGGGATGCCCAAAACCGGGGTGACGCGGGCGCTTAAGGGAAGCTCCAGGTCCGCAGGCCCTTCGGCGACCCCATCCGCCATATCACTCGACGAATCGATGGACTGCAGGTCCTCGGCCGCGGCGCTTTGCGTAGACCGATCATCGTCTTCGGCGACTTCTGACCAGGCGTCGTCAATGGCCGTATCCTGCGGAGCGCCATCGACTTCATCGGAACTGGCCGGAGTTTCTTCAAACGCCAGAACCGGGCCGCTGTCTTCATTGGACAGAAGCGGCGCTACGAGGTTTTCCGATTCTGATTCGACGTCCGGTACGACCAGATGTTCTTCCGAGTCTTCCATCAGTTGAAACTCGTGGTCGGCAAGCGACACCACCGGGGTATGCCCAGACGGCTGCTCGGGGGCCGGTGCCGTTGTCGCCGAGCCGATGGCTTCGGCATGGTTATGCTCGAGGCCGTCTTCCACTGTATGGGTTAGGGCAACTAGGGCCGGCGCCCGCAAATTGGGCAGGCTGCCTCCCCCGGCGGCGACAACCTCGACCTGCAAACTATCGGCGGTTGGCGGCGGCGACGAACTAAGGACCGTATCGCCAAGCGGCAGACTGCGCTGTTGCCGGGTGTCGATGGCCGCAGCCAGCGCCGCCAATTGCGGAACGATTTCGCCCGGATCCTGCGAGGTCGCCATATCGCCCTCGCCAAATGGTGAATCATCAAAAATTACCGATGGCAATTCCTGATCTGACGAGGAGGGGGTGGTGGCCGATCCGCTAATTTCACCAACCGCAACGGTTGGTCGGCTGCTGTCGCGGCTCGGTTCGTCCAAAGCGGGCGCGGAGCTTATCGGCTGCTCGGCCATGGCCGCCATGATTTCGCCGGTGGTCGCTGGCTCGGCCTCGACAAAGCCGACAAATCCAGCGGATAGATCTACATCGCTGGACAGTTGTAGCTGTTTTTCCGCGGTTTCTTCGTCGGAAAACGCCGAATCGACCAAATCGTCCAGCGATGGCGGCGAGGCCTGCGCCGGCGTTTGCGCGCTGGCCAGCGCCGCTTCATCGGCTTGTGGCGCCAGCTCGGCGTCTAGTTCGGCCAGTTCGCTTTGGCTGAACAGTAAATCTTCGTCTCTTCCACGCTCGCGCTGTTGCTTGCTCAAGTTACAGGCCCTGATGAAGCATGGGTTGTTCGAGCGATGCACTGGCCAACTCGGACCGAAGTCCCCGCGTTTGCCTCGACCCGCACGCGCCCTGGCTCGAATAGCAGGATCACCGTAGAACCGAGGTGAAACATGCCTAGCTCCTCTCCTTTGCTAAGCGGCTTTGGCTGTTCATACGCGCAAGCTCCGCGATCCGGCCCCCCGGCTGGCGTCGAAAGGGTCTGTTCATAGCATACCGTAATGTTGCCGACCCCGGTGGCGGCGACCATCACCAGGGCGACATCACCGATAGGCGAACGCAAGTACGTAACCAGTCGTTCATTGCGCATAAAAAGCTGTGGCACGGTGCGCACAGACAGCGGATTAACCGGATAGCGTGCTCCGGGAATGTGGCGATAGCCAAACACCTCAGCCTGTAGCGGGCTATGAACGCGGTGATAGTTGTGCGGCGCCAAATACAGCGTCAGAAAAGTCCCGCCTATAAAATGCTGGGCGGCGGCGTCATCTTGTAAGAGGCCACCGACGGTATATTCTTGGCCTTTGGCGTGGATGCAAGCGTCTTTGTCGGCAGTGCCGACGCCGGAAAGCACTCCATCGCAAGGGGATATAATGACATCGGCCCCTGGCGCGATCGGCCGAGCTCCGGCAGGAAGCGGCCGGCAGAAAAAATCGTCGAAGCTTTCAAACTCTGAAAGTGGGCGATCGAGTTCGCCAAGATCGACGCCGAAGTGCAGAGAAAAGCTGCGATACAAAGGTTCGCGCAGCGGTTGCGGTACGGACAAGCGCGAGGCCCAACCCATACCGCGGCTAAAGACCTGCTTAGGAAACCAGTGCAGTGCCTCCGCAGCAATTCGGTCTGATACGGGGAGTTTACTAAACATACGAGCTAATACTATGAGATTGGCAGGGGCATTTTCAATCGTGGTGATCAATGCCGCGGCCCGATCCGCCAATTTACGACGGACAAGCTTTTAGGAAGGCGGGGCCCAAAGGGCGCGCTTATTTTTTGAGCGGAGAGACTGCTTCTAGCCGAGCGCCAAGCGCGCGCAGCCGTTCGGCGATGTGTTCGTAGCCGCGTTCGATTTGTCCGACATTGTTAATGGTGCTGGTGCCGCGAGCACACAATGCCGCAAGCAACATGGCCATGCCGGCGCGAATATCGGGTGATTCGACCGTTCCGGCTTTGAGCATCGACGGCCCGGAAATGATGGCGCGGTGCGGATCGCAAAGAATGATGCGCGCGCCCATGCCCACGAGCTTGTCGACGAAGAATAGTCGCGACTCGAACATTTTTTCGTGCATCAAAATGACGCCTTCGCACTGAGTGGCAGCAACGATGGCGATGGACATCAGGTCGGCGGGGAAGGCGGGCCAGGGCTGATCTTCGAGTTTGGGGATATGGTCGCCCAGATCGGGTTTGATGCAGCGGGCCTGTTCAGCGGGAATGATCAGATCGCCGCCATCGACCCGGCAGGAAATGCCCAGGCGTTCAAAACCCAGCCGAATGGCTCGCAGGTGGTGCATGGCCTCGCTGCCGATGTCGGCGACGCGCAGCTCAGATCGGGTGACCGCGGCCAGACCGATGAAAGAGCCGATTTCGATGTGATCCGGGCCAATGCGAAAACTGCCGCCCCCGAGCGTGCGGTGCGGACCGGCGCCATGTATCGTCAGTTGATTGCTGCCAATGCCTTCGATCGGTACGCCAAGAAGGCCCAAAAAGCGCGCCAGATCCTGCACATGGGGCTCGCAGGCGGCGTTGCGCAGCACGGTGGTTCCGGCTGCGGCTGCGGCTGCGCACAGCGCATTTTCGGTGCCGGTGACGCTGGGTTCGTCGAGGAATATGTCGGCGCCGCATAGCCCCTTTGCTGGCGCGCGGACGATAAAGCGTTCGCCCAGTTCATACGTGGCGCCAAGCTGCTCGAAGGCCAAAAAGTGCGTATCGACGCGTCTGCGGCCAATGACGTCCCCGCCCGGAGGCGGCAAAGCCACTTCGCCGCAGCGCGCCAAAAGCGGCGCGGCCAATAAGATCGATGCGCGAATGCGGCCGCACAGAATCGGATCCAGCGACGCGGCGCGCACTTCTTTGGCGTGTATATGCAGGGTATTTGTCCGGCCGGTCTCGTCAGAGCGCGCCCAATTTGCTTCGGCGCCGACGGAGCGCACAAGCTCAACCAGGGTCTCGACATCGCGGATGCGCGGAACGTTGTGCAAAGTCACCGGCTGATCGGTAAGCAATGCGGCGGCGATGACCGGCAGGGCGGCATTTTTATTGCCGGCGGGCCGGATGGTGCCGGAGAGGCGGTGACCTCCCTCGACGATGAATTGGACTGCGGGCATGTTGGTGGTTCAGCATCTCCGCAGTCCTTAGGCGCGTCAAGAAAAGCGCCCGGTCTATGATGCGGATCAAGTATTGTTCGGCAGGGCGGTTCGCGCTATGCCACGCCCATGCAGCTACCTTTCTGGGCGTGGCGTGGGTCGGACATTGGGCGCTTTTGGCAAGCGCAACGGGCCGGATGGCGATTGCTTGTGGCCTGTCTGTTTTGCAGCGGGCTAGGAGGTGCTGTGGCCCACGGGCAAGCACCGGCACCGGCGGCTGAGCCCAGTAGCGGCGCCCGCCGTGCCTCGGCGCATAGCGAGTATGGCGCTTCGGGCAGTCCGCCTCCGGCCACGGTCACCGGCAGCGGTTTTGATTTTGGCAGTTACGGCCGCATCGGCATTGGCACCGATCTGCGCGGCCACAGCGGCTACCCAGTCAACGTCGTTTCATTTGGCTCTAGGCTCGAAAAGCAGCCCTATTTGGAGCTGAACTTTTACTATGGCGGTCAAATCGGCGCGGACGGCGATCGCCGCTGGCGGGTGATTTTTGTGCCGGCTTATAGCGGCGACTTGTTTCATTACACCGGCAATTTTTCGCAGAACTTCGCCATTCGCAACGCCTATGCTGAAGTCGAAAATCTGGGGCTGCACGGACTGTCGCTGTGGGCCGGATCGCGCATGTACCGCGGCGACGATGTATACTTGTTTGACTTCTGGCCCCTGGACAATTTGAATACCGTCGGCGGTGGTGCCAGTTATCGCTTCAATCAGGAAAAGACCTGGCTGGCGCTGCAAGTGGGCATGAATCGCCTGGATGATCTGTATCAGTTTCAGCAAGTGCCGGTGCCGGCGCGCCATCTGCCCCCCGACGGCGGTGTCCTTAATGCCATGCCGGCGACGACCAATGTGACGACACTTGATCGGCCGCGGCTGGTCATGTCGTTTAAAGCGACGCATTTTCTGCGTCCGCTTTCCAATCTGCCAAACGGCAAGCTAATCGTGTACGGCGAATTTCATTATCTCCCGTCTGGAGAACGGCAGGTGCCGCAAGCGCCGCTAAGCGGCTTGCCTACAGAGCCCCTGCCTGCCGATTACGGATATGTCGTCGGCGCGCAGCTTGGCGGCTGGTTGCGTTCTTTTGTCTTCGCCAATTTGTTCTTTCGCCATGCCGGCGGGCTGGCAGTATTTGGCGACCTGGGCAAACCCTACGGCTTTGATTTGGGACGGCAGATAAGCAGCGCGCGCGAGCTGACCCTGGCTTTTTCCGCCAACTTTGAAGGACCGCGCGCCGGCATCATGTCCGCAGCTTATTTTCGTCGCATCAGCGATGCCAGCGGCAGCGACGACAGCGGATATACAGAAGGCGAGCTGGCAATTCGCCCCACGGCGTATCTGACCCGATATTTTCACACGGCCGTGGAGCTGTCTTATCAGGTGCGCCGGCCGGCATCCGCTGATCAGGATCGCGCCCGCTACTTGTTGCCGATGGTTTTTCGCGCCAGCGTGCTGCCAATTGTGGCGCCGCTCGGTCCGGGCACTTATAGCCGGCCCATGCTGTATGCCGTCTATACGCTGTCGGTGCTCAATGCGGATGCGCAGTACTATCTTTTTGAGCCGCAGGATGTGCGCTCGGGTCACCAATTGGTGCACTATCTGGGGCTCGGAGTCGAGTGGTGGTTCAATAGTTCTTATCGCTAGAATTTATTCCAGTTGCAAAACGCGCCAGCGGCCCTCTTCTAGAAGCAGGCGGGCTTCTTTGCTTTCGCCAAGGGGCAGCCGCGCGGCTTGGCCTTCTTTGTCAAACACGAAAGGCTCGACAAGGTGCAGCTCAATGGCGGCGAGCTGGGCCAAAAGCGCGGTGCGATCCGCGCCTTCAAAACGTTGACGCAGCGCATCGACGGTATATTGGCCTTCTAGCGACTGGGGAACAAAGCGCAAAAGCGTGCTGTAGCGCCGAGCAGTGAGGGCGCGAATAAAAGAACGCAGCGCTTGTTCAGGCGTATTTTGCGGATAAAAATCGAGCGGATTGTCAGCAAATAGATAGGGACCGTCGCTGCCGGCGCTGCGTATAAGCCGCAGGGCCGGGCCCTCGGGCAAAGGGAGCTGCGCGCTCATTTCGACGCGGGCTTGACCCGCGCGCAGTTGCGTCCGCGCTTCCAATAGCAGGCTGCGCTGACTTTGTACCTGACGCACAAAACACGGCTTGTCGCAGCGATTTTGAAAATCATCGTCCATCATGTGATAGGCGGCGGACAGTTCTTCATTGGCGATAAGGTCCAAATAGCGCCGAGCCGTGCTAAGCGGATCGCTAGACGCAAAGCGCTGACAAGCCCCTAGAAACAGGGCGGCCCATAAAAAGAAGCGGGTCATATGTCCTTTGCGTCCTGGGCCAGCACGCGCGGGCGAGCGCGCAGCAAATAATAAAGGATGAAAAGCCCGTAGATTCCCAGGCTGCAAAGTCCCAAGCCGGGGGCGCTGCATAGAATCGCGCCAAGGCACAAGACGGCCAAAAACAGCGCGAGTAGCGGCACATAGGGATAGCCGGGCGTTCGATACGGCCGGACCAAATTCGGCTGACGGCGGCGCAGCACCAGCAGCGAGACCATCGACAAGATGTACAGCACCGCGGCTCCGAGCACTGAAATGGTAATGGCCTGATCGGTCTTGCCGGTTTTGACCACGACCAATCCCAAGAGCGCCGGAACGATGACCGACCAAATCGGCGTGCGCCGCCGCGGATGCAAATAGGACAAAAATGGCGGCAGATAACCGCCGCGCGACAGCGCAAACACCTGCCGCGAGTAACCCATCATGATGCC
>CAYWPR010000011.1:93545-113096 GCA_964460115.1 uncultured Myxococcales bacterium
GTGAAAGCTGGCGAGGAGCCCAAATAGGCCAATGTAGACCATCATATGGGTCAGCGGGTGATTCGCGGACAGCACGTGGGCCATGGCCCGTGGCAGCGGTGAGTCGTCTTTAACAAGCTCGGGCCAGGGCACGACGCCGCTTGTGCAGATGAGCGTGCCCATTGCCAAAACCACCAGGGTGCACAGGCCGGCGGTGTAGCCAATGGGAATATTGCGCCGCGGATTGATGACTTCCTCGGCCGACATGGCCACGCCTTCCAGGGCCAGATAGAACCAAATGGCAAAGGGCAGGGCCAAAAAGATGCCGCTCAGGCCAAAGGGCAAAAGCGGCGGCGCCCACAATAAGCTTGGCTGCACATGCGGTCCGGTGATGCCGAAAAACACCGCCAGCTCAAACACCGCCAGGGCGGTGACAAATAGTTCGAAGCGAGCGGCCAGTTCTACACCCAGGCAGTTGATGATCGCAAAAAGGACGTAGGCAGCGGTGGCCACCGCCTGTACGGGCAGGGCGGGTACGCGAAAATGCACATAACTGCCAATGGCCAGGGCAATGGCCGGTGGCGCAAAAACGAATTCCAAAAGCGTGGCGACTCCGGCGCACAGACCCCAAAAAGGGCCGAGCGCTTGCCGCGCGTAGGCATAGGGTCCGCCCGAATGAGGAATCGCTGCGGAAAGCTCGGTGTAACTGAAAATGAAGCAGACGTACATCACCGTGACCAGAAACACCGCGGCCAGCATGCCCACGGGGCCGGCTTTGCTAAGGCCGTAATTCCAGCCAAAATAGTCTCCGGAAATGACCAGTCCGACGGCGATGCCCCACAGGTGCAAGGGGCCAAGAACACGTTTTAAGGCCGCAGGCGCGCTAGGCTTGGACGTTTGTGCCGAAAAAGGCGCATCCATGTTCTTGGTTGCATAACACAGCCTCGCCTGAGGCGGTGACCAAATGCCCGCATTCATGCTAGTTTGCCGGCCGTGACTGCTGTGCGAGCTCAAGTAATTTTAAAGCGCGGACGGGCAAACCCTGTGTGGTGCGGCCATCCGTGGGTGTATTCCGGCGCCATTGAGAAAACCACCGGCGATATCGTCCCGGGCGATGTCGTCGAGGTTCTGGATGTCGATAAACGGCTGATTGGCGCGGGCTTTGTCAATCCGCGCTCGCAAATCATGGTGCGCATGCTCACCCGCGGTGCGCTCGAGGTAAATGCTGCCGCGGTGTCACCGCATTCTTTAGACGTCGCCGAGCACCTTGTGCCGGCCGGCGATGCGGTGGCGGCGCTTTTGCAAATGCGCATAAGCGCGGCGCTGCGGCTGCGTCGAACCATTGGTCTGCCCAGCGAAGAAACCACCGCGTATCGGCTGATCAATTCTGAAGGAGACGGACTGCCGGGACTTGTCGTCGATGTCTATGGCGATGTCGCCGCAGTGCAGTTTACGGCGCTCGGCATGAAACGGCAGGAAGAAGTGATTTGGAAAGCTCTGCAAGAGCTGCCGCTTGGTCTTTCCGCGATTGTCGAGGTCGGCGCCGGCAGTTTCTCGCATATCGAGGGCTTTGCCGGAAGCACGCGAGTGGTTTTTGGCGATCCCGGCCGTCTGAAAAACGGCGCATCCTGTCGCGAAAACGGAGTCGAGCTGCACGTCGATTTGGATCAGGGGCAAAAAACCGGGCTGTTTTTGGATCAGCGGCAAAACCGGCGGCGGCTGGCGCAGTACTGCCGCAATGCCGATGTGCTGGATGTCTATTGTTACGTGGGCGGATTTGCTCTTTTGGCTTTGCGCCATGGCGCGCGCTCGGCCACTTGTGTGGACAGCTCCGCGCGGGCGCTGCAGGCGGCGCGGCAAAATGCCGAGCGCAATCAGCTTTTCGGCCTGGAAACCGTCGAGCAGGATGCTTTTCGCTACCTCGAGTGGGTCACTCCGCATCGCTTCGACGTGGTCGTCGTGGATCCGCCAAAGTTTGCGCGCAGCCAGCGCGATCTGAAAGCGGCCCTCAAGGGATATCAGCGCTTGAACATGCTGGCGCTAAATGCAGTAAAGCGCGGCGGGCTTTTGGCGACTTCTTCTTGCTCGCAGCTTATCGACGAGGAGGCTTTTGAACGCATGGTGGCCGCAGCGGCGCATGACGCCGGCCGGCGAGTGACGGTGCTGGAGAAATCCTCGCAAGGTCCGGATCATCCGGTGCCGCCGGCATTTCTTGAAGGGCGATACCTCAAGTTTGTGCTTCTAAGCGTGGATTAACCAAGCAGACGGGCAAATTCGTGATGCTGGGACCGATACTGTCTTTGCTGGCGCTGTTTTTGGCCATCGGGGTCAGCATCTTTTCGCGCATCAACGTCGGCCTTTTGGGAATGGTCTTTGCCTATACCCTGGGGGTGGCGGTGCTGGGCATGAGCACGCGCCAAGTCAGCGCCGGCTTTCCCACCGGTTTGCTTTTGACCCTTTTGGGGCTGACCTTTCTGTTTGGCCATGCCAAGGTCAACGGCACGCTCGATCGACTGGCGGGCTGGGCGGTGCAGCTCGCGCGGGGGCGCCTTGGGTTATTGCCGGTGATTTTCTTTTTGCTGGCGGCCGCGCTTGGCACCATGGGGGCGGGCAATATCGGGGCGGTGGCGCTACTTGCGCCGGTGGCGATGGAAGCCGCGGCTGAACTCGGCATTTCGCCATTTCTTATGGCTTTGATGGTTGCTTGTGGCGGCAATGCATCGGCGTTTTCTCCGGTGGCTCCAACCGGCGCAATCGCCGTCGAGCTCATGGGGCGCATCGGCCTAGTCGGCGTGGGCTGGCACAATTACGGACAGTGCTTTATCGCGCACTGCATTCTGGGATTTGGCGGCTATTTTTTATTTGGCGGCTGGCCGCTTTTGCGCAGCCAGCCGAGTGCTGAGCTTGCTGCTCGGTTGCGCGCGGCGCTGCAGGAACGGCGACAGCCGCTAAGCTGGCGCCACTACCTGACGCTGGCCGTGCTTCTGACGATGCTTTTTCTGGTGGGCCGCTACAAGGTAGAGGTTGGCGTGCTGGCGCTCGGGGCGGCTTTGCTGCTGAGTGTGACCCAGCCAAAAGACGAAGAAAAAGCGCTGCGCAGCATTCCCTGGGGAACCGTGCTGATGGTTTGCGGCATGACGGTGCTGATGGCGATTTTGGAAAAATCAGGCGGCATTGCGCTGTGTACGCAGATTTTGAGCAAAATGGCGACGCCGCGTACTGCTCCGCTGCTTGTAGGGCTTTTGACGGGAGCCTTGTCGGCGTATAGCAGCTCATCCGGGGTGGTGCTGCCGGCTTTTCTGCCGACGATTCCGGGGCTTGTCGCGACGCTGGGGGTCTCGCCGCTGGTTTTGGCGGATAGTGTCAACGTCGGTGCGCATTTGGTCGATGTTTCGCCCTTGTCGACTTTGGGGGCGCTGTGTCTAGCGTGCGCGCCGCCGCGCGCTCAGGCGCAGCTTTATCGGCAGCTTTTGGCCTGGGGCCTAGGCATGATTCTCGTCGGCGGACTTTACTGCTTCGTCATTTTTGGCCTGCTTGGCCTATAAGTTCTACTTGGCGCCGCCTTGAATCCAGGTTTCGATGGCAAAAAGGGCGTCAGGCGATAAAGGCGGCAGCGAAGGCGGGGGCATCGGATCGCCATCGATGCGCAAAAAGCCACCGGCGCTCGCCGAAAGAACTTTGCGCAATAGATAGCTCATCTCGGGCTGACCCGGCGCGACGAGGCGCAATGATTCACTGCCGGCGCGCCTACTTAAAAGCGCTTGTCGCACCAAGTCGGGCGCGGCCGAAAAATCCAAGCCCCGCGCCGGTCCAGTTTGAGGGTTGCTTTGATGACAGCCGCTTGCGGCGCAGCTTTGGCGCAGCGGACCGTTTGGCAAAAGCAAGTCGGCAAGCTGCACCGGCGGCGGCGGCGGCGCTTCCGGTTGAAGCTGCGATCCGGTGTGAAAACTCAGAAGAAAAGGCGAGCCAGAACTTTGGGCCGCGAAATCTTTGCTGCCGAGCGGCCGGCCGAGAAGCGATCGAATGCTGGGCGATAACAAGACGAAGTAATCGGTCTGTGGCAATAAATGCACTCGTGGCCGCAGACGAATCTGCTTGGCCACCAGGCTGACCTCGACCGTGTACTGAATGTTCTGGCCGCGTGGGCCAAACTGCAAGGCGGGAAAGTTTATCGTGGTCGGATCAGGAAAATCGCTGAAGCGGATTGCGATGTTCGAATTGATGGGTTGCGGCGCAGTAGGATCGGGCAGCGGTAGCTCGGCGCTAACGACCTCAAACGCTACCAATTCCTGAGGCGATGGGGGAAAAACTTCCTGATCCGTTGAAACATTGCAGCCTAATGTGCCTAAGGCAGTCATGAGCGCAATTTTTACAAACCATTTGTCGATTTGTAGGGAAACTGCTATAGCCCATTCCTGCTTCGCCAATTCAGCTCCGAAGTTTCAGGAAGCTTATGCTTTGCTTTACATACATATGCACAGATTTCTGTGCATATGCTCAGCTTTCTGTATACATACGGATCTGGTCTCGCACTACATTTTCATGAATGCCTGTCCGTATGTATTCTTTCAAACAATCCGCCAGGGTGATCATCATGTCGCCGGTGCCGCGGTCTTCGACCAGGCGGGCCAGCAGGGCCTGGCTGTCTCGGCTCTCGTCGTTGCGGAGGAAATCCTTGACCATCTCCATGGTTAGATCGCCCTGAAAGTCGAGCATGAGGTTATCGAGCAAGTAGCTAATGAGCGCGTTCAAGTGATCCTCCCGACGCCAAAAGAACGTTGATTTTTGAATACTATCAGGTCTTTAGGTGGTTGTACATAATCGATGTCTGGCGATCTGGCGGAAATGGGCAATCTTGACGCGACCCTCGGCGTGCTGATACCGTGCTTTTTATGAGAGGAGTGCCTCGTCTTGTCGCTGGAGGTGCGGTGGCTTGGCTGGCTGGCGCAGCCGCCTGTGGCCCCATCACCTACATGTCGCGCGCTACCTTTGGCGCGTCCGGCGACATTGCCGAGCTGCGCGCCAAAGGCGCGTCGGAAATGGCCCCCTATGAATGGACCGCGGCCAACGAATATTTGCGCCGCGCGCAGGAATTAGCTGGCTACGCTCGATTTCAAGATGCTAACAGTTTTGCCAAACAAGCTCAGCAAAACGCGGCTTTGGCAAAGCAAGTCAGCGATCAGCGTACACAGAATAAAGAATTGCCAGTTTACGATCCGAACGACAAGTCCATCTATATCAACAAAGATGGCGTGGTGAAGAAAAAGACCGATTTGGCACCCGGCAGCAATGGTATAGGTTTGCGCACCGAGGAGAAGCCGTGATGGTGCCCAATGGGCGTTTGTGGAGCTCGGCGGTTGTGCAGTCGAGTAAGCCGAAATTTGAAGCATTTTCGGCTTGCGGAGCGGCATTTGCGCTGTTTTTGCTACCGCTTCTTGCCGGTTGTCCCGGTTCGCAACTAAAACAGCAGCTAGTCGGGGTCAAACAGAACATTGATCAGGCGCGCAATCAAGGCGCTTATCTTTGTGCTCCGGTTGAATTGGCTATGGCTGAATCGCATTATGAATTTGCGCAGGCTGACCTGCGCTATGGCGATTACTTCGCAGCCAAAGAACAAGTTCAAATCAGCGACCGCAACGCGCGGCTGGCTTTGGAAAAATCTCCGCAGCCAAAGTGCCAGTACGCACCAGCAAGACCGCTCGTGCCGGTTATGGGCGACCGCGACGGCGATGGACTTAAGGACAACGCCGACAAATGCCCCGACGAGCCGGAGGACAAAGACGGCTTCGAGGACGAAGACGGCTGCCCGGATCTTGACAATGACAAGGACGGGATCGTCGATGTTGCCGACAAGTGTCCAAACGAGCCGGAAGACAAAGACGGCTTCGAGGACGAAGATGGTTGCCCGGATCTCGATAATGACAAAGACGGGCTGCTCGACGCTGACGACAAATGTCCGAATGTTCTCGGGCCCAAAGAAAATCAAGGCTGCCCGGACACGGACCGCGACAAAGATGGCGTGGTCGACAGGCTCGACAGATGTCCCGACGAGCCCGGAGTTCCGCCCTCCGGCTGCCCGGAAAAGAAGTTTGTCGTCGTTACGGCGCAAAAGATCGAGCTGAAGCGGCAGATTCATTTTGCGACGAACAAAGCGCGCATCCTGCCTGATTCCTATGAGCTTCTCGACGAAGTGGTCGATGTGCTGCGCAAAAATCCGCAGATCGCCATGCTGCATATAGAAGGGCATACCGATAACCGCGGCAGGGCGCGCAAAAACATCGTTCTTTCGAAGAATCGAGCGCAGGCGGTGTACGATTATTTGGTCGGCAAGGGGATTGAAGCCAGCCGTCTGCAGACCCAAGGCTTTGGACAGAGCTGCCCCATCGAAAGCAACTTGACCGACGAAGGCCGCGAAAAGAACCGCCGTACCGATTTTTTCATCATCAACGAAGGCCAGACGATAAACCGCGGTTGCCTCGAAGAGGCGCCGGTTGCCAAGAAGGGCAAAAAAGCCAAAAACGCTGGCCAAGCGCAGAAAAAGAAGAAGAAAGCGGCCAAGTAGGCCGCTCGGCCCGTCTCGATAGCGCATCCTGCCGCTATGTCCTTTTAAGCATCCCCCAAGTCGCTGTAAGCTCAGGCTATGGTTTTTTCGCAGGAGCAAGAATTTCGCATGATGCAGCCTAAGTCTGTATTGAGGTGCTGGGGGCTGTCAGCACTGGTTGTTTGCCTCGCTGTACTGGTTGCGCCGTCGCCGGCCGTGGCTGCGGGTCCCGGAGATCGCGTCGCCTACCTCAACAAAAAGGCGATGGAAGACTATGACGCGCTGGAATTCGAGTCAGCTCGCAAAACCCTGACGGATGCCATTGCACTTCTGCGCAAAAACGGCACGGACCAGACCGTGCAGGCGGCGCGTACGTACATAAACCTGGGCATGGTCTACATCGCGCTGAAAGACAAATCGCGCGGCCAGCAGCAGTTTGTCAAAGCCTTGATCATCAATCCCAAAGCCAAGCTCGACCCAACGCTGGCGACGCCAGAGATGCAGCTTGTCTGGGATTCTGCGGTGGCGCAAATGAATGGCTCGCCGCCGCCGAGCGAGCCCGCTTCGGCGCCGACTCCGACGCAAAATGACACGTCGCTGCCTGGGCCAGCGACCTCGCCGACCCCTTCTGTACCCGCGACGCCAAACGAGCTGCCGGTGACCCCCACCACGCCGTCTAAGCCGACGCAGCCGCTGGAATACAATGCCGACGAGCTGCTTGACCCTGTCTTGAAGGTGGAGTTGCAGCACAACGCGCCCGATGATGCGCGGAGCAATCAAAAGCTGACTCTTTACGCCACCACGACGGCGGTTCATCAAGGGGCGGTGGCCGCTCGAGTGTCGCTGTTTTTCCGCGGTGCCGGGCAGGAGCGCTACGCCGAAGTGACCATGCAGCCAAGCCGTCGGCAGCAGGGTGAAGTTGTCGGGCAGATTCCGGCAGAGTCAGTAAGCGGCAAATCGCTTCAGTACTACATTTCAGCCTTTGACGCCAAAGGACGGGTTTGCGGCAGCCAGGGCTCGCCCGACAATCCGCTGATCGTGCGAGTGACTGCGGGCGGACCGGCCGTGGCGCAAGGCACAGATGGCGAAGATCCCATCCAATATGTAAAACGCGCCGACGAGGAACGCCGTCTGCAGAGTGCACGCGACTGGGTATACTTTGATCTGGGCGTGGGCAGCGGTGGCGCACTTATCATGCCGGGCACGAACGCTGAAGTAAGCTATTTTTACAGCCGCGATGATCAGGCTTACGTTCGCTCGCACGCTGCCAATAACGGCTTTGTCTGGAGCGGCATCGGCGTGCGGGCCGAGCTCGGTGTGTATTTGTGGCGCGGTTTAAGCTTGGGAGTATCGGCGCGCTTCGAACCGTATCTGAATCACAACGCCGACAGCCAGGTGAACGCCTTGAACAATTCCAGCGGCTGTTCGACCTCGCCGGGAAATCCCTGTTACTCGCCGACGGCCAAGGGCCAGTTTGGCTATGCGGTCCTTGGCAAGTTGCGCTATCAGTTTCGCAAGAATTATGGGCAGTATTTTCGGCCCTACATCCATCTAGATGTAGGCGGCGGCGAATGGCGCGGAGCGCTGAACATCGAAGGCTCTCGGCCAAGCGATCCCAATTCGCCGTTTCAGCCTACCGACGTCTGCAGCGCTACTTACAGTGGAACTCCGAACAACCGCATGCCGCCAGGCTGCTCGTCGGTCAATGGCGGCACCATGCCGGGATATAACCTGCGCACCAATAAGGACAACGCCGTACCAAGCGGCCTGAATCGCGTCTGTCCGGCCTCGGGACCCTGTATCGATTCGGTGCTGCTCGGCAAAGCGCTGGTTGGCGGTGGCGCCGGTTTCTATCTGGGCAACCATCGCATCGGCATTTCGGTGGATTTCAGTGTGCTGGCTGCAGTGGGCGGCCAGTTCGGACTCTTTCTGGAAACCTACGTCGGCCCTCAAATCATGTTCTAAGCCAAAAGGGTGTTCGAAAGGACACCCTGCGGTTCCGTCCTCGCTATACTTTCGCGCCCTGTTATTGCTGGCCTCCCCCAGAAACAAGCCAGACCTCGACTTTTCTTAGATATGGTACCGTAAGAGAGGGTATCTAAAAAAAGTGCAGATCGCAGGTGCTCGTACCTTGTACGCAAGGTGCCCAGGCTGCGTACTTTTGTCGCGTACCCATGATTGACCATGTGGCTCGCTGCCATAGCGGTCTTGTGTATGCCGAGAGTTTCCCATTCGTGACTGCGTAGTTTCGAGGAATGAGTATGAATGACCCTCACGCAATGATCGGAACCATACTGGCAGAGCGCTTTCTGATTGAACGATCGGCTGGCCATGGCGGAATGGGAACGGTCTATCGGGCTCGCGATCTCATGCGCGGACTGCCCGTTGCCATCAAGCTCATGCACAAAAGCAGAGCCTCTGAACTGAACTCGCAGCGCTTTGTGCGAGAGGCGAAACTTCTGGAAGAGCTGCAACATCCCGGCATCGTTTCCTATGTCACGCATGACTATACTAGAGATGGGGCACCGTTTCTGGCCATGGAGTGGCTGGATGGCGAGGATCTGGCCCAGCGGCTGCGCGGAAAAGGGCTGAGCCTGCATGAAACCCTCACCCTTCTGCAAAAGATCAGCGCTGCCTTGGCGGTCGCGCACCAAAAAGGAATCATCCATCGCGTACCCAATAAATCAACATCACCGACGGGAAAACTTGTGAAATTCAGCCGAAATAACTGCGCAGTAACTGCAACAAAATCAGTGACTTAGCGGCTTGCTCCGACGGCAGACAAGACTCGCTCTAGTTGGGCTGGGGCTAAGCTGCGCAGGGCGCCGATCAGCTGGTCCAGGTCGGGCTCTAGTAGAGCGGCAGACACGCGAGACGAGCGCGCAGCGTCTATGGCGCTGGGCGCGATGTAGTGCTTGAGCGTGATGGCATCGCTACCATGCCCCAGCGCAGCGGCGACAACGGTAGACGTTGCACCGGCCTCCACGGCCAGCGAGCTATGCAAGCCGCGCAGCGAGTGCGGGCAGACCGAGGGAATGCCGGCGAGCTTGCAGAACTTGTGCAGCTTCTTGAACAGGTGATCCGTTGGGAGCGGCGTAGCGCGATCATCGTCTGCGAAGATCAGCGACTCTGGGCCAAGCGATGCGACGCGACGCGCAAGCAGATCGCGCAGCACCGGAGCGATGGCCAGCAAGCGACGGGCGTTCTTTGTTTTGGTGCCTTCGACGATGAGGATCGTTCCATCTGCATCGATGTCGCGCTTGCGCAGGCTCAGCACTTCGCCTGAGCGCAACCCCATGAGCAGCTGCACAAGCAACGCGAGCGCAGAGCGATTGCCGTCCCCAGCCTGCCGCAACGGCACATCGATCAGCTTCTTGGCTTCGTCGCGTCGCAGCTGTGGCTTGCCCGCATTCGCCTTGCCTATCGGCCGAACATCCTTAAACGGGTTGCTCGTCACGTAGCGCTGACGCACGCAGAATTCAAAGAACGCTTTAGCGTCGCGTAGATTCTTGTGATGAGTGGCCGCGCTCATCGTCTCAGTCTGCCCGCGATACAGCTTCTCTGCTTTGCCCGGAGTGATGCTCGATAGCGTCGCGCTCTGCGGCAAGTAAGCGAGCTTGCCCATGCAGGATTCGATCGTCCGCTCTCTACAGCCGCTCTCGCGTTTGAAGTCCATGTACTCTGTGAGGACATCACCGACCGTGCGAGCGCCAGCGTCCGCCAGCGCCAAGACCATCTGCGCCTTCGCGCGCTCTGCGTCCTCGCGAGTGTCGAAGGGAAGCGCATGCTGCGCGCTCCCCTGACGCAGCAGCAGACGCCAGCGATTGCCGCTGGGGTAGGGGCCAAAGACGCGCGTCACTGTCGGAGTCACCGCGTTTCCAGTGTCGCATGGAAGCGCTACCGACGGCAACGCTGAGCGCGTCTGCCGCTTGATGGCGCCGAGGATCTGACGGGCAAGCGCATTATGCTTGTTGCGACTTGAGCCCATGGGCTTTTTACTTCGCTGGTTCATGGTCTTCTCCTTAATCCTTGTTTGCTTTGTTCACGACAGGCACAACAACAGTTGCGTCAATTCCCACGCTAAATCCCAGTCGGTAAAACCATCTTGCAGAGGTAAATTCCAAACCTGGACGCGCAAGCACGATTAGGCGTTTATCGCCTATATCAGCCTTGCCGCTCGCCACGAGCCTATAACCGGAAAAATGGTTATCAGGCACAAAGTCAACATCGATACGAATTCTAAATGGGGTAATTCGTTTCAATTCTCTGTCATCTCGGATAGGCTGACTATCGATTGGCTTCGTCATGTTCCGCTCCTATCCGCTTATCGATGATTGCTTGCAGCGAGGTTTTCAGCAGAACTCGCATACGCGGTGAATGAGGATGGCCAAGCCTCTCGATCTGCCACAAGGCTTCGGGCCAAATTCCCACCGACGCTGCCAGCTCGATACGCGAGATGTTGTGCGCCTCACGCTGAGCCATGAGCCATGCGCCGAACGTCGAGCGAGGGTCAACGCTCATAGGAGCACCGACGGATAGAGGCTGAGACAGCGCTCACAGGCTGCGGCTGGTCTGCCACCGTGGCCAAAGACCTCGCGAACCCATTTGCCACCGTCGAGATGCTCGGTGTAAGAGCCGATCTCAGCATCGGGCGAAGTAGTCCCGCAGAGCGGCTTACAACCCGACTCTCTGGTTGTGAGGTGAAGTTCCTTGGATTTTTCGTCGGGAAATCGGTGGCTTAGGGTTTTCCTTCGCTAAAGTGTATAAATTTATTCGCTAAAGTCAACGCTGAGACAGCTACCGACGACAGCGCTACGCACTTGCTAGAGAGAGATGGATCCAGCGATTTTCTGAGGCTGTATCCTCGAAACAAGGATCTGAATACTACGAGGTGGTAAATTGTTCGCTATAGCGAATGAATTATCCCAACGTGCTTGAGCGACGGTGGCGTGATATAGAGGCGCGATGAAACCGCTAGCAAGCTACAGCGTCGGACCTCGGCTGAGGTTGGCTCGCGATAAGCGAAAACTGAGCATGCAGGAACTTTCAGATAAAGCGGGCGTGGCGGCTTCTACGATTAATCATATTGAAAAAGGCGAGAAGCAACCCAGAGGGGATACCATTGAGCGTTTAGCCATCGCATTAGAAGTTGATCCATGTTGGCTGCTTTATGGGACTGGCAATAAGCCGCAATGGATAGAGCCGCGTAGCGAAAATGCCTAAGCATCGCTATTAATGCGATAGAGAGCCGCATTCATCACGTATCCGACAGGCGACAGGAGAAACCGTGATACGCACCCTCAGATATTCAGGAGTCTTGGCGGTCGCGACGATCTGGTCGTTCTCTATCGGACTGGTTAACGCAGCGAAGCCTGAATCGATGCAAGCGCAGACGGTCGCAATGACGGCTGCTGCACCTGCTGAGCCGGGTAGATCCGATGAGATCAGATGCGGAGTCGATGCCGCGCAGCTGGCGCAGTGTCAGGCTGCGTGCGCCTCTGGAGGCATGGCGATCCGGAACTTCTGTAACACTCTCCCAGACCCTCGCATGCGAGGCCCCTGCTTCGCTCTGGAGCTAGGCAGCGAAGTGGCCTGCAAGTCTTGGTGCTACTGGCACTTCGGGAAATAACCTCATGACTGCGACTCCGGAGACTGCAATGAATACTCCTGCATGGATTGCAACGCGACGGCTGACCGACCCTGAAGGTGGTCCTGACCTGGAAGTCCGTTTGGGCATCCCTGCTCTGGTCGCGCCCGACTTCTGGGAGTGTCCGTTTGCGCTGGTCGAGGGGGAAAAGCAAGTCGTATCCCACACTGGCGCTGGCGTCGATGCGTTCCAGGCGCTGGTTCAGGCGCAAGAGGGCATCCGGGCTGCCCTCTTGAAAACTGGCCGCAAGCTCTGTTGGCTCGACGGTGAACCGGGCTTCACCGGCTTCACCCGCACTGTGCCCATCAGCTTCGGCCTCGGCCTCGTGCGCCATCTGGAAGCCATTGTCGAACACGAGGTTGACCGCTACGCCCTGGAAGCCGCCGCTGGCGAGCACGGTCGTCCTTTCGAAAATTCATGAGAGGGCAACGTGAGGGCATGTCGTGAGACCGTCTCAAAGTCGGTAAGTTCTGGATGGCAAAGTCGACCTACCTGCTAACTTTTTGCTAACTTTTTGCTGCGCAGGAATTACGCAGAGTTAAATGCTCTTTTGCGACCTCACTGAGAGCTTGCTTCCCAATCGAAGAATAGCGCGTGTGCTATTAGATTATCCCCTGCGCCTGTTGATAAGGCGGAGTATGACCTGAACGATTGACATCGCCCACCTGTTCTAAGCCTGATGCATCCCCTCATATTCCCTTGATGAGTCCGGCACAATCGTACATGAGGTCGCTTTGATTCAGCTTGCCAGGCGCTCCGGAGCCCTCAGCTTCGGTCTATGAACCTTCCTTCGACCCTTCTGTCTGCGCGCACCGATTCCTTTTTGACCCCCATGTTTGAGGGGGAGTTGCATGCAAAGACGCTGCTTTCTTTGCACGGCGTTGTCGTGGGAACGCTGCACTGCGCCCAAGCAGGCGTCGCGCTGATCGGCCGCGGCCTGGCCTGTGCGCGCGGCCTGTCGCAAAAGCACGCCATCAAGCAGGTCGACAGGCTCCTGAGCAACCCGCGCTTGGACCCTGTCGAGCTCACGCCCGCCTGGGTGAAGTACGTGCAGGCCGCGCGCGCTCAGATCGTCGTCGCTTTGGACTGGACCGAGTTCGCAAAGGACGGACATTCCACCATCGCCCTATCGATGATCACAAAAGGCGGGCGGGCGACGCCGCTTCTTTGGCGCTCTGTCCCGACGGAGAATATCCAGCGCATCGCAGCAGAAGACGAGCTTCTGGAGCGCCTCCGCGCCGCGCTGGGTGAGTCGGTCCGCATTACCTTGCTCGCCGACCGCGGCTTCGGCAGCCAGGACTTCTACACCTTCCTCGAGGCGCTCCAGATCGACTACATCATCCGCATCAAAGAGTCGACGCTCGTCGAGGATAGTGACGGGAATACACGACCGGCGCGTGAGTATGTTCCAAAAAATGGTCGCGCCCACGCGACTCCTTCGGCGCGGGTCACCACCGACCGGAAGCCGGTCGCGCAGTTTGTATGCAAGCATCAAAAGGGAATGAAGGAGGCCTGGTGTCTGGTGAGCAGCCGGGCGGACCTTCTGCCGTCGGAGATTATCAACTTGTATGCCCTGCGCTTTTCGATTGAAGAGCGATTTCGAGACACCAAGAATGAGCATACCGGAATGGGGCTGTCGGCGGTCCGCATCAAGTCTTGTGACCGACGCGATCGGCTGCTCCTGCTCATCGCGCTCGCGCAAGTGTTGCTGTCAATCCTGGGCGCTGCCGGCGAGAGTTTGGGCTTCGACCGTCTGCTCAAGGCCAACACCCGCCCCGGCCGTGCCCACTCCCTTTATCATCAAGGCGAGTACTACTATCAAGCGCTGTTGACCATGAAACCGGAGTCCTCAGCCGCCCTGCTCACGCGCTTCGACGAGCTGCTCCGCGCCCACCCGCAGTGCCGCGAGATCTTCGCGCTGCTGTAGCTTCTCTGCCTTTCCTCGTCGGAGAATATGAGGGGATCGATCAGACCTCGATGACGTACTGTGGAGATGCTGGATCGCTGAGCGTATGCCGGCTGGAACAGACTTACCTCTATATTCAGCTGCCCTTGATATTTTGTCAAATGCATACTTCCGAACCCATAAGGAAGCAGCGGTCACTGGACAGCTCAGCCGAGATGGATTTATAAAATTAATCGAGCCAGAACTGCAAGAAATAGAGAAAAAAATTAATGGGAACACAAGGGCTAAGGCTATCATGAATAATATTAAAAACGCTGTTAACATAGGATCCGCTGATCGCATGCGAATATTTTTGAACAACATCAAAATACGACTGAGTGAATCGGAGAATGATGCACTACGAGCCCGCCATCAAATGGCGCATGACATATTTGACACTTCCGATCATTTTGCGAGGATAAGATCTATAAGACTTCGAAATACATATAGAACTCTCATCAATCGGATTATTCTTCGATTAGCTGGGTATGATGGAACATATATTGATTACGGCACTGATGGACATCCGCAGAAGCCCATCAGTGAGACTGGACAGTAACTAAGGCAATAATGCATCCAAAGAATCCGGCATTCCCGATAAGAAGCGTCTACCCCAGTGACAGCAGGGCTTTTGCTCCTGACATTTTCCACACACAACCGTCCTTCTAGTGCGGTGACGTTCCGTTTACCGAGCGGTCCACTGTTCTCAGCTAAAACACCACCTCTTAAGACTCCTATTACCTGCCGGCACTGAACGCCCCTTTGTGTCTGTCCCGAGCAGTGCCGTAACTCTTGGCTACACGCTTCTACCTCGACGGCGAGGCTTAGCCAGCAAGGTCTGATTGCTCAGTCGATTCCTGGCGAGCACAGTACAGCCGACAGGCGATCCGTTGTGCTCCCTTAATGGCGACTAAAACCGTTACAAAATTACAGCGACGGAAATTCGCTGTTTTGTAACTCCCCGGCAAGTTTTCCCGTCGGTGCGTGAGTACATCGCGACCTCAAGCCCGGAAACCTGTTTTTGCGCCATGGTCAAATCGAGCAAGTCACTTTGCTCGACTTCGGAATTGCGCGGCAGACAGAGGTAGTCGCGGCACTGACGCAAACCGGAGAAGCCTTGGGCACGCCTCAGTATATGGCGCCCGAGCAAGCAAGCGGCCAGCACAACCTCGGTCCTGCTCTGGATATTTTTTCCTTGGGATGCGTGCTATTCGAGTGCTTGGTCGGCGCCTCTCCCTTTTATAGCGAGCATGCCGCCGCCGTTCTTGGCAAAATCCTTTTTCAGCAAGCCCCGAATCTGCGCCAGCTTCGCCCAAGCTTGCCAGAACCTTTGGAAGCCCTCCTCGGGCGCATGCTGGCCAAGCAGGCTCTTTGCTCGCTTGCGCGTAGTTGAAAATTGCGATGCCGACGGTTGAACAAATAAAAAAAATTTTTAAGTAAGTTTTAGTACAAAATTTATTCAATCCGTAACACGGATGGACCAGGTTGGTCCGTGGGGTCTATACGGCGGTTGAGAGGCTTTGCGCCCGACGAAAGAAAGCGATCAGGCGTCGCAGACTCTACAGATCACTTGGCGCGTCATATGAGCGGCAGGCGTTCACAAGCGGTCGAGCGGTGTCGTAGCTCGGTCGCCGATAGATTGGCTGTGCGGCATGGGACTTCGAGCGCGCTTGCAGCGCTTTCCTAAGTCTCGTTATGCTCTACCTGGTTCGGAAGGCGAGATGCGCGACAGGACAGTCTGTCGTGGTCCCGCCTTCTAGGGAATTCAGAGTGATTCCTATCGCGCCGATGCAGATCTGAATGGTAGCAGTTAGCGACTGGAGGACGAACCTGGCACTAAGGGAGTCCGGCGGCGAATGCGACCTTGCTCGCGCAACCAAGCTTCCAAGTCCGCGCGCCGCCAGCGGCGCATGCGTCCACTGCCGGCGCTCATCTGATCAAGGTCCGCATAGCGGCGGCACTTGGCTACGAATGCGGGCACTCTGAGACCCAGCACACGCGCTGCGCCATGATGGTCCAGCCAGGTGTCTGTATCCCGTTCGGTCAGTACCTCTAGAAGCGCTTGCTTGATGTGATCGCGTAGAACTTGGGCTACGGCCGGAGCGGTCAGGGCTACTTGTAGCTCCTGGATCAAGTCGATCTTTATGGGCATTCGCCACTCACTGTACCATGCCGGGCCGGCCGGCTCACCGGCTACCGCTGCCTTCCGTGGCGCCACGCAGAGCATGCCGTCTCGCTACATGGTGCGCCTTGACCTTACCAATGCCTCCGGTAAGCCTATTGTTTAGGATCGACTTAACGATGGGTAAGTTGTGAACGATGGAAAGACAAACAACTCCAGAGATGGACAACTATTCCCATTTTTTGATGGACCCGCACATTCATGAAGTGAGAATGTCTACGTGTCGTGCTTGTGCTTCTAATCTTGAAGAATGTGGAAAAGTTTTATGGGCCTTTGGATTACCAATGAATAATATGCGCCGTGGACTTGCACTTATAGTACAGATGGGCGGTGCATTGGCGCAAGGTGCCACTTTAGCTCTTGATGCAGGGAATCAGTATTCTGCCGCTGCCTTGCTAAGGCAGTTTGTAGAAATCGAATATCTCTTGTACTTATTTGGTAAAGATCCTAAGGAGGCAGAACGGTGGTATTCGGCTTCTCCTGAGGATCTGCGAAAAGTACTTTCGCCCGCTAGCATGCGTAAGCGCTCAAAAGGACGCTTTCAAGATGATGAGTATTGGAGTCACTGCGAAATCGGCGGGCATCCCCATCCCAGATCAGGTTTCCTCCTGCCTGAGCATGATTTGCTAGGACGAACTCATTTTATGCATCCACCAAATGGGCTATGGGTTGACTTGGGGCAGCATCTCACACGCGCATTCGGATTCCTCGAATTACCCCAAATGCTTCCGTCTTCTATCCCAGTCGTTTCCGGACTCATTGATGCAGCTAAAGCCAAAATTCATTTTTGGCACAATATAGATTTTTGCGCAAAGCGCAGACAAATACCCCTTTTTGCCCCTCCATAATGGGAGCCAACGCCTCATCGTGGCGGCTGGACCTCACGGCTGGTCCATGCTCAGTAGGGGCCGGGGCTACGGTTTCCCCGCACGCACTCCCGCGGCTCGCAGTACCGCTGAGGTTGCTCAGCGCAGATTTCCTGCACCGCTACCGAATGACATCCTTGACCGCAGGCACGGCCCTATCGTATGGATCTCGTCGAACGAGGCGGAAAGCATCCGTAACCTGCCCAGAGTCCGACGATGGATAGGTCAACAGACCGCTTTCTCAAGAGCAACTCTGTCCTTGTCTAAGGGATGGACTGGCCGCCGGAAATCCGCTAGGATTTTTTAGCATGCTGAAGAAATCGTCTGAGAACCAAATGCTTTTGTCATTAGATCTTGTCGAGGATCGGGCTGGCAATGACGACACCGCTGTCAGCATCGGAGTATTAATCTATCATGATTAAGCGTCTATACATTCATAATTTCCGATGTCTTGAAAACTTCGAGCTTCCAATTGACGGAAAAACATCAATTCTTTTAATTGGGAAGAATGGTGTTGGCAAGTCTACAGTTAGTTTTGCCTTGGAAGTGTTTCAATCTATTGCTCGTGGTACTAACAGAGTTGGACAACTCGTCAAACCTAAAGATCTCAGCCGTGGCAGAGCAGATGTCCCTATACGATTTGAAATCGATGTACTTCTGGAAGAAGTCCTATACCGATATAAATTGGCCCTTGAATACCCATCAGGATTTAGAGAACTTCGAGTAAAGAGCGAAGAGCTAGCCGTTGATAAAAAAATCATCTATTCGCGTGATAATGCACAAGTATATCTGCAAAAATCATCGGAACAGCCGGCAAATTTTCGCATTGACTGGCACCTGATCGCGTTACCGCTCATTCAAGAACAATCAGAGAGCGATCCGCTTTCTATATTCAAGCGATGGCTCGCTCGCATGCTTATTCTTGCGCCGATTCCAAGCTTGATTTCAGGAGAGTCAACAAGGGAATCCCTAGAGCCTGATCGCACAGCCCAGAACATGGCGGAGTGGTTCTCAGGGCTCCTCGCTCATTCGCCAGCAAGCTATGCGATAATTGACAATTACCTGAAAGAAATTTTCCACGACTTTTCTGACATCAAGAACCCGGTCATTGGAAACGAGGCCAGAAGCTTAAGTGTACAGTTTCGTGTAGGTACTTCAAAACTGTCTCTCCCGTTTGGAGATCTCTCGGATGGTGAAAAGTGCTTTTTTATTTGTGCGCTTGTTTTAGCTGCGAATCAAGCATATGGCCCCATCTTCTGTTTCTGGGATGAGCCAGACAGTCATCTATCGATATCGGAAGCAGGCCAATTCATTATATCACTTCGCCGCGTATTCGAATCTGGCGGGCAGATCTTGATGACATCTCACAACCCTGAAGCTATCCGCCGCTTCTCACATGAAAATACGCTTTTCTTATATCGAAGAAGTCACTTAGAACCCACTCAGATTCTAAACGTCGATAAACTCCAACTAAACGACGACCTTGTCGATTCGCTTATTCGCGGTGACATTGAACCATGAGCGTAAATAATTTCAAACCACACATTTTGGTTCTTCCAGAAGATGACGCAAATCGACAGATTGCCAACGGTTTTCTATTAGAACCAGGCTTGAAATCTAGAAACATCCAGATCCTGCCTCCTGCCGGTGGATGGCTCGCTGTGATCGAGAAATTTAACAATTCTCATCAGGTCAATATGTCGAAATACCCTAAGCGTATAATAGTATTTCTTATTGATTCCGATGGGAAACCTGAGCGCGTAGAAGACGTAAAAAAGAAGATTGATGATTCACTCCGAGAACGAGTCTTTGTCCTCGGGGTGTTCAGCGAGCCAGAAGAACTGAAAAAGAAGCTTGGAAGCTTTGAGACAATCGGAAAAGCGCTTGGCAAGGATTGTGCTGAAAACACTACTACAGCATGGGATCACGCACTGCTCAAGCACAACTCCGACGAACTAGCCCGATTGATGCCCATCATTAAGCCAATTTTATTTTGATTAAGTACGGACCTGTGAGAGGATTCTAGGTTGCGACTCGCGGTGATTCGGGGTGCCTGTTGCTTCCAACAGATTATACACCTACCTATTCATCTGTATTTATCGATGTGGGTGAATACAATTTTGCCTGATAGTCAACACTGCACTGCACTATAATTAACCTAACCGACTTGTGGAATTCGCCCCACCTGCTCAACCCGGCTAGCTCGTTGAGCTGAAACCCTACCCTGAGCTAACAGTTTCAACTGCCAATTCGGCGGCAGAAATGAGAGAGCAAAGCGGACGCTAGGCCGCGCGGCGACGGAAGCCAGGGGAACGGGGCGGACGTGATGGGCGGGCGGTGTTGCGCTTCACGTCAAGTTGGACTTTTTCGCATTCCCAAGATTGTAATGGC
>CAYWPR010000012.1:0-109565 GCA_964460115.1 uncultured Myxococcales bacterium
ACGCCGCGCGGATTCAGAATGTCCTGCTCGCCACGGGACACGAGGTAGCGCAGACCCAGGGCGCCGCGCATAATCTCGTTGGCGGGGGCCTTGTGCACACCGCGCTCGTTGTCGGTGCGGGCATAGACGCCAAGGACGTGACCCGAAGGCGGAACGAAAACGTTGCCGCGCTCGGGATCATAGACCTGAATCCACGGGAAGTAGTAGGCGCCGTACTTCGAGTCGCGGGGGCGCGACAGGCGATCTACACCACCCTGTACGGTCTCCGGGCTGTCCAGAACCGCAAAGCGATCCTTGCGCGACTCGCAATGGGTGAGCAGCGCGTCCTGAACCGCCGGCGAGGTCACGCCCGGTGCGGCCACCAAGGAAATCTCATCGATTTCCTCGAAGCACTTAAGACCCGTGCGAGCACCCGGACCGTTGTCCTTGCCGATGTAGCGCGCATCGTTCTCGCTCTTGCTGGCGGCGGCGGTGCTGGCTTCGCCGGCTTTTTCGGCAGCGGCTACTTTGTCAGCCGAGGTCAAATCCAGATTCGCCGGAGCCCCAACGTTGACAACGTAGCAGCGACCGCCACCGTTATTGATAAATCCGTAAACTGCGTGCGCCAAGTACGACGATTGCGTGAAGTCGCCAAAGGTCTTCACGAACTGCGTCCAATTGGTGATAAGAACCGCCTGATTCACCGGTCCCATCATCGACTCGCCAAGGAAACCGACAGTGTTGGTTCCAACGGCTTCAATCGGCTTCGACCCACGATCAACTTCTTCGACGTATACACCTGGCGAAAGGTAACTAGTGGCCATGCTGCCTCCCATGATGTGTCAGCGTTTGATGATCCCCAGGGTTACCTTCCGCGTTTGCGTTCATTTGTATCTCGCAGAAGGTTTTCGGTACGGCCTGGTGATTGTTGCTTGCTATCGGCATCTCCAGCACCTACTGGCGAAGCCGGTTGAGTTTGTCCAAGTCAAAAAAGCGGACTTCCCGCTCACGTACGCGTTGAATCGGACGAGACGTGCTGGGATAAAGCGGAATCGTGGTCCAGCACTGGATCGCCGGTTTCAGCGGTTGATTGAGGCTTGACCAGAACCTCGACAAGACCGTCTCGTCGAGCTTCTGAGAAAGCATCAAAGGTAAATAGTCATCCGGTTCGAAGGACTCGCCTTTGAGCTCGGCTCCCGACAGTGTCGGATGCTCGACGATCGTTTTGATGGTTGCCCCAAGAAGCAGTTGCTCTTCTTCGGGGGTCTGCGCCCAGCAGGAAATCAGATAATCCAGGCGCAACCAAAGCGGCATATCGCGAGCAATTTCGCGTACTTGGCCGTCACTGCCGACTTCTTGTTCGACATATTGGCCAGAGCGATTGTTGGAAATGCCTTCTTCGTCAAGTGTGACGTTATACAGATATATCGAAACCGCTGGAAGCTTGCCTTCGATATTCTCTGGTTTGGGGGCAGCGACGACAAGGTGTACACGCTTGTAGCCTGCCTCTTTATAATAATGCTTGAGAAGTTCCCCAATAGATTGGGATGTTTCTTTGAGAATGTGATACTGGGCTGGATTCATGGACTATCCAGACATCTGGGCGCGCCCGTTTATGGCGCAGCGACAGCTTACGTTATTGGATCCAAGTCCTTTCTGTCAACCATGCATTCGTTGACTGCTTCAGTCAGAACGCTAATGTGTGCCAATTTTCACAATGTCGTATATAGGGAAAAATTTCTCACTTAAGTACGCGATTTTCTTGAGAAAATCGCTAAAGCGACATGTAAGTAAATATAGACATTGCGGTATGCTTAAACGCACACCGGCGCCTTTGCTAACTCATGAAAATTGCAGCGAGAAGCGCGAAAGAATGCAGCGGCAGCGCAGGCTCAGCTACGCCGCGAATCGTGCGGCTGAGCTTAGGCCGATGTTTAGGATGAGTTTGCTGCGCGTGTTTGGCGCGGCCGCAGCGCAGGAAGCCGTTTAGTGCGGGTTCGCAGCGCGTTTTAGCGCGGCGCTGCGCAGCTCATGACCGGTGGGGCCGTTGCCCAAGGCCGCACGCCGAGCTTCGCCGTGTCCAGGGCCCAGGATATCGCGCAGATAAGGAACAAAATCGAACGTATCGGAGTGATCTTTGGTGTGGCAGGTCAAACAGCGCTCTTGGCTGGGTTTGGCGATTGGAATGGGATTTTTGCTCGGCGCGCGAATGTGCAACGAGCCTGGGCCGTGGCATACCTCGCACTGGACGTTGCGCAGATCGGGCACTTTTGGTCGAGGCGCACCGTCGGCGCGCTGCCAAGCGGCTAGCGTCCACAGATTCGAGCCGCCCGGCTCATCAAAGCCTACGGCATGACAAGATACGCAGTCATAAGACAGCTCTTTGCCGACCCGCTGCAGCGTGGCAAAGGCTTGCGCGTGATGCGTCTTATTCCAAAACTCGACGGCTTCATCGTGAAAATGACAACTGCCCTGGCAGCCCGAGGTTCCCACATAGCTTGGCGCTTGCAGAAGGGGCGCTGGCGGCGGCCCGGACAATGCTTGTAAATTGGCTGCGCCAATGCGCCGATCCAGATCGGACATGGCGCTGGCCACCGCGGCATCGCGCGGCAGATCGGTAGCAATATCGACAAGCTCGACCGTTACATAGCCGGAGCTCGAAATCACCGGAGGCGCTTCCGCTTGTTTTAGCGCCGCGCTGCGCTTTTGATATTCCTCTTCGGTGGTGCGCAAAAATGCCGGTTCGGCCTGCGCATCGCTGCGCAGCGCCAAAAGACGCGTCTGTAAGCGCGCCACTTCCTGCCGCAGGGCGGCGGCGTGACGAATTTGCTGCTGCGGCGTGCGAACCAGTTGCCACATCGGTTTTTGCCCTTCTAAAGAAGGATGCAGATCGACCCGCACCAGGCGTTTGCCTTCTTCCGCGGGCACCACCAAAAGCGTGTTGCCGATCGCTTCGGCCTGCTCCACGCCTTCGCCAAGTTCGCGATCGCCGCCGGCAACGATTAGATCGATGCCTGGCACCTTTTGGGCCAGCCGGCGCGCCGATTCGCGCCGCAGACCGGTCAGAACGACAATCACTTGGGCCCCTTTTTCTTGCAGCCGCTTGATTCCTTGCTCGGTGGCGGGGCCCATTGCGACTACTTTGCTCGCAAACTCTTTGGGCCAAGGCCCTTCCGAATCGGCGATTCCCAGAATTCCGATCGGTACATTGGCGATCTTGCGCAGGACTTCGGTCTTTAGCTCTGCACCTTTAGCGTTCAGGCCGGCCAAGGACACATTGCTTAGCAGTCGAACGCTGCCGAAAAGCTCGGCGAATCCGTCTTTGCCCGAAAGATCTCCGGGCTGAAGCAAAGTAACGGCGTGCAGCGACTGCCAGGTTTGTTCTAAAAAATCAGCTTTGAGGCGCGCCTGCGCCTGTTGCTCCGCCGAAACCGGCAGCGCTTTGTAACGCAGATTGCCGGCATCTAGCAAAAGTCCGCGCTCGCCGGCGGCGTGCAAAAGCGCGGCGATGCGCGCCACATCGCCGAGCGGCTTTGACGAGCAGCCGCAGGGCTCGGTGGTGTTTTGCAACTGTCCGGTGATAAACAAGCGAATCGCGGCAGGGGCCGGTGCGGCATTTTGGGCCAGCGGCTTTTTTTCAGCGGTCGGCGGTGCCGCTTGGCGGCAGCTTGCCAAGCCCGCTAGCAGAAACGGAGCCAAAGCGAAGAGAAATTGCGTTTTTTTGCGCATGAAACTCACGGATGTTGAGACCGTCGCAAAATTGCCTGACGGGCCAGCACATCGCAGCGTTCATTTTCAGGGACGCCGGCGTGACCTGCCACTTTCATAAAATATAGGCGGGAAAATTCGCCCAAAAGCTGGCGCATCGCGGCGATAAGCTCTTGATTGGCTTTGGCTTTCCAGCCTTTGGCCAAGACGCCGATGGCATACGAAGAATCGCTATAAACGATCACCGGGCGCTGCCGCGGCAGCGTCAATAGCCCGCGCTGTATTGCCGTTAGCTCGGCAATATTGTTCGTGCCGATGCCCAGATATTCCGACAATTCTTGGCGTCCCTTTGCCGCGGCCAGCGGATCCAAAATGACCGCGCCGATGCCCATCGGGCCGGGATTTCCGGTACACGCGCCATCGGTATAGACCTGTATCAGGTCGGCGATCGGCGGCGGCTTTGCGACCACTTGCAGCCCCGGCAAAGGTGGTGCGGGCGGAACATTTATCGGGATCGGTACCGGCTGAAGGGACGGCGCTAGGCCAGGGCGTGCTGTCTTTGCGCTGGGCGGCTCGGTCGTGTCGGCCGCGCCGGCATCTTGAAGATTTTTCAAAAGCGCGCGATAGGTTTTGCCCCCCAAGCGATAGACGATGTCTACGCGAGCATCATCGCCGCTTTGCGGCTGCCCCTGTTCGTCTGTGAGCATCCAAACGCGCGTGCCGCGCAGTTGCTTCTCGACCCAAGCCACGCCGCGAAACTACCGGCTCGCAAGCGGACTGGCAAGGGCCATGCCCGCGCACTGCGGATATAGCGGCAAAAGTTCAATGCCCGGACGCAAATCCGCAACCGATTGATATTGCTCATGCAGATCGATGCAGAGGATCCGTTTGCAGGCATCTTCCATGCCGAAGCTGCTGGATAGGATTAGCTGCTCGGCGCCGATTGTTTGGTAGCCGGCGGGAATCACCGTGTGGCCGTACACCGCGATGCGAGCATTGATGCGCGAAAGTAATTTTTGCGCCTGCGCCGGCGACAGCGAGTGGTTCCACAAAAGCTGCCCAAGCAGCCGTGCCGCGGTTTCCGGCGGCGGCGGTCCTTTGCGGACTTCGACGATTTCGCTGCTTGGGGCAATGCTGCAGGAAGATTTTTTAGGCGGCGTATAGCGCCTGTAATCCAAAGTTTCCAAATCTTCTGGACGCGCCAAATCGGCGGCGGGGGCAGCATGACTAAACAAAAGCCCGCAGGGCGCTAGGGCCCACAGCGGCAAGTTGCGCAAACTACTTCCGAGCCACTGGCTGACTTCGCTGCCCAGGCGCTGTTCCAGGGCCAAGGCTTCATCTCGCGCAAAGCGGCTCGTGCGCGGTCCGCCGATGTGGGCGTGTTCGTGATTGCCAAGCAGGCAAAACACCCGTCCGGGATAACGCGCCACAAGTTCGCTAAGCTCAAAAAGAATCGCCGGCGATTGATCGCGATAAGGCCGGCCGCGCAGATACCCCGCATCGCTTTGCTGCGCTGCCCACGCTTCAAGCGGCAGATAAGGACCGTGCAAAAGATCGCCCAAAAATAATAAAAATACCTCGCCCGAGTCGAAATCTCGTCTGGACAGGTGTAGCGCGCGCTCAAATGCCGCCACGACGCTTAAAAAATCGCGCAGGTTGCCGTGTATATCGGCAGCAATCAGCAGCCGACCGCGGGCAGGGAGCTTTAGCAGCTTACAAGTGGTCGCCATGCAGGCAGCGCGCAATCGCCTGTAAAGGCAGCGCCTTGCGAGCATATCATCAACTTCCTCTCGTCGGCCAGCCCAACCTGACAGCGGGTAAAAAGGGAGATTTTAGCCCTTTTCAAGCCGCACACAGCCGGGCGGCAAAGCAGCGGCCGAATTTGCCGATGCAAGGCTGTCCCCTCAGAATGACTTGCCTGGTGACCTTACCTCGTTTACTTAAGAAGGCACCCAATATGGAGATGGCATGATCAACGCCCTCATTAAGAAGATCTTTGGCACGAGCCATGAACGCGAGCTGCGCCGCCTGGCCCCCCTGGTTGCGCGCATTGGCGAGCTGGAAGAGAAGTGGAAGAAAAAAAGCGACGCCGAGCTGCGCGGCATGACCGCCGAATTTTATGAGCGGCTCGATAAGGGCCAGCCGCTAGACGAACTGATTCCAGAGGCTTTCGCCACCGTGCGCGAGGCCAGTCGCCGCGTCAACAACATGCGGCACTATGACGTTCAGCTCGTGGGTGGAATGGTGCTGCACCGCGGTGCCATTGCCGAAATGAAGACCGGTGAGGGCAAGACGCTGGTGGCCACTGCGCCGCTTTATCTAAATGCCCTTTCGCGCAAAGGCGCGCATCTCATTACCGTCAATGACTATTTGGCTTCGCGCGATGCCGAGTGGATGGGGCGCGTCTATCGCTTTTTGGGAATGTCGATCGGGGTCGTTGTTCACGGGCAAAGCGATCAGGAAAAGCAGCAGGCCTACCGCTGCGATATCACGTACGGCACCAACAACGAGTTTGGCTTCGACTACCTGCGCGACAATATGAAGGAGTCGATCGAACGCTACGTGCAGCGTGAGCTGCACTACGCCATCGTCGACGAAGTCGACTCGATCCTCATCGACGAGGCCCGCACCCCGCTTATCATCAGCGGTCCGGCCGAGCAGTCCGCGGATCTGTACCGCAAGGTCAATCAGATCATTCCGCGGTTGCAAAAAGACATCGACTACAACGTCGATGAAAAACACCACTCGGTGGTCCTGACGGATTCGGGCGTCGAAAAAATCGAGCAGCTTTTGGCGCTAGGCAATCTTTATGACGCCAAAAACCTCGAATACAACCACCACGTCCAGCAGGCGCTGCGGGCGCACTCTTTGTACAAGCGCGATGTGAACTATGTCGTGCAAGAAAACAAAGTCATCATCGTCGATGAATTTACCGGACGATTGATGCCGGGACGGCGCTGGTCTGATGGTTTGCACCAGTCCATCGAAGCCAAAGAAGGCGTGACCATCGAAGAAGAAACGCAGACGCTGGCGACGATCTCGTTTCAGAATCTATTTCGGCTGTACCACAAGCTGGCCGGCATGACCGGCACTGCCGACACTGAAGCCGAAGAGTTTCACAAGATCTATAAGCTGGACGTCGTGGTCATTCCGCCGAACTTACCGATGGTACGCACCGACCATCCGGATCTTGTCTACAAGAACGAACGCGGCAAATTTCGCGCCGTCATTGAAGATATCGCCGACTGCTACGAACGCGGCCAGCCGGTGCTCGTCGGCACGGTCAGCGTCGAAAAAAGTGAAGTGCTGTCGGCGATGCTGCGCAAAAAAGGCATTCCGCACACCGTGCTAAACGCCAAGCAGCATGCGCGCGAAGCCGCCATCGTGGCCCAGGCCGGCGGCAGCAAGCAGGTGACCATCGCCACCAACATGGCCGGTCGCGGCACCGACATCTTGCTAGGCGGCAACTACGAATTTATGGCCCGCACCGAGATTTACGGTGAAGAGGCCGCCTGTCGCCCCGGCGCCTGTGACGAATCCACGCCCGAATACAAAGCCGCGGTGCAAAAACACAGGCAGACTACCGAGGCCGACAAAAAGAAAGTCATCGCCGCCGGCGGCCTACACATTCTTGGCACCGAGCGCCACGAATCGCGCCGCATCGACAACCAGTTGCGCGGTCGCGCCGGCCGCCAAGGCGATTCGGGAAGCAGCCGTTTTTATCTATCTTTGGAAGACGACTTGCTGCGCATTTTCGGGGCCGAGCGCATCACCGGCCTTATGGAGCGCCTGGGCATGGAAGAAGATGTGCCCATCGAGCACCCCATGGTGAACCGGGCCATCGAAAACGCGCAGCGCAAAGTCGAAGCGCACCATTTCGACAGCCGCAAAAACTTGCTGGAATACGACGACGTCATGAACCAGCAGCGCAAGAGCATCTACGCGCTGCGCCGCGGCATTTTGGAAGGACGGCTGCCCGGTTTTGAAGTCGAAGCCATGCTCAAGGGCAAACAGCTGAGCGGGCAGAAACCCGAAGACGTCGATGCCGACGAATTTGAACGCAGCCAAAGAAGAACCGTCGATTCGGTGCGCGACGAGTACGAAAAGCTCAGCAAGCGCCTGCGTCCGATCATGACGGCGATTGTCGAGCAATTCTGGCAACAGCCCGAAGACGGCAACGTCGCCGAGCCCAGTGAAAAAGCCAGCAAGCTGCGCGACCCGCGCGCCCTGACTCACGAGCTGTATCGCCGCTTCGGCTCGGCCATCGAATTTGTCAAAATCGACAGCGATAAAAAAGCCGTCGTCGAGCGCGCCATTCACGAGACCACTACATCGCTGATTCAGCAGCGCAAGCGCGTCTATGACCTGGGCTACGAGCTCGTTGAAAAAGTCGTTCTGGAGCACTGCCCGTCCGATCGGCCTTCGGACGATTGGGATCTTTTGGCCCTTGGCGCGGCCCTCAAAGAGCAGTTCAATCTGGAAATTTCTTTGACCGATGTGGCGCTTGACGCCGCGGTCATCGCCGATCGCGCCTGGGAACAGGTGGAAAAATTCACCCAAGCGCGTGAGGAAGAGCTGGGCATGGCCTTCCTGTACTTTGCGCGCCACTTTTGGCTCGAGGAAATCGACAACCAGTGGATCGAGCACCTGAAGGCCATGGACCACCTGCGCGAGGGCATCGGCCTGCGCGGCTATGGTCAGCGCGACCCCAAGCAGGAGTACAAAAAAGAAGGCTACGCCATGTTTCTGGAGATGACCGATACGATCCAGAAAAGCGTCGCCCAGAAGCTGTACCGCGTTCGCTTGGAGCGACAGGAAGAGCGGCCCGAGACCCCGCAAGTCGAAGCCGCGGTGCGTCTGCCCGAGTTTCGTCACAAACAGAGGCGCATTTTGCTGCAGCACGCCGCAAGTCCCACCTCTGGCGCTGCTGAAGAAAAAAGCACCCGCGACACCGCGCGCGACGATAAGTCCGAAACGCCCGGCAACAACCTGCAAGCCAAAGGCGAAAAGACCGTGCGCCGCGACGAAGCCAAAGTCGGCCGCAACGAGCCTTGCCCCTGCGGCTCGGGCAAGAAGTACAAAAAATGTCACGGAGCAAACGCCTCAGCCTAAACGGCTAAAAGCCTGCCTAAGACATCGAGCGCAAAACCGATGCATCGCACTTTTGCCATTGGCGACATACATGGCGAACTCGGCGAGCTGGAGCTTCTGCTAAAGCGGCTGCCACCTTTAACCGCCGATGACACTGTGGTGTTTTTGGGCGATTACCTCGATCGCGGTTCATCATCTCTACAGGTGCTGGAACGCGTCGAAGCGTTTCGCGTCGCCAGTTTGGGCCCCTGCATCCTTTTGCGTGGCAACCACGAAGATGCTTGGCTGCACAGTTTGGCTGCGCCCAATCCCGGCTTTCTATTGCCGGAAGGCAACGGCTGTTTGGCGACGCTGCGTTCTTTTGTCGATTGCTCCGAGCTGTCCGACCTAGATCTGTGCGCGCAGCTTTTGCAGCCGGCCACTTGGTTTCCGCCGTTTTGGCGCGACTGGCTCGCTCAGCTGCAATTGTGGTACGAAGACGAGCACGCCATCTACGTTCACGCTGGACTCGATGGCGAAGGCGATGTCTGGCGCCATCCCAGCCAAAGCAAGCCGCAAAGCCTGATGTGGATGCGGGAAAAAGATTTTTTCACCCGCTACCGCGGCAAACGCGTCGTTTTTGGCCATACCACGACGAACATGCTGTCGACCGAACATCTGAATTTCATCGAACGGATCTTCGATGATCCCGCCGATGTCTGGAAACGTGGCGATCTGATTGGCATCGACACCGGCTGCGGCAAGGGCGGATTTCTTTCCGCGGTTGAACTCCCTTCCGGAAAGATCTACGAAAGCCGCGGATGACAACGCCTTCCAATCTGTTTGGGCTGCAAATACGCGCCTTTGTCCTCACCTGGGTCAGCTACGCTACTTACTACTTAACTCGCAAAAACCTCGCCGTCGTGAAAAGCCGCTTGCACGACGAGCTGGGATTTAGCGTCGCGCAGCTAGGCAGCTTCGATACGGTTTATCTTTTGGCCTATGCCCTAGGCCAGTTTGGCAGCGGAGTTCTCGGCGATCGCATCGGTCCGCGGCGGCTTATTGCTCTGGGCATGATAGGCAGCGCCCTTTGTTCCTGTAGCTTCGGCTTGTCCTCGGCGTTTTTGCCGATGTTTTTGGCCTTCGCCATCAACGGCATTTTTCAATCCACTGGATGGCCGGGCACCGTCAAAGCCATGCAGCCTTTTTTTGGCAGCGCCCAGCGCGGCGGGGTCATGGGCCTGTGGAGCACCAACTACCAGGTTGGCGGGCTTTTGGCCACGGCGCTGGCCACTTATTTGCTGTCGCGGCTGGGATGGCGCGCGGCGTTTTTGCTACCCGCGTTGTGGGTCGCCGGCATCGGCCTTGTCGTCTATTTTTTCTTGATTGAAAAACCCCCGGCGTCGCTGACTAGTTCGACGGCGCTGAAATCCAGCCACGATATCGCCCGTCCGGCGCCGCCAATTCGCAAAGACTTTCGAATTTTGGCGCTTTTGCGCGAACCACTTCTTTTGTCCATCGGGGCGGCCTATTTCGGGCTCAAGCTGATTCGCTACAGCCTGCTTTTTTGGCTGCCTTATTATTTGCACCACCACTTTCGTTACAGCGAAAGCCAGGCCGGTTATTTGTCGCTGCCGTTTGAAATCGGCGGCATCATCGGGGCGATTGCCATTGGCTGGCTGTCCGACCGCTGCTGTCGCGAGCATCGCATGCGCGTGGCGACTCCGACGCTGTTTTTTCTAAGCTGCGCTTTGTTTGCCTACCAGTGGTATGGCGGCCACAGCCCTCTTTGGAATGCTTTGCTGCTTGGTTCCGTGGGCTTTTTGCTTTTTGGCCCCGATACGCTGATTTCCGGCGCCGTCGCCCAAGAAGTCGGTGGCGCCCAGGCCACGGCGCGCGTCGCCGGCGTCATCAACGGCATCGGTTCTATAGGCGCCATCTGCAGCCCGTTGCTCGTCGCCTGGAGCATCGAGCACTTCGGCTGGAGCTTTCTATTTTTCGGTTTTGTCGGCGTCGCCTTCATCGCTACGCTTTGCCTGGGCATCGCCCAGACGCTGCAGGCGCGGGTCTGAACATGACGGCCGGCGCGCTTTTCTTGGGGATTTTGCAGCTTGGTTTGTGGCTGCTTTTGCTGGCGGCCGCGCTGCATCTTTTGCGACTCGGCATTTGGGGTTTTTGGGCGCCTCAGGTGGCGCAGTTGCAGACATTTTTGCCGCAAACGACCGTCGATGGCGATTTGCCGTACGTAACCGTGCAGATCCCTTTGCGCAACGAACGCTACGTCGCCAGCCGCGCCATTTTAGCGGCTGGCCGGCTGAACTGGCCGGCGCAGCGCTTGGAAATTCAAGTGCTCGATGATTCCGACGATGACACTCAGCAAATCGTCGATGCCGCCGCGGCCGAGCTAGTCGCCGCCGGTCGCACGGTGCATGTGCTGCGTCGTGCCCATCGCCGCGGCTACAAAGCCGGTGCTCTCGATCAGGCTTTAAGCTCGGCGCAGGGCGAATTTATCGCCGTGCTGGACGCCGATTTTGTGCCCGCGCCCGATTTTTTACGCCGCCTGGTTCCACAATTTCACAAAGACGAGCAACTGGCTTTTGTGCAGGGCCGGTGGAGCTTTCTCAATGAAGACGAAAATCTGCTGACTCGCGTCCAGGCCCTGATTCTGCACGGCCTCATGCTGATTGAGCAGCCTTATTTGACCGCGCAAAAACGACCGCTGCAGTTTAACGGCACCGGGGGAATTTGGCGCAAAAGCGCACTTCTTTCCGCCGGCGGCTGGCAAGGGACCGATACCGCGGCGGTCACCGAGGACATGGACCTGTCCTATCGCGCTTGCCTGCTTGGCTATTTTGGTCGGCAGCTCCCCGAAGTGGCCGTGCCGACTGAACTGCCCGCTACGATGGCGGCGTTTCGCATTCAACAACAACGCTGGGTCCGCGGCGGCGCTCAGGTGCTGCGCAGCCTGCTTGGCAAGCTGTATGGCGGTCGGCTGTCTAAAGGCGAACGTCTGACCGTGTTGTCACATCTATTGCGCCACGCCCGTCAGCCGTATCTGTTTTTGGCGTTATTCTTTTTGCCGATTTTGGTGCTGGGCCCGATGCCGCCGGCTTTTAGCCCGCCGGGCGGACTTTTGGCGGTCCTGCTGCTCTTAATCGGGGCCCTCATTCTTTACTACGGCGCGGCGCTGCGGCGGCTTGGCCGTTCGGCCTTTGGCGCTTGTTTTTTGGCCCCGCTGCTCTTGCCTCTGTCGGTAGGTTTGTCGATTGGGCTTAGCATGGCGCTGCTTTCGGGCTTGCTTGGCAGCCGTTCCGCCGCCGAATTTGTGCGAACCCCCAAGCTCGGCGATAGTCCGCGGACGGCGCAGCCCCAAGCCATGCACTATGCCCCTCGCCGCGACCGCTTGGCCCGGCTGGAAGTCATGCTTGGCCTGCTTTACGCAGCCCTTGCTGGGTGGGCTTTTGGACGCAGCGAAGTGACGACTGGACTCGGGCTTGGCCTGCTTATTGCCGGCGGACTTTTATGGGTAGGTCTTAGTACATTGGCCGCCCTGCCTAAGACCCGGCTCTAAGAGGGAGTCCAAAAAGCTACTGCGCGTCCCGTTCAGCGCGTCGTCCGTGCGCGCGTACCGGAGTACGCTCCGCGCGGGCGCCACGCCGACCGGTCCTGCTCGCTACGCTTTTTAGACACCCTCTAAGTCTTCCCTCTATGCGGCGCCGTCATTATGATGGGCCGTTCCTTTGCTTTAGGACCTTAAAATGAGCGATTTACCCTACAATCCGGTCGAAATCCTTCGCAAAAAGCGCGACGGGCAGCCTTTAGGCCCCGAAGAAATCGGCCGTTTTGTCGCCGACTACAATCGCGGGGCGATTCCCGATTATCAGGCCGCCGCGCTTCTAATGGCCATCTACTTTCGCGGTTTGTCCGAGGTCGAGCTCTTGGCGCTCACCGAAGCCATGCTGCACTCCGGCGAAGTGCTGGACCTTTCTGACATTCCGGGTCCAAAGATCGACAAGCACTCGACCGGCGGCGTTGGTGACAAAGTCTCGCTGCATCTGGCGCCGACGGTAGCGGCCTGCGGCGTGCGTGTGCCGATGATCTCGGGGCGGGGACTTGGACATTCCGGCGGCACCCTGGACAAGCTGGAATCCATTCCCGGCTTTTCGACAAACCTTAGCACCGAGGAATTTCGTACCGTTTTACGCCGCACCGGCTTGTCGCTGATTGGTCAGACGGAAACTTTGGTGCCCGCCGACAAGCTGCTTTATGCCCTGCGCGATGTCACGGCGACTGTGGAATCGATTCCGCTCATCGCCGCGTCGATTATGAGCAAAAAGCTGGCCGAGGGCATCGACGGTCTGGTGCTGGATGTCAAAGTCGGCAGCGGCGCCTTCATGAAGACCCGTGCCGAAGCCTATCAGTTGGCGGCGACCCTGGTGTCAATCGGTCGGCGCGCCGGCAAGCAGGTCACGGCATTTTTGACCGATATGGATCAGCCGCTTGGCCGATACGTCGGCAATGCCGCCGAAGTCAACGAATCCGTGGCGGTGCTGCGGGGCGAAGGACCCGCGGATCTGATTGAGCTTAACCGTGTGCTCGGCGCCGAGATGCTGCGCCTTGGCGGACTTGTCTCTAGCGAAGCCGAAGCTTTTGCGCGCATCGATCAGGCGGTGCAAAGCGGCGAAGCGCTTGGGCGCTTGCAGCGCTGCGCCGCCCTGCAAGGTGCGCTCATCGATTTGCGCGACTCCAATGAACCGTGGCTGTTTGACAATTTGCACGCCGGCGCCGAATTGGTCGTGGCGCCGACTGCCGGGCATGTCGTGTCGATAAATACCGAGGCGATTGGCTGGGCCAGCGTGCTTTTGCGCGCCGGTCGAGAACGCAAAGAGGATTCCATCGATCCTGCCGCTTATATCTACCTTGATAAAAAGCGCGGCGAATCGGTGGCTGCTGGCGCTCCGCTGTGTCACTTCGCCGGCGCCCCCAATTTGCCGCGCGAACGCATTGAGCGAGCGCGCGCTTTGCTTGAAAGCGCGTACGTGGTCGGCTCACAGCCGGTGGCTGCCACGCCGCTCATTTTGGATGTGCTGCGATGAGTGAACTGCACGGTACCCCTATAGCTGCGACAGACGCGACAGATGAGACCACCGCGACGGTAATGGCCGCGGCGAAGCGCATTCGCGAATTTTTGCCCAAGGCGGCGCGACCGCGCGTGGCCCTGGTGCTTGGCTCGGGTCTTGGCGAGTATGCCGAGCGCTTGCTTGATTCGCGGCACATCGGCTATTCCGAAATCGGCTTTCCAAGCTCACGCGTGGTCGGCCATCGCGGCCACCTTTATTACGGCCGCGTTCCCGGCATTGCGGACGGGACCGAAGTCCTGATCATGCAGGGCCGCGTGCACGCCTATGAAGGCCACGATCTAAAAACCGTCGTGCTGCCGATTCGCGCGCTTGTCAAAAGCGGTTGTGAAGTCGTGGTGCTGACCAACGCCGCTGGCGGCATTGCATCGGGACTGCGTCCCGGGCAACTGGTGCTTTTGCGTGACCACATCAATCTGCTTGGCGACTCGCCTTTGCGTGGCGAAAACTGTGCCGCTTTTGGTCCGCGCTTTCCGGATATGTCCACAGTCTATGATCGCAGCCTGCGCGCGCTGGCCGAGCGCGTGGCGGCGCGGCGCGGACTTTTGTTGCCAAGCGGTGTCTACGCTGCCTGCTTGGGACCGCAATATGAAACGCCCGCCGAAGTGCGCATGCTGCGCGGTCTGGGAATTGACCTAGTGGGCATGTCCACCGTGCCGGAAGCCATTGCTGCGCGTCATATGGGGGCTCGCGTTCTGGGAATTAGCTGCGTCACAAACCTTGCCGCCGGCTTGACCGAGCAGCCGCTGTCTCACACAGAAGTCACCGAGACCGCAGCCCGCGCCCGGGCCGATTTTCTGGGCTTACTCGACGGAATTCTTGTCGATTTGGCCAAAGAACTAGGCCCAACGGAGGTGGCGCATGGACCAGGCTGAGCCCAAAATGGAATCGCTTTACTCATTGGCCCTGGACCTGCGCGAGCTCGTTCGAGCGGCGCAGTCGGCTCGGCCGCAGGCCTACGCCCCCTATTCGGGATTTCGCGTCGGCGCGGCGGTGCGTACCGTCGATGGACGCGTATTTATGGGCGCCAATGTCGAAAACGCCTCCTACGGCTTGTCGATATGCGCCGAACGGGCCGCAGTGCTTAGCGCGGTGCTGGCCGGGGCGCGCGAACTTTTGGCGGTGGCGGTGTGTTCCGACCTAACGCCTCCGGTGACGCCGTGTGGAATGTGCCGTCAGACGCTGGCCGAGTTTGCCATAGATTGCCAAGTGATCTTGTGCGGACCGGCAAGTGGAGACGGGGCGCTTGTGCGCTGTGTACAGTTGCGCGAGCTTTTGCCCGACGCCTTTTCGCCAGCGGCGCTGCATGCCTTTGCGGCGCAACAGCGCGCGCGCACGGCTCGACATACGGATGGAAGCGATGTAGGCCATGACGGTTGAGACGAGCTGGTTTTTGCGCGGCGGCGTTCTTTTAACGCTAGACGGTACGGCCCGCGTGATGCGCGGCGACTTATACATTCAAGAGGGGCGCATTGCCGCGCTTGGCGAATCGCTGATTTCGCCGCCTGGTGTCAAGATCGTAGATTGCCAAGGCTGCGTGGTGCTGCCGGGGCTCGTACAGGCGCACGTCCATCTTTGTCAGACGCTGTGTCGGGGCCGCGCCGACGATTTGCCCTTGCTGGCCTGGTTGCGCCAGCGAGTTTTGCCGTATGAAGCTGCGCTTAGCGAACAGGATTTGATTCTGGCCGCGCAGATTGGCTGTGCCGAGCTTTTGCTGGGCGGGACCACAACCATTTTGGACATGGGCACAGTGCGCCATCAGGACGCACTATGCCAAGCGGTGGCGGCGATCGGTCTGCGGGCGACGATGGGCAAGGCGATGATGGACCTTGGCGAGGACCTGCCGGCCGCCTTGCACGAGACGACCCACGATTCGCTGCGCGAAGCCGATGCTTTGTGCCGCCGCTGGCATGGCGCTGCCGATGGCCGGTTACGCTATGCCTATGCGCCGCGTTTTGCGCTGTCGTGCAGCGATGAACTGATGCGCGGCGTCGGAGAGCGCATTGCCGAGAAAAGACCGGAAGCCGCGGTGCTGGTTCATACTCACGCCGCCGAACAGCTTGAAGAAGTGGCGCTGGTGCAAGCTCGCTACGGGCAGGGCAATGCCGCGGCGCTGAAGTCGCTTGGACTGTTCGGACCTCGTGCGGTATTGGCACATTGTGTCCATTTGGACACGAGCGAAATCGCCGAGTTAGCGACAAGCGGCACTCATGTTGCGCATTGTCCGTCTTCCAATCTTAAGCTGGGTTCCGGCATTGCGCGCGTGGTCGAGCTTTTGGCCGCCGGCGTCAATGTGGCGCTGGGCAGCGACGGCGCCCCTTGCAACAATCGTCTGGATGGCTTTGCCGAGCTGCGGCTTGGCGCGCTTTTGCAAAAAGGCCGCTGCGGTTCGGCGGCGCTGCCTGCTCCAAAGGCCCTGGAAATGGCCACGCTCGGGGGGGCACGGGCCCTGGGGCTAGCGCAGGAAATCGGCTCGCTTTGCGTCGGCAAACGCGCCGACATTGCCGTCGTGGATTTAGCAAGTGTGGCGATGTTGCCAGAGCATTCGCCGCTTTCGGCGCTGGTTTATGCGGTAACGGCCAGCGATGTGCGCCATGTGCTGGTCGATGGCAGGCTGCTTGTGCAAGATCGCCGCCTGCGAGAAGAGACCGGCCTAGACATCGAGCGGCTGCGAGCGCTTTCCAAGGAACGTCTTCCGCCGCTTTTGCGCCGCGCCGGTCTGGCCTAAACCGCTTCTAATGCTCGTTTATTCGGGAATCGGATTGATTTGCGCCAGGTTGAGACCGCCGGCGTAGGAATACGAAGTATAAGAAGCGTAGCCGTAGCCGATGATGCCAAAGGGCTTGTTGCCGGCAATGCGATGATTGCCGGGTGACTTGATGCGCACAATCGCGCGGCCGAAGTCGGTAGTATTGCCGGCGTCATGAACCGTGGCAATCGGATCAAGCGGTACACTCACCGCATTGCCGTCGAGGGTCAGCGTCGTACCCAGCGGCGCTAGCACGTTTATGTACTGGTATTTGTACGTCGTGGGCACGTAAAAGATGTAGTCGTCGCGGTACTGCTCCATGGGCACGAGCGGAGTGATGTTGGCATCGCCAAAGCAACGGACGGGGTCTGGACCAAAGATGTCTCTAGCGCTGCAGTCTTCAGGTGGACCGTCTGGAAATTCGATGGGGTCGTAGGGGCCAAACAGGTTGCCCCAAGCCTGCATGTATTGAAAAGCCATGATCGGTTGATTGGCTTCGATAAGAAAATTGGAACTCGTCGAGAACTCGAAAAACTGCCCCCGCCGTTGCAGCGGAATACTAGTCGGCAGCCCGGGGCCACCGGTCAATTTGATCTGCGTATTATCGACGCTGGAAACGATGCGGTAATAGTCTGCGTCGGCCTGATTGCGCGGCTTGACCTTGGCGGCCAGGTATTTTTTGCCCCAGGTCTCAAGCGGAAACATCTGCACGCCCAGATGGTTGCCTCCGACCGCTAGCAGCGGAATGGTCACGCCGCCGGCGCCTCCATACACCACGACCGGTGCGGAAGAATGGACGGTTGCCCCCGAGATATCCTCCTGAGAATTTACCTGAATAATTTCCAGTACTTCCATGCGGTTGAGCGTGCGCGAAAGGCTTCTGCCACCGCGAATCGCCGGCACGCCGGCTCCCCCTTTGGTATCTACCGGAACGCTGATATCGACGGTCGTATTGTCGGTGATACCCATAACCGCCAAGAAGCCCTGACCTTGCGGCGGAAAGGTCGGCAGGTTGGAATTATATTTATAGGACATGACAAAATAGTCTTTGGCCATGACCTGCTCGGGCAAAAGCAGCGTCGCCGAGCCCGAATGAATGCTGGCGGCATCGATGGGATGAAACTGGTAAACGGCCACCGGAATCGTCGAGCTTAGGTGAAATCCTTTGCGCGCCTGCTCGGTTTCGCTGAGCTTGTTTAAAAAGTGATCCAAGCGAAAAATGCCGACGCCGCCAGACTGCTGATTGGCCGGCGGAATGGTGAGGGGCGATTGCACCGGGCCGTTGCTATCTTCCAGCGTGACGACGGCAGTCAGCGTGGCGCTTGTATTGGTCACGACGATGCCCAGGTCTCCCAGGAGCGAAGTAGACCACAGGTTGGCCGGATAGAAACTGCACCCGACGTTGCCGCGTCCGACGCGGTCGCATTCGCTTAAACAGGTATTGCCCAGGCAAATCGCTCCGATGGCCGAATCGCAGGTGCTAAGGGTTTGCCACGCGCCGCCCCTACAGATTTGGGTGGCATCGTGGTTGGCCGAACAGCGGACGCGTTCCGCCTCGCAAGGTCCTACCGAAGACTGCATATCGGTGGTGTTCGCGGTGCCCTCGTCGTCCAGAAACACATTGGTGTTTGGATTGCAGGCGACAAGCAGACATGCCCCGAGAAGTCCCTGAACCAGGGCAGCGACGAACAGCTTCGTTTCCGATCTGACCTGTGTATTCATGAAACTCTCATACGCTGATTTCTGCTGCATGTCACCTACTTGTTTGCGTATTTGCATACATCATTCCTGCGCTCGTGCAGAATTTGCAGCGTGCTAGTGGCTAAGTTTGTGTAGCTATCTGCTCGGATTTGTAGATTTTGTAGGTGTGCGCAGGTGGCAGAACCTATGTCGATGTCTGGAAGTGACCGCTTCCGACGAATTTTTCGTCGCCAAGGCGATCTATTTGGTGCGGTAAGCGTGAAATATGGGCTAAAATCGCGGCTTGTAGAGTCATACGCTGCTTTCGCCTAGCAGCATACAAGGCTATGTATCAATTTGATTCTCAGTCCTCATGGGACATTTCATCCGCGGTCAGCAGACTGATTATGCCGACCAGCGCTCGGCGTGCGCGTTAATCCCATGCATTCTCTGCGTCTGATCATCGTGGCCATGGTCTGCTCGCTGAGTCTGGCGGGGCGATCCACCTCGTCGCCGGGTACAAAAACCGCATATCTAGGCGCCATGGCCGGGCCGGCGGACAGCAGCACCGGCGGTGCGCCCGGCTGGCACGACCGACTGGCCAGCGTGCAAATAGGCGGGCGCAGTGAAGCGCGCTGGAATGCGCGTGACCGACGTGAACTATGGGTTCCGCCGCCGGCCGAGATTCCGCTTTATGAACCGCCGCCCGAGGGCGAAGAGCCGCCGCCGGCCCCGCTGGACAACGCGCCCCGCTTTATGGGGCAACTTGATGACGAGATTTTGAACCGTATTTGCCAATTGCCGATAAAAAGCCTGCGGCCGTTAGGCGGTGGTTCATCGATATCGCTGCGCGTGACCTTTGAAGGCGGGCTTTTGGCGGCGCTAAAACCCGAACAGGTCCGCATCACTCGCTATCAGTCCGAAGTCGCCGCGTATCGTCTGTCGCGCGCGCTGGGGCTTGGCGCAGTGCCGCCGTCGTGCGTGCGCCGATTTACGCGTGAGCAACTGATGGCCGGAATGCCGCGCGCGCTTGTAGAGCGCATGCAAGAAGAGCTGATAGTGGACGAAAAAGGCATGGTGGCCTGCGCCATCATCGCTTGGGTGCCGCACCTACATGGTCTGCGTTTGGAAGAAGCCGAGTGGTGGCGGCCTTTGCTGCTTGCGGGAACGCCGATTCCTTCGCACAAGCGCAAGCGCCTGCTAGAGATAAGCACTCTGCTTTTGTTTGATTATCTGATTCTCAATCGTGACCGCTGGTCGGGGGGCAACACGCACGAATCAGATGGGCAAATGGTGTTTATCGATCAGGGGGCGGCTTTTGGGCCGGAGCGAGGTCATAGGCGATCGCGCTCGGCGCTGCATAAGCTGAAATGGAGCGAACGCTTTTCGCGCCAGGTGGCCAACAATCTATTTGATTTGGAAGTAGAGCCGCTTTTGAAAGAACTGCCGGAATTGCTGACGGCCGATGAGATGGACAGCCTAGTATATCGAATCAAGCACGCCAAAGAGTATCTGCGCAGCCTGCGCAAAGCCACCCCTCACGATTCGCTGCTTTAAGGAAGAATGTAGCGAGCGATGAAGCTGTCGCGCGCGCCGAGCGCCGTCTGCTCGGGCAAGGCCCCTTCGGTATATCCCACGGCATACAAGGCATCGGACGCATCGGAAAATAGACCCAGGACGACGTCATCATTCGCAGTGCCAAACTGGCTGACCCAGTCCTGAGAACCGGTGCTAGTCAGCTTGGTGTACACCGCATCCTGCTTGCCATTCCAGGTTTGGTTCGGCGTCAACGGTAGGCTGACGTAGCCGCCGACGTAGATGCCGCTAGCATTGATCGAAAGCGCCTGCATGGCATCCTCGTGCATCGTGCCAAACTGCCGCAGCCAGCGCGAATTGCCGGCAAAGTCATAGCTGGCCGCAAGAGCATCTTGTCCGCCACTTTGGGTTTGCGTCGGCAAGCTGCCTGTGGTTCGGCCGCTGACATAGACATTGTCGGCATCGGTGCCGATTGCGGCGGCTTCGTCATCGTCGGTGCTGCCAAACTGCCGCGCCCAGACGATGCCGCTGCTCGGAAGGATCTTATAAAGCGCCGCATCGCGTTTGCCGAGCGGCGTTTGTCCGGCGGCAACCGCATCTGTGGCCCAGCCGCCTAGGTACAGCGCGCCGGTCTTGTCGATGGCCATGGCATTGATGGAATCTTCCTTGGGGCATCCAAACTGCATCAGCCATTGCTGCGTGCCGCTGGCGGAATATTTGACGACAAAACCATCCGAGGCGCCGTTTAGAGTCTGCCCAGCAAATGCGCCGGCGGTCCATCCCGCGGCATAGACGTTGCCCGCTGAATCCAGAACCACGGACATTAAATAATCCGCAGAAGTGGTGCCGAATTGGCGCACCCAATCGAGGGTGCCATCGGGCAAAATGCGCGCAATCACGGCATCGGTGTCACCGCCGCTGCGCGTCTGTCCGGCAAAAACCCCACTTGTAAAGCCGACTGCGTAGGCGTTGCCGGCGGCATCTACCGCAACGCTGCGCCATTCATCCTCGCCCAGCGTGCCGTACTGCCTTTGCCAAATCATTTGCCCGCTGAGATTCAGCTTGAAAAGCAGCCCATCGGAACCTTGCGTGCCACCGGCGTAGCCCGGCAATTGGCCGCTGGTGCTGCCGGCGGCGTATACGGCCGTGGCATTCGCGGTGACGGCATACAAGCTGTCGGCCTGAGCAGTACCAAGCTGGTGCAGCCACAGCTCTTGAGTCGGCGATGCCTTGCGGTTCTGATCACAGCCGGCCTGGGCAAAGCTCAGGCTCAAAAAGCCGGCGGATAGCAGCAGGAAACGACGAGCATGGCGAAAGCGCATGCTCCATTTTTTACTCGAAGTTTACAACTTCGTCGATGGCATCGGTTTCGGTCCCGGAATTTTGCTCGACGCGGGTTTCCGAAAGCTCGGCAGTGGTTTTGCGCAGGCGCTCGGTCAGCACTTGCACAAAGGACCATAAAAGCTTGACGGCCAGCGGCGCTTCTTTGCGCAGGATGTCATAAAAACTGCTGCGACGCAGACAAAGCACGCGCGTGTGATCTTCGGCAGTCGCAGAAGCCGAGCGCGGCGAGCGATCGACTAGAGCCATCTCGCCAAAGTGGGCGCCGCGCGAAAGTTCGGTGATAAAGGCGCCGTCGCGGTGCAGCCTGACGCGGCCGTTTAAGATGACAAAAAGGTCTTCGCCCGGCTCTTCTTCGTGAATGATGTCTTCGCCAGCGTCAAATTCCAGAACCGTGGTGACGTTGAGGACGCGAATGACTTCTTTGTAGTTGAGGTGCCGAAACAAGGGCATGCCTTTGAGCACCGCCACTTTGTTGGCCAGCTCATTGGCTCGCGCCGCATATTGCGCCGGATCGGGCGATTCTACACGCACCACCAAAGCCGTGATGTTGTCATGGCCGCCGCCGCTATTGGCCAAGGCGATCAGTTTCTTCGGCGACTCGACGATCTCGGCGCTAAGGATGTCGCGAATATCTTTGTCTTTGAGATAAGCGTGCAGGCCGTCTGAGCAAAGCAGGAAGTGATCGCCAGGCAGGACTTCGAAATCGAGCGTGTCGGCCTCGACCGTTTCATAGGCGCCGACGGCACGGGTCACGGCATTTTTGTATTTGGCGTACGGCGAGCTTTCGATTTCTTCGCGCTTGAGCTTGCCGCGGCGCACAAGCTCGTTGAGCAGCGAATGATCCTCGGTGATCTGATGGATTTGCCCCTGCCGTACTAGGTAGATGCGCGAATCGCCGACGTGGGCGATAAAACCGCGCGGCCCGACAAGCAAAAGCACGCTGCAAGTGGTGCCCATGCCGCGCTTGGCGGGATCTTCCTGGGCGCGCCTATAGACCTCGCAGGTGGCGCTTTGAATGGCATGCTCCATCACCGCCAGAATTTCCTGGCGCGCCGTCTGCGAATCGGCAGAGTCGCGGTGACGTTCGATGACGTCGGCGTTTTCGCGCACTGTGCGGCACACGGTGTGTACCGCAATTTGCGAAGCCACCTCACCAGCTGCGTGCCCACCCATCCCGTCGGCAACCACAAAAAGGTGCAGCTTGGGATCGACGAGGTAATTGTCCTCGTTATGGTCGCGCTGACGCCCGACGTCCGTCGCCGCGAAGAATTTGATCTCCATCGGGTTTCTGGTACGTTCAGTCACGGCTTGCTGCTCGATGGTTCATAGTTGTCAGCCTAAGCCCCCCATGGTCCCCCCCTAGCAGGGCTAAAAAAGGAAGGTAGTTCAGTCGTACCATGCGCAGCCAGCCAGCTACAAGGGGCAATGGCCGCCAACTGCGCGTCTATTTTCGCTGTTTGGCGCGCCATTTTCTAGTTCGGCTACACTCTTTGTGGTAGGGCTGTGCCGGAATCCATATGAGAATGGGGGCTTGTGCTTGACGCTCGACCAAACCCCGAGCGATCGTGACATGGAGTCACCGAGGTGCTTATCATGATTGAACGTTCATTCGAAAAAGCCGTCCTAACGGCTATCACCAGGACCATGCCGACGGTATCGGTCTTTTCCATCGGCTTTTCACTATGCCTAGGCTGGGGGCTTTTATCCGGCTGCGCGGATTCAACCATCGTCAATCCGTTTTATGACTTGAGCGCAAAAGGCGATGGCGGCGGCGATGGCGGCACGACGCCAAGCTCGCGCTTTACGGCGGCGCCGACCAAAGTAAACACGCTGATCGCGGCTCCCGTTGATAAATTTAATGATTGGAAGCGAGATCCGAATCTCGTCATCGATGGCAACACGCAGTACCTATTTTTTGCGGGCAGCCCCTCCACGGCCAATATGGAACGCTGGTCCATCGTAACGTATACGACGACGGACACGGCAAATCCGCCGATGACCTGGACCGTTCCAAGCGCTGCGACTTTTGGCGGTCGCACTGGCCAGTGGGATTCGCTGGATGTGACCGCGCCCATGGTTCTGGTGGATTCCAGCACGTCGCCCAAGTTCAGAATGTGGTACGCCGGCAATGGCGACAAAACCAAGACCATGCCCGATTACGTCACGCAGATCGGCATGGCGACCAGCACTGACGGCATGAACTGGTCGCGAACCGGCGGAGCGAAAAATGGCCTGGCGCTGGAGCTAAGCGGCTTTAACGGCATCACGTCCAGCTCGACTCCGACTAGCGGCGGTGCCGACGCCTATGGCGCCACCGATCCGGCGGTCATTATCGATAATGGCAAGACGGTGCTTTATTACGCTGGCCTTGATTGCAGCGGCAGCCCCTGCAAATACCAAATTCTGCGCAGCGTCAGCAGCGATAACGGCCAAAGCTTTCCGCGCGGCGACGTGGTTTGGAGCGGGCGCGGCACGGCGGAAGAAACCGGTGGCGTGGCCGGCCCCAGCGTGGTGGTGCGCAACGGGGTGTATGTGCTGGCTTACACGGCCGTCACATCGCCGGCGACTCGCGATTTGGCAGGCGTGCGCAAGGCGCTTAGCGAAGGGGCCGTCGGCATTGCCACCAGCACGGACGGCGTCCATTTCACTTATGCTGGCGTCAGTCCGGTCGGAATCGTTCAGAAAGCCAGTTGTCCCTCGAACCTCTGCTTACTCGGCGTCTCTGGACCAGGTCTATATACCGTTGGAACCAGCCTGCGGCTTTATTTTGGTGGCGTGACCACGGGACCGCTCTATTCGATCTTGGCGGCGAACGTCAGCGAAACGCAGTAAATACGAAGACAAACGATTTTGCGGCGGTTGCTATCGAGAGCTATGCAACCGTCGCATCCGTTGCGCCAAGCCGAAAACAAAGCGCATTCCTACGCCGGCTACGACGATACATGCTGCAAAGATGCTCACAAGCAGGACGAGATAGCCCCAGCTTGGGCATTTTTCGATCAGCGTTTCCATTACTGCCATTGCCATGGTTGTAGGCTCGTGTTGCTGGTTTAAAGGGTTAGACCAGCGTCACCTGGACGCCGCACCTTAAGCTTGCAGGAAGCAATTCAGCAAATCCTATGCCACCTTCGAGCAGTGTTCTATCGCGAAGTTAGATGCATAAGAGACCGCTTCCCTGCATCAAATGGGTGGCACTGCGTAATTTCTTGCGCAGGGAAGTAGCACAATCCTTTTCAAGCAATGTATGAATTGAGTCTACAGGTAGGTATAGACCTACATAGCGCAGTAGGCAATTTTTTTGAAGGGTTGCTTTCATGGCTGCCGCGCTGCATCGCACGGCGGCTTGAAATACGCCCCGCGAAGCGGCTAGTCGTCGCCGCGCGTATCGAGGCCGTACTTGCGTAGAAGTTCGCGTAAGTGTTTGCGATCGATTTGCGCTTCGCGCGCCGCCGCAGACAGATTCATGCGATGGCGCTTCATCAAATCCACGACATATTCGCGTTCAAATTGCTCGACGAGTTGCCCTTTGGCTTCTTTAAAGGGCAAGCCCATGCGAAAGCCGCCCGGGGCAGTGGTATGAACGACCTCGCCCAGGCTGTCTTCGATATGCAAAGAATCCCCTTTAGACAGCACGCAAGCCCGTTCAATGACATTGCGCAGCTCGCGAACGTTGCCCGGCCAGCGGTAACTGCGCAGCCGCTGCAGCTCGGCCGGCGAAATCGTCAGCGGTCGAGCCGAAGTAAACTGCCGCACAAAGTGCTCGGCCAGCAAATCAATATCGCGTCCGCGTTCGCAAAGCGCCGGCAAGTGCACGCGAATCACGGCCAGACGGTAAAATAAGTCTTCGCGAAATGTTCGCCGCGCCACTTCGTCGCGCAGATCGCGATTGGTCGCGGCAATGACGCGAACATCGACTTGCTCGTAGGTATTGGCACCCACTCGGCGTACCGCGCGCTTGTCGAGCGCTCGCAAAAGCGCCGGCTGCAAATCAAGCGCCAGTTCGCCGATCTCATCCAGAAATATGGTGCCGCCGTGCGCCGCGGCAAACGCCCCTTTGCGATCGGCAATGGCCCCGGTAAAGGCCCCCTTGACGTGTCCAAACAGCGAGGATTCGATAAGCTCGTGCGGAACGGCTCCGCAATCAAACACCACAAAGGGACCGGATGCGCGCCGCGAGTGGCGATGAATTTCCTCGGCGATAAGCTCCTTGCCGGTACCGGTTTCACCTTCGATAAGCACAGTGGTGTCGCTGGGGGCGATATCGCGTAGCAGCCCAAACAGGCGCCGCATCTTGGCATCATGGCCCAAAAGATCGCCGAAGTTGTCTTCGTTACAGGCTTCGGGCTCTAAAGCTTCTTCCCGCGGCAAAAACTTCAGCATGGTCTTGCCTAGCTGAAGCTCGGCGCCGTGGCCGATTACGATTTCCTTAAAGCGCGAACCGTGGGTAAAGCTGCCGTTCGTCGAGGACAGGTCGCGCACCACCACCTGCTCGTTTTCCAAAGATACGGTGACGTGGCGGCGCGAGACCGTGCGGTCGGAAAGCACCAAGTTGCAGCTTGGGGCCGAGCCGATGGTGATCGGCTGATTTTCCAAAATCACCTGCTCGCCGCGATCCGGGCCGGAAAGGACGATAAAGACCCCGCCGCGTTTTTGACGCGTAAAGTCCGGAACGACCTCCTCTAGCAAACTGGTCGAATTGGGGTCACGCGACAACCCAGCTCCCGATGGGGCGGGATGAAACGGGCTTTCTGCCGGACTAGGCATGGCGGCTGGCCATCTTAGCGGAGCCAGTGGGACTTGCAACAATCGTCACAGTTGCGAAGTCGCTCATTCCGCGACTCGAGAGCGAGGCTTAAGTGCTTGCTGCACAAACCGGCTTGCCGCCTTCAAAACAACTGGCGGAATTTCATGGCCGCCGGCAAAGGGCACAAATTCGGCCTGCCATTTTGCCGCCAGCAGTTTTTCGTGCAGCGTTTGCGCGATCGCAAAAGGCAGCAGCATGTCTTTTTGGCCGTGACTTTGCAGCACCGGCAGGCCGGCGCGCGCCGGCAACCGCGGCAGCCACTCCTTGGCGCAAATCATCGATCCCGACATAAGTAGCAGGCCGCCAAGCTGCAGCTCGGTGCGCAAAGCCAGATCCAGCGACAGCATGGCTCCTTGCGAAAACCCGCCGAGTACGATTTGTCCCGCGGGCACCTGTAGCTCTTTTTGCATCGCCAAAAGAGCGGTATCAAGCTGCTGTCGCGCGGCGGAAAGTCCGTTTGGAACATCTTCGGTCAGCGCGGCAAAACCGCCGCCGGCTGCAAGCATCAGACGCTGCAGGCGTTCTATGTCGAGCAGCCACCAGGCTCGGCTGTCCATAAGTCCAAAGTCGCCGGCGCTCATCCCCGAATCCAGCGTCAGTGGCGCCGCGGGAAATGCAAAACGGGTACCCGGCGGTGCCGAAATGTACTGGGAGAGCGGCACCAAATCTTTGCCCGGCGCGCCAAAACCGTGCAGAAGCACGATAAGCGGTCCCTCTCCACCACCGTGCCCGTCGCTGCCGCCGCAAAGCACCACTTGCAATCCGCCAAACTCGCGCTCTGCTATTTTCATAAGCGCGAATCTATCACGACCGAGTCGCCCTTTGCGGGCTGCGCGGCGCGGTACTTCGACCGTTTCTAATCACTGTATTTGTAGAACTTGAAAGAGGTGCGGCCCGAAAGCTGCACGATAAAACCAAAGTTGAAGCGAATGAATTTGTCGCTTTCCACAAGGCCGGGAGGCGGATTTATGTAGGGCTGGCCGCGCGCAAACGCGCTCATCGCTTCCGCATCCAAAAAGTCCACCCCCGAGCTTTTCGCCACCTTGACGTCGGCGACGCGGCCTTCTGGCGTTAAGCGGACTTTCAGCACCGTTTTGCGATCGACGGCACCATAGATATTTCCCTGAGGATCATGCTGCTTGAGCAATTCGTCGGGATGCCACTCTTCGGCGACGGCGCGCTTGACGCGGTTAAAAAAATCCGCGTAGGTCCATTTTTTGGAATTCAGGCTCGTGCTGCTTGCATCTTCCAGATCTTCTAAATAATCCGGCGAGCCGCTGCCCATCCCCATCGTCTGCTGCAGCGCTTGTCGCGACGGCAACAAGTTGGGCACTGGTTTGCTGGGCGGACTTGAATTTGGCACGGCCCCGGCGCCCGGCGTCTCTGGCGGTCGTACGGCGCCAGCGCCTGCTTGGTGGGCCAGATTGCCATCGGGACCTAGCGTCTGTATCTCGGCCGCGGCATTGCTGGGGCCGGGAATTTTGGTTCCAAGCGGGCCGCGCATGCTCAATACCGATGATTTAGGCCCCGGTACCGGTTGCGGCGTCGGCCGCGTTGCAATCGGCGGCGGTGGCAAGGGCAGCGGCGGCGGCGCGGGAGGCGTGGGAGCGCCGGCCTGGCCTTTGCCGATCGCACCTTTGGTTTCTTTTGCCACTTTGGAATCGTGCTCTGCCAAAAAGCGCGCAATGTCGGGACGCATCTCGATGGCCGGCTTGGCGATGTCCACCACCTGGCCCTTTTGATCCTTGCGGTCCTCTTCGTCTTTTTGCTTTTTTTCCGCCTCGGTCAATTTCGGCGGGTGTTCCAGCGACTCGACCAGCGTCTCGATTTGCAGCGGCTCGTCCGGGGGATTTTGCCGCGCGGCATCGGCGCTTTGTACAAGCTGCAGCGCTGGGGGCGTGAAATTTTCAAGCACTCCCGAAATCTCCAAAAGCGTCAGCAGCACCGCGTGCCCAACCAAAGCCAAAAACACGGCAATGGCGACGCGTGCGGCGCGCTTTTGCCGGCGGCGGCTAGATGCTCGATGTGGAGGGGCGGGCAACAACACCAGGGTTCCTTTTGGGGACTATAGCAAACGCGCCGCTCGGCGACCGTACCGGTTCAAACTTGACAACTGGAACAGTTCCCCACCATATCGCGGTATGAACAGGAGCGCTGGCCGATTCACCGTCCGCCCCTCAGATCCGCGGCGCGCGCGCCTTTTGGGCGAGCGGCTGGGCATACGCCATCTCACGGCCCAACTACTTATGAACCGCGGCATTTCAGACGAGCAGGAAGCACGGCGATACCTGGATCCGCGGCTTTCCGATCTGCGTCCGCCCGAAGGGGCACAGCCCATGGCGGGATTCGGGGTCGCGGTCGAACGCCTAAAGCGCGCGGTCATCGATCGAGAAACCATCGGCATTTTCGGAGACTACGATGTAGACGGCGTGACCACCTGCGCCCTTTTGACCGATTTTCTCAATCGCGCGGGCGCCACGGTTTCGCCGCGCGTGGCGCGGCGCGGCGACGGCTATGGTTTTGGCCAAGGCGATGCGCATGATTTGGCGGCGGTCGGCTGCTCGCTCATCGTGACCGGAGACTGCGGAACAAGCGATCATGAGACTTTGCGGCTGTGCCGCAACCTGGGCGTCGAAGTCATTATCGTCGACCATCATCAAGTGCCGGAGGGTGTGTGCGAGGCCTTGGCGCTTTTGAATCCCCATCAGCCCGGCTGCACATTTCCTTTCAAAGGCTTGGCTTCGGTCGGCGTCGCTTTTTACTTGGCGGGGGCTCTGCGCACCCGCTTGCGCGCCGCCGGCTGGCCCCATTTGCCCGACTTGCGCGATTTTTTGGATCTGGTGGCGATCGGGACCATTGCCGATCTGGCGCCGCTATCGGATGAAAACCGCGTTCTTGTGCACTCTGGTCTGCGCGAGCTGCGCCGCTGCCAAAGGCCGGGCCTGCATGCTTTGTGCGAAATCGTCGGTTTGCCCGAAGGACCTAGTTGCGCATCAGATGTCGCGTTTCGCATGGCGCCGCGCTTAAACGCCCCGGGGCGGCTTGGAGACGCCGCGGAAGCTTTGTCGCTGCTCATCGAAACGGATCAGAAACGCGCTCGGGCCCATGCCGAAGCGTGCAATGAAATGAACACGCGACGTCAGGAAGTGCAAGAAGGCGTCCTGCGCGAAGCACGCGAACAAGTCGAGGATCTTTTGCGCGCCCATGCCCAAACCGGGCAGGGCACGACCGGACCCGAGGTGCTGGTCGTCGGGGCGCGCGGTTGGCATGCCGGCGTTGTGGGCATTGTCGCCGCCAAGCTGGTCGATACGTACAGCCGTCCGGCGGTGGTGATCGCGTTTGAAGAAGAAGTCGGACGCGGCTCGGCGCGCAGCGCGCATCAGTTTCATTTGTATAAGGGCTTGCAATCCGCTTCCTCGATGCTGCTGCGTTATGGCGGTCACGCGGCAGCCGCCGGGCTGTCCATTGCTCATAAGAATTTGGATGCGCTGCGCGAAGCGCTTTGTGTGGCGTATCGCCAGCAACTGGGCGGCCAGCTTCCGGCGCGCGATACCACCGTCGATGCGACCATTTCATTGGAAGAAGTGGACGAGCGTTTGGCGCAGGAAATCAGCCTGCTTGAACCTTTTGGCATCGGCAATCAGGAACCGCTGTTTTTGCTGCGCGATGCCGAAGTGGTGCGGCACAAGGTCGTGGGCAGCGGGCATTTGCAGGTCACTTTGCGCAGCGGAGCCATTTTGCGCGATGCCATTGGTTTTGGTTTGGGGCATCGCGTCAATGAAGTGCCGGTTGGCGCTCGGCTGCAAGTTGCCTTTGTGCCAGAGCTCGACAACTACCGCGGGCTGCGCAAAGTTCGGCTGCGCATGCGCGATTTGATGGCGCTTACTGATTCGTAGCGCTGCGCAACTTGGCCGCTTGCACGCGGTGCAAAGTGGCTTGGTGCAAATTGCCGGCGGCGGCTTCCAGGTCGCCGTAGACCTCGTGGATGCGTGCGCGCAGGAAATTCGCAGCGGTGCATTTTAGGGCTCGATTCAATAGCTCTTTGGCTTCGGCGTGCGCGCCACGCTCTGCCGTCAGGCGGCCGAGCGCCAAAAGAATTTCCGGGCGTTCACCCTGGCCTAGGGCCTTTTGCGCCAACTGCTCGCCGACCAAGGCGGGCGCGGCTTTTGCCAAAAGCTCGACCAAATCAGCGAAAAGCAGCGCCGGCAAATCACTTCCTTGAAAAGTTTCAAGCAAAGCGCGCGCTGCCGCGTCGGCGGCTGCGCCATCGTGCCGGGCCAGCGCGGCGCGCCCCAGCCAAACGGCCGCTGCCTGAAGATGGGGCTGCTGGTGCAGCGCTTTTATGCTTAGGCTTTGCACAAGCGGCCACGCCCGGCCATTTTGCACGGCATTTGTGCCGAGCACGTTCAACAGCTCGATGGTCGTCAAAGGATCGGGCAGGGCCGCCAGCATTTCGTCCGAATCCTGCGAGTTTTCGACAAGGGTCTGCAAAAGGCGTTTGCGCATTTCGCCATCGGCATCGGCAAGGGTGGCACGCAAAAGCAAAAGCGCCTGCGGGCGCTTTTTTTGCGCAAATAGCAAAATCACCGCGGCATGTCGGCCAAGCACGTCATGCGGATTGGCCAAAAGCGCGCGATTTATAAAACGCACGGCCAAAGGATGGTGCGCGGCGCCAAGCCGCGTGGCCACAAGCGCCGACAAATAGGCGTCAAAAGGATGGCGCAGCACGGCAGCTTGTCCGGCGCTTTGCACCTGCGCCAGGCTGCTTGCCGGCTGCATACACAGGGCGCGCAGCCGCGCGCCATCTTCGTCGTGGCTGGGAAAATACAGCGCAACCAGGGCCGCCCCGCAAAGCGTCAAAAGTCCCAGGCCTATCGCCCAAAAGCGAGCCAATGAAAAACGAAATGAAAGCCGCTGCACGAGGGCGCACAGCGCCACCGCCGAAATCGCAACGCCGCCGACCTGTAGATTGAAATCAAAAAGGTTCGACAGCGCCAGCGCCAAAAGCCCCACCAATGCCGCCGCCGCAAACGGCCGCTGGGGAAATTCCTGTTGGCTTTTCCAAGCCGCCAAAACCGCGCGTAAAAGCAAGCCGCAAAGAATCAGACCGGGCACTAGACCCCAATCCACAAAAGTCTGTAGCCATTCATTTTCCAAATAGACAAAACGCATGCGTCCGGACAGCGCCTGCACGTGCTGAAATGCATTTTCAAACGCACCGCGGCCGACGCCAAACCAAAGGTGCCCGCGCAAAAGCGGCCAGGCCTGCTGCCAAGCGAAAAATTTGCCGCCGGGCGCATTCAGCGTCGTCCAGTTGACTTCGAGCAGGCGCTGGCGCAATGCCGAAAAAAGCGAGCCCCACAGCGCCAAACCTAGTCCCAGGCTCAAAAGTCCGCCGAGCAGGCTTGGCCAAAGTCGCTGCCGCCGCTGCCCGCTTTGCCAAAAGCCAAGCAGAAGCTGGGCGGCCCCAAAGACGGCAATACCGGCGCGCGACAGCGTTCCAACGAGCACCAAATTGCAAAGCAGCCACAGCCCATAAAGCCCGGCCGCTTTGCCGCGCTGCGCCCAGTCGGCCAAGCGCTGCGGCATGGCCTGCAAATCGGCCAAAATGAAAAGCGCGCCAAGCCCAACAAGCGACGCCATGTGGTTGCTGTTGTATAGACCGGCGGGAAAAAGGGCTCGCGTGGCGCCGCCGCCGGGAATGGCGATGGGCGCCGGCAATGCCACCCCCAGCCCCGATAGAAATCCGAGCCCGGCGCATAGCGCTGCCGCAGCGTACACCATTTGACCCAGCAAGCGGGCGGACGCCGTGGTGCCGTTTGCCGCAAAGAGCTCTGTCAGCGCGAAAAGCAGGCAAGCGTAACCGCCGAGCCGCACTGCTTCGTGCAAAGTGGCTCCGACGTCAAGTGACAGCGCCAGGTAACGCCCCGGCGGTGCCAGCCCGGCGGTGATTTGGTGCAATGCCTCGGCACTGCCAGGGGCCAAAAAATCGCGCCAAGCGGGCGGCAATGGCAGGGTTTGAAGCAGCGTGAACGCCCAGGCCGCGCTAAGCCAGATGTGAAACCACGATAGCAGGGGCGGGGGCAGCGGGCTGCGGCGACGAATTAGCGTCAAAAGACATGCCAGGGCGCTGGCCGCGGCAAAAAGCAAAGTGTAGGGCCGATCGGCGGTGCCTCCGAAAAGAGGCGCCGTAACGAGAATCAAACAAATCAGCCAGCGACTCACTTGCTCGATTTTTTGCGCAGCGACTGCTGCGCTCGGCGTACCCATGCGCGGGCGGGAGTTTAGCATTTGACCCGCTTCTCGTCGTAAAATAAGCTGGCTTGCAGTTAGGTGCGAGGATGGGCTGTTACCGCATGGCCAAATCGCGACGGTTGCGCTGCGCTGCCCTTGGCGCTGGCGTCGGGCTCGTGCTGACGCTTTTGGAGATAGGGCTTGGCGGCTCAGCCTTTGCGCAAGGGACCAAAGAAAGCGATTTGAACTTTGCCGCCACTTTGCGGGATATGCGCGCGGCCTTGCGTGAAATCAGCAGCCAGCGTCAGGCGGTCAAGCAGCGCGGCGACAAGCTCAAAGAGGCCTGTCTTTATGAGCGCCAACGGGCTGTCGCACAAGCGGTGGACAGCACGGAAGTGGCGCAGGTGGCCTGGGAAGCCGCGGTCAAACAGGGGGCAGCCGGTAAAGAGCGGGCCCAGCAGGAAAAAGCCCGCGCGGCCAAGGCCAGCGAACTTGTGCGGACGCTACGGACGGCTGCCGAGGCCTGCGTTGGCGAGGAGTTAAGCGGTGTTTCGCAGCCGACTCGAGTGACGGTCAGCGGTCCGGGAAAGCTGGATGATGCGCAGCCGGGACCGGCCGAGCTAGTGACCGCCAATACGGCGCGACTGGAGCTGCCAAGCCGTCCAAATCCAGCAAGTGCATTCCGTCCATCGATGTAAGGACCCGTGCAGCGCTTGAGCATCCATATAGGCCGCACTCGCACAGCGCTTTTGGCCCTGTGTGCGGGAATTGCTGCTATGGGAATCGCGCCCTATGCCAAGGCCCAGTACAAAAGCTATGGGCCCTTTGAAGTCTACCCGAACCAGATCTATCGCGAGGGGCCGGGGTTTCGGCTGTGGCACGACGGTTTGGTGCTGCACCCGGGCATTCAAACCGAGCTCGGTTACGACAGCAACGTCCTTATGTCGAGCCTTTCGAGCAAAGCTGGAGTGTTGCGCTTGCTCGCGCACCTGGATCTTTCGACCCTGCCGCCGCAGCGTTTGGAGGGCGGGGCGCGGCCGCGCGTAGAATTTCGCATTGGGGCGGGAATCGAATATCGGCAGTTTTTTTCGACGGATGCGCGCGTTGGCTCGGCGCAGCAGATAAACGCGTCCAGCAATGGCGAAGTTTCGCTGTGGGCGGGGGAGCCTTTTGCGCTGCGCATCTACAACCAGTTTTTGCTGACCAGCGACGCGCGCAATTTGGAGGTCGCCAATTGGCAGACGTTTGCGCCGCGCATCTACGACCGACTGGGGGTTTTGGCGAGCTATCGGCCGCGAAGTGGTCCGCTGGAGATTGGTCTGGGCGAATCCTTTCGCATCGATCACTACGTTCAGCGCGATCTCGAGAAAAGCCGCGCTCTGTCAAACGACATCAATCTGTACGGCCAACTGCGCGTGCTGCCGGAAACGCTGGTTCGGCTGGAGCTGCGCTCGTCGTATGTCGCGTTTTATGGCCAAACGGCGCCGATTCCTCCGTCGGCGCCGCTGCGCATCATTGCCGGGGCGCAGACCATGCTTTTGCCGTGGCTCGGCGCCTCGGCCTATCTTGGCTACGGCAACAGCTTGCACTATGGATTGCCTGAAAAGGAAATGTCGCCGACGCTGATTGGCGATTTGGGGGCCGTGCGCTATAGCAACTTTGTCGGAGGGCTTGAAGCTCGGCTGCGTCTGCTTTCGCGAATGCGCCTATTGGCTGGCTGGGCGCGGGATTTTTTTGATTCGATCTATGCAACTTATTTTCGCGACGACCGGCTGTATGTGCACTACGAGCATGGGCTGTGGCGCAGCTTGACGGTGCGCGGCCTGTTTGACGTGTATATACGCGAGTATGGTCCGCTGGTGAAAGCGAGCACCTTTGGCTATGATGCCTACTTGCGCAATGCGACGCATCGCAGCGATGTGCTCTTGTCGTTTGGGGCTGAGGCGGCTTTTCGTCCATTCTCTTTTCTTGAGGTGGGGGCCAGCTATTCGGTTCTGGATGATGAGACGGACTTTGGCTTTGCCTATGATGCGTTACTTTCTCGCGATGATCGCACCGGAGTCACTCAGTACGTACGCATTCCGGTGGAAGCTGCCTTTGTAAAGCATGTCTTACTGTTCAAAGTGGATTTGGCTTATTAGTGCGCTGTGCTGGCTGCTTGGGGCTGGCTGTGCGCATTTGACGGCACCGATGGTGCGTCCGGCCGAAAGGCCGCCGGTGGTGGACATGAGCCTGGGCCCGGCCGATGTCTTTGAAGTTCGCGTGTACGGCGAGCCAGAGCTCACCAGCACCTATCGAGTGTCTGCGGAAGGCAGCATTGATTTTCCGCTGATAGGGCAGGTGCTGGTCAAAGGCCTGACTCCGGCCCAAATTGCCGAGGAAATACGCGGTCGTCTGACGAGCTATGTCAAACAGCCGCAGGTCAACATCTTCGTCAAAGAGGTCAACAGCAAAAAAGTAACCGTCTACGGCCAGGTGCACCATCCGGGCACGGTGAACTTCGCGGAATCGATGACCATTACCCAAGCCATCAGCATGGCCGGAGGGCTTTCACCGATGGCGGCGCGCGACCGCGTGCGCGTCACCCGCGTGCGCGAGGGGCAAGCGCAGACCTTTCAAATCAACCTCAAGGAAGTGTCTGAAGGAACGTCGATTTATTACTTACAGCCCGGCGATGAGGTATTCGTTCCCGAACGAGTATTTTAGGCGTCGGGTGGTTTCGCGATTCATGTGCGGTCTGAGGCTCGATAACAGCCTCTAAAAGATGAACAAGGCGGTGATGCCGCCGGCAAGGGCGGCCAGTAGCAAGCCAATTCCTACCAAGAGGGCGACGGGCAAATCGGCAATTCGATCGAGAAGCGCGGACGGCTTAGCCGCTTGAGAAGGTGCCGCACCCTGACCGCTGGGCGAGGACTGGCCGGCGCGTAAGATCGGCGCGCTGCGCGCCGCACTTGGAGCATTCGGCTGGGGCTCCATCGCTGCGGAGGACGCTCGGCCGCTGCCAAAATGCGCGGGTTTTTTGCCCGCCGAAAGTTCCTGCACGGCCAACTTGGGGTCTAAAACCGGCATCGCCATGGACACCGGCAGGTTGGCAAAGGGCGGGTTCTTTTGAACGGCCGCAGCACCTACGGCCGCCGGCACTGGCGGGCTTTCGAATTCGCTAGACGGCTCGGCATCGGCTTCTTCGAGTTCTTCCTCGGCAGGGGGCGCGCCGTAGCTGGCTGCCAGTTGACTAGACTCGGTATCCTGCTCTTGCGCGGGCGCGGTATATCCGGCAGTTTGCAGTCGGCGAATCAGCGCTTCTTGTTCCTGAATTTGATCGGCGAAGTGCTGTTCCAAAAAGCGCGCCAGGTCGATAGATTTGCCGCGAATGCTGCTGCGGCGCATTGCTTGCTCTAGCGCCTCTTGCATGGCTTCGGCAGTGGCAAAGCGGTCGTTTTTATTGCGGGCCAGCGCCTTCAAGATAACCGCGGCCACCGGCTGAGAAACCGATGTAGATACGGTGCTGGGATTGGGAACTTCACCTTTGAGGATCGCCTCGCAGGTCTCGATGGCAGAGCTGCGTTTGTACAGCCGCCTGGATGTACAAAGCTCAAACAAGATGATGCCGAGTGCAAAAATATCGGCGCGGCGATCGATGCTTTCGCCCGTACACTGCTCTGGGCTCATATAGGCAAACTTGCCTTTGACGGTGCCGGCGCGCGTTCGCGTGGCGCGACCTTCGGCCTTGGCGATGCCGAAATCCAGAACTTTGACGAAGCCTTCGTAAGTCAGAAGCAGGTTCTGCGGTGATACGTCGCGGTGAATGATGCCCATTTCGCTGCCGTCGGGGCGTTTGGTCTCATGGGCGTGATGCAAACCCGCACAGGCTTGCGCGACGATGCCACAAGCGACGCCCTGAGGCACTTCACCCAGCCGCTGCGCCGCCATACGACCAATTTGCGCCACCGATAGGCCGGTCACGTACTCCATCGCCATAAAGTACTGACCGTCGGCTTCGCCCAGGTCGAGCACCTGCACGACGTTAGAATGCGAGAGGCGTGCATTGATGCGCGCCTCGTCCAAAAACATCTCGACGAATTCTTTGTCAGAAGCAAGCTGCTGAAGCAGGCGCTTGACCACTACCAATTTCGAGAATCCATCGGTCCCTTCCATGCGGGCCAGATAGATCTCAGCCATTCCACCTGTGGCCAAATGGGCCAGGAGTTCGTATTTGCCGACCTTGGTGTAGCGCGCCTGCTCCAGAGGCTAAACCTCCATGATTTCAGCCTGCTTTTTCTTCAGTGTTTCGTCGATCTTTTTGACCGCCAAATCGATGGATACCTGAACTTTTTTCAGGTTGGCATCGACGTCATCCTCGGGAATTTTGCCGGCCTTGCCGCCTTCCTCAAGGGATTCTTTGGCATCGCGACGGCAACCGCGAACGGCGACCCGCGCATCTTCGGCCAAGCGGTTTACGACTTTGGTCAATTCCTTGCGCCGCTCCTGCGTCAGGGCGGGAATGGGCAGGCGGACCATTTCCGAGTCCGAAGTCGGATTGATGCCCAGGCCTGCTTCGCGAATGGCTTTTTCGATGTCAGGAATCAGCCGCTTTTCCCAAGGCTTGACGACGATGAGGCGCGGATCCGCGGCGCTTATCGCCGCCACCTGATTCAGTGGTGTCGGTGTTCCGTAGTAATCTACGCGCACACCGTCGAGCATGGTGGTGTTGGCGCGTCCGGTGCGGACTTTGGACAAGTCGCGGTGAAAGGCCTCGATGGCTTTGTCGATGTTGTTGTCCAGGCTTTTAAGGACATCGGTAACCATCTTTTCAAATCCTCTCTTGCTGGGAAATTTCCGTCAATTCAATCGGCGACGCGGGTGCCGATTGATTCGTCGCCAGCAACGACGCGGCAAATGTTGCTGGGCTGAAAGAGGTTAAATACGATGACGGGCAACTTGTTGTCGCGGCAAAGCGCGATGGCCGCGCCATCCATCACCTTTAGACTGCGTTGCAGTACGTCCAGGTACGTCAGACGATGATAACGCACGGCATCTTTGTATTGCATGGGATCTTTGTCGTAGATGCCGTCCACTTTGGTGGCTTTTAGCAGCACTTCGGCGTGCACTTCCATGGCCCGAAGCGCCGCGGCGGTATCTGTGGTGAAATAAGGATTTCCGGTCCCGGCCGCGAAAATGACGACGCGCCGCTTTTCCAAATGGCGAATGGCGCGCCGCCGGATGTAGGGCTCGCACAGTTCGCGAATTTCGATGGCCGAAAGGACGCGCGTGGCCAAGCCCAGATGCTCGATGGCATCCTGCATGGCCAAGGCGTTCATCACCGTGCCCATCATTCCCATGTAATCGGCCGACGCGCGGTCCATGCCATGTTTGGTGGACGCGGCAACCCCGCGAAAGATGTTGCCGCCGCCGATGACCAGTGCCACCTCGACGCCCATGTCATGAACTTGCTTAATCTCTGCGGCCAAGCGCTGCAGGGTTCCGGGATCGATGCCAAATTGGCCCGATCCCATCAGCGCTTCGCCCGAAAGTTTGATAAGGACGCGGCGATACACGGCCCGCCGCGGTGCGCCTTCAGGCGATTCCGAGACGGGATGTACGTTCGACTGGAAATCCGGCGGCGCGGTAGACATGGCGGTCTATGCTTTCGCCGCCTGATTTACCTGAGCGGCAACCTCTTGCGCGAAGTCATCGGACTTTTTCTGCATTCCTTCGCCCAGGGCATAGCGCGTAAAGCGGCGAATGTTGACCTTTTCGCCGGTCTTGGCCGACAGCTCTAGCATCAGCGAGCGGATGTCTTTGGTGGGATCTTTGACAAATTCCTGATCGAGCAGGCAAATGTCTTTTTTCCACTTGGTGATCTGACCATCGACGATCTTGGCGATGATGTTATCGGGTTTGCCCTTGCCGGCTTCGCGCGCCTTGTCCATCTGTATCTGGCGCTCTTTTTCGACGTAGTCCGCCGGAATCTCTTCCGCCGAGACGTACAGCGGAAAGGGATCGCGGCCGGCGATGTGCAACGCCACGTCTTTGCAGAAATTTCGAAAATCGTCGGTGCGCGCCACGAAATCGGTCTGGCAGTTGATCTCGACGAGAACCCCGATCTTGCCGCCCATGTGTATATAAGAGGTCACCGCGCCTTCGGTGGCGACGCGCAACTGGTTTTGGCCAGCCTTGGTGATTCCCTTTTTGCGCAGCCATTCGGCGGCTTTTTCGGTGTCGCCGGCAGTCTCTTCAAGGGCTTTCTTGCAGTCGGACATACCGGCCAGCGTGCGGTCGCGCAACTCTTTTACAAGTGCCGCAGTAATTTGGACCATCCATACACTCCTTATCGTGAGAACGCTTCGTTCGAATCGCGGTGGTTCCGAGGTTGTTTAGGGCTCTTCCTGCTCTTCAGGAGACGAGCTTACCGTCACTGAAGTCGGAGTTGCGGCGGCGGCCGGCGTAGTTCGCATTCCACCACCACCTCGGCGGCGTACCATCTCGACCTTGGGACCGTGTCCATGACGCTCGCGCTCGCCATGGCGCTCGCCATGGCCTTCATGGCCGTGGCCTGTCGAAGCGTTTCCTGCGGAGCCATGATCTCCATAATCGCCATCTTGACGGTGCGTCGCGGCGCGCTCACGGCCCAGACGAGTTCCGACGACGCAAGCATCAGCGATTTTGCCGGTAAACAGTTTGATGGCGCGAATGGCGTCGTCGTTTCCGGGAATCACATAGTCCAGAACATCCGGATCGCAGTTGGTATCCGCGACGGCAATGACTGGAATCTCTAGCTTGCGCGCTTCAGAGATGGCGATGTGCTCTTTTTTGGCGTCGATGACGTAAAGCGCGGCGGGCAGCTCGGACATATTCTTGATGCCGCCGAGCGCTCTTTCCAGCTTCTCGCGCTCGCGTACGCGCGTCAGCACTTCTTTTTTGCCCAGGCGGTCAAAGGTGCCGTCTTCGGCCATCTTTTCCAAATTGCGCAGCCGCTCGATAGAGCCCTTGACGGTGCGAAAGTTGGTCAAGGTGCCACCCAGCCAGCGGTTCGTGACGTAGAACATATTGCTACGTCCCGCTTCTTGCTGAATGACTTCCTGCGCTTGCTTCTTGGTTCCAACAAACAGCAAAGAGCCGCCGCTGGCGATGGTGTTGACGATAAAATTGTACGCGCGGTTGAACAACCGTACGGTGTGCTGCAAATCGATGATGTGAATGCCGTTGCGCGCTCCGAAGATGTAGGGCTTCATCTTGGGATTCCAGCGCTTGGTCTGATGTCCAAAGTGGACGCCCGCCTCGAGCAGTTGGCGCATGGTGATTGGCGTTTCGGCGCCGCCCGACTGAAGGGCTTCTTGCATATTTTCCATCGTCTCGGTTCTCCTATTGTGGTCGTTGTATCCGCCGCTCCGTTGCCGAACAGCCATCTAAAAAAGACGGCGGACGGCGCTGACCCCTTGCCTAAGGAGCAAAGGGCACGACCGCGAAAAAGGCGTGCCAGCGGAGCGTGTGTGATCTGTTTGGCAGACTATTTGCCTAAAGGTTAGAAACGCTTACCACGCCTGCGCCTTTCCAGCAAGCGCTCCGAAATACGGAGGGCGGCTTCTGCGCAGGTGGTAAGCGTCAGGTGTTTTTAGCCTAGGATGAAGCCTTGGTTCGTTTCAGTTCTTCCAGAAGTTCGGGCAGTGCTTTTTCCCATGAAGTGACCAGGCCATAGTCGGCAACCTGAAAGATCGGCGCTTCGGCATCCTTGTTGATGGCGACGATGACTTTCGAGCCTTTCATTCCGGCCAAGTGCTGAATCGCTCCGGAGATGGCAATGGCGATATAAAGGTCGGGGGCGACGACTTTGCCGGTTTGACCGACCTGCAGATCGTTTGGCACCATGCCGGCGTCGCATGCGGCCCGACTGGCGCCCATGGCTGCGCCGAGCACGTCGCAGATCTGTTCGATGAGGGCGAAGTTTTTGCCCTCTTTCATGCCGCGACCGCCCGAGATCACGATGCGTGCTTCGGTCAGGTCCGGCCGATCGCGTTTTTGCGTTTGCAGTTCGACAAACTCGGCACCGCGGGCGTCGATAGTCCCGGGATCCACGCTGACCACGGGAGATTTTTTATCCGTGGCGGCGGCGCGCGGAAATTCTGTCTGACGGGCGCTGACGACGATCGGCTCGCCGCTGACTTCAATGGTTTGCAAAACATTGCCGGCGTTGGTGGCTCGACGAAACTGCTTGGCACCCACGACGCCGCTGATGTCGGGCGCGAGGCCCGCGTCGAGCAGTCCGGCCACGCGCGGCAACAAATCTTTGCCCACCGACGTTGCGGTACCGCCGATAAAGCTTGCACTCTGCTCGCGTGCCACTCGGGCCACGATCGGAGCATAGGTTTCCGCCAGATAGTGTTTCAGGGCGGGCGCTTCAGCGGTATATATAGTGTCGCCGCCAAAGCTTGCGGCTTGTTCAGCGGCGGCGCGGACGTTGTCGCCGATAAGTAAAAAGAGAAGTTTGCCACCGTGCACTTTATGCGCGGCGCGCGCGAAGCTTATCGCCGAAAGCGCTGCCGGGCGCAGGGCCCCTTCTGCCTGTTCAAGAAAGATGAGTATGTTTCCCATGGCGCTTCCTTAAATCACCTTGGCTTCGCTGTGTAGCTTCTCGACGAGTTCGGCAACCGAAGCGACTTTTTTGCCAGCCTGGCGGGCTGGCGGCAGCTCGGTTTTGATCGTCTTTACTTTCAATGCTGGCGCCACTCCCAAGGCCGACAAGCTTAGCCCTTCGATGGGTTTGTCCTTGGCGGCGCGAATTCCCTTGAGGGACGCGTAGCGCGGCCCTTCGGGATACTTATAAGTCGGTGCCGTGCGGCCATTGCGCACCGCTTGCGGGGCGATGATGCGCAAGTCGACCGTGACCACCGCGGGAAGGCGTACTTTTTTGAACTCGACTCCGTTGTCCACTTCGCGGCCGACTAGGAGTGCCTTGCCGCCGTCTACCGCTTCGATGCTGCAGGCGAAGGTGGCTTGCGGCCAACCCAAAAGTCCGGCCAGCCGTTGTCCGGCGTCGTTGCCTTCGTTGTCAGCCGCAAGCTTGCCCAGAAGCACGAGGTCCGGCTGATCGCGGTCCACAATCTTTTTCAGAGTGGCAGCGACGAGGCTGGCATCAAGTTCTTCATCTTTGGCTTCCACGCGTATCGCCTTGTCGGCACCCATGGCCAGGGCGGCGCGAAGCTGCTGCTGAACGTCGGCGGGCCCCATGGACAGTACCGTGACCAAGCCATGGCGGGTGGCGGGCGCCGCACCATCTTCGGTCAGACGGAGCGCGGCCTCGACGGCGTACTCATCAAACTGGTTTACTTGCCAGTTGGCAGCGCCAAGATCAAGCGCGTTGTCCTTTAGCTTGACCTTCTGCGCGGGGTCGGGAATGCGTTTGAGGGTGACCAGAATCTTCACAGGACCACTCCTAGTCAGTTTGCTTGGATGGAATTGGATAGCACTAGATAGTGCTAGATACCACTAGAACTCGCCACGGCGTACCCATAGAAGCAAGGTGCCCGTCGCTCCCAGCACGCCGGCTGGGAGCTGCGCGGTATCGGGTACATGAAAGGCCAAAGCGCCTGCGAAAAACGCGAACAGCGAAATCAGAAGCCCCGGCAGCCAGGCCAGCCGGTGGCGGCCAAATAGCCCGATAGCGGTTGCCAAGCAGGCAAGCAGCAGGCTGCCGTAGATTCCGATATCAATCGCCATTTGCGTCAGCGGTTTATGCAGGTACGGAACGCGCAGAACCGCAAAAAGCAGCGTCGCCGCATATAAAAGCAGGCTACATCCGACGATATCAGGGGCCACGGTACGACGCTGAAGCATGAACGCAGACTAACACGTCTTCATTGAATTCGCAGCCTGACGATCGACGGACGGGGGACGTCCTGCCTTGTCGATCGGCCGTCTGATCGGTCGTTTGGCTGCGGATTCATTGACAAACCCCGTCAATAAGCGCGCCCGCGCCAAACCACCGGGCGGCCCATGACGGCTTGATACGAGGAAGCGCAGAGGATATATGCGACGATAAGCCCGCCTAGTCCGCGTACTCCCCGCGGCGTGACGCCGTAGCTGCGAGAAAGCGATAGACGGCCCAGCCAATCCGCGGCGTAGCAAAGCAAACTGGCCCCAAAAAGCTTGGCGGCGGCGGCGCTGCTGACCGTCAGCCAGAAAATGGCGCTGCTTAGCAATGCCAGGGTCGGTACGCAGTAGACAAGCGCCAAAATCAAGGCACCTAGCGGCGCGAACCACTGCGCTTGACCCAGGGCGACATGAAAGTTCTTTTTCCAGCCGGCGATGATGCCGCGCAGCGATTCGTACATACGCACTTCAAGGGTTGCGGTGCCGTGTACATAGGCCAGCGGCCAGCGCGCGGCTTTGATGCGTTGCGCCAATCTGAGATCTTCGACGATTTCTCCGGAGACGGCGGCATGTCCGCCAATGGCGGCGTAGGCGGCCCGACGAAAAAACATATAGGGACCGTACCCAACGGCAGTCTGCGAATTGGAATCGACCACCTTTGCGGGATCGAGCAAAGAAAACAGAATCTGCGCGATGATTGGCTGGGCGGCGCGCTCCCAGAAGCTTTGGGCCAAAATGCGCGGAACCACTGTGACGAGCCCCGCTTGCGTTCGCTCGGCCACGGTGACCGTGCTGTGCACGGCACTCGGCTTCATGCGCAGATCGGCATCCACGAAAAGCAGGTAATCGGCAAATAGGCCACGGGTGCCCGCATAAAGCGCGTGCGGCTTGCCTCGCCAGCCGGGGGGCAGCGGCGGGGCCGACATCAGCTCCAGACGCGAATCTTCTTTTTGCAGAGACTCGACGATGGCGGCAGTGCGATCGGTCGAATGATCATCAATGACGCGAATGCGTAGGTTCGGGTAGTCCTGCGCCAAGAGCGAGCGCAGGCAGCCTTCAATGTTGGTCTCTTCATTGCGCGCCGGCACCAGCGCATACACCGAAGGTGCCACGGTCATCGGCGGTTTCGCTGGCAAAGACATGGTGCGCCAGCGGTTCCAGGGCAAAAGCAGCGCCATCAAAAGATGGCAAAGGGCGATGACGGCAATAAAGATCAGCAAGGCAATGCACTGCGTCAGGCGGCTTGTTCTTCTTCCGGGCCTTCGTGGTTTGAGTAGACGTTGAGCACGTCGTCGTGTTCTTCGAGCGAGCTGATCAGTTTGCCGAGCGATTCGGCATCCTTGGCGGACACCTCGACGATCATCTCGGGCAGCATGGCGACCTCAGCGACTTCGGCTTTCAGGCCTTTTTTCTCAAAAGCCTCACGAATTTCATGGAAGCTTTGCGGCTCGGTCAAAACGACTATAGAGTCGCCTTCGGCGCGCACATCTTCGGCGCCCAGTTCTAAGGCGGCCTCGGTGACGACATCTTCGCTGAATTTTTCCGCTTCAAAGATCAGTTGCCCGCGCTTTTTGAACTTGTGCAAAACCGAGCCGGACGGATCGATTTTGGCATTCTGCCGTTCCAAGAGCTTGCGCAATTCCGAGGCGGTACGGTTGCGGTTGTCAGTGGCCAGCTCGACGATAATGGCTACGCCGCCGGGCCCGTAGGCCTGGTAGACGAGCTCTTCCATGGCCTCGGCTCCACCCTCGCCGGTGCCTTTTTTAATCGCGCGATCAATCGTATCGTTGGGAATGTTGGCGCCGCGTCCTTTGTCGACGGCGGTGCGCAATCGCGGGTTGCCTGTGGGATCGCCGCCGCCACTGCGGGCGGCTACGGTGATTTCTTTGATGAGCTTGGTCCACCCTTTGGACTTTTTGGCATCGGCTATAGCCTTCTTGTGCTTGATCGTGGACCAGCGATTATGCCCGGACATGTATCAACCTCATTGAACGATGATGGCTACCACAGCCGCCTCGCGCTGACAAGTTTGCGGAAAGGCTGTCGTCTATCGCAGAACAGGGTAGCCTAGTATAGAAAGATGGGGCGCAGCTTAACCTGTCCTAGGCCTGGCCTGCCAGGGCCAGGCCGACCATGGGCGCGGTAAAGATGCGCAGCTCCTTACGTCTGCCATGAGCGGGATCACAAAGTCGTCCGCCATATCGATCGCAGAGCTTGTTGGATCGTCCAAATACACTGCGATCGCTGACGATTCGCTAAAGGACGAGGACAACGCCGCGTGGGTGCTCTATTTACCGCCAAAGCCCCGCCAAGAATATATCGAACTCATCTCGTGGGTGCGGCAGATCGATCGCATGGCGGAAAGCGAGTGGACCGAGGGCTGGGGTTCGCGCTTTCAGATTTTTCGCATCGGTTGGCGCACGCTGATTCTGACCCATTTGGTATTGCCCGACGACTACCACGCTGAATTGCTGCTGCGCATGCGCCGGCGCTGGTTTTCTCGCCGTAGCGGCGGCGCCGGATTTGCCAATGCCACCGGTTCGGCCCATCAAGCCGAGCTGGCGGTGATACACGCCTGGGACGAATACGTCGACGCGAACGCCGAATACCATCGCTCGGACATGGTTTTTGACACCATCGCCGATTACCAGTGGATGCTTGAACACTTGGGCGGGGCGATGTTTCAAGTGTTCTCGTTTTTGACCGATGCGCAGCGTCGGGCGGTGCGGGCTTTTGGCGTCGTCGATTTGTTTTTTAACCACCTGCGCGATATGCCCGAGGATACGGCGCAGGGGCTATGCTACTTTCCCGCCGACGTACTCGACCGTTTTGGGGTCGATCGTATGGAAATCATCGATGGAAGTTGTTTTCGCAACGCCGGCTATGTGCACATGATGCGCTTCTGGCTGGATGATTTTCTGCCGCATTTGTATCGACTGGCCGCCGAGTTTTTAAACGATACGAATCTGCATTTTACCTGGCAGATTCTGCGTCACTGGTTTTTGCGCCGCCACGCGCGGCTGCAGCGGGCCTTGCGCGCCTGCGCGATGGATTTTCGCGCTGCCACGCAAATGTACTATGCCGACGTCAAACCCAATCTGAACCGCTGGATCGAAGAGTCATTTTATATCGCCGGCTGCCAGTCGATGTTAAACGCCGAGGAAGACGATACCCTGGCGCCGCAGTCAGGATCTTCTAAAAGCGATTCGCCTTTTGAACGTCGCAGCGAACCGCCGCGTCTGCCGGTGCACGAGCTGCCCGCCGATTTGGATTCCGATATGTCCGCCGATTCGCTGGATCAGTTGGTACCGGCAAATAGCGGCCCCGACCCCGGCGACTCGGGCACCGGCTGGCTGGTGGTTGGACGCCGCCGGCTTTCGCGCTATCCACGATAAGCCGCGGTTTCTCAATCTGCTGCTTTCGTTACAAGTTGCGCCGGTGTAGAACCAAAAGAAAATTCGCGCGCTCTGGGGCGCGCTTCGGTAGGTTCACATGTCTGACCACGCCTCGCCGTTTCTTTCGTCGATCTTTCGTACGCTCATCCGTGGGCGCTTTGCGATACTTGCCATCTACGCCGTGCTGCTGGGGCCTAGCGTCTTTTTTGCCCTCAAGGTTCCGCAGGACAACTCCATCGATCGTCTGATCATCAAGAGCGATCCGGATTATCAGGCGGCGCATGCGTTTCAAGATGTCTTTGGCGCAGCCGAATATGTCGTTCTTTTGGCCGAAGCGGACGATCCTTTTGCGCCGGCGGTCTTGCAGCGCATTGCCGAGCTGGAAGTTGCCCTCGGCCAGCTGCCCAGTGTCAGCGTCAATTCGGCCTTGTCGATTTACCGGCGCGCCAAGGCGGGTTTTGAGCCAACGCCGGCCGGGGCAGCGGATTTCAAACGTTTTGTGCATGGAACCGGGCTGTTTCAGCGCCAGGGACTTATCGGCGAACACTTTCTGGCGACTCCTTTAGTTTTGCGCATTTCCGAGGGAAACGCCGCAGAGCGGGATGCGCTGCTAGCGCGAATCGATGCGCTTTTGGCCCCCATCGAGAAAAATCCGGCGCCGTTTTTGCGCCTGCGCAAGGTTGGCCAGCCTTATGTCGTCGCCTATCTAGACAACGACACCCGGCAGACCGGCGCCCGCTACTTTCCGCTGTTTTTCCTGTTTGTGGTCGTGCTGAACGTCGCGCTGTATCGCTCGTGGCGCACGCTGCTGGCCTTTGTGATTACGCTGGGTGTCTGCGCTGCCATGACCGTTGGCTTTGTCGGCCTTATAGGCGGGGTGTTCACCATCGTTTCGCAACTGGTGCCGATGACCATTCTTATCGTCTGCATGGCGACGCTCGTCTACATCCATTCGCGCTTTGTCGATCACCCCCCGCAGGACGGGCGTAGCATCGAAGAGCATCAAGTGTTCGCGCTGGCCAATAAGTTTTTGGCCTGTACCGCTTCGATTTTCGCCGCCGCCGTTGGTTTTGCGGCGCTGTGCGTGTCCAAGATTCGTCCGATTCGCGAGATGGGCATTTGGGTGGCGGTGGGCCTGCTTTTGACCTGGCTGGCGGTCTTTACATTGTTTCCGGCGCTACAACGCGTGCTGAAAACACCCACGCAGCAGCAACGCAAGATGGCAGCAGACTGGTGGGTGCGCATGGTCGAATTTTTGCCCGGCTGGACCTACCGTTGGCGCTTCCTTTTGGTCTTTGGCTCTTTGGCCATGTCGGCGACCGGCGCGGTGGCTTTGTTCGGAATTCCCGGAACGGTCACGGCGATGCACCTTGAGACAAATCCGGTCGAATACATCGCGCACAGCTCACCGCTGTACAAAAACACCAAAGAACTGGAAAAAGTTCTGCATGGACTGTCGGTGGTCAACTTGTGGCTGAAAGCCGGCCCGGATGCGCAAGGGCGCACGGCACAAGGCGCCTTGACGCAACCCACGGTGTTGCGGGCGCTCGACGATCTGCAGACGACGCTGGAAAGCGATTCACATGTCGGTTCGGCGGCCAGCATGATCAGCATCCTGCGCACCCTGCGCTACCTTGGGGGGCGCGGTGATACGTTGCCTACCGAAGCTGCTGCTTTAGAGAAGATTGCCGACGACATGGAAACCATGCTGCCGCGCGAGCCGATGCTGCAAAGCTTCGTCGAAAAGAACAATCTGGCGCAGACGCATTTTGCAGTCGTCACCACCGCCACCGATCACGAGGGTTTTGTCGCCCTGGAAGCCACTTTGCAAAAGCTCTGGCAGCAAGTGCAAGCGCGCCATCCCGAGGCGTTAAAAGGTTGGCAAATGCGCGCCGTGGGCATGGCGCCGCTGCAGGCCAAGGTCTCGTATCAAATGGTGCCGACGCTCGTAGAAAGCTTTGTGCTGACGGTGGGCATCATTTTTATCACTTTCCTCATCGTCTTTCGCAGCGGTCCGGCGCGAATCATGGCAATGATTCCTTCAGTCTTCGCGATTCTGGTGATGTTTCTGTTTATGCGCGGAACCGGAATTTTCTTAAATGTCGCGACCATCCTGATCGCCACCACCGTGCTTGGAACCTCGGAAAACGACCAGATTCACTTTTTCTATCACTTTCAAGAGGGCCGCCAAGGCGGCGCAACCGTCGAGCAGTCGCTGCGCCATACCCTGCTCATCTCAGGACGGGCCATCTTTTTTGCCACGCTGATTAACGCCGGCGGATTTCTGGCTTTTGCTTTGGCCACGCTGCCGCCGATTCGTCAATTCGGCATTTTGTCCTCGCTGGCTTTCGTCCTGTCGATGATCGCCGACTTTAGCGCACTGCCGGCAGCGCTGTGGCTGCTGTTTCGCGCCAAACCCGATCAGGTCAAGTAGCTACGGTTCCATCGGGGATGGTGAGAAATCGCCATCTTCAGCGCCATCGCCGGCAAGGGGCGGGGCGCGATGCGAACTGCTCAGCAGCGAATCGATCTCGCTTGCCCAAGTCGTGCTGACCGCCGTCTGACAGCGGCGCAGTTTGCGCCCGACGAATTCGTCTCCGGTCAGCGCCGCCAAGGCCAAATCCAGCGTGGCGGTGCGCTCTGCCAATTTATGCCTGGCTTCGCTGGACTTGGCATCCGCTTGTTCTAACTGGGCGCGGCAACGCTGCCCGTATAGCCGCGCCACGCGCAAATGCAGCCGCGTGCGCTCTTGCGCTTCGTGTTGTGCTTCGCGGCGCAAAGTCACTTCTTCGCGCGCGAACAAAAGCCGACTGAGCTCCCAGTGCGCGGTCGCGGCGTAGTTCAGTTGCTGTGCATCGCGCAAAGATGCGGTCGAGCCATCGCCGTTATTGTAGGTATAAGTTCCCCACTGCCAGCCTCGGCCGGCGCTAAGCCGCAATTGCGGCAAAAGCGGAGCCAGCCGCAAACGCGTCTCTAGACTGCGCCGACTCGGCTCATCAAGGTGCGCATGACGGGTCGCAGCGCGCTGCAGCCAGCGCAGTTCTTCTCCGTCCGATTCGGCGGCGGCTTGGGCAAAAGCGCGACCGCTTAGCAGCAGCAAAAGCAGCGCCAGCGATGGTCGGCCAAAGACGCAGCACTTGCGCTGCGTCGAACGCATCTTCTGATTGGGCATCGAAAGCTCCTCAAGATGGAAGTGAATCCTCTTGTTCGGCGGCCCATTGTCAAAGTTGCGTCAAAGTCGCGCCGCAAAATGATTTTTTATGGATTTGTCGAGTTGCCCAGACGCTCGGCTAGAGCTCCGGGAGCCGTGTCCGCAGATGTCAGGCGCTCGATGAGTTCCGCCACCTGATCGGCAAACACTGCGCGTTGCGATGAAGACAGACTTGATTCGCGCGCCGCGCGCCATTTGCTTAGATCCATCGGCTTGCCGCTTGTGCGCAGCCCAAACAAAAGCTGCGTGCGCGGTCGTGGCGCTGTGGCTACGCTGCTGCCTTTTTGAGGGACGGCGCTTGGTTGGCCCAGGTATCCGATAATCTGGCGCAGCCGCACGGGTTGCCCTTCGGCAAGGCCGCGCGCGAATCGGCCGAGGTTCTGGTACGTGGTTTCAAGCCCCCCGGGATGGCTGATGATCACTTGGTTGCCGGTCAAACCGTGCGCTGCATGGCCGCGCACAATCTGCAAGATTTTGCCGGGGCCGGCGGCAACCACCGGTGTGCCCGGAAGGGCCGGATATTCGATTCCCAGTCGGCCCCGCTCGCTGTGCATTACCGGTCGCAGCGCGGCTGCCGCGGCTGTGCTCACCGTACCGCGTCCATAAAGTAGAGGCATTCGGCACAGCGTTCGCGCCAGGCTGTCGCCCGATTCATGAAAATAATGAAGGGCCGATCCGGGGGCAGCACCCGCCGCGGGAAGGGCGTTTCGGCCGCTCGGGCCCAAAAAGGCGCGCAGCGGCCGAGCAGGTTTGCTCAAATGTGCGGAATTCGTCACAGTCGCCGGCTGATATTCGACGGCCAAAAGGCGGCCGTACCGATAGAAGTTGCCACCTAGCAGCACTCGTTCCACGACGACGCGAAAACGGTCGCCCGGCTGCGTTTCGAAAAAGGCGCCAAATTCGCAGGCAAAAATCTCCCCGATGCGGGTGGCCAGGGCCGAATGCTCGCCGGCTCGAATCACCGCCCCGACGAAGTCGCCGCTTTGATCGATAGAAATGTTCAGACTGGTCAGTTGCCGCGAAATCGGCTGTTCCTGACGGCTGCTGACAAAGCGTTCGGTGCCGCCGGTGGCGACGCGCTCTAGGTGAAATGCCGAGCGCTCGGTCAGCCTATAGTCAAGGGCCGCCAGCCGATCTTCCAAATCGAAGTACAAGCTAAAAGTCTGCCCTGCACCTAGGCCTCCGGGGTCCAAAAGCGAGCGCAAGGTGGTCTGCAGCTCGTCGCTAAGCTGACTGCTGAGCGCAGCGGCCGGCAACTGGTTGCGCAGCACCGCCGAAACAGTGTCGCCTTCTTTTAAGGCCACTTCAACGACTCGAGGATAATCAGGAAGCGGCGGGGTGGTGTGCGTTCGGCGCGTCGGCCGAGCGGGAACCGGTGGAGTTCCGGGGGGACCGATCAGGCGCGTGTGCGTGGCCAGACTGGCGCGACGTCCGGCGCTGGCCAGTTCCATCAAGGCCGGCACCGACGTATCGTGACGGTAGTACAGAACGTACAGATTGACGGCGCCAAGCACGAGGAAAAACGCCGCAAGTCCAATGGACGCGCGATGCCTTTGCAAAAGGGACGGCGACTCGCGCCCGCGCAGGCGGCTTTTAGGCCCGGACACGGACATGCTGCGGCCGATGCGACCGCTATTACGTCGGCGGCTGCGCGCAGAACCGGTCAAACGGTGCAGCAAGCGCAGCACTGTAGGTGCAGAGGAACGGCGCCGCGACATGGGAGGACTTTGATCGATAACACGTCTCGGCAACTCTGTGAAATTTTTGCCAAAAGCGGCGGCTAGGCCCGGAAGCGATTAAGAAGCTATCTGCCCAGAAGTCCGCCGAGACCACGTTTGGCGGCGTCCTCAATCTTTTGTCGCGAATTGGCGGGAGCCGTCGGCTGGTTGCTTGGCGTTCCGTTGAGGGCGCCGCCCAGCACATTGCGCAGCGGCTGTGCCGCCGCCCCGCCGAGCAGTTCTTTGCCTCGGCCGCGCATGATCGCCGCGGCCAGCGCCGCTACGGTTTTTCCGATGTCGACGATTTCAAAACGTGGACCGGTCAGCGAGCCTCCGACGCGCAGCCCGACGGGAATCGCGGCATCGGGAACCAGCTTGCCGCCGGTCGCCGCCGAAATGACTTTGGGGGACAAATCGAGGTTGCCGGTCAAAAGCAAGCTTTTGTCCAGGCCAATGCTGCCGTTTAGCACCACCGAGCCTTGATCAGAGCCAAAGCGCAGCGGGCTACTCGTATGCAACTTGCCGTTGTCGATGCGGAAATTCGCCGAAAGGTTATTGATTCCCAAGTCGTTTGAAACAGCGCCCTGTTTCAATTGCTTGGCGGCGGCCGCCAAAAGCGGGGCGATGACTTGGCTGCTGACTCCGGCGGCTTCCCAGCGCGCTTCGGTCAGGCCCAGCCCGAGCTGTCCGGTGATGCGCGGCGCAATATCCGCCCAGCTATAGCCCTGACCATTGGCTGACAGGTCGAGGCTGCCGCGACCGCTCAGCTTTTTGCCGACGTCGCTGCCGCGCATGGACAGAACTTGGCTGATTTCGATGCGGTCCAGTTTGGCATGCAGCGCAAAGCGCGGCTGGCTGGGGCCAAAATCGAAGGTCGAACCGCCGGCGTTGACGCTGCCGCCTAGAGCCTGGCCGCGCAAAGTTTTAAGCAGCAGTTTGCCGCCCGACATCGTCACTTCCAGCAATAGGTCGCGCACCGGTGTGGCTTTGTAGCGTCCGCTGTTTACTTGCACGCGGCCGTTCATTTCCAGACGGCGCAAAAATCCCGGAATTGGCGCCGGACGAGAATCGCCGCGGGCGGGTTCATCGCGAGTTTCACTGCCGGGCGGTCCTAAAATGGCGTCTAAATCCAGCCGATCGCCGACGAAGTTAAAAGTAATCTTGCGGGGCGCGTCGAGGCCTATCACTTCGCCGCTGCCCTTCAGCGTTCCACCGGCTACCGCCAGATCGAACTGATCCAGCCGAGCTCGGGCGGTAGCCAGTCGATTCGGATTGCCATCGAAGCTGAAGGCAATCTTTAACCGGCTGTCCAAAAGTCCCCCGACGCTGCTACGTCGCAATCCCGGCAAAACTTGGCCAAGCCGCGACAAATCCAGGTCTACAAGTGGCAATTTGACGTCAATCTGGTTGCGCTCCATATCGACCTGACCGACTAGACGTATGGTTCCGCCGGGCACCGTCAGCTCGGCAAGCTGAATGCGCACCAGTTTGCTGCCGCGCTCGATTTGGACGCGCATACGCATCGGAACGCCTTGTCCTTTGTCCACGCTGCCGGGCAGGCGCAACTGGGCGCCGGTCAGGTCCAGATCGCTCTTGACGCTGGCGCTGGCTGGTGTCGAGTGCACTTGCGCCGTCAATCCGGCGTTGCCGCGCAGCGTCAAATCGCCACCGTTGACGTACGCCGAGGTCATTGCGACGTGCGTCGTCAGATCCAGCGTATCGCCGTGCTTTTTGGCGGTGCCGCTGACTTGTAGCGTGCCCTCGATGCGATTTTTGCTGGTAGCCCGCTCGACGCTGGGCAATAGGCGCAAAAGGCGCTCTAAATCCACCGAGCCGCTGTCCAGCGTCAGGTCCAAATCGTCTGCCGAGCGCACTTTGCCGTGCAGAAGCAGGGCCAGCGGTCCCAAATTGAGTCCGAAGCGCTCAATGTCCGCTCCTTGGCCGGCGCCGTTGACTCGTCCGCGCAGCTCGAGCAAAAGCGGCGTTTCCGCCGGTTTGGCAAATGACGGCAAAATGAGGCTGGCCGGGGTCAAATCGAGGGCCACTTCGACCAGGGCCGCGGTCGGAGTCCCCGAGACGGCACCACGTACCAAAAGCGGGCCGCGAAGCACCGCATCCTTGGGCAAAGCCGACGGCGGCAGCACGGCAAGCAGCTTTTCCAAAAGCAGCCCGCGCGAGCTTAGCGAAAGCTTATTGATGGCCGGCGTCGTCCACAAGTTGCGCAGGTCGGCCTGCGCACTAAGCGCCATGTCGTTCACCGAAAGTTCCAGTTTCTCTACTTGAATGTCGCCAGCCGCTGGCACGGCTTTTAGCTGCGTTTGGATGCGCAGATCCGCCGGTGTGCCGCGCTGCGGTGGCGACCCTGGCGGTGCATCGGCGGCTTCGAGATCCAGCACAAGATGCCGAGCGGCGGCGCTGGCGCTAAATTGCAACTGTCCGCTATCGGCGGGCGTTTCCAGTTTTAACTGCGCCTCGATGCGGGCGCCGGCTAGGCCAATGCCTGGCGCCGGTGGTAAAAAACGCAGCAGCGGTTCAATTTCGATGGGCGAAAGCGAAAACTCGGCGCGACGCAGCAGCAAAAGCGGATTTTGCACTTGTAGATCGCGTGGCAAGGGCCCAACGGTAAGGCCCAGATGAAAATTGGAAACGCTCGACAGAACGGCCATGTCCAGGGTTAGCGAAAAAGGCGCAAACAACTGGGCGTTTTCCAGCGCGAACTGAATGTTATCCAGCCGCAGCGGTACGGCTGCACCGGTGGGCGTCGATAGATCGTAAAAATAGATGCCGGCGTCGCGAATTCCCACGTGCCGCAGCAAAATGCCGCCCAGGCGCTCGATTTCTTCGGGCGTCGGCGGCGGGCTTTCCGGCTGGGTGCCGCGCTTGTCCAAAATATCCTGATACGATAGACGCCCGTCGGCGCTGCGAACGACGTTGACTCGCAGATCGGCAACTTCGAAAGAAGTCACCTCTAGCTTTTTGCCAAGCGAAATCAAAAGCGGCCACAGCGCCACTCGAGCCCGCAGCGCCCCGACCTGAACCAGCGGTTGCGCCAAAATTCCCGTCTGTCCAGGCGCAGCTTCCAATGCGATGTCGCGTATTTCCATGCGCACCCAGGGCAAAAGCTTCAGCCGAACCTGGCCCACGCGCAGCGGCCGGCCGATTTGTTCCTCAATTTTTGGGGCCTGGGCGCGCACTTGCTTTTCGACAAGGCCGCCAAAGTCGTAGACAAAGCCGACGACGATGACGATAAAAAGCAAACTGGCAAGCGGAATACCGACGCCGAGCAGCAGTCGGCGAATGAAGCGATGGCGTTGCAAGAAACTCATGCGGCGTGCTCCTTGGCCCTATGTTACATGCCCGATGGGAGGAATGTACGGGTGGGCTTGAATGTTATGTACACAGCCATTAGCTTTTCCGCTGAAGGACTTCAGCCGGTTTTTATTGGAGGAATGTAACAATGGCACCGCAACTTCGAGAAACGCGCTTTTGGCGCAGCGTCGCGCTATTTTCCACCGGGGCGCTTATCACCCTGGCGTGTACGCGCGTCAAGGTCACTTGGGATCAGGCCGCCGGCGCTTCTCCCGCGGCGACGGCGACGGCCGCGGGCACAGCCACGGTGACACCGGCCCTGCCGCCACCCAGCCGCGAGCAGGTCGAAAGCGCGCGCAGCGTCTCGCGCACGTTTGCTCAGGTGGCCGAGCAGATTTCGCCCAGTGTGGTTTCCATTCGAGTGCAGAAGAAGCAAAAAGTGCGAATGATGCGCCGTGGCTTTCCGTTTGGCCATGAGTTTCAGTTGCCGTTCGGAGGGCCATTTGGCGGTCCGGATGACGACGACGAGTCAGGGGAAGAGCAAAGCGGTCCCGTGCAACGGGGCGCTGGCTCGGGCGTGGTCATCGACGAAAAAGGCTACATCCTGACCAACAACCACGTGGTTGGCGGCGTGGATGAGATCAAAGTGCAATTTGCCGACGGCAAAGAAATGACCGGCAAAATCGTCGGCACCGATCCGCGCAGCGATCTGGCGGTCATCAGCGTCGATACAAAAAATTACAAGGTCAAAGCGGCGCCGCTCGGCGATTCGGAAAAGCTGCTGGTCGGCGAGTGGGTCATGGCCATTGGCAATCCCTTCGGTCTGGATCACACGGTCACCGTTGGCGTGATTAGCGCCAAAGGCCGTTCGGGCATTGCCGATCGGCGCGTCAGCTACTATCAGGATTTTTTGCAGACCGATGCATCCATCAATCCCGGCAACTCGGGCGGTCCGCTCGTCAACCTGAACGGCGAAATCGTTGGCATCAACACGGCCATTTTGGGACCGGGCGGCAACATTGGCATCGGTTTTGCCGTGCCCTCGGATATGGCCCGGCCCGTGGCCAAAGAACTGATTTCTACCGGCAAAGTGCGTCGGCCCTATCTGGGAATCTCGATGCAAGAATTTCCGCCGGAGATGGCCAAAGCGATGGGCGGACCCGAAAAAGGGGCCCTGGTGCAGGGTCTTACTTCGGGGGCACCAGCCGATAAGGCAGGGGTCAGACGCGGCGATATCATCGTCAAGGTGGATACCAAGGTCGTGCAGAGCTCGCGCGATGTGCAGCGTCAGGTACTGACCCATCACGTCGGAGACAATGTCGCGCTGGAGCTGTGGCGCGATGGCAAGACGCTGACCCTGTCGGCCAAAACCGCCGAATTGCCCGGCGAAGAAGGGCAAGCCGGCAACACTCCGAGCGAAGAAGGACAAAGCGGCAAGGTCAAGCACGGGCTGAACTTGCAAACGCTGACTCCGCAAATGGCTGATCGCTTTGGGCTGCGTACGGACAAAGGCGTGTTGATTACCGGCGTGAAGCCGAGCACTCCGGCCGCCGAAGTGGGTATACAGCGCGGCGACATTATTCTAGAAGTGGACCGCCGGCCGGTGCGTAGCGTCGAGGAAGTCAACAAAGCCCTAAGCACCGAACATGCGGGCGGACACGTGCTCTTGTTGCAGCGCGGCGAGAACGCCTCGTTCGTGCTGCTGCCGTCGACTCCGGCGCAGAAGTAATTCGCAGCGTTTCGTCAGAAGGCGAAATAAAAAGCCGAAGCCCAGAAGTGACGGGCTTCGGCTTTTTTTACAGCGAGCGCAAATACGCCAGTAGGTCGGAAAGCTCGCTTTCGCTTGGCGGCGGCAGGTTGAAATACTGCACTTTGTGCGTCACCACCGCTTCAAGGGTTTCGGCGCTGCCGTCGTGAAAGTAGGGCGGGGTGTCAAAAAGGCCGTTCAAACTAGGCGTGTCAAACTGGCAGGCCGGACGCGGACTGCCATCGGCGGCGGCGCTAAGCTGATCTGGATGGGCTCCACCGGCACAAGTTCCGACATCGTGCAAAAGCACTGTGCCGGCTAGATCGAGGCTGGGGTTGCCGCTGCCGCTGTCCGTATGTCGAACGCCGCTGTGGCATGTCGAGCAGGTCAGCCGTGTAAAGATCGCTTGTCCGCGCGTCGCCGCGTCGCTGAGAGTACCGCTTTTGGCATCCACCTCAGGACTGCGCGCAAAAGGAATTCCGCGATCCACGTAGGCGGTCAGGGCATCAAGCAGAGCTCGATCGGCGGGGCGTTTAAAATCGATGTCGCCGCCCTGCTCGATACGAATGGTCTCGTCATATTGAAAAAGCGCGTTGCGGGTGGCGTTGCGCATCAAAAATCCGGTGTTGTGCGTTCCGCCGGCGTTTGTCGGAGTATCGCGCGGACCCTGCTTAAAGAGCCAAGTCACCGCGTCAGAGCGTCCTTCCAAATGACAACTGGCGCAAGCCATCCAAAAATTCTGGGTCAGCGCGAATTCGGCGGAATTTGCCGAATAAAAAAGCCTTTGTCCCAGCCGCAAGTCCGCTGGCATGGCATCGCCGGCGCTGCCGAGGCGCGAAATCGGCGGGCCATCCAGCCGCACACGAGGACCGCTCGTATCGCCGAGGCTGCGAATCGCCAGCACCGCGATGTCGGCCGAAGCGCGTTCATCGACGTAGGCGTGCGTGCCATCTGGCGAAACGACGATGCCTTCGGGCAGATCTCCGGGGAGCGGCCGCAAAAGGCCCACTTCTACGCGACGGCTCGTGTCTATTGCCAGTACATCCTCGCTGGATAGATTGACCAAGAGCGCCAAGCTGCCGTCGGGGGTAAAGCTGAGTGCACGCGGACCAGAGACAATGTCGGCAAATTGTCCATCAATGCCCGGCAGCCGCGAATCCACGGTCAACTGAGCGCGCGCGCTGCCGTCGGGACCGCGCAATGAAATGGCTGGAAACACGCTGCTTTCAAAATCCAGCTCTGGCTGGGCTATGTCAGTGGCCAGTAGCAAATGCGGGACCCAGACCTCACCGTCGCTGTTTGGACGTACCGCGGCGCTGTAAAGTCCGCGGGCCGTGCCGTGGGCCAGCAAGCGATCGCCGCGTCCGGGCGCATCGGCAAATGAACTTGCGCCCTGCGGCGCCAGGGTAGCTGCATCAAAAATGTCGATGCCGGGCGACAGCAAAAATCGAGTCACATACAATTTTTGGGCAGAGCCATCTAGCGCCAAGCCCCAGGGACGATCGCTGGTCGGTTGGCGCAACACCGTACCGTCGTCGAGGTTTTCCGCGGGCAGACCTTCCTCGTCAAGCGCCAGCCGCACAATTTCGCGGCGCTGATAGACGCTTACGTACAGCGACCGCCCATCGGGATGTAGCAAAATAGCCACCGGTTCGGCGCCGACCGTCAGCGACCGCCGCGTTTCACCGCTATCGGTGTCCACGACCAGCACCTGCCTCGACCACTGACAAGCGACATAAGCCAGCCGGCCGCTGGGACTTAAATCCACGCCGCGCGGACCTAGCGTCGGCTCATAGCGGCCGTTTGGCTGCAAAAAAGGCCGCGGTCCCAGGGCAATTTCGCGCAGCAACTGTCGCGCATTCGGATCCAGAATCGACAGCGAATCGCCGTCGGGGTTGACCACCGCTAAGCGCGTTCCATCCGCAGACAAGGCCAGGCTTTGCGCTTGCCGAGGCACTCCGGCCGGATAATGCGGTCCCTCCGCAGAACGGCCGCAGCCAAAAAGTGCGGTCCACACAAAGGCATAGGCGAGCCATTTCATGGTTGAACCCCTCCGCAGCGGCCCCCTATGCATGACACGCCAAGCGGGCACTGATTCACGACGTTGCTGGTGCAGCATACCTGTACGCAGCTAGTGCCGGGACCACTGACACACACAGTTCCCGTGCCGCCTGTGCCGCTATTCACCGGACCTGCGGGCAAGCCATATTCGTCCCCCTCGCCCACCACGCTGGCTGCGGCACTGCCGCTTTGGTCCTGATAGTCGAAGATGCCGGAATTTTGAAAAGTATGGCGCCAAAACGAGAAGGGCAGAGGCTCGGTGCAGGCGCCATTTGTGCGCGTCGTGCACTCATCGCTTTGTTCCGGCGGGACGAAATTATACGGCGCGCGCAAAGACGGCGAGGACAGCTCATAGGGCGCGGCCACGCTGACTAGAATCACGCCGGAGCTTGGCGACAGGTTGCGCCACTCTACCGTCGCGCCTTTTTCGACGATGATGCAGGGGGGGGAAAATGCCTGGCCGCGCGCTACGCGCGAAAGCACGCTGGGCGTCTCTAGGGATGACGGCTGAGCCGGCGGCGGGCTGCTTCGCGCCGAATCGCAAGCCACAGCAAAACCGACAAAGCCGATAAGAAGCATGATCCTCATGGGCGTACCTGATAAGAAAATAGGAGCAGACAATTTTCGTCCTGTTGGCGGTGCATGGCGTCCTTTTTTAGGGCCCATGCGGCACGGTCGAAGCGCAAAACGCTGGGAATGCCATCCGCGTAACAATACCGGCCAATCGGCGCAATGCGAGCGCGCGAAGCCGACGCGGTCAGCACTTCGGAAGTGAGCAGCACGAAACTAGGCAAACGGTCGAGGCGTTCCAGATTGGCCAGAACCTCGCCCAGATAGACGGCGGGATGCGCCGCGCCGCTGCCCTGGTATAGATCCAGATAGCGCGCCGTCCCGGCACCATAAAGTCGAGCGTCGGCAAAATCCTGCGCAACTTTTTTACCAAGCGCGGCGCCAGGTGCCGGCGAGCGGCGAAACAGCCATGCCGTTTGGCTGTTTTGCAGCGCAATCGATGCGGCCAGAACTAGGAGTCCGACGCGCAGAAGCGAAAAAGGCGCCGACTCTTGCAGCGCCGGCACAAAAGACAGCCCCACCGCCGTTAGCGTGGGCAGCGCGACCGCCAGAGGCAAAAAGTGGCGGCCGTGGCCCGCGACCGGCACCGTGACGAGAATTAGAATGCCGTAGGCCGCGCAAAGGCCCAAGAGCGCCCAGCCGGTGCGCAGTGCAGGGGTCCGGCGCATGCACAAAAGCGGCAGCCCTAAAAGGCCGCCGAGCCGTCCGAAACTGCTCGCGTAAAGCCCGCTGAAAAAGGCGCGAAGTCGATAAAGCGGCTGAAAATCTTGCAGCGCGCTGCCACCAAAGTCGCTGAAATGGCCGCGTCCGTGGACTAGCGTTAGATGGCAAAGCTGATGCGGACCGACCACATATGCCAGGGGCAATAGCCAAAGCAGGACTGCGGCGCAAAATGAGCCGCAAAGGACCACTAGACTTCGCCCATTTACAATTCGGCGCCGCCAAGCGTCGCCGTAGATTGCAACAAAGATCAGCCCAAGTAGCAGCAAATAGGGCGGCCGAAAGCCAAGCGCAAGCCCGCCTAGCGCTCCGGCCAACGCATGCATAGACCGCGGCATTTGGTTTTGCTTGGTCGCGCGCAGGGCGGTGACCAGGCTAAAAAGGACGATGCCCAGTCCTGCTCCATCGCTGAGCGTGGCCATTGCAAGCCCAAAGGTCAGGGGCGCGGTTGGGCACAGCAGCAGAAAAAAGATAAAAGCGGTACGACCAAATCTTTCATGCAAAAATCCGCCGAGCGCGCCTAGGCCCAGCGCCAACAGCAGTGCGCTTTGCAGCGCCAAGGCCAGCGCCGGTTGCAGGCCCAAATGCGTCAAAAGCCGGCCGAGCGCTACGTACAGCGGATAGCCGGGAGGCTGCGGCTGAAATCGCAAAAGATCAAAATCGCGCAGCGCCAGCACAAAGCCGATTCCGTCGTAACCGTCGGCAATGACTCCGTGCCGGCAAAAGTATAGCGAACTCGAATAAAGTGCGGCGATGCCGATGGCCGCCGGCCAAGCAAAGCGAAAATAAACCGGGCGCGAATTCACTTTCTGACCAGCACCAGCTCGCTGGCCAAAAGCGCCGACTGCGCGGCATCGTCAATTTCGGGCACGCAGTCGCGATCGCGATCGCTCGACAAGGCGCCCCGTTCGCTGCCAAGCTCTCCGGTCAGGGCGCGTTCGCTAAGCTGTAGGCCGCCGCGCGGCAGGGCGGATACGACGCGCAGGCACTCGGTGGGATAATCGACGACGCCATCGCCGTTGCGATCGTTCCAGCCGTTGAGAATCAGTTTGTTAAGCCGCGCTACTCGCTCTTCAATCTGCATGCGCAGGGCATCGTTGCCGGCGGTGGCCCCTACAAGTACGTACATTTGGCGCAGCGCCGCCTGCAAACTGCCAAGACCAAGCGGGGTAAAGACAAAGGTATTGCCATCGCCAAGCGTCGTTTGGTAGATGCGCAGCTTGGCGTCGTAAAAACGCTGCTCTAAGACGTTATAGGCGGCCTGCGCCCGATCGCGGTAGGTGCTTTGGCTGGTGGCCAGGTAGGCTTCCAAAAGACCCCGCACCGCGGCGGCTTGCGATGCAAGGCGAGTGGGCGCGGCGTCAATCTGGTTTGTGTCGAGCGCGTAGCCGTTATGGGCCAACCCGTCGGCATCGACCAGCTTGCTACTTAAAGCCTCGGCCTGAATCGTCAGGATGTTGCGAATGCGCTGGGCCAAGCTGACGCCACCTGGCACGCCGCTCAAATTGGTTCCGTCTAGGGCGGTTGCATCTTTGCGCGTATCCGGAGTGGCGTTGCCATACAAAGTAAGCTGCGAAGTCAGCGCCCTATACGCGGTGCGCAGCGACACGATGGCTTGCACAAGCTCGACGGTATTTACTGCAGGCTGACAGCCGCCAGATTTGGCGATGTTACACAGCACGCCGCTTTTCGAATCGCTGTGCAGGCGGTCCAGGTTGACAAGCGCTACCTTGAGCACGGCCAGGGCGCGATCGTGCAGCGTCGATTCACCATCGGGCGTTCCGTTGTCGCTGAGAAAAGGAAAGCCGTCAAAGACCGGCCGCGTCGTCGCCGAACCGCCAACATCGGGGTTATTGCGATCGGTCAGCGCAAAAGCTTCGGCGTAGGCGCCAAGCAGGGCGCTTAGGTCGGCAAGGTGGCTTTCGGCATTGGCAATCGTCGGATCACTCGGCTGAGGATCGGCGCTGCCGCTGCCGGGTTGCTCGCTGATGGAAAGAGAGTGCGGAAAGTAGCGCAGCGGGCTTGCGTAATCGTAGTTCAAAGCCGCTTGGAGGGTGGAAAAGCCGCCCAGCTTCTGACCATCGCTGGTGGTGGCGCGCTGTAGCAAATACGCCGCTTTGTTGTCGATGGCCTCGGTCATTAGCTGACCCTGAAAGCCTTCCAAATCGGTAGAGCCTATATACGTTCCGGCGGTGCCCTTGTTGCCGTGCCCATCGTCGGCCTGCACGGTATTGCCGGCGACGCCGACCTGAGCAATATCCGCTTCGGCGACATGATCAAAAGCGTTTCCATTTATGTCGTGCACGAGCTGAAAGTAGTTGATGACCCACAGACCCTGCTTCCAGGCAGCAAAGCCAAGGGCGTCCAGGTCCAGGGTTTTGTCGGCGGTGCTGCGGTTTATGTGCAAGCTGTTGTAGCCGCATTCGTAGTCGCCAACCGTCGTCATCATGCCCGCCGAGGACTCATAGCCGCCGGTAAATGTACAGCCGCGAATGACGTTGCCCGAGGCGGCAATGCCGGGATCAAAGCTGCGCATCTCGGCGAATTCGGGCAAAAGTCCCGGAAACCCGAGCAGGTTCAATGGATTGTCTGCAGGCGCCGGCACCATGACCCATGGGCCTTTCGCATCGACGCCGGCGTGGCTGCCAATGGCCAATTTTTGTACGCGGTCGCGCAACAGGCCAAGTGCGGCGTCGCCGACTGCGCCTTTGTCGTTGAGAAGCGGACCGTACATCAGCGAAAGTCCGGCTCCAGCTTCCATGGCGACGATGTTCATCGCATATTTCGAATACTCGTAGGATTCCACCGCCGTCGAATAGCCAACAAGGTCCGTCGAGACATTGCCGCTATCTAGGTCTTTGTACTGATCGGTATGACTCGAATTGCGATCAAATCCGGCCAAATTGCGACCCATGGCTTCGGCCAGGGGCTCGCCGGATTGCTGCATTTCGATGGCGGCGCGCATCAGTTCCGCGACTTGCACCTGCACTTTGACGCTTTGCACGGCAAGCTCGCCGGCGCCGCCATTTCCCAGGTCGGGATTGCCATTGTCGCTTTTGCAGCCAGCCAAGGTCCAAAACGAACCCGCGTATAGACCGCACAAGATGTAAGCCGATGTTTTCATCGTTTTTTCCTAGTAGAGGAAAGCCAGCGACGATACATAACCTAGCGCCGGATTTTGGTAGATTTCGCGCCGCGTGCCGGCGGCATCATCGACTGTCCACTGCAGTTCGTGCTTAAAGACAAACGCGGCGGACAGCCGCAGATTCAGACCCAGCGACAGACGGCGACGATCGTTGGCATTGATCACGGCCATATCGGTGTCGACTTCTTCGTAGCGCAGCGCCAAAAGCAGCGAAGTTTCACCGAGCCAGCGCGGCAGCACGCGGCGCTTCATACCAAGTAGCCGCAGCGGCAGCCGCCCGCGCACTTCGATATAAAACCCCTGCATATCCGTCGGTATCGCCTGGCGGGTGCTGCTTAGGTAGTCGTCGTCAAAGCCGCTGGCGATAAAGACGCGAGCATATTCGCCGGTAAATTCCAGGTAGGAATTGCGCAAAAGCCAATCGGCCGCGACGATATTTACGCGGTGATGGCTGCGATCGTATTCACCGCTGTAGCCGGATATGCCGAACTCAAAAGAAGGGGTAAAGCGACCGCGCGGTCGAAAATAAGAGGCCGATAGCCGGCCGGTTAGCGCTTTGTCGCTGTTGTTGTCCTCAAGTACGCTGCCGCGGGCATTGCGCAGCCCCGGTCCATCGGCAATGGCGCTCGTCAGGCCGTTGACGGCGTAAAGCTCATAAGCCAGCAGAATGGGGCCGCTTTGCACGCGTCCAGTCAGGCCGGCGCCCATTTCCCACCACGTCGTTGGAATGATGAACTGGTGCATAAGCGGCCGGTCGGTCAGCTCTAGCGAAGGAGCATCGTGGTTCACATTCAGACGGCCAAGCGGCATCAGCAAAATTCCCGCGCGCAGGGTCAAAAACTCCCACAGTTTTATATCGACCACCGAAAACTCGATCAGCGCTTCGCCCAGGGCCAATTGCCCTTGGCGGCGCACCGGCGTGCCGCCATTTTCCCACTCTAGTTCAGAGGCCAGACTGATGCGCTCGGTGATCGGCGAGAACAAAAAGAGCACAAAGCGGCGGGCCTGAAACGCCGAGTCCTGACCGGGGTACTTGTTGAATGAAAACTCGCCATAGCCGCCGAGCGTCGATTTGCTGACCGTGCCGCGTACTCGATCGATAAGCGTCATCGTTGGATTGCGTACGACCGGCGGCGCTAAGGATTCGGCGCTGCCACTTGTACTTGTGGATGCGGCTGTGGCTTCGGGATCGAGCTCGATGGTTGGTCCAAGCGCCGGCGCCGCGGGTCGAGCCCAATTGGGCATTCCTGGCGCGGCCGGCATTGGGCCCGCTGTGGGCGTGGCCTGCGGGACATTGGCGGTCGGCGCCGCGGCGGGTGCCTCGGAATTTGCGGCTGGAGGGGCGGGCGCTGTGGAATTTGCGGCCGCGTTCGAAGCTGACTCGGAACTTACTGCCGGCGGCGGCGGTAGCGGCGGCGCGGTTTGGGCCAAAGCCATTTTGGCGGCAAATCCGTGCAGCCAGAGCCATCCCCAAATCAAAGGAGCGATAATTTTGAAAACGAATTTCATTTTCTCCTAGAACCTAAGGGAAGCAAGTTTGGCTGTCAAGCACCGCGTATATCGGCACAACGCGCGTGTGCAGGCCGTTTTTCTGCGGCGCGGCTGCGGTGTTTGAACATTGACAGCCAAAGGGCGGGCAACGATGATTGCCGACCATGCTCGACGCCAAAATTCTGCGCGAACGCCCCGATGAGGTTCTTTCCATCTACCGCCAGCGGCTTTTCGACGAGGCTGCCGCTTCTATCGCCGATCAGGCTTTGAAGCTGGATGCAACTCGCCGTCAACTTCTGGCCGCCGCGGACGAACTGAAAGCCAAGCGCAACACCGCTTCGCAGGCCATCGGCCGTGAAAAAGATGCGGACAAGCGCGCCCCACTTATCAAGGAAATGGAAGGGGTTAAGCAAGAAATTGCCGGTCTTGACGAGCAGCTTGCCGCCGTAGAGTCAGAGCTCGAACGGCTGATGTTGGAATTGCCCAATCTGCCGGCCGCAGGGGTTCCGACCGGAAAAAGCGATGCCGAAAATCACGTGGTGCGTCAGGAAGGGCAAATCACCACGTTGCCATTTGCGCCAAAGCCCCATTGGGAGCTCGGCGAGGCGCTGGGCATTCTGGATTTCGAGCGGGGCGCCAAAATCTCGGGCACGCGATTTTATGTTCTAAAAGGAGCCGGCGCGCGTCTGCAGCGGGCGCTTATTAGTTGGATGATCGATCTGCATATCGATCAGGGCTATAGCGAGATTTATCCGCCGTACATGGTGAAAAAGACCTGTCTATACGGCACCGCGCAATTGCCCAAGTTTGGCGACAATCTGTACCGCGACGCGGAGGAAGATTTCTATTTCATTCCCACCGCCGAAGTTCCGGTCACCAATCTGTACCGCGACGAAATTCTGGATACGGAGTCCTTGCCCGTAAAGCATGTGGCGTACAGCGCCTGTTTTCGTCGCGAAAAAATGGCCGCCGGCCGCGATACGCGCGGCATGAAGCGCGGTCACCAGTTCGACAAAGTCGAAATGGTGCGTTTTGAACGGCCCGAAGACTCAAGCGCCGCATTGCGCAGCCTGCTCGGCGATGCCGAATCGGTCCTAAAGGCTTTGGAACTGCCCTATCGCGTGGTGCAGATGTGTACCGGCGATTTGTCCTTTGCTGCCTGCGAGAAGTTCGATTTGGAAGTTTGGTCTCCGGGCGTGCAGGAATGGCTGGAAGTTTCGTCGTGCAGCAACTTCGGCGACTTTCAGGCGCGGCGGGCGCAAATTCGCTGCAAAAGTAGAACCGACAAAAAAGACAAGCCGCGCCATGTGCATACGTTAAACGGCTCGGGTTTGGCGCTGCCGCGCACGGTCATCGCCATTCTTGAAACCTATCAGCAACAAGATGGCTCGGTACGCGTTCCGAATGTTTTGGTTCCCTATATGCGCGGAATGCAAGTGATTGCTCGGTAACCGTTTCCATATGTGGCGGTAATGGCTGCCACGCAGGAAATGCGCAGCCACTTGTTACGTCTAAACAGACAGGAAAGGGAATTCCATGAAGTCGATCGGTCTCATCTTGTCCTTTGGTCTTTGCACGGCGCTGCTGACATCCGTACACGCTGAAGAGCCCGCAAAACCGGCGGGGGCCGCCGAGACCGCCAAGCCCGCAGGCAAAAAGGCCAAGCGCCCCGCCAAAAAGCCCGCCAGTGAAGCGCCGAAGGCGGAAACCGGCGAAGCACCTCCCAAGACCAAAACCGTTAAGACCAAAAAGCCTCCCGGCGAAACTCCGCCAATTAAAGTAGAAGCGCCCAGCCAATAGCGACTTGGCGCCGGCTCGGTGCCAAAACTTGCAGTACATTTAAAGGAAGCGGTTACAAGCCGCTTGCCTTGTCATGCCCCCTGTCGTGAAGAACAAACGCTTTTTGCGAAGCGGCCTGCAAGCATCTGCACGCTATCTGCTGTATCCGGCAATGATGGGGTGTGCACTTGGCGCAGCTTGGTGGCTGCGAACGCAAGGAATGTCACAAGTGGTCGTGTTGGCCAGCATTTCGGCAGTTGTCTACTTGCTGGCGATTGCCTTGGAAAGAATGTGGCCCTATCAAACGGAATGGCGATCACCAAGCGGCGATGTGGCCACCGATGTGTGGGGTCTGATTCTATCTGTGACGATTGCGGGCGGAGCGGCGCAGATGCTGGCGCTGGCCTTGTCTTGGCCGCTGTCTAGTTGGCTTTATGTACGCACCGGTTTTTCCTGGCCTAGCGCCTGGCCGCTGTGGCTGCAGATCATCATGGCTGTGGCGATTTTGGATTTGGGCACGTACTTTGTGCATCGCCTGCAGCATGAACATAGCGGCTTTCTGTGGCGGCTGCATTCCGCCCATCACAGCGCTTCGCGCATGTACTTTTTAAATGGCAACCGCAATCATCCCGGAGACAGCTTCATTTCCACATTCGTGATGATGATTCCTCTTGGCGTACTTGGGGCCTCGCCAAATCTACTTATGATGCTCGGAATCCTTGGCAGTGTGCATGTGACGCTACAGCATGCCAACATTGACTATAGGCTGGGGCCTCTCAATTGGATTATCAACGCGGCGGAAGTGCATCGCTGGCACCATTCTCGATTGCAAAAGGAAGCCAATGCCAATTACGGCGGCATTTCACTTTTATGGGATCTGATTTTTCGCACGCGGCGCGTACCTTGCGATCGCAGTCCGCCGATAGATGTCGGATTGTTCGAGCCTATGGATTTTCCCAAAGATTACTTGGGACAGTTTTTGGCTCCATTTCGAAAGCGCTTGTGGAAATAGGGAGCGAAATTTTGGCAAACCTACGGTGGGCCAATTTGCTTTAGCATTGCGCTCGCTTTTTCCGATTGGCCGCAGGCTGCAAAAGCTCGGGCCCCTAGCACCAAAAGGCGCTGCGAAACATTAGAGATTTGCAGCGCTTTTTCGGCCTGCGCACAGGCCTGTGCGGGCGGCAGTGCGGCCAGCGCTGCCTCAAGTGCCAGCTCGTGCGCGGCGCTATTTTGTGTTCGTTCCAAGTTTTGCAGCGCCAACGTGAGCGCCCGCTTGGCATCTTGTCCGGAACCTAAATAAAAACGCGCCGCATGCGCTGCAAAAGCTACGGGATGGCGCCCGAGCAACGCTTGATATCCGCTTTGTGCCTGAGCTTGCCAGCGCGCTGCCTCTGCGGGTTTGTGCGCCAAAAGAAGCAGGCTGGCCAACTGTCCGGCGTACTCGGGATCATCAGAGCTTTGTACCAGATTCGAAAGCAGCGCAATCGCCGGGTTTAAGTTTCCGGTAGAGGCTTCCACGGCCGCAAGGTGCGCGGTGGCTGCTGCATACTGCGGCAATCGCCGATGCGCGGCCGCAAAAAGTTCGCGCGCACGACTGAGCCGTCCGGCGTTTTGCCACATCAGGCCTTGTTGCAGATACAGCCAGGCAATCGGAAACGGCGAGACATCATCAAAGTGATGCTGCGCTTTGACAAAAAGCGCTTCCGCTTGCTCGATTTGTCCCAGTTCGCCGCGCAGCGCGGCCAGCATTCCAATCGTCATGATGTCTGGCTGTAAAGACTCAAGTTTTTCCGTCAAAAAAAGCGCTTGGTCCAGGTGTCCCTGCGCTTGCAAAATCGATGTGCGCAGACGTTCTAGCTCGGCTGGCTTGCTGCCGTGCTGCAGCGCCAGTTTCAGATCTTCTAGCGCTTCCTCAAAACGGTGTAGCGTGGCCCGAGTCTGCGCCCGAGCTTGATAGGACTCGCCCTGGTTCGAAGCCAGCGCACACAACTGTTCGGAATAGACCTCGGCCTGTTCATAGTCGGCGATTTGGCCAAGAAACTGTCCGCGGGTGCTAAGCAGATTGATCAGCGACAAAAGCGTCGCGGGCGTCGGGCCGCGGCGAATGAGCAAATCCTTTTGCACACTGATCTGCGCATTCAGATTGGACACGGCTATAGGTCCAGGCGTAGTCGGCAGTTTTCGCTGAGAAAGCGGAGATATCTGGGTCTCATCCTCTTTCTCAGCGGAAATGCTTGAGGCAGGTGCGGAACGACGCTGGCAGGCCGCCAGAAAAAGGAAAAGCGCCAGCCAGATTGTTTTTGGCAGTGGGGCTGTGCGCATAACGGAGTTTGCCGAATGGATCATGGCCATTTGCGAAAAGCGGCGCCGCAGGAATTTAGGAATGCTTACAGCGGATCGACCAGAAATGGGAAATTGCTCACCGAGGCTTGGCCGTCTGCGTCTGATGCTACGCCGTTTTGCACCTTGGTGCTCACCAAAGTCCCTTCGGCCAGCAGAGCGTAAGTAATGTCGATGGTGTTATAAAGCGGAGTTCGGCCGCCGCAATCAGAATTGGGAATTTTCATGGTGGCGTCGGCTTCGACTCCCAAGTAGGTGGTGCAGGTGGTCGAGCTGGTTTTGACGTAAATCTGGTCGTCGGCCAGGGCTTTGCTGAGGCCGTCATAGCGGCCCGCCACGGCGGTGGCTCCGGCAAGAAACTGATTGCCGCAGCTTCCATCAAGTGCGTCCAAAATTCCCAAGTTGATAGCGATCTTGGGAAACCAGGTATTTACCCAGCCTGCAATATTCGAGTCGATGTTGTAGGCATTTTTAACCTGATCCACGGTCATTCCATTGACCGTGTCGAAAGGATCGGTCAGCGCGGTGTTAACACCGGCCCGTCCCATGCGATCGATTTGCGCACCGACCGTCGGCATGTTCGGCGGCTGATTGTTGTCACTATTACCACAGCCGACTGCTGAGCCAGCCAAAAGCGCCATCATCGAAAATACGAGCTTTTTCATCGCCATCCTCCTTATTGCGCCTTGTGCGTGCTGGCATAAACGCCCATGATCGGTCCACCGGCGGTGACTAGATCCTTGTCAACGGCCACGGCAATTGCCAGTCCATTTAACGCCAGGAAATTGTTAAGTGCGGGTCCGCCGTTGGCGTTTTGCTTAAGCTGATTTTGCAGCGTGCTTACGGTTCCGGCATCCAGCGCCGGACAGCCTGCCGCGTCAGGACTGGGCAAGGGTTTGCTGGCGGCGACGGTCGCTGCCGCTTTGGTGAAGCCTTCCAGATTGAAAAAGAACGGATCATTGCGCGGTCCGGCAAAGACTTTCAGTTTGCCGCTAGAGCTGGCGATGCCGGCAGTGGCGCTGGCATTGCCAGTGACAAATTCGGTAGGCGCTGCGCCGGGGGTGCCAAGCCAGCAGCGAATGGTCTGGCTGCTGTCAAATGTGCACATGATTTTGGTCGACGCCGCTGCCGGGTCGCCGTATTTGGCCTGGCTGGTGATGTTAAAAACGTACTGCGCCGCGGGTGAAAATTGCGAAGTTTTGGCCGCCTGCGGAAATACAGTCATTACCAAGTAAATCTGTTTGCCATCGGGCGCGGTCCAAGCAAACACATCGTTGATGTCGGTCGATGGGTCTTTGCGTATCTCTGCGCCGTCTTTGTGATCAGCTGCAATGGCTGGTTGCGAAGCGGCCGCAAGGCCCAATAAGCCCCAGGCCAGGATTCCAAAGTTCCACTTCATGAGTTCCTCCTAAATTGCCAATACGCTTGCTTTCCGAACAGTCCGCAATCGGAATGTCGGCATGCGTTTGCGGCTTCATACTACTACGAACCAAATCCCGATGCGGTTCCAACCGCAGAGCTCATGAATTTGGAAATGTTATGAAAGTGATTGGTTCGGCAGGTGACTGGTGCGCAGAAGTGTGCCTACGTACGTGCGACCGAAATCGGAATGCTCGGTGCTCACGCGTTTGATCACAATGGGATACTCCAAAGTCTGTTCATCTAGCGGAACGTCGCTGTCATCAAAATAAAGCAATTCCTGCGGAATTCCGTACGGCTGTAGCGCGCTGCGCAGACGCACCGCCTGCGCTCGGGAATTGTTGGCAGTGCCGCCAGTCCCAAACAAATTGATGTAGCGGCGTTGGCGTTTGCCGCTGCTATAGTCGCTGCCAAACGCCGTGGCGATTTGATCGAAATGTTCCAGCTCGCCGTACAGCGAATCAAGCAAGCAAAGCTCGTTTATGTAAATGCCGCCAAATCGCGCAATCTGCGCGGCCGCTTTATAGCCGCCAGAGTGCGAGATCAGAATGGCGCTTTCCACAGAATCCGCGGAGGTGTCGGCAAATAAAGCGGAATCTTGACTCAGGCGCTCAAACACTTCGCGAAACAGCCGAGCAAAACCGCCCGGTTCACCCAGTCGCCCGGGGTCGGCGCTTTTTTCGTGAAAGCGCGTCTCGGGCAAAAACAAGAGGGCGCTTTTGCCGCTTTGTTCGAGCTGACTGATAAGATCGGCGCTGGGATCCGCCGGAGTGTGTATGCCTGGTTCTGCTGCTGCGACGTTTTCGATACAGTTGCCAAATCCGTGCAGGTAGACCACGACCCCGAAGCGGGCCGAATCAAAACCGGCCGGCGCGTGCACCAGAACTTCGGGATGGTTGGAATTGTAAAAGGCGGCGTTTTTTAGATCGGAATAAACAAACGTCGGCATCTTCGCATTATAAAATGCGCCAGCTTGTCGTTAAGGGACCAAAACCGACGCCGATGCGACCGGAACCGGGCAGCTCGACAAAGACCGTGCCTTCACCCGACACCGGAATGACCAATTCGGGTTTGCCTTGTTGCAGTTGGCTTTGCACGGTTTGCTGAATCACCTTTTGAATCACCCGCAGGGCCTGATCAATGCCCAGCGCGAAACTCAGGTTCATCTGAATATCGCCGCCGGCCACGATCGTGGATTTACGCAGCTCGCCAGTTACGGCGGCGGTGGCCAGTCCCGCGATCAAGCCGGGAATGGCCGCCGTAAAATCCGAAAGGGTGCGAATGGTCTTCTGATTGGAAGTACAAGCGCCGGGCTTGGGCGCTCCGGTGCAGGTGCGATCCTGCGCGCCGCACATGCTGACGCAGATCGAGCCCATTCCCTCGGTCGCCTGCCCTTGAAACAGCTTTAAGGCGAGCAGAATGTCGAGCGCCGGCACCGGCACCTTGTTCGGATTGTGCACGTTGACCAGGGTCGCGAACTGAAATACCAACTGCTCGCGCGGCGGCGGTGCGCCAAGAGCCACCGCGCAGCCCAGCCGGGCGATCGGATCAGAGATCACTTGGGGACAGTAATAGGCGCCAAGCTGAGCCATGCTGGGCGTTCGCGTCAGCCGCAGCGGCGTAGCGGTAACCGTCGGTGCTATCGCGCTTAGCGCCGATGTGCCCCCGGCACTGCCCAGAAATTTGTTGAGCTCGGCACAGCCGGGCAAAAGCGCTAGGCAAAGCAGGGCCGCCGCCCCGTGACCCAGCGCCTTGCGCAGAAAAGTCCCATGTCCTTGTACACGCCGATTGAAAAAGTCGATCGCCATACTGTCTAGAGTGCTCGCGAAGCCAGCTTAGAAGCAAGCGTCAAACGGAAGGATCGTGGCCACTTGGGCTTGGATGTTTTCCTTTTTGGCTGCGCAGCATCGACAGGGCCATGCCGCCCATTACTAGAGCAGCGCCCATGTAGCCGCGCGGTTGCAATTGCGCTTCATGAAAAAGCAGGTCAAGGCCTAGCGCCACAAGTGGCTGAACCAGCCCTAGCGCTGATAGCACCGAAAGATCCAGCCGCTGCAGCAGCCAAATATAGAGCGTCCAAGCCAGCACGCTGCCGATGACCGTCAAATACAGCAGCCCAAAGTGCGCTGCCGCCGGAGCCAGACGCAGCACCGACAAGGGCTCGCGCCGCCAGAGACTGAGCAGTAGCAAGATGAGCCCGGTGTAGAAAAGAAAATAACAGGTGCTAAGCAGCGGCGGCACATTCTGCACGTAGCGCTTAAGCAAGACTCCATAGAGCGGCCACAAAATTGCGGCGGCCAAGCCGGCCAGCAGCATGGCTTGAAAATGGGCCTGCGAAAGGGCCAGGCCGTCGGCAAACAAAAGCGCCACGCCGAAAAAGCCGAGCAGCATTCCGGCCAGTCGAGAAATCAGAAGCGGCTCAAGCCCAAACAGCCGCGCCAGAATCAGCGAAAAAAAAGGACTGGTGGCGCACAAGACGGCAGTGGCGCCGCCCGAAAGAGTCTGTTCCGCCAGATAGATGCATGCATAGCCAAGTCCATTAAAGATTCCGGCCAGACACAGCGCCAAATGGGGGCCCCTGCCGATCGGTTTGGGCAATTCCTGAGGCGCGGGTTTCGCCGTCCCTTTGGGCGATCGAAACACGCGCTTTGCCAAAACATGCACCGCGGCCAAGAGCAAAGTCGCCAGCAGAAATCGAATCGCTGCTCCGATAAGCGGAGGATAGCCCAAAAGACAGAGCCGTATCGCTTGCCAGGTCGTAGACCAGCACAGGCACAGCAGCAGATAGGCAAAGACTACCAAGTTCAGCCTAGGTTACGGAAAACAGTCACCTTTTTGCAACTAGCTAGTCCCCTGAGTCAGTAATTTCTTGCAGAATGCGCGCGAGAACCGCGCGGCGGGGGGGAGGCTCGCTGCGCTGTGCTCAGTGAGGGGGCACGGGAAAGTGCCCCCTTATTAGACACAGGAAGAAATTGACTTTCATCGGCATACATCGCAAAAGGTCTGCGCGTTTGTGCGCAAACGGCACCTAGTCGCACCTGTTCTCATCGCTTGACTATATGTGACCATACATGCAATGTAATGACATGGTTATGCGGGCGATTTCGCCGAAGCATGGGCATACGGAAGAAGCGGGACGCATCATTCCCTTAGAGCCGCTTTTGGACGTCGTAAAGTCACTGCGTAATAGCCCGGCAGAGATTGCGCAGACTTCGTCCAAAACCGACTCCGTTTTCGCGCCGCTTGGCGACGCACTCAAGCAGGCGGGAACTTCTGCACTTCCTGTGCTGCTGCGGTCGCTGACCTCTGCGCACGAGCTTGAATCGCAGCGGGCCGCGCAGCTTCTGCGCGAATTATTTTTGACCTTGGGGCTTTGTGCACCGGCGGCGGATGCAAGTTTTGTGGGCGGGGCTATACGCAACAAGATCATTGCCCGGTTAAATGCGCTGCTTGTCGATTCGAAGCTTGGCGATGCCTGCAAGGCTCGGGTGCTTGGGCTTCTGGCCGATCTGCGGGCCCCGGTGCCCGATGCGGTTTCGCTACAAGATCCCGACGCGCTGCTTGATCAGTCGGTGCGCGAGCTACTTGACGAGCTCGACTCGCCAGAAGCTTTGCAGCAGGCCCTCGATTTGATTTTTGAGCAGGTGCTTCCCGACGAATTCTCGGTTTTTCTAGAGGAAGTCGTCGCGCACGGCGGCACTGCCGCGACGCCGCTTTTAGCGGCCTTGATCACCGATGCGCGGACGCCGCGGCCCATTGCGCAAGAATTGATCAAAGTCGTGCGCCCGGTCGTTTTGCCGCTAGAAACGACGACGGAAAAAAAGCGAACTTCGCCAGCCAGCATGCAGCGCGCGCTGCGCTTACTTTCGCGCGGTCAGCTTGATTCGGCGCATCAAGAACTTATGGCGCTGCGGCACAAGCGCGAAAATGATTTGGCGGTGCACAGTGCTTTGGGGCTATGCCTCTTGCAGCTCAATCAGCCGCAAGCCGCGCTAAAAGAGCTAGAGCGCGCCGCCGAGCTGGCCAAAACCGTGGCCACGCATGCCTGGAATGCCGCAGTGGCGGCCCACTTGGCAGAGGATGTGGGCCGCTGCTACCAGTTTTTGCGCCAGTATTTGGAATGCGACGATACTCGGCCAGGTGCGGCGGCGCGCAGACAAGCGGCTACGCTTCTGTGTGATGAATTTGAACGCGTTGTGACCTATGCCTTTCCGCATTTGAGCATCGCCCAGGTGCTGGAAAGCGAAGCGCTATTTGCCAAGGCCTATACCGCTCTGCGCGACGCCCGTTATACGGCCGCCGTGCAAGGGTTTGCTGCGGTGCTGCAGCGCCTGCCGGCGCATCCCGCAAGCTGGCGCAACCTCGGCCTGGCCTATATGGCTGAAAGGCGCCCGCGCGAGGCGGCTCGCTGCTTCTCGCGCGTGCTGCGCCTGGACAGTCAGCGCCACATGGCCCGGGCCGAATACGAATAACGTCGATTTTCACCGAATTTTCGCCACATTGTCGCGGTCCGCGCTATGAATGCCGCCGAGGCGACCATGCTTGTGCAATTTGGTAAGAAAACCGTCCCGACGGCCCAGCGCACTTCCGCCACTGCGGCTTTTTTACCGACTACACTCGCCGAGGCGCACGCTCGCGGCTGGGATGAGCTTGACGTGGTCATCGTCACTGGAGACGCTTACGTCGATCATCCGGCTTTTGGTCCGATCCTGATTGCTCGCTTTTTAGCGGGGCGCGGTCTGCGCGTCGGCATTTTGGCCCAGCCCGACTGGCGCAGCGCCGATGCATTTCGTCGTCTTGGGCGCCCACGACTTTTCTTTGGTGTGTCAGCGGGAAACCTGGATTCCATGCTCAACCGCTTGACCGCGCAGAAAAAGAATCGCAGCGAGGATCCCTATAGTCCCGGCGGCCAGCCTGGGGCGCGTCCGGATCGCGCCACCCTGGTGTATGCCAACCGCTGCCGCGAGGCCTATCCCGATGTGCCAATCATTCTGGGCGGCATCGAGGCATCGCTGCGGCGCATCGCCCACTATGATTATTGGTCGGATTCGGTGCGGCGCCCGGTGCTGGTCGATGCCAAAGCCGATCTTTTGGTCTTCGGCATGGGCGAGCGGCCCATCTGGGAAGTGGCGCAGCGTCTAAAGCGCGGCGAGCCGATTTCGCGCATTCGCGACGTACGCGGCACGGCTTATCTTTTGACTGGCACCGAATCGGAAGCGCGCACCGATTCGCCGTCTCGCTATGTCGGCGATGGTGGTCAGGTAATTCTGCCGTCCTACGAAGAGGTTTGTGGAAACGATTCGGAATCGCTTTCTCGCTATGCGCGGATGGCCCGAATGTTTCACTTTGAGACGAATCCCTACAACGGCCGTCCTTTGCTACAGCGCGTCGGCAACCGTGCAGTCTACTTCAACCCGCCGAGCCTGCCGCTGCAAACTGCCGACATGGATGGGCTTTACGACTTGCCGTTTACGCGGCTGCCGCATCCTAGCTATGACAAGCCCATTCCGGCGTATCAGACGGTCAAACATTCTTTGGTGCTTATGCGCGGCTGCTTTGGTGGCTGCACTTTTTGCTCGATCACAGAGCATGAGGGGCGGGTCATTCAAAGCCGCAGCGCCGACTCGGTTTTGCGTGAACTACGGGCTTTGCGGCGGCTGGATGATTTTCGCGGCGTGGTCAGTGACCTCGGCGGACCTACGGCAAATATGTACGGCATGCGCTGCGAGGACGAAAAGTTCGAATCGCGCTGCCGGCGCCTCTCCTGTGTGCATCCCGAAATTTGCGAGCACTTAAAGACTGATCATGCGCCGCTTATCGACCTGATGCGCAAAGTGCGTGAGGAGCCCGGCATTCGCAAAGTGTTCATCGCCTCGGGAGTCCGCTATGACTTGGCCGAGCGGTCGCCGGAATACATTCGCGAGCTGGCCACGCATCACGTCGGCGGCCATCTTTCGGTGGCGCCCGAACATACTTCGCCCGATGTGCTGCGGCTGATGAAGAAGCCCAATGTCGAAAGTTATGATCGCTTCGCCGAACAATTTCACTGCGCTTCGCAAGATGCCGGCAAACAGCAGTATTTGATTCCGTACTACATCTCCGGACATCCGGGCAGCACGCTAGAAGAAATGATTGATTTGGCCCTGTACCTAAAAAGTCGCAATCTGCGTCCGCGTCAGGTGCAAGATTTTATTCCGACGCCGATGTCGCTGGCGGCGACGATGTACCACACGGGTCTAGATCCCTTGTCCAAAGACGCCAGCAAACCGGTGTATGTGCCCAAGGGGCTGCGCGAAAAGAAGCTGCAAAAAGCGCTGCTATTGTACTGGGATAGCGCGCATCATGAACTCGCGCGCGAAGCCCTTCACAAGGCGGGGCGTCAGGATCTTATCGGGCACGGTCCGAATTGTTTGATTCCTCCGGAACCGCGGATGCAAAAGAGTCGTTCGACGGATTCGCTGGCTTTTTTGCGAGAATAATTCATTTGCAGAGGGCTGTGCCCCCCTTGGCTTAGCAGCCTTACATCTTCTGGCACTGCAGAAGCAGAATGTAGGGCATGCCGGCCGACTCTTCTTGCGAGTTTTCCTGATAGGGATATGTGTCGTCTTTGGCGTAGCCACCGGCAGCGCCGCCGCTGCCAAGGCTGATGCCGTGCGGCGCGGTCTTGATTTGGCCGCTCACCATATGATGATGGGTGCGAATCTCGGCTTTGATCGGCCCTGAAGGCGGACCTGCCGAAAGGGGCGGGCCGCCAAAGCTACGGCCGGCAGTTCCTTTGTCGGGAAGTCCCACAAGAAAGCGTCCCTGTGTGGTCGTCGGTTGACTCCAGCCGCTTGGACAGGCCGATGCGGCAAAAAACATCAGCGTTCCGGTGGAAATGGGTTTTGGAGTGACCGCCGGTGGCGCAATCTTGCGGCAAATTAAAAGCTGTATATAAGGCAATCCGGCGCCGGCTGGCTCTCCGGCAATGCTCACGGGCGCGGCATCGGCGCTGGCCAGGCTGTGGTTAAATTCTCCGGGAATGCCCAAGTAGTTCACTGCTTTTAGTGTCAGGGTCGCCCCCATGGCGTGCGAGTGCTTGCGGTTCTCGACATCACCAAGCGGCGCGCCAGATGGGACCCCATCGCCGATCTCGGCCCCAACGCTGTTTACCGGCACCACGGTACGGCCCACTGCACCGCGAAATACCTCCCAGCCGCTTGGGCAGACCGCGCGGTTGAAAAATGAAATCGCTCCGATGGGCAGGGAGTCATTAGACGGCGGGAGCATCCCGTCCGGGCCCCCAGGGCGCATGTCGGTGGCCCCCATATCTTTTGTGCCCGCCGGCATATCAAGTCCGTACATATCGCTGGACGGTGCTGCTAGGTCGGTGCTGCTTGCATCCTGCATGCCGGTATCCGAACTGGAGCAACCGCCACTTAACGTCAGCACCAGCATGAACCTGCTGCAAAGTTCCCAAAGCCGCTGGCTCATGGTTTCACACAGGCGACAAGCTGAATAAACGGCAATCCCGATGGGGCAGGCTGGGTTACGCCGCTGTCTGTATATTGCTGCGCCGCCGCGCCTTGCTCATTTGAGCCGTCGGCCGCCGAGATGGACTTATAAGGCAGGTCTACTTGAGCGGAAAAGCCATGCATGTGCATGCGATCTTCTTGATTGCTCAAAGCCGTGCCGACAATCCTGCCGACTGAAATAGAATCAGCAACCCCCACTGGCAGCCGGCCAGCAGCTTCCGTGGCGACCCGCCAGCCATCCGGGCAGGCTCCATCTTCGCGTGCGAAAAAAGCCATAGTTCCTGAGGGCACATCTACAGCCTGAATGTCGCGGCCAGATGCAGCCGGTAGGGTCAAGCCCAGCGCAGCTCCACAAATCGGCGCAAAAAGCCATATCGCTCGTCTGAATGTACTCATGATCGCGGCACTTTAGCATGGACGCGGAAGCTGCCCAGCGCTTTAGCGCCTACTCTGCGGTCGAATCGTGTAGCAAAAATGCCAAGCTGCTTTTTGAGCGAGCCCGCAAGTTGGCCCAGGGATCGGTAAATTCGTCGTTCTGCTTGAAGAAGTTCAGGCTGTCTTTGTGGGTGTTGCCAGCGTCAAGCAATGTGTGCAGGTTTTCATTGGCTGCCGCCTGCAGATGTTCTGCGCCGCTAAAATCTATGGCCAGTCGCCAACCGGGGGCCAAGAACCGCTCTTTGTCCCTGCTGATGGCGTCAAAATAGGGATTGCCCGCCGACATGGATCCTCCCCAGTCAAATCGACCGGACTGGCTGACGACTCGAGTAAAGCGTTTCTGCGGATCGGTCCAGGCCAAGTAGACCGCAAAGGTCCCCGCCATATCGACTCCCAGCATCGCCCGCGGCAGCATCGTCCGGTAGGTCTGTTCCACCGCCGGAATCACCGTGTCATAAAGATATTGCGCGAACAGGTCGCCTTGGTGCGCGATCTCCGGATAGCGCACATCGCTAAAATGGGTTAGCGCCGCCAGCCGGGAAATGGGCTTTGAGGGAGCGCTGATAAATACTCCAATCACCGGCGCAATCTGCCCATTTTTTTCCAGAACATCTAAGCAGTAGTCGTATTGGCCGCGCACGATGGCGTCCTTGCCATCATGAACATAGAGGGTGGGAAAGCGCTGCGCTTGGCTTTCCTCGTAACCCGGCGGCAAGTAGATGATGACTTCTCCTGTGCCAAGTGGACCGGCCGGCACCGGCAATCGCCGCAGCCGCGACCCTTGCTCAACGTAGCCGGGGGTATAGGCCACGGAATTCCATTCGCCCAGGTTGCCGCCTAAAAGATTGTCGGGATTTGGCGGCAGATCCGCCCCTTCCCAGCGGATTTCAAGATTCAGCGGATCGGCGTAGCGCACGCCATCGCGATCAAACTGATACGACAGCCGGCCGCGGTTGCCGCGGCGCGCGATATAGGCCAGGTTTCCACCTGGGACAAAATGCAAAGGGTCTAGGCCGGCGGTCCAGTTGTTTAAGTCTCCAACCAGGGAAAGCGCTTTGCCGCTTATGGGGCCCAAGTGCAAAAGAGTGATACTTTGATAGGGCCCGACTTGGCTTTTGATTGGCGTTTCAATAGAGCGCGCGCGCATCGTGGCGATTAATTCGTTGCCGCGTGAAATCTGCTCCTCTATCGAGTTGTGATCGGATCCGCGGAGCGCCGCAATGAGCAAGCCGGCATCGGGCGTCTGATCTTTTTCGGCGTCGGCAGCCAGATCGACGTGCAGCCAGTTATTTTGCGGATCAAAATCGAGCTGATAGCGCGCCGAAAGCGGCGTCGAAAAACGCAACGGGCGCACGGCCATGCTCGCTTCTGTCGTTAAGCTCGTGGGTATCGGCGTCTCGCCATCGGTGCCGGAAAATCCGATCAAAAGACCGATGCGCGAAGCAAATAGCCGCAGCGCGACCTCGTCACCGGGCATTTCAACGACGCCCGAGTAGGTGCGGCTTGCCTCATTCCACAAAAGCGTCGGCGCCTGCTCATCCTTGTTCCAACCGTTATAGTTGGCGCTGACTCGCAGGCTCAGGCCGTAAAATTGGCTGGAATCTTCACATCCCGTCCCCAGCATAAGCGCAGCCAACCCCAGGACCGAGCTGAGCAGCAAGGGCCCCAATGCAGGCGCCAAAAACCCAGGCAACCAGCAACGCATATTGCCGCTATACGCCCGGCTCTGCGCTGTGTCAAATGATCCATAATACCGCGCCGCGTGCCAAAAGCCGGCGCAGCGATGAACCGTTCGCCATTATATAGGCGATAGGCGATAGCCGATGCCGCGTTCGGTTTCAATGAGGTCGGGGCTTGCTCCCGCGGCGGTCAGTTTGCGGCGCAGCGCCTTCACATGCGCATCGATGGTGCGGTCGGTGACCGCATATCCAGCGCCAAAGATGCTGTCCAGAAGCTGCTGCCGCGTAAATACGCGCTGCGGAGAACTTTGTAATGTTCGCAACAGATCAAATTCGGTTCTCGTTAGATCGAGGGCGATTCCCTGATAGTGGGCGCGTCGCGTCGCGACATCTAGGCTTAGCCCCCGTCCTTGCACAGTGCCATCGCGCAACGGTTCGGCGGATGGGCTCGGTCGCACCCGCCGTAACACGGCACGCACCCGCGCCACCACTTCACGAGGAGAAAAAGGTTTGATCACGTAATCGTCAGCACCCCCTTCCAGCCCCGCCACCCGATCGGCTTCCTCATCTCGGCTGGTCAGGATGATGACCGGCACCGGCGTTTGCAGCCCGGCCCCGCGCAGCTCGCTGAGTAATTCAAAGCCTGAACCGTCGGGCAGCATAAGGTCAAGAATCAGCAAATCGCAAGCGCCGTAAAGCGCTCGGGCGGCGCTTAGGCTTGGGGCATGGTCCACGGCGTAGCCATCGCGGCGCAGCGCGAATTCCAGGGACTCGGCGATGGCTCGTTCATCCTCGATAAGAAGAACGCGGTGCATGAAATGAATTGCAGCGTAGAATGGTCCAACTTTGATGGAGAACGCAATGTCCGTCCGTACGCTGCTCGGCCGATTGAGGTTTCTGGGAGCGTTTTTCGTCGGGACCATCGGCACTTTGTCCATGGCGCTGGCCGAGACGCCCCCTGCCGCATCAGCTCCGCCCGCCGCATCCGCCCCTGCCGCGACGCCGCCACCGGCTGCAGCGCCGCCCGCCGCGCCGGCAGCGCGCGCGCCCGTTGCTGAAGTAGTGACGCAGATTCAGAAAGTTTATGAGCGGACCACGAGCCTCAAGGCGCGCTTTGCGCAAACGCTGACCGGCCCCATGGGCAAACGCCAAGCCAGCGGCGCTTTGTCCTTAAAAAAACCCGGCAAAATGCGCTGGGATTACGAAAAGCCCGAGAAAAAACTATTTGTCGCTGACGGAACCATGCTGTGGATGTATGAACCGGAAGACGAGCAGGCTTTTCGCCAACCGCTGTCCTCATCGCAGTTGCCGGCGCAGGTCAGCTTTTTGTTTGGCCGCGGCCGGCTGCTCGATGAGTTTGACATCACGTATCTAGACGCGACCGGCCCCAAGGCTCCGTTCGGCGAAGCCGGAGACCTGCTGCTAAAGCTTGTGCCCAAAAAAGCCACGGCGCAGTACCGCTATTTGGTATTCGTCGTTCACCCGCGAACGTTTATGGTCAAAGAGACCGTCCTTTACGATCAGCAGGGCGGCACCAATCACTTGGCGTTTTCCGCCATTGAAGTCAATCCCAAGACCGGGGTCGATGACAGCCGCTTTAGCTTTACGCCGCCCGAGGGCACAAAGATCATAAACCCCAACCACTGATCGCCGGCCTTTATCACGAACATGCTGTCCAGCCTGACTTTGAAAAATGTATGGCGATGGCCGCTGCCGCTGCTGCCTTTTCCGGGAATGCTGCAGAAGTCGCTTTCGACCTTATTGCCGCTGCCTACTGCCGAGGCCGAGATACGTCGGGCCTGGGTTTTGGATGGGCGTCTTTTGCGCCCGCTGCGGGCTTTGGGATACGCGGTCGTTTCGTCAAAAACCGGCCCCGGGCCGGCAAATGTAGAAGCGCCTCCGGCGTTAATTGGCGCCTTGGCCCCGGCCCACGCTGTCCTTGAAACTTTGCAAGAGCAAATCAGCCACCTTGGCAGCGGCGGAGTCGTCATCTGGCGCTGCGCCGTGCGCGAGCGCATGCAAATCAGTGCCGCTTTTTTGCATGGAGGCTTGCTAAATATTCAGCAAGTTCGCGTAGGGCGCGGCTTTCTGACCGCCGGCATGGTTCCGCTTCCCTCGGCAGAAAATCAGCAGTGATTGATTCGCGTGGGAGTTTTTTCTAACATAAAATTGTGGCTTTATTAGCAGATTTTACTTCGACCATTTCTCTGTTTCAGAGCACGCTGCGCACAAAGCAGCAGGCTGACCATTTCATGGCAAGGACGCTGTCGTGAAGAAGGTGCTGATCATCGACGACTCGACCACGAGCCGCGCGGTGGTCAAAGTGTACCTGACCGGCCACTCGCTGGAATTTTTCGAAGCCAGCAACGGTCAGGATGGCTTAAACCTGGCCCGGCAAGAGCGTCCTGACGCCATCATCATTGACTTGAAGATGCCCGGCATGGACGGGATGACGTTCTGCCGTCGTATTCGCGCCGAGAACACGCTCAAGCACATTCCCATCATCCTTATTACCAGTTCCAAAGGCGTGGATGTGCGCTCGGAAGCGCTGCGCGCCGGGGCATCGGTGTTTCTGACCAAGCCCATCGATGTACCGACGCTGGCCAAAGTTATTCTTTCTTATGTCGGAGCTGGGTAGTGAACCCGGCGGTCGGCCCTTTGTAGAAGGAATCCCGCGAATGTCGGCGAAAACTCCGCTGCGTTATTTTCCACGCTCGCTGTGGCTGCAGACGAGCTTGCTTTTGCTCCTGGCAGTGACCGGGACGGCGCTGACGACTGCTCCGATGCTGTATGCGCGTTTTTCGGCGCAGCTTGCTTCTGAGCGGGTCAAACATGGACGCGCCACCGTGGCGACCTTGGCCAAGGATTATGAGCTGCGCCAGGCCATTGCCCTTTTCGATGGCGCGCAAGCCGAACCGATACTGCGCGGAATCATCGACGCCGATGAACATGTGGCATACATCGCAGTGCTGCGCGGCCACGATCCCATCGCTTTTGCGCCCGCCAATTTTGGTACAGAAAAGCTGCGGCAGGCCATTGCGGCGCATTTCGCCGTTCCCGTTTCCGAGAACCAGGACGTATATCGTTTCACGCAGGCGGTGGTGCCGCGGAGCACTTCTGAAAAGCCCGAAAGCGTCAGCCTGGATCCGCTCAAAGGCCGAGACGAGCATGCTTTTGTCATCCTTGGGCTATCGGCACAGAATCTGCATTCGCGGGTTTTGCAGCAAACGCTGTTTTCTGTCGGAACGACGTCGCTCGTGGTCTTTACTACGCTCGTCCTGCTTTACTTTCGCTGGCTCGTGCGGCGCTTAAACCGCATGGTTGGCTTTGCACAGGCGGTGGCCGGCGGTGAGTTAAAAGAAAAACTGGAGGATCCGCTCGACGACGATCTTGGACGCCTGACCACGGCGCTGCGGGCCATGGCGCAGCGCACAAGCGATGTGATCGTACAGCTTGCCGCAGCTTCGCAGTCCTTGGCCGATGCGGCCACCGAGTTATTTGATTCCTCTTCGCAACAAGCGGCCAATGCCAACCAGCAAGCCACAAGCGTCACGCAAATGGGCGCGACGGTCGCCGAATTGCGTCAAACTTTTGGCGAAGCGACCAGCAAAGCCGAGGCGGTCATCGAACTGGCGCGGCGTTCTGAAGAATCCTCGTCGGGGGGATCTTCGGCGGTCAAAGAGAGCATCGATGGAATGGTGCACATTCGCGATCAAGTGGCTGCCATTGCCCAGACCATTCAGGGCCTTCTTGAACGCACCGATCAGATAAACGCCATCATTGAAGTGGTCAACGATTTGGCCGAGCAGTCCAATGTTCTGGCGCTCAACGCCGGCATCGAAGCGGCGCGAGCTGGTGAACATGGTCGCGGCTTTGCCGTGGTGGCCCGCGAAGTGCGCAGCCTGGCCGAGCGCAGCAAAGAATCCACCTCGGAAGTGCGGGCCATTCTGCAAGACATTCGTCAGGCCGGTCGCGATGCCGTGCGAGTCATCGAAGAAGGCAGCCGTCGAGCCGAGCGCGGCGTGGCCCTGTCCAATGCCGCTGGGGAATCGATTCAGCGGCTGGGCGATACCATCGTTGCCTCATCGGCTTCGGCCATGCAGATCGCTACCCTGACTCGACAACAATCGGTGGGCATCGAGCAAATCTGGCAGGCGACCAAAGGCATCGATCAAATTGCCCGCGAAACCGCCAAAGGCATTCAGCAGCTCGAAGCCGCCGCCGGCGACATGAAATCTTTGTCGAGCAGCCTGACCGACCTAGTCGGCCGCTATAAAGTTTAGCGGCAAGCGTTTCCGTCAGGGAACCATGTGGATTTGCATGGTGTTGGTCGAGCGACCGCTGCGAAAGGGAATGGCCATGGTCACGATGACCATCTGTCCGGAGCGGGCCAGGCGGCGCTCGCGCAAAAGGTTCAAGGTCGCGCCGATAAACATGGCTTCGCTATCGGCTTCCGGCGCCATCATCGGCAAGACGCCCCAATAGGCGGCCAGTTGATTGTATACGTCGGTGCTACGAGTCACAGCGACGATCATCGCCGAGGGACGATATTCGGACAAAAGGCGCGCTGCGCCCCCTGAATCGCTGATCGTCGCGATCACCGGAGCCTCGACCAGGCGCGAGGCCACCACTGCCGCGTGGGCCACGGCGTTGGCGGTGACGCGAATCATCGGCCATTCCTGCTGAGCCATTTGGCGGTGAAAGCGGTCGCTTTGCTCGACCTCGCGAATGATGCGATCCATAGTGCGCACGGCCAGGAGCGGATACTTGCCCGAGGCAGTTTCCCCCGAAAGCATCACCGCATCGGTAGCATCCATGATGGCGTTGGCCACATCGCTGGCCTCAGCACGCGTCGGCCGCGGCGTGTGGGTCATTGATTCCAGCATTTGCGTCGCGGTAATGACCAATTTGCCGCGAGCATTGGCCCGCTCGATCGCCGCCTTTTGAATCAGCGGGACTTTTTCCGGGCCAAGTTCTACGCCCAAGTCGCCGCGCGCCACCATGATGCCGTCAGAGGCCTCGATGATTTCATCCAGCCTATCGACGGCTTCGGGCTTTTCGATTTTGGCGATAATCTGCGTCGGTGCGCGTTTCTGCGCTTCGGGAATCTCGGCGCGGGCCCAGGCAATGGCTTCGCGCGCAGTATGGATATCGCTTGGCGCACGCACAAAGGACAGCGCCAAAAAATCGACGCCCAGCTTCTGTCCAAGAATCAAATCGCTGTGATCTTTTTCAGACATCGACGGCGCCGAAACGGCGATGCCGGGCAGATTGACGCCCTTGTTATTAGACAGCGGTCCACCGATAAGAACGCGGGTGATGACTTCTTGCCCTTGCACCGCCAGCACTTCTAGCTGCAGGAGCCCATCGTCGAGCAGCAGCAGGTTGCCGGGCTTAACATCCTTTGGCAAATGTTCATACGTGATGCAAGCGCGCCGGCTGTCGCCAAGCACTTCCTCGGTGGTCAACGTAAACTCGGTGCCTGCCTCCAGCACCGTATCCGGCTGCATTTTGCCCACGCGAATCTTGGGCCCCTGCAGATCCTGCAAGATGGCGACGGCGCGACCGCGCTTGCGCGCCGCTTCGCGCACCGCTGCCACGGTCGCGGTGTGATCTTCGGCGCGCCCGTGCGAAAAATTCAGCCGCGCCACATCCATCCCTTCGTCTATAAGATGACCGATGGTTTCCATGCTGCGGCTGGCCGGGCCGATGGTGCAGACGATTTTGGCACGGCGATACGGGCTGGCCTGCGGATGCTTGCGCAGGGACACACTCGATGGAGCAGGAGCAGAACCCCCTTCAAAAGCATTGTCAGAGCTAGTTGAAGAGCTTTGATTGGCGGCACTCGGCGCTTTCCCCATGAATTTATTTATATCGCGATTGTCATGTGCGTGCTCAAACGCACTTTTTCTTTGACCCCTCGCCCGTCTGCTGCTATCCATCTTGGCCTGGCCAGTTTGGCCGTGGTTCTTTGAACATAAAGCTGCAAGCCGCCAAAACAAACGTTCGGTGGAATGCAGTGTGGTTTCGGGGCGTGGCGCAGCCTGGTTAGCGCACCAGTCTGGGGGACTGGGGGTCGGTGGTTCAAATCCACTCGCCCCGACCATTTCGGGCCTCTTCGAAATTCTCGAAGAGGCCATTTTTTTGCCCTCAAGCGCCCTGCCGCGGCGAAATCGCGGCCAGCCGGTCCGATCGGTTGACCCGGGTGGGCGGTACGGTCTACCTTTTTAGGCCATGATGCTTGCTGATAGTCATCTTATGCCGCTTTTTGCCGTCGGTGCTGCGCCTGGCGCGGGCAAAGAGCTGGATCTGTTTCAGCTGGTCCTCAGCTCGGGCGGCGTCGTGCTGTTCGTGCTGTTTCTGCTGATCGCCTTTTTCGTCGTCACGACATTTGTCATTGGCTACAAGCTGTTTCAGTTGCAGCGCGCCGCGGCCGAATCGGGCGCCTTTTTGGACACGTTTTATCAAAGCAAGCGCCTCGACGAAGTCTACGAGCGTGCCAAGCAGCTTCCCCGTTCGCCCGTGGCTGCGCTGTTTCGCGCCGGATATCTTGAGCTCAAGCGCCTGACCAAACAGTCGGATGGCAGCCAAGATCGTGATGTCGAAGGCGATTTGGAAAACATCGAGCGCTCTTTGCGGCGTAGCTCGATTGCCGAGATGACCGTGCTTGAGGGGCTGACGCCGTTTTTGGCCACCGTCGGTTCCTCGGCACCCTTTGTCGGGCTGTTTGGCACCGTCTGGGGCATCATGGATGCGTTTCGCAACATCGGCTCTAAAGGCTCCGCCAATTTGTCTACTGTCGCTCCGGGCATCGCCGAGGCCCTCATCGCCACGGCCATTGGTCTTGTCGCTGCCATTCCAGCGGTCATGGCCTATAATTACTTTGCCCGCCGCATCAAAGTGCTCGTCAACGAGATGGACACCTTCAGCAATGACTTTCTAAACTTGGTAAAGCGAACTTATTTGCGCTAGGTCATCCATGAAGCAGCATATCCGTTCGGCTGTCGCATATTTGGGATGGATATTCAGCCTCGGAAGCATCGAGGCATTTGGCGTCCCAGCCCAGGCCGAGGAAGCCATAGAGCTGCGCGTACACGGCTCGCCGATTGCCGCGCTCAACTACATTTTGGCCCAAAGTCTGACTGGACCGCAGCCGAGCATCATTGCCTTTGGCGAATATCATGAGACCAATGCCGACGCGCAGAAAAAGGGCAAAGGCAAGGTCGTGCCTTCGGCCTTGCGTCGCTTTAAAGACCAGCTTCTTTTGGGCCTTTCCGAAAGCAGCTCGGATTTGGTGCTAGAGACTTGGATTACCGACGGAAACTGCGGCAAGCAGGAAACTGCGGCGGTGCAAGACGTCAAAAAGACCACTCAGCGTCCCGAAACCACCGAGGATGACCTCGTCACCCTGGTCAAGCAATGCAAGGCCGCCGGGGTCACTCCGCACATTCTGAAGCTCTCCTGCGACGACTACAAATCGCTGCTCGGCGGCGGTGAAGTGGACTATGAAAAACTGCTGAAGCTGATTACCGAGCTCATGCAGAAAAAGGTCGTCGAAATCAGCCGTCGCCGTGAAAAAGATGGCAGCCATAAGCACGTGCTTATCTACGGCGGCGCGCTGCACAACGACGTAAATCCCAAGCCCGAACTGGCCGCGTTTAGCTTTGGGCCGGCGCTACAAAAGACTTTTGGCCAAGGCTACGTCGAGATCGACCTGTATGTGCCCGAGTTCGTCGAGCGCGACCCCAGCCTGGTCAAAGAGCCCTGGTACGCGGAATATAAAAAGCGCTCGCGCAGCAATTCGGCGCTGCCCGACCGTACCGTCGTCATCAAGCGCAACCCCAATTCCTATATCTTGCTGTTTTCGCGCAGCAAGCATTAAGCAGTGAAGCAGGGCGCAGCTTGCGCCCGGTGCGTTTTCATGAACATTTGCATGCTCGCCGGCAATCCGCTGACCTTTGATGGTCGCGTGCTGCGCCATGCCGCCTGCCTGGCCCGCGCCGGCCACAATGTCAGCCTGCTTGGCGTCATCGGCCCCAATGACGGCGATCCGGCGCTGCCAATTTTGCCGGGAGTGCGCATTTTGCGCTTGGATCGGCGACGCCAAGGCTTGCTGCCGCGCTTTTTGTGGCTAAGCTCGGCGCTGCGTCGACGGCTGGCGGCTTATGCTGCGCGTTTGTTTGGCCCGTTTGCGCTGCCCGGGGCCGCAGAACTTTGGGTGGCACCGTGCGCGGTAGAGCTTTTGGCAATGGCGCTTTGCATCGATGCCGATGTGTACCATGCCAATGACCTGGATACTTTGGTGCCCGCCGCCTGGGCCGCCCGCCTGCGCCGCCGTCACTATATTTATGACGCGCATGAACTTTATGCCGATGAAAGCCCATGGCTTGGCGAAAAAGAGCGAGCGGCGCGGTTTCGCGTCGAGAAAGCACTTATAGGCGCAGCGCTGGCAACGCTGACCGTAAGCGATCTTTTGGCCGATGAGCTTGCTTGTCGCTATGGCGCTACTCGCCCGGCCGTTGTGCGCAATGTGCCGGCGACCGTGCCGCTTTTGCCGCGCCATGCGTCCGCAGTACCGCGACCGCTACGCCTGTTGCTGCACGGCGCCTGGGTGGGGCTTGAGCAGCCCGGCGTAGAAACCGCGCTTTTGGCGGTGGCGGCGCTGCCCGCTGCGACTTTGACCCTGCGCGGCGGAGTTCGCGATGAGCAAGCCCTGACAAAGCGCATCCAAAGTCTGAACTTGTCCGGCCGCGTTCTGCGTCAGCCGCGGCTGTCCGGCGCCGAAGCGCTGGTTGCCGCCGCCATTTGCGAAGAACATGATATCGGGCTGTCGGTGCATCTACCGGATTGTCTAAGCCGCAACCTGGCCACCTCGAGCAAAGTTTTTGAATATCTGATGGCCGGGCTGTGTGTAGTGGCCTCGGACGCTCCGGGCAATCGCCACATTTTTACCGAGCTGGCTCGAACCGGCGAGGATCCAAAGGCGCCGCCCATCGGCCTGCTGTATCCTCCCGGCGACGCCGCTGCCTTGGCCGCTTGCCTTTCGGCGCTTTATGCCGATGCGCCGCGCCTTTTGGCCATGCAGCAGGCGGCGCGCCGAGTCGCCGAGCACTCGCTATGTTGGGAGCGCGAGCAAGCTCGACTATTATCGCTTTACGAACGCCCTTGATCGAGAGGGCGGTTTGTGAAGAATTCCAAGTACACGATGTCTAGCTACGTCCTCGCCATTGATCAGGGTACAACCGGCACGACCGTCCTTCTTGTCGATGCGGAGCTGCGCGTGCATGCTCGTGGCTATGCCGAATTTGCTCAGATATATCCGCAACCGGGCTCGGTCGAGCACGATTTAGAGGCCATCTGGAGGTCGGTGCTGGCGGCGTTGGCGAGCGCCCTTTCCGCAGCTCGAATCAGCCCCGCACAGATCGTTGCCATCGGCATCACCAACCAGCGCGAGACGACCATTTGCGTAGAGTGGCCAAGCGGCCGACCTTTGCACAACGCCATCGTCTGGCAGGATCGCCGCACCGCTGATGAGTGCGCCCGGCTGCGCAGCGCCGGTCATGAGTCGCGAGTGCGCGCCCGTACCGGGCTGCTGCTTGACCCCTATTTCTCGGGGACCAAGATGGCTTGGTTTCTGAATCACCTGCCCGGCCTGCGGCAGCAAGCCGAGCGGGGGCAGGTCCGCTTTGGAACCATCGATACCTTCCTTGTGCACCGTCTGAGCAGCGGCGAGGCTTTTGTGACGGATGGTTCCAATGCTTCGCGCACCTTGCTGTTTGATCTAGAGAAGCTCGACTGGGATGACGAGTTGTGCACGCTGTTTGGTGTACCGCGAGCTTGTTTGCCCACGCTTGTGCCTTCGCAGGGCATTTGCGCCGAGACGCGCGGCGTGCCGGGGCTGCCCGATGGCATTCCGATCGCTGGCATTGCCGGCGATCAGCAGGCGGCGCTATTCGGACAGCTTTGCCATACTCCGGGCGAAGCCAAGTGCACCTTTGGCACCGGCGCCTTTCTGCTTATGAACACCGGGCCGCATGCCGTGCCGTCGCAGCGCGGCATGGTGACGACCCTGGCTTGGCGTCGCCCGGCCGCCGCGGGAATCAAAACCCACTATGCGCTGGAAGGCAGCGCTTTTGTCGCCGGCGCGATGGTTCAGTGGTTGCGCGACGGCCTCGGCATCATAAAGTCCGCTTCTGAAATCGAGGATCTGGCCCTCTCGGTCAAAGATTCCGGAGGGCTTGTGGCGGTGCCGGCGCTGGCGGGGCTGGGCGCGCCGCACTGGCGTCCCGATGCGCGCGGGCTTTTGTGGGGCCTTTCGCGCGGCACAGAGCGCGGTCACATTGCGCGTGCCGTTCTTGAGGGCATCGCTTTGCAAAACTGCGATTTGCTTTTTGCCATGGAAGCCGACACCGGATTGCGCTTGAGCTCGCTGCGCGTCGATGGCGGCGCGGCGCAGAACGATCTTTTGATGCAGCTTCAAGCCGATCTTTTGGGCGTCGAAATCGTTCGTCCCAAAATGCTGGAAACCACGGCCTTGGGGGCGGCTCTTCTCGCTGGCCTTGGCGTCGGTCTGTGGCGCTCGATAGAAGAGCTGCGCGAAGCTTGGCAAGAAGATCGGCGCTTTGTGCCGCAGCTTGACGGCTCGGTGGTTCGCGAGATGAAAGCGCGCTGGGACGAGGCGATAAAGAGAGCCTAATGGCTGAAGTCGCCGAGCCGACCGCGCAAAGCAGTTTCGAATTGGCCGATCGGCTGCTTGAATCGTATCGCAGCGATGGCATAAATCCCTTTTCGGGTCGCGAGCTGCCCTCGCCCATCGAGGTGGCGGGGGTGCTGAGCCTGGTGCGTGAGCTGCTTTTTCCCGGCTCAACGGGCATTGCTAGGCCGGGGCCTGGCCTTTTGCGGACGTTTTTGGAAGGCCAATTGGCGCTTTTGCGCGTGAAGCTAGCGCAGCAGCTTTGCCGCGGCTTTGTCTATGGCTGGCCGTCGCCGCAACCCGATTGTTGCGCTTGCGAGGCTCGTGCCGACAAGCTGGCCGTTCGCTTTTTGAATACGCTGCCAGAGCTGCGGCGACTCGGCCTGCTTGATGTGCGTGCCGCCTACGATGGCGATCCAGCGGCGAGCAGTCTGGATGAAATCGTTTTTTCGTATCCGGGCGTGCGCGCCATCACCGTGTATCGCATCGCGCATGTCTTGTGGCAGCTCGGCGCGCAAGTGGTGCCGCGCATGATGAGTGAGCAGGCCCACGCCGAAACCGGAATCGACATCCATCCCGGCGCTGAAATCGGCGAGTCTTTCTTTATCGATCACGGCACCGGAGTGGTCATCGGCGAAACGACCACCATCGGTCGCCGCGTGCGCATCTATCAGGGGGTCACTTTGGGCGCTTTGTCTTTGCCTAGCGACGCCGCGCGCCAGCAGCGCGGCCACAAGCGCCATCCGACCCTCGAAGACGACGTGATCATCTACGCCAACGCCACCATTTTAGGGGGCCAAACAGTGATCGGCGCCGGTGCAGTGATTGGCGGCAACACCTGGGTCACTCAGTCCGTGCCCAAAAACGGCCGCGTTCGCGGGCTAGACTAAATCCACCAAATCACAAGCTTAGCCGATGGCGCTTTGGCTGCTGCTTTTCATGGTGGCGATGGCCTTGTGGTAATCGCCTCCGCCAAATACACCGGTGCCTGAAATCAGCACCCGCGCTCCGGCGCGCACCACCTCGGCGCAGTTTTCGAGGCCAATGCCTCCATCCACGGCGATGGCCACGCGTTTGTCCAAGGCGTGCTGCTCGAGTTTTTGCCGCAGCGCGGCGATCTTCTCTAGCGAAAACGGAATGAAGCTTTGTCCGCCAAAGCCCGGATTGACGCTCATGATCAAAACCACGCTGAGCTCGGGAAGAATGTAATCCAGCGCCGACAGCGATGTGGCGGGATTGAGCGCCACGCCCGGCTCTTTGCCAGCGGCACGAATCTGCTGCACCACTCGATGCAAATGGCTACAAGCCTCGGGATGAACGTACAAAATATCGGCCCCGGCGGCGGCGTACGTGTCAATCCAGCGCTCGGGCTCTTCGATCATAAGGTGCACATCGAGCGGCAGATGGGTGGCTTTGCGCAGTGCTTTGACGATTCCCGGACCCAGCGTCAGATTGGGCACAAAGTGCCCATCCATGACATCGACGTGTATGAGGTCGGCACCGGCCTTCGTAATGGCCTGCACCTCTGCGGCCAGACGGCCAAAATCCGCCGACAAAATTGAAGGAGCAATGCGCACGGGTAGGTCGCTCATGAAATCCTCTTGGCATTCAGCATACGCGGAATCGTGCGGCGGGCCGCCCTCTCCCAGCACTTTGCGTTAGGGCTGCGGTGCAACCGGCTCGGCATGCGGCAGCGCTGGATGCATGGGCGAAAAGAACTCCGCTGCTACCGCGGCCTTTTGCCGGCCTAGACAATAAACCGCGCAATCGCTGCAGACTTCATCCACAAACGAAACCAGCGCCGCCAGCACCATAAGCGCCAGGCGCTGACAATCCGCGGCTTGCAAACGACCGGCTTGCGCGAGCTTTGCCGCCATCCGTTTGGTCAAAACCGCCGTCGACGTCTTGCGGTTCAAAAGCACATAGTCGCGAAATAGTAGCGCCAGCTCGTGCGCAGCTTCGTGCACGGCATCTTCGCGCGGCCGAACATCGCCCGGTACTGTTTCAAGCGCTCGATCTAGGGCCAAAAGCGCGGCTTCGGTAAAATCGAGCAGCGCCAAATCGCGTCCTTTGGGCGCGGCTACAGTTAAAAAAAACCGCGATTTCAAAAATTGCCGCCGCGATGGCTCGCCAAGTGGCTCCTCGGCTTTTTCCGGGGGCTCAAGGGCCAAATCCGTCGCCGGCGCGAACAGCCTTTCTAAAAGCACGCGCAGAAGCTGGCTTTGCGCGGGGGCGGCGTTCACTTCCTCGGCGGCGCGCAGCAAAAGCCCGGCTTCTTGCGCATCATTGCGCAACTGATGCCAGATCGCCATGTGCCGCGCCATGAACTCGACGCGATGAATCAAAGTGGCATTGCGCGAAAGTCGGCGCATCGCCCGTGAAATCCAGGCGCTTGTTGGCTGCTCGGATGCCGGAGGTTTGATGCCGCTGGCCTCCAGATCGCTTGGATCGATGAACCAGGAACGGGCATAAGGCGGCTGGCGCAGCCGAGCGCGTAGCGCCGTGGCGCTGGCCTCGGCGGCTGGAACGATCGTTGGCAGCGAGAGCGGCTCGACCCGTTCGAAAAAGCGCAAGGACGGGCGCGCGCTGTCCGGCAAAGTTCGGCCCTCGGCAAGCGTGCATTCTATGGCCTGCGTGATAAGCGGCAGCGCCTGAGCCAGCGAAACCTCGACAAATTCGGTTCCGGCATCGCGCATAAAATCCGTGCGGATCTCGCGCGCTTTGGGCTCGGTTTGATGCGTTGCGACATAGCCGTCGCGAATGTCGCCCGAAGCGCGTATGCACAAAAGAGCCAGGGTGCGCGTGGCATCGGGATTTTCGCGCTCTCCCAACAAAAAATACGCGCTTTGTCCGTCACAACTGCTGACGTAGGCGCGGGTTTTGCCAAGCGGCTGGCTGCGTCCCTCAAGCGCCCGCGTGCGCAGGCGCAAAAGGGCCCCTTGCAAGTTTCGCTTTACGCGCACATCCGCGGCATCGCTGCGCAGCGCTTCAATCAGCGCCACTGCGTCGAGGCCACCTTCGTGAATCAGCGCCGTCAGAATCGCCGCATGCAATTCGCCCAAAGGCGGCCGGCGCAAAATTTCTTCGTAGGCCACGGCAGCCGGTACACCGCTTTCCTGCCGAAAGCGTTCCAGATGGCCAAACAGCGACTTGCGCAGTGTCTCTGGCGCCGATTCCAGCATCGTCGCCAGGGCTTCGGCATCATCGGGATTGCCCTCAATGCGGCATAAAAACTGGCACATCGGATGCGCGGCCAGCGACAGCAAGTCGTCTTCAGAAAGGATTTGCCGCAGCTTGTCGCTATGCAGCGGATCGGCATGCAAAAGCACGGTCAGCGCGTAGGCCCGTATATGCCGTGGCGCTTGCGCATCGGCGACGATGGACAATAGCGCCGGCGCCTCGGTGCCCAGGCCCACTACGTGAAACATGCTGATAAGCAGGTCGCCATCGATTTCCTCGACAGCGCCGCGCTCCAGCCTATCGATGAGGGCGCGTCGCGTTTCCAGCACGCTGGCCGGCGCCAGCCGCTGTTCCATTTCGGCCCGACTGATCGGCGGGTGAGCAAACAATTCATCGATGATGCGCTGGGTCGATTTGGCGCGGGTTGCCTTGTTTGACAAGCGGCGAGGCATGTAGGCCTCCTATATAGCAAGACTACGACCTCTGGGCATCCCTTTTGCGCGTGAGAAAACCCGAGTGAGTGCTAGCATAAACGGGTGATTTTGCGCGTTTGCCGCTTGTGGGCATCACGACCGCGGCTGGCTCTGCTGTCTTTTGGGACCAGGATTTTGCTCGTCTTTGTCCTCGTCTTTAGCAGCAACTGCGACGTCGAGCTTTATCATGATCTTTCCGAACGGCGCGCCAATGAAGCCATCCTGGCGCTGCGCGAGTCCGGACTGCGCGTCGAAAAACGTGTGCAGCAGCGCGGCGGCGCCGGGCGCGCTGCGACCTTTGGCCTGGTCGTACCGCGCAGCGAGGAAGTGCGGGCCCTGCGGGTGCTAGAGCAACGCGGTCTGCCGCGGCTTTCCGAACCTGCCGCGGCGCCTAGCGCCAGGTTGCTATTTTCACCCTTGGCGTCGCAAAGCGAGAACGCGGCAGCGCTGGCTGCCGAAATCGCCACGACGCTCGAGCGCCTGCCCGAAGTTGCCGAAGCGCGGGTTCATCTGGCCCTGCCCGAGCCCGAGCCGCTTTCTCCCCTGGGTACGCCGCGGCCGACTGCCTCGGTGCTGCTGAAATTGCGCGCGCCGCCAAGCGTTAGGCCGAGCGAGCTGGCCGAACTTGTTGCGCGCGCCGTCCCGGGCCTAGATGCGCCGGACGTTACTGTGGTTCGAGTGGCGCCGACACCGCCGGCCGCGACGGGTATGCCGGCGGCTTTGTCCAAGCCGATTTTGGCGATCGGGCCGCTGCTTTTAATGCCCGAGTCGCGCGGACTCGCTTTGTTTCTCGGCGGCTTGGTGGTGCTTTTGACGCTTTTTTGCGCGGTGCTTTTGCGTCTGGCCTGGCCGCGCAAAAGCGCGTACTTGGCGGCAAAAACTCCAACGCTTTAAAAATTTACGCCCAGCGAAAGCATCAATCGGTAGTAGATGTTGGCAAAGGCGCCGGCCGAATTTTGACCAAAAACGATCGGCAGGCTGACAAGCTCGCCGCCAATGTTCCAGCGACCGCGCAGCACGTACTTCAGGCCGAATTCAAAAATCGCGATGCCGGCGTGCAGCGATGGAGAACCTGAGCTGATGCGATCGACAAGGTACGCGTAGCCAAGGCTCAGCCGCGGATAGACATAAAGCCCGCTGACGCCGGGAAATGCCAGATCGTATTGAAAGCCGAGCGGCACGATGATCGCGGCGCTTGCGGGCGCAAACTGCGCCTGCAAGGGCAATAGCAAGTAGGCGTTTTTGCTTGGCAGCACCGAATAGCCGATCTCTACAAGCAGAGCGCCTTGATGACTGCAGTTGTAAAGACACAAGGCCGGACCGATTTTGAAGTTGGCCATAAAGCGGCCAAGCTTTTCGACAGGTGGTGGAGGCGCGGAAGGGGCAGGTGCAGCCGCGGCGCTCGAACTGGATTTGCTGGTATTTCCGGATGAGCTCGGCGTGGAAACAGGTTCTGCCGGAGGCGGCGTGCTGTATTCGGCTTCCATCGGATCGCGCGGCGGGGCTGGCGGCGTCTCTTCTTTTTCGCCGCTGCCCTTGTGCTTTTGGCGGGCTTCGGCCAGGGGCAGACCCGCCAAAAGCAGCGTCAGGCCAAGGCCGATGCCGCGCCAAGACCCAGCTCGACCAAGCTGAAACCTGAAGCGGGGCAGCCCTGCCAAGCTTTTCACCGAAGCACCCTTGCTGGCATCACGCTCCTCGCGTTAACCAGGCCTCTTTGCGCAGCGCGGCGTCGAGTAGGAAAAACAAAGCAAATAGGCCATCTTCTAAAGAAGATTTGCCGGCTTCGGCATCCAGTACCGCTTGGCGAAAACGCAAATAGCGCTCTACCGGCAAGCCGAGCACCAGGCCGCGCCACGCCGGTCCTTCATCCGGTTCGCGGGTCGCTTCCGCGGCGGTTAGCGCGTAAAAAATGCTGGCGGCGCGGCGCACGCCGGCGCTCCACTGTCCGGACCAAACCTGCCGTTCGACATCTTGCAACTGCGTGCGCAGCGATCCGGGAGCCAGAAGATAGCTGAACCACAGATCGCGGCTTGGGCTCGGCGGAGTGCTTTCCCAAGGGCTGCCGCTTGGACGCGAAGGTTCTTTGCGCCGTTCTAAGTTTTTGTCCAGCCCGCTGCTTTCCGGGCTTTTGTCCGGACCACCGTCGAGGTTTCTACCTGGTTCGCGCGGCAGATCCTTTTCGCGATTCAGCAGCGCAGATGGTGGGTTGGAAAGCCGCTGGCCCTTGGGCGTTGCCGGCCGAGCGGTCTCGCTGGGTTCTAAAACCACCCGCTGCCCCGAAGAAGCCACCCGCCGCGGCGCGCGGCTGTCTTCACGCCGCGAGCCCTCGCTGCGCATCGCTACGCCGGAGATCGCCACTCCATGCGGACTATCGAGCAGGGAAACCGAGGGGCCGGCTGCCGGCCCAACTTGTTGTCCGGGAGAAAATGTCGAAACCGGAGCTCCGCTGAGCACGCCATGCGCTTCGCCGCCGTCCTGATAGGGCACATGCCCATCGGAAGTGGTCGAATCTAGCACGTAGCGGCCTTGCAAAAGCGCAAGCGCCCGCTGCGTATCTTGCATGGCTAAAATGCGGCGGCTTGTCACCACATCGCTTGACTGGCCCAGATCCAGCCGCTGTCCGCCATGCAGCACGTCGGGACGGCGCTTCAGCACCGCATCAAGGGCGCGGCTCGTCAGCGCGCGAAATGAATCAAAGATGCCCTGCCCAAGCTGCGCAACCGTGGCAAAGCTTGGCGCTTGGTTGATGTTAAGCCCCGCTTCTAGCTCGCCGACCGACAAGGCATCGGGCAGATCGCGCTTGTTCCAAGCCAGAACCAGCGGCACTTGCTCCAGCGACAAATTCAGATCGAACAGGCAGTTGCGCATCTGTTCAAGGGCTTGAATATTGTCCTGCTCGCGCCCGCGCTGGCTATCGGCGATAAAAAGAATGCCATCCGATCCCGCCAACAAGGAACGGCGAGTCGCGTCATTTTGAATGCCGCCAGATGCCGTATAGATCTGTACGTGCAGCGAAATCCCTAAAAGACGTGCGGGCGGCGGCGGATAGAAGTCGAAAAATAAAGTCCGATCGTTGCCGGTATTTACCGATACAAGCTGTCCACGTACATCGGGGCGCAGAGCTCGATAAAGATAATTGAGCGCCGACGTTTTGCCCGCCGCGGCGGGGCCGTAGAGCACAAGCTTTAGGTGTAGTTCGCGGCTCTGAGAGTAAGGCGGCGCCACAACTTAGCAATTTAGCATAACGTGCCCCTCGTGATTTATCTTTTTCAAGGGCTGGAAATCATTGGCGAACTAGGTTCGGCTAGCCCAGGGTCTGCGCGCTCAGGCAAAATTGTGAGCAGGAAGGAAAACAGCAGCATGCGCCTTGCGGATAGACGAAGTGCTTGTGGCAAGCGGTGGGTTTTAGGCCGTTCTTTAGGTCTTTGGGCGGGTCTTTTGGCCTGGGGATTGGCGATGAACGGGTGCGGCAAATCCGGCGTGGCCGGAGAACTGGCCATGTTTAAAGATACAGGCCACGTGGTTTCAGAATTTGCCAACATGGATTCGAGCCCGCTTGGCGCCAAAAAGTGCCAAAACGGTACGATCGATCAGCTTTCCGTGCTGCTTTGCGAATATGCGGACAGCGAGGCCTCGGCACTCGGCCAGGCGGCCGCCGAAGCCTGGGGGGGCGAGACGGCCACCGTGGTGGTTTTGCGCCGTGGCGCGGTCCTGTTTGCCGTCGCTGATCGCAATCATGTCGATCCGAACGGCAAAAGCATCTCGACATTGTCCAAAGTTTTCCGTCGCGCCAAAGGTCGCTAGCAACAAGCTAGCCGTGCGCTCTTAGGCCCATAGCCTCGCAGAGGCAAAACATGATATGAACGAAGAGTCTTGACGGCCTCTGAATCGCCCACCACAACAAGTGTACGTGGCGGTCCTGTGTTTACCGTCTCTCCGCGCGGCTCCGGATCCTGGCTGCTGACGCTGAGCGAGCGTCATGCCTGGGCCGCTGGCTGGGTTATGCATCTTGATGTGGAAGTGCTGTTTCCGAACCCGGTCAGCGCTACCATTCCGGCGGAACCGACGTTTCAGCGTCGCCGTGGCCGGGTGCGCCGCGCCGAGCTTGTGATTGAACAAGCGGCGCTCAACCGTTCGCTGGCGACGCTAGTTAGCCGTCGGTTGATGTCCGGGCCATTTTTTGGCCTGCCGTTTGATCTGATACGAGTGCGTATCGATGGAAAACAAGCGGCGGCCAGCCTTATGGTGCTGTTTCGCTGTCCGCCGAGTCCGCCCTTAATGCCCGCGGGGCACAAAGACGGCGCGGGTTTTGCTGCCGCGGCGCCTTTGCGCGAAGTAGACGATGGAACCGAGCGCGGCCCGCTATGGGGAACGGCACGCATTAGCGCGCGCCGGCCTCCGCCCGGTGCTAACGACATTGTGTTTGGCATGAGCGAGGTTCGCCTGTACGGGCAAAGCCCGCTGTCCGCTCCGCTGCTTGGGCACAAACTTTTGCAAATTCTGGGAGCGGCCTTATTGACCAGCACGCCCGGCGAGCTTCCCGGGGTCAGCTTGGCCAGTGGCATCTCTCCGCTCGGGCTGCATCTATTGACCACTCCGGCACTTTCCGAGCTGCGGGTGGAGCTGATTCACGATGCGCTTTTGGACATGCTGCCGCGCAGCGGCTACCGCGTCGCAGAGCCGGCCACGGCGCCACTGTGTGAGGTCGATGCCCATCCCGGGCAGCTTATCCTGCGTTATGCTGCGGACGGCCATCGCGGTAACTTAAGTTACGCCGATATCGACGAACGGCCGCGCAGTAACCCAATCATCGAGTCCTCGGCTTTGCAAAGTGGCGCACCGCTGCCCGAGTCGCTGCGCATTGCCGATCACCTTTTGCAGGGCGGCGATCTGTGCGCGGCACTGGCGGCGTATCAGCTTATTTCGAGCAGCCTGCCCATCGCCGCGCTGGCTCGGCTGCGCCGTCTGCAAGTGCTGGCGGCGCTGCCGGCGCGGCGCCAAGAAGCGCTGCAACTTGCCGAAGCCGAGCTGGCCCTTTCGCCTCCCAGCCTGTCGGCTTTGCTGGCCCTGGCGGTTTTGGATGAGGGCCGTGAGCCTTCAGAAACCACGGCGCGGCGTTATTTGGCTCTAGGCGCCGATGGACAAAGTCATCCGGTAGAGCGCGCCGCGGCGTTTTTTACCGCTTCGCGTCATTTGATTCGTTCTGACGCCGAGGCTGCACGCTCGGCGCGGATGGCCGCCGAATCGCTGCTGAGCGCCGATGGTCCCGAAGAGCCGCTTCTAGAAGCGATACAAGCGGCGGCCCTGGAGGCGCCGCGCAAAAAAACCGCGCCCCCGGTGCCACCACCAATCCCTGTGCCGGCTGCGGTGCAGTCTTTGGCGCCGCAAGTCTTGCCGGAGAATTCGCAACAAGCGCTGCGCCTGGAGCTGCTGGAGCAAGCGCAGCAGGCAGCGCAAAGCGGTGAAATTGAACGAAGCCGTGCGCTTTTGATAAAAGCCGGAGCGCATCCGGAGGTTTTGCGCGCGCGGGTGCAGCTCGATTGGCCGGAGCTTTTACAAGCCGAAGCCGGCAGCCCTGGCGATCTGCTGCCGGTTCTGCGCGATCTGCAGCAACTGGGTTTGGCCCGCCCCGAGGAGCTACGCGGCTTGGCCCGCCTCTTGACGGCGCGCGGCGAGTACGCCGAAGCGCTCAGCGTGCAAACGCAAGCCGCCGCCGATCCCGATGAGCTTCTGGCCAGTCTGGAAGCTGCTGGGCGCAGCCGCGATCTGCTCGGCGCACTGACGATACACGCCAAATTGCGCCCCGAAGTCGCTTGTCTTTTGTATCAGCAAGCCGCCAGCGTGGCAGAGCACCAACTGGCCGAGCGCTCGCAGGCCGCCGCCTACTGGCAGCAAGCTGCCGATGCGGCGGTTGCCGAGTCGCGCCGCGACGACGCCGCGCTGTTTTTCGTCCATGCCGGTCGTCTGTGGAACGAGGATGGCGATGCCGCCCGCGCTTATAAGGCCCTAGGCCGGGCCGTCGAGCTTGGCGGCAGCGAACTGCCTCGCCTGACTCTGCTATTGGCGGATTTGGCGTACCGGCTTGGCGATTTGGATGCCGCCTCGCTTTACTACCGCCAGGCGCTGGATGCCGAAAAAGTGCCGCTTGCCGAACGCGCATTGGCCTATTTGCGCATCGCCGAAGCCGCGCAAAAGCGCCGCGATTTTCAAACCGAAGAGCAAGCCCTGGCACGCGCCGTCGAAGTTGGGGGCGGTGCGCAAGCCTGGCCGAAACTGTCGGCGCTGTTTCGGGCGCAAAATGATTTTCAGCGGCTGGGCACGGCTTTGCTGGCGGAGGCCGACCATCAGTCCGGCGCGGCGCGCATTGCGCTTTTGCGCGAAGCCGCCACCCTGGCCGACAGCACCCTTTTGCCGCGTATAGATGAAGAACTATGCCGGCTCAATGCCGACGATGAAGCCGTGCGCGATCGTCAGCTTGTGCGCCACAGCGAGCGCGGCGAAGCGGACGCACTTTTGCAAGCGCTGCTACGCGACGTAGCGCGCAGCCAAGGCGAACGCCAATGCGAACGGGCCCAAGAGCTTGTGACATTGGCCCTCAAGCTTTCCGCGTATCCGGCCGCTGTAAAAGGTTTTATGGCGCTTTTGGATGTCGTCTGCAAAGAGCCGATCTCTGAGGGATCGCCTGCAACTTCAATTCTTGAACAGGCCATGGCCTTTGTGGGCAGCTTGCAGCGCGCGCGCGCTGGCTCGCAGGTTGCGCCGAGCGAACTCGAAGCGCTGCGCCAACGCCTGATCGATGTGGGGCAATTGCCACAGCGCTTGGCCCAAATTGAGTGGCAGATCGATTCGCTGGCGCATGAGGCAGATGAAGAGCAGCGCAGCCGGCTTATTCCGCTTTTGGCGCGGGCGGCGCAAATGGCCGAGCTGCTTGGAGACGAAGAAGTCGCCGTGCAGCGCTATTTGCAGCTTTGCGCTTCCTCGCAAAAAGATCGCGAAACGCTGGAGCGCTTGCGGCGGATCCTGCGCGGTTTTTCTCAGTCCGGACATGCCGAAAAAGCGCTGACTCTGGTCGAAACGGAGCTGCGTCGTCTCGGGCCGGCTTTTGCGCAGACAGTTGGTTTGCGGCTGGTTTTGGCCGAGCTGCTGATGTTTTTGGGACGCGGCACCGAGGCGCTAAATCAGTTAGAAATGGTGCTTTTGCGCGCTGCGGATTTGGGTCCGGCGCATGCCATGCTGGGAATGCTGCTTGGCACTTCCGCCGAGCCGGGTGAAGTTTCGCGCGGTCTGGAACACCTGCTTATTGCCGCTTACGCTCCCGATGTAGCGGCGCATGAAGCGGGCGAATGCGCGCTAATGGCGGCGGATATGCTGGCGGCGGCAGGAATCGATGAACCCGTCGATTTGCAGACGCTGCGCGCCGAGGCATTGCCCCAAGCCGGTTATGCCGAACGGGCAACGCTGGGCACTTTTGTCGCGGTACCGACCGATTTTCTGGAAGAAGCGCTCGGCGAGGAGGCAAGCTCGGTCGAAAAGGCCGCGGACACGCCGACGTGGCCGGGCCTCATAAATCTGCCGCCGCTGCTTGGTCCGGTAGAACTCCTTCTCCATTCGGCGGCGCTTTTGCCGGGCGATCCGCGGCCGCTAGAGGGCTTGCTTGGGCTGACTTGGTCGCGCAATCTTTATGCGCAGGCGGCCGATTGTTGTGATCGCTTGCTCGCTCTGCCCGCCGTGGCCGCGGATTCGGCCGAGCGCAGCCGCATTCGGCTGGAAAAAGCCCACGTCGAGCTGCGGCTTGGTCGAGAAGATGCTGCCGTAGCGCTTTTGCGCCAAGCGCTTGTCGACGCCCCTGAGTCGATTCCAGTGCTGCGGGCCTTGCGGCGTTTGCTTGCCGACAGCGGTCTAGATGAAGCCGCCGAGGCGCTGATGCTTTTGCAGACCGAGATGAAGCTGTGCGCAGAAACGGATCGCGCCCAATTGGCCGAGTTGTGGAACGATTTGGGACAGCTTCAAGAACGGCTAGGCCGTACGGCGGCGGCGCTGGAGGCCTTTCGTCGCGCTGGCCAGCTAGGCCTTGCCGCCGGCTGGAGCCAGCTTGCCGATGGTCTGGCGGCGCAGGGCGACTGGCTGGGCGCCGCTGACGCGGCCGGGCGCAGCGCGGCGCTGACTCCGCTTGCCGAGGCGTCCGGCGTGGGGGCCTTGCCGCGCGGCCCGCTTTTGCTACGCGCCGCCGAACTGGCTTTGCGCGCCGATGATGATCTGCGGGCTCGCGACTATCTGGCCCAAGCCGTGATGCTCGGCGGCGATAGCGCCGAAGCCGCTGCCGATCGCCTGCGCGAGCTTGATGGCGGACCTGAGCCTGAGAAGCGGCGCCGCACACTGGAGCGAAGACTGAAGCATGCCGGTGCCGGAATCGAGCGGCTGGAAATTCTGCGCCGGCTTTTGCTCTTGTGCACCGAGCTTTATGAACGTTCGGCGATGGTGACCTATGCGACTGCGCTTTTGCGCGAATCGCCGGGCGATGCGCTTGGGCTTTGCGCTTTGGCGGAAGACGCCATTGAGCGAGGGCAGCCCGAAGTGGCGGCCTCGCGGCTCATTCAGGCCGGAGCGATTCCGCCGACATATCCGCGCATCACGCGGCTTTTGTCGTGCCTTGGCGAAGTGCTGGAACGCAAGGGCAATGCCGCAGCCACCGCGGCCGCCTACCAGCGGCTTTTAGAAGCCGGCGAGCGCAACGGCGACATCCCAGCCATTGATCTGGCGCTTGAAGGATTGGCTCGGCTGCGCGAAGAACAGGGCGACGCGGCCGAGGCAATGCGCTGGCTGCGGCGTCGGCTGCCGCATTTGCCGCCGGACGCACTGGCGGCGCGCACCACTTTGCGGCTGCGCATGAGCGATCTGGCCGTGACGCTTGGCGACTTCGTCGAGGCCCGTCAGCAGCTTGATAGCGTTCTGGAAGAATCCCCCGGCCAGCGCAGCGCGCTCGTCAAATTGCTAGAAGTATACCGTCAGCTTCACGAACCGGCCGAAGCGCTGCGGGTGCTGGATCGCTTGCTCGATTTGACGATGACGCCGGGCGAGCGGGCGGAATGGTTGTTTGCGCGGGCCGAGCTGTGCGAAAAGCAGCTTGGCGATTTCGCGCAAGCCGAAGCGCTGTATGAACAGGTGCTTTCGCAGTGGCCGGCGCATGCGCGGGCTTTGCGCCGTCTGGTTGCTTTGGCGGCGCGGCGCGGCGACGGCGCAAAAGTGTATGCGGCGGTGGCGGCCCTGTCTAAGACCGGCGCTCCTTTGGGCGATGTGCAAGTGCTGGCGGGGCTCGGTCTGCTTTTGCCGCATTCGTCGGGCGATTTGCCGCCCGCAGAGAAGCGAAATGCCGCGCAAGCTTTGCTGAAAACGGCAACGGCAGCGGATTTGGCGACGGCGCTTTCTCTTTTGGGGCCAAAACCGGGCCAAGATTTGCAGTCGCTCGACGGTCCGCTGCAAGGGGCGCTGCAGGCGCAGAACGACAATGCCACGCCGCTGCTTTTGGCGCTGCGCCAGCGCATGCAGAAACCGGGCTGCTTTGATTTCGGCACCGCGGCGGTGCTGGCTCGATTGTGCGAGCATCTTGGTCTCAGCGAGCAGAGCCTTTATTGGTCAGCGCTGGCCTTTGTTACACCGGGGGGGGGCTACGCCGACGCAATGCTCGATGAGCTGGGCGCGCTGCCGGTGCCGGCGGTGGTGCTGGAAACGGCGCTGCTCGCAGTACGGCCGATTCCGCCCGAGCAGGCGCCCTGGCTGCTCGTCTTTGGACTGCTTGGCCGGCATATACTGGGCGTGCAGCCGCCGGCCTTGCCGTCGCATTCGCTGGCGTCTCAGAATTGGGAACATCGCTTGGCCGAGATGGGACGCTCGGTCGGTCTTCCACGGCTGGAAGTGGTGCTAGTGGAATCTTTGGACGGCGAGGTGGCGGTTTGCGAGCCGACCAGGCCGCCGCGCCTGCGCCTGCTGCAGTCTTTGACCCGCGATGAAGCCCAGACCCGATTTGCAGCGCTTCGCGCCCTACATCTATTACGCGCCGGAGTTCCTTTGGGAGAACACGGCGGGCCAGATGAAATGGCGGCGCTTGTTCGCGCTGCGGCCGCGCTGTGGCTGGAAGGTTTGCCGGGCATTCCGCGCGTCGAGGACATTTCAGACCTTTTGCCGCGCGAACGAGAGTGGCTGGCGACATTGCGGGCCTTGGCGCTGCATCCCGAGCATGCGCCAAGTACGCTCTATGAAGCGCGCGCCGAGGCGCCGGCGATACAAGCCTGCCTGGCGATACTGACCGAGGAGCCGCAGCGTTTGGCCGAGCTATGGCCGGCGCTTTTGTACACTGCAAAGCTTGAGGCCAGTGCGCGGGCGCTGGGGCAGCTTGGCGATTTGCGCGCGGCGCTTTACGCCCTTTGTCCAAACGCGGCAGCAATGACCAGCGAAGAGCGCCTGGCCGCTTTGCAGCATGGTCCGCTGGCCGATTTACTGGCTGTGGCCACCCGCCTCTACGGGTAGCTGAAATAGCTGCTGGGTGGCTGTGCGGCAATCGCTGCTGAGCTGATTCAGGCTTATGCCGCGCAGCTCGGCAATGCGTTTGGCGGTGTGCACAAGCAGCGCCGGTTCGTTGCGCTTTCCGCGATGCGGCACTGGTGCCAGATAGGGCGAATCGGTCTCAAGCAGCAGGCGATCGGCGGGCACGATGCGGGCCGCTTCGCGAATCGATTCGGCGTTTTTGAAGGTCACGATGCCGGAAAACGAAATACAAAATCCCAGATTCAGCCAGGCGCGAGCATCTTCGGCATTGCCGGTAAAACAGTGAATCACGCCGTTTGGTCCGGTCGCTTGCGCGGCGTCGCCCAATTCGTCTTTCACGATGATCCGCGCATCGGCATGAGCATTGGCACCGCCGGCGGTTTCATCGCTGCGAATGTGCAGCGAGATCGGCTTTTGCCGAGCGCGGCCAAGCTGCAAAAAGCGGCGCAACAATTCCTGCTGCGTTGCCGGCGGCGAAAGCTTGTAGTGATAATCGAGTCCGGTTTCGCCAAGGCCCACGACCCGCGGATGCTTAGACAGATGCTCGATGTGCTGCCATAGCTCCTCGGTCATTCGATCGGCGTGATGCGGGTGAACCCCGATGGTGGTGACGATGTTCGAGTGGCTTTGGGCCAGCGCCATGGCGTTGTCGATCTCGGCGCGACCTTGTCCTGAACCGACGACGACTAGCCACGATACACCGGCCGCGGCGGCGCGCTTTATCACCGCCAGGCGCTCATCGCCGCCTGAGTCGCCTAAAGGTGTACAAAAGTCATCGGCTTCCAGATGACAGTGAGAATCAATCCACATGGGGCCCTAGAGTAATTCAAACGGCCGCGCTTGTTGCCTTCGCGCATACAGATACAAAGCCGAGCGGCGACAATCTGCACAATAACCGCAACATAAGACGATCTTTTCTCCCGCCGTCTGCGCAAAATCCTGCAAAATCAAGAGTAACTGCTGCGCCGCCTGCCAAAGTACGTGAGATCTTCGTCAAGATCGATGCGTGCTCGACAGCGGTGCGGAGCCGCGGTCCGCATGGACCTGGGAGCAAGCTGTGGAGTTAGTAAAAGTTGGCGGAGAGACCTCCGCATACTGCACCTCGTGCCGCGACATGCGGCTACATATTGTCGTGGCGATGGAGGATGGCCTGCCGGCCAAAGTCGAGTGCCGTAGCTGTCATCGGCAGCACAAGTATCGGGCCGGCCTGCCGGGAACGACGACCAAATCCAAAGGTCCGCGCACGCCGCGGGGCCATGCCGGAAAAGATGGCGCATCAGCAGCAGCGCCCATCTCGCAAATCAATCCGCTGGAGGCGCTACTCGCCTCGCAGGAACGCCGCGACGCGCGAGCTTACTCGCCGGCTGAGCGTTATGCCGTTGGAGATTTGCTGTCGCACCCGAGCTTTGGTTTGGGCGCGGTCACCGGCTCGCCGTCGCCAGGCAAAATCTCCGTTTTGTTTCGCGATACGACGCGGCTTTTGCTGCATGAGCGAAGCGCTGCGCCCGCCCAAGGCCCACGCTTGTCGCCGCCGCCGCGACGCGACGAGATACCGACAAGCGAACCTAACGCTCGTCCGCCCAAGGTCAAATCCATTCTATAAACGATAAAAAATCGACGCCCGGCCAAGCGGCGAGGAGTCATTTTGACCGTCTCGACTTGGCAGGCGGGCGTCGTAAAATTTTCATGGCCGCTGTGGCGGCGCTTATTGCTTTTTGTCGGCGCGAAACAGACGGACGATTCCCGAAAACAGGTTGCCGTCTTGATGTCCGGCGATCTGCTCTAGTTCTTTATCGTCGAGCCAAATGCCACCGCACTGGTAGCACTTGTCGATGTTGACGCCGCGATAGGCCGTCTCGTGCAGATCGAAGCCGCACTTGGGACACTTCATGTAGTGCAAAACGCGCAGCCTTTCGCGTTCTTCGGCGGCCATGCGCCTGGATTGCTCGATGGCCTCGCGCTGGCGTTTGGCGGCTTCTTCGCGGGCGAAAAATTCCTCTTCAGCTTCGGATGGCTTGTTCAGGCTCATGGCATCTCTTTCATCGGCAAAAGATCGAATGGACTTTACTACATGTCGAATCGGCGTATCGCGATTCGCGAATTCGGTTACGGTTTGACGAGTTCCGAGGACGGCTTGGTCGCTGCCGGCGGCTTAACGAGCTCTGAGGCGGCCGGAGCTGGATGTCCTTCAAGCTTGGCGATGGCTTCGCGCGCAACCGCTGCTGCGCCGCCGTTCGGATTTTGTTCCAGATACTTTTTGTACCAGTGTATCGCCTGATCTTTGTCGCCTTTTTGCCGATAGGACTTGGCCATGCCGAACATGGCTGGTCCGTAGGTGGACAGGCGGCTTAAGGCATCCTGGTAGTGCGAAATGGCTTCATCGGCGTGACCTTGTTCCAGGGCGCATTTGCCTAGACCCACGTGTACGGCCGGAACGTGTGCGGCGCTGACGATAATGGTTTCGAGCAGGCGCTGGGCCTCGCCGAATTGCTCGCGCTCGATGAGGCGCTGCGCCAGTTCCATTTGCTCGTCGAAGGTCTTGGGAATTTCGCTGACCACCGGCTTTTTCACGGCTGGAGTCGCCGTCTGCGACTTTTCAGATGAAGCGCTTGCGGTCTGGGCCGGTGCGGACGCCGGCGGCGTTGTGGGCGGCTTTGCCGTCTGCGCGGTGTTTGTTTGAGCCTGTGCCGGCGGCGTTGTGGGCGGCTTTGCCGTCTGCACGGTGCTGGTTTGAGACGGCGCCGGGACTACGGGCTTTTGGGCTGGCGTGGTCGCAGTCGGTGCCGTCAACGGTGGCGCCGGTGGCGGTTTTACTTGGGGCACGCTCGGCGTTGCGGCGACCGGCGGAGGCGATGTCGGCTTTGGTGTATCGCCCGCGGGAATTTCGGACGGCGGCGTAGTCGGCGGATTGCCGTTGCGCAGCGAATTTGGGTCGGGCGCGGTGGCCGATTCCTGGCCGCTGGGCTTTGGCAAATCGGGCTTGCTGGCCTGCTGTAGCGCAAAGACTAGCACGCCGGTGATGCCGAGTGCCCCGAGAAATAGCACAAGCCCACGGCGACTGTCTTTGCGCTCAAAGCGATCGGTGGGATCGGATGCGATATGAATGCGCGCGGTCCGATTGGGATCCGCGGCTTCTTTTAAGTGGCGCGGCACCGGATCGTTTTGGCTCAAGGCTTTCTCGATGGGATCGACGACCTTGGCGGGAAGCAATTCTGTACGCTTGGCCGAAATCAGATCCGGCGAGTCTTTGGGCGGCTCTGCCGAAGGCATGCGCTCAAACGGCGCAGTCTTGGGCGGAGGCCCGGGAGGCGGCGTCGGCGGAACCGGCTTGGCGGGTTCCAAGCGATTAAAGCGTGTGGTGGGCAGCGCCGCCGTTTCATCATTGCTATCGCTGACCTGCGGACTTAAGACCACAGGGGGCGGCGGAACCGGGGGCTCTTTGCGCGGCGGCACCGCTAGGGGCGGGGGCGCGGGACGGACAGGTTCAGCCTGCTTCGCTGTTGGCGTCGGGCGGACAGGTTCGGCCTGGGCTGCTAGGGGCGCCGGACGGATGGGAACGAGGGGCGCCGAGCCGCTATGCGGCGGCACCGGCGGAGGGCCGCTGGCTGCGCTCGCCGATATGAGCGGGGCGGGTGGAACGGGTGGCGTCGGCGTTGCCGTTGTAGAAGGCGCTGGGCGGCTGCGCGCCATTTGGCCAGATGGAGTGATGCGCAGCGGACTCATGGTTCCCGACGTTGGCGTCAGGTTTGGGGGCGTAACTTGAACTCGGTCGGGCGAAGCCGTCGCCTCGGCACGCGCCGGCAGCGCCGAGCTTGCAGGCGGTGCCAGCCCTGGAATCGGTGGCGGGGTGCCGCTTCGCGCGGAATTAGCAGCCGGCAGCGGCGCAATCGGCGCCGGGGTCCCTAGGGGGCGCCGGCGCGCCGCCCGCTCGACATCCACACTGTGAAACAGGGATTCGAATTCGACGACGCTGCCTAGCCGCCTATACACTTTGCCGCTGCGCGAAATTTCATCGTCGCGCGAGACGCGTCGTTCAAGCATCCAGCTCCGCAGCACCAAAAGGTCCGCGCAGCGCAGCACCTCATTCGAGCCGCGTTTGCGAATCAGCCAGGGACGCGCGGGACCGGTAAGGGGCTCGGGCCCCGGGCGGTTTTTCGAGACAGAAAGGGAGGGGGATGGAGCATTCGCGGACACCGCTGTGGGGCGCACAGAAGGGGTGACAGCGCGCTTGGGATCACTCTGTTCCATGGGTATACGTTCTAGCTTGGCGGCGGCAGGAGGCTACAATTTAGCCATTTTGCCGCCGATATACAGCTTCCGGCAAGTAATTAAGCAGGCTTTGCAGAAGAGCGCATCGCAAAGAAGTCCGCTTCTAATTATTGCGCTTTTAGCGCCGTCGCCAGAAAGCTTTGAATGCGCGTCCACATGCGCTGAGTAACGACTTGGTCGGGGACCATATGCGTTAGGCCCGGCAGCGGCAAAAGCTCGTGTGTCTTGCCGGCGCGAAACAGCGCATTTGACAGCTTGAGACTGTGTACAAAAAGCACGTTGTCGTCGGCAGTTCCATGCAGGATCAAAAGCGGTCGGCGCAGATCTTTGGCATAGGTCAGCAAAGAACTGCGGTCATAGGCGTCTTTGTTTTCGCCGGGCAAACCCAGATAGCGTTCCGTATAACAAGTATCGTAGTCGCGCCAATCGACGACCGGCGCTCCGGCCACCCCGGCGTGAAATACATCCGGGCGGCGCAGCACGGCCAGGGCGGCCATATAGCCGCCAAAGGACCAGCCGAAGATGCCGACGCGGCGCAAGTCCATCTCAGGGTAGCGGGCGGCGGTGGCGCGCAGCGCTTCTACCTGATCATCTAGGGGAATGTCGCCAAGCTTGCCGTAGATGGCGCGTTCCCAGGACGTGCCGCGTCCTGGCGTGCCGCGTCCATCGACCAAAAATACGATGTAGCCATGATCGGCCAGCCATTGATCCAGCATGTAGCGGCCGGCAATGGACATGACTTGGCTGTGATGCGGACCGCCGTAGACATCGACGATGACGGGATATTTTTTAATCGCGTTGGCTTTGGCGCCTGCCGCGGCACGAAAAGAGCGCGGACGAATCAGCGCCACGCGATAGGCCTGCATGCCGACCTGCACAAACTCAATTTTGGGAAAAAACGGCGGCGTCGTGGCCACGCTGGGCAATTCGCCGGCGATTTGTTCAGCGGCGCTGCCGGGCGAAAGGCGCAGCACTTGCGATTTGGGCCAGGCAAAAAGCGAGTGAAACTGTCGCACATAGACGCTATGCGACTTGCCAAAGTTCGCCATGTAATAGCCGGGCTCGCTCGTCAGTTTGAGCGGAGGTCCTCCGAGGAGAGGCACGCGATAAATATGCTGCTCGGTGGGTTCGGTGGCGGCGGCGTAAGTGACCTGGCCGGATTCCACATCGACATCAAGCAGCTTGCGAAAACCCTGCTCGCGGGGCACAAGCGTGCGCAAAAGCTTGCCGGACAGGTCGTAAAGCTCTAGGGCCGATCCGCCGCTGCGCTCGCTGGTCCATAAAAAGCCAGAGCCATCCGCCAGCACGCGCGGCACGTCTTGATCGATATTGAGCCAAGAGTCGTCATGTTCGGCGAGCAGCCGGCTGAGCTTCCATGCCGACTTGTCGGAGCTGGCGCCGTCATTTGGCGTGGCGGCAAGAAGCTCGAGGTCGTGCTGATCGCGGCTGAGTACGGTCAAAAGCAGCGGCCCACCTTTTTGCCAGACCACCGTGGCCAGATATGGAAAGCGATCGTGCGGCCAATCGATAAACGTGGGCGATCCGGCCCCGGCTTGCAAAGAAAGTACGCCCAGGCGCACCACCGCATTGTCGCTGCCGGCGCGCGGGTAGCGCAGCGGACTAGGCGGCATATCGGGGCGTAGCACGTCGCTGACGTACAGGGTTTCAACTGGGCGGTTGTCTACCTGAGCAAACGCCAGCGCGTCGCTGCCGGGCGAAAAGAAAAAGCCGCTAAAGCGGTGCAGTTCCTCTTGGGCGACAAACTC
>CAYWPR010000013.1:0-101111 GCA_964460115.1 uncultured Myxococcales bacterium
CTCCCACCGCGATGATGCGCGGACTGATGCGTCTGTGGGCGGCCTTGGACGCGCTGGCGGATGTAGACCCAAAGACCCTGGAGCGGTGGCGGAGCCAGCTCCAAGAGCTCTTCGGCTCGCGACGTGATTCTCGACGGAGGCGCAACCTTCTGTAGATCTGAAAGGCCTAAAGGCCCTTGGCGCTTTTCACTACAAACTTGTGTCCGGACAAGCCCAATACTCTGGTGGCCGATTTCAGCCGCCTGGGCTGTCTCACCGGTAAGTTTATGGATGGGAACTAACTAGTACGGCCGGAAATGCTGGCCAGAGTATTGGCGATGGCGCGGCGGGCTTCTTCGATTTCGGCTTCGTTGCCGCCCAGCCACAACCTACCGACCGCGCCAAACGTGACAACTTCTAAAAGGTGGACCGGCGCGGCTTTTTCGGCTTCGTTGGCGCAGATTGCGGCATAGCCGGCCGGGGCCAGTTCCAGCAAATAAAGCGTCTGCTTTTCGGCAATCATATCGCCGTGGCGAAAGCGGTTGATAAGCTGCGAATGGTAGCCTTCAATGCCGGTGATGGTCTCTTCGGACAGCACCTTGGGCTTCATTCGCGCCATTTCCTGGACGCCCATGTGCGCGAGCATGGCTGCTCCCGCTTGCCGAATCTCCCCCTGATCAAACGAGTGCACTTCCAGCAAACCGTAGGCGCGCTCGACGATCTGCATCCCGGGAATGACCCGCGTCGCCTTCAGCGCCGTATCGGTAAGCTGATTGATGGCGATGCCGGGGGCGATCTCGATGAGTAAGGCCGCCTGCTGTTCCAGGGGCAAAAAGCCCTGCGCTACCGTTTGAAGAAACCCAGTGAGCTGTGGTTGCAAGACGTCAATGTAGCTAAATGTGCGAAGTTCCATGGCCCAAGTCCTCGGCGCGCAAACTAGCACAGGCCGAAAGCGCGCCAGCGTGAAAAAACATCAAGGCGCCACGCTCTATCGCTAGAGCTAGTTTGCGCTTGCTGGCGATAGATTAAAACACGCCCTAGAACTTGTGTTTGGTGCAATACATATTAAAGACCGCAATAGACCCCATAGATCGTAACCCCGCAGATCGGCTAAGATGAGTCCTGGAGCCGGATGTCGAGCGATGCTCAAACTGCTACGTCGCTGATCGGTCGTACCATCGGCGGACGCTTCACGATCAAAGCGACCATTGGGTCCGGCGGTATGGGACATGTGTATCGCGCGACGCAGTCTCCGCTGAATCGCGAAGTCGCGATCAAAGTCCTGCGCGTCGATTTGGCGCATCAAGAGGGCGTTTCTGAACGCTTCGAGCGCGAGGCCCTGGCGGCCAGCCGCATTCAGCATCCCAACGCCATCACCATTTTCGAGTTTGGCAAAGACGGCGAGATCCTGTTTTTGGCCATGGAGTTTCTGGCCGGCGAAACGCTGCGCCAGCGTCTGCGCCGCGATCCGCCGCTGGAAGTGGATGAAGCGCTCGACATGTTCGAAGCGATGGCCGGAGCCCTTGGGGCCGCGCACAAGGTTGGCGTGGTGCATCGCGATCTGAAGCCCGACAATATCTTTTTGGCGAAGTTTGATTCCGTCGGCGTGGTCGTGAAAGTGCTCGATTTCGGGCTGGCCAAACTTCTGGACACGGCCGCGCAGCAAAAAGATCAGCTGACCGCGCCGAATCTGCGCCTGGGGACGCCGCGCTTTATGGCGCCAGAACAAGCGCTGGGCATTCAGCCCATTGATTCGCGCTGCGACGTTTATGCCCTGGGACTTTTGCTGTTCGAGATGCTGGCGCAGCGCGCTCCGTTTGTGGGCGACGACGGCATGGAAGTGCTGGCGCAGCGGCTGCGGCGCGAGGCGCCCCGGCTATCGGTCATCGCGGCGAAGAAGAACTTCAGCGGCGAAATGGACGATCTTTTGGCCAGTCTGCTCAAGCGCGATCGCGAGCACCGTCCGCAGGACGCCAACATCGTGCTTTCGCGGCTGCGCGAAATTCGCAAAAACAATCAGGTTTTTCGCACGGAAGAAAGCGCCAACGACACGCTGATTTCTGCACCTTCCGAATCCGTATCCGCGCGCAACAGCCTTTCGCGTTCTGGCAATAACATCCCTCACTCGGTGTCTCCGGCTCCTTCGGGGCGTCTGCGATCGGCCGGCGAAAGCGGACAACATCGCGCGCCTGTGAGTCGTCCGGACCCCATGGTGCGTTTGGATCAGGATGATTTTCCGGAAAAACCGACGGTCGTCGTCGATCCGGGAATGATCGAAGGTCCGACAGTGCAGCCTGGTATGCTGTCGGGTCCGGTAAGCGCTGCGCCGCGAATTTCCAGCCCGGCCATAAAGCCCGTGTCTCTGCCGCCTGAAGGCCATGGGCCGATGTATGTCAGCGGGTCGTATCGGCCCGTCAGCAATCCTTCTGTAGGATCCAGCCGGCCGAATGTTCCGGCGATCTCGGGATCCTATGAAAAGCGCCGTGGCACGACGGTGCTCGTCGTGCTGGTGATCGTCATCGCGGTTTTGGCGCCAATCATTGCCTTATTGTTTCGCTACACCAGCTTGGGCAGTTCACAAGAACGCTCGGGCCTTGGTCCAAAAGCAGTACCGCCAAACGTAATCAGTACGCAGCCGCCGCAAAACGCGCCCGCTAGCGGCGAGTCTCCCGCAACCAAGCCCGCCGAGGTCAAAGCCGCGTCTGACCCCACAGTGGTGGCTGCCAACCCGGACAAAAATACCAAAAAGGTTGTCGGCAAGAAAAAGGGCGGCACGACTTCGGCAAAACCCAAACCCGGCGCTAAAAACCCGTTTTAAAACCGGCCGCTGCTACTCAAAAGCGTGAGCAGGCAGCGCGACATTGCGTCGGACGCGGGTAAAGGTGATTTCTTTTTCATCGCCCGATTGTTCGACCAGCAATAGTCGCGATAGCTGCCAAGTGCGTGCATCGATGTGCAGCTCGATGCGTGAAAATGTTTTGCCAAGCAGCGAACTACCCCCTTCGCTGTGCGGAAACAAAAGCAGCGCCGGTCGCAGCTTGGCAGGTTCGCCGCCGACGCGCATCGTGTACTGTTTGTCGGTGCTGGCTGCGGTTTCGCTTTGGGCGCCCGCGCCAAGTCCCAGCCAAAGTCGAAGCTGCGCAAAAATGGCGCGCAGGCTGGGGTTGGCTCCGGTGTCGAATACTTGAGTCGTCGGGCTTTGTGAACCCGTGCCGTTGCGATTGCCCATGCGCAGGGTGGCTTTGTCGCCGACTAGAACCAGCGTCGAAGGATCCGGCTGCAAATATTCCCAGCACAGCCGCGCCGGTCCTTCTGCGGGCCGTTCAAAAAGCAGACGCCCGAAAGACTGCATTTCCTGCTTGAACAGGTTGACGCGGCTTTTTTGCACAAACTCGGCGTACAGCGTGCGCAGATCGCGCTGCGCCGTCGTCAGCTTTTCTAACAAATCCTGCGGAGTGCTCGGCGCACTCGCTTCCGCCGCCGCTTTTTCGCAGCGCAAAAGGATGTTGGCAAAAAGCAGCGCAATCGCCAGTCCGCTAGCGATTCGCCGCAACATACTCAGCCAGTGCCGCTACGGAAGAGAATGCTTGTTTTCCGACGGTTTCATCGGGAATGGTCACCCGATACTTGCGCTCGATGGCCACCGCCAGTTCCAGGGCGTCGATCGAATCAAGGCCCAGTCCGCTTTGAAAAAGCGGAGCATGGTCATCAATACTTTCCGCGCTGCGCTCCAGGCGCAGACTATTAATGATGAGTTCTTTGATTTCCTGTTGCAGGGCTCGAGTGATCATTTCTTGTTTGGCCGTTGTGAAAAATCGGGGAAGGTCCCGCTCGGGTGTTTCTACCATGCTTCCGGTGGCGCAGATAGGAGTTCCAATCCGCCATCGGCAGCCAGGCTTTGTCCGGTGATATAGCTGCCGCGCTCGCTCGTCAAAAATCCAACCAGCGCCGCAATTTCATCGGCGCTGCCCAATCGCTGCATCGGCACCGTATTGCGCAATTCCGTTTTCAGCGCATCCGCAAGCTCAGAAAAGATTGCCGTGTCGACAAGTCCGGACGAGACGCAATTGACGGTAATGCCAAATCGCGACACTTCAAGAAGCAGACTGCGCATCAGCCCCAAAAGGCCCGCCTTGGCGGCGCCGTAAGCGGTTTGCCCCCGTCGACCGAGCGTTGCGGTTGGCGAGCTTAAAAAAACAATGCGCCCGGCGCGCGCCGCGATCATTCCCGGCAGGACGGCTTTTGCCGCCAAAAATCCGCCGCGCAGATGAACTCCCAGCACGGCATCCAGATCGGCTGTAGGCATGGTCATTAGCAACCGATCGCGCGTAAAGCCGGCGGCATGTACCAGAATTTGGACGCCAGACTCTGCCAACTCGCTGCCTCGCTGAAACAGCTTTTTCCAATCCGCCTCGGCGGCGGCATCGCAGTGCAGCGCGGCGATGGACAAGCCTTCGGCTTGCGCCTTTTTGACGGCCGCCGCGGCGCCTGCAGCATCATGAGCATAGGTGATATAGACCTCCAAGCCGGTTTGGGCCAGGTGGCGTGCAATAGCCAGCCCAATGCCGCGGCTTCCTCCGGTAATCAGAGCTTTGCGCATGAGGCGCGCATGATAACAGGCCCAAACTCGGTTTGTGGCAAGCTGTGCGCGTGACATCTTCCCGTCCGGTTTACGCGGCATGGTTTGGCCGTCCGATTTTTTACTTGGCGCTTATCGCCGTCGTAAGCAGCGGGGGCGCGGCGGCGTTTGGAATTCCGTCGGAAAGCACATCGCGCATTTTATTTATCGCCACGCTGGGGCTATTCCTTTTGATCATCACCCTGGGCAGTTTCTATCTGCCTTCGGGAATCTTTGGTCGGCCGCTACTGCGCGGCGCGCCGACGCGGCCGCTTATCGCCCTGACCTTTGATGATGGGCCCTGTCCGCAAAGCACGCCGGCGGTGCTGCAGGTGCTGCGCCGCCACGGAATTCGCGCCACATTTTTTGTCATCGGCGAGCGTGCCGCTCGCCATCCTGAACTCATCGCCGCTTTGGAAAAAGACGGTCATCAAGTGGAAAACCACTCGCTGCGCCATTCCTGGGCCACGCCTTTTATGCCGCGCGGGCGACTTGCCAAAGAGCTTTTTTTGACGCAAAAGATTCTTCGCGAGGCCAGTCCCAGCGGTCGAATGCCGCGCTGGTTTCGTCCGCCCATTGGCATTCTGTCTCCGCCGATCGCGGCGGCAGCGCGGCGCGCCGGTCTGCGGCTGTGCGGCTGGTCCTGCAAAAGCCGCGACGGATTGCGCTCTACTAGCGTTACGCAGGCCCTAGACCGCTTGCGCGCCGGCCTTTTTTCGGGGGCGATTTTGCTTTTGCATGATGCCGCCGAGCGCGGTGATCACATTCCGATCGCAGCGGCGGTGCTGGAACAGCTATTGCCGCTTTGTGCGGCGCGCGGCCTGCGCCCCGTTTCACTCGATGAGCTGGTGATAGAAGACGCAAAATTTGATTAAGCATCCAGACGACATTCTAATGGGGACATGATTGAGGTGTGTTCGACGTGTGCTCGGAAGTTCACGCCGCAGTTTGCCTATCAGGTGGCGGTGCTGGGTCCTGCAACGGGTGGGAGCGGCGCCGGCGGTCCGCAAAAGCGCTACTATTGCCGGCTGGAATGTCGACGCAGCGCCCTCGGCGAGGCGGCTTTCGCCATTCGCAAAGCTCGGCGTATCGCCATCCTGAACCAAAAAGGCGGAACCGGCAAAACGACTACGGCCATCAATTTGGCCGCCGGACTGGCCGAGCGCAATCACGAAACTCTGCTGATTGATACCGATGCGCAGGGCAATGTTGGCGCCAGCCTAGGCATCAAGGGCGAACGCTCTTTGTACCATGTGCTTGTCGACGGCACCGAAGTTTCCGATGTCGCGGTTCCGATACGCAGCCATCTGGACGTGGTCACGGCCGACGCCACCTTGGCCGTGGCCGAAGTGTGGCTGGCCCGTCTCGACAAGGACCGCGATCGAGTGATGGCGCAGCGCCTCGGACAGACGCATCGCCGCTACCAGTACATCGTTCTGGATTGCGGGCCTTCGCTATCGCTACTAAATCAAAATGCTCTGACCTATGCCGACGAAGTGCTTATACCCGTGTCTTGCGACTATCTGTCGCTCGTCGGCGTCAAGCAGGTCTTAAAAACTCTTAAGGACATCGAGCGGCATCTTGGTCACTCGGTAAATATCACCGGCGTGCTTCCGACATTCTACGACGCGCGCGTGCGCCTGGCCCGCGAAGCCGTGGAAACTCTGCGCGAGCATTTTCGCGAGCGCCTTTACGATCCGATTCGGCGCTCGACGCGGCTGGCCGAAGCGCCCAGCCACCGCCAGACCATCTTTGAATACGATGCGGAATCTTCGGGCGCCGAAGATTACCGCAAGGTGGTCGAGCGGGTGCTTTTGCGCGAGCCGGCAAAGCGCAGCGTTGGAACCTCTTTGGACGCGCTGCGTCCCTCGGCGGCGCCGTAATTAGGAACGCTGCAACATGGATTCCAAGATCGAGACACCTGCATCGGCGCGCGGCGGCTTGGCCCGCGATCCGCTGTCGGCCGACGATATCCTCGCCGATTTTTATCGCTCGGACCGCCGCAGCGAGGCAGCATCGGCGCCGGAGCCGTCAGATGATGCGGCAAAAAAACGTCCCACCCACTACAAAGTGGTGTGCATCTCGCTATACAACGAAGACATCGATCGGCTAAAAGCGCTAGTCGCCGAGCTGAAACGTCGCGGCCACAGCAAAGCCAATCAATCTCAGGTCATTCGCGAAGCGCTGTTGCAAATCGACCTGGATCGCGTTCCTCGTCCTCACTAGGCAGCTTTTATGACCACAAGCAACAAGCGGTTAAAGGTCGCGGTTCTTTATGGCGGCCGCTCCGGCGAGCATGAAATTTCGCTGCAATCGGCGGCCTCGGTGCTGCGCAACCTCGATCCCGAGCGCTACCAAGCCATTCCGATTGCCATCGACAAGCAGGGCCGCTGGCACCTAAACGATCTGTCGCTTTGCGAAAAAGGTCTGCGCGTGCTGCCGGTCTATAAAGACGCGCCGGCGGTTTTGCTGCCGCCCAATCCCAGTTGCGATGACGGCGCCGAATTGCTGGTCCTTTCCAGCCAAGCGCCGGCAAATGCCCAAGCCGCAATGCCGCAGATCGACGTGATCTTTCCAGTGATGCATGGGCCGCTTTGTGAAGATGGAACGATTCAGGGGCTTTTGGAATTGGCCGAGGTGCCTTATGTGGGCTGCGGCGTGCTGGCATCCGCCGTCGGCATGGACAAAGAAGTGGCCAAGCGGCTGATGCGCGATGCCGGGCTGCCGGTGGTGCCCTGGGTGACGGTACTCGATGCGCTGTGGCGCCGCGATGCGCAAAGCACGCTCGACAAAGTCGCCGCGCAAATTGGCTATCCCTGTTTCGTGAAGCCTGCCTGCCAAGGCTCGAGCGTGGGCGTGCACAAAGTCAAAAGCGCGAATCAATTGGCAGCGGCGATTGACGATGCGCTGCGCTTTGACCGCAAAGTTCTCATCGAACGGGCGGTAGTTGCCCGCGAAATCGAAGTCGCCGTGCTTGAGCATAGCGACCCGGCCGAAGCGCCGCTGACCAGCATCGTCGGCGAGATCAATCCGCGCGGCCAGCACGAATTTTATTCTTACGCTGCCAAATACCTTGATGAAAACGGCGCCGAGCTGTGCATTCCGGCGGCCCTAAGCGCCGAGCAGGCGACGGCCGTGCGGCAATTGGCGGCGGCGGCGTTTACGACGCTCGGCTGCGAAGGCATGGCCCGCGTCGATTTCTTTCTAAGTCGTACCGACGGGACATTTTACTTTAACGAGCTCAACACTATTCCCGGCTTCACCTCGATCAGCATGTATCCCAAGCTGTGGGAAGCGTCGGGAGTTTCCTATCAAGAGCTTCTGAGTCGTCTTATCGATCTGGCCTTGCTTCGCGCCGAACGCAAACGCGCCCTCATTCGCGATTACCAAAACGAAGCAAATTTCTAAAAAGGCGCAGCGCTTACTTGTTTAGCAAGTTGGGTTTTTCGGGATTGACCCAGTTTTCGTGCCAGCGATGGTACAGGTTCAATGTGAACGCTTCCCATTCGGTGCGCGTGCGCGTCGAAGGAAATGGTTCGGGCGGAATCAAGGTCTCGGCGCCGCCGACAATTTTGATGCCGTCGGGCTCAAAACGGCCCAGACGAAACGGCCGCCAGGTGTGCTGGTTGCTGGGATCAATGCGCACCATGCCGCCCGGTCCGTCGTAGGATTGGTTGCGCAGGGCCGAGCGTATCGCGGCGACTTCGACGACTCCGGCGGCTTCAACGGCTTGGGCCCACAGGTGGACGCTGCAGTAGGCGGCTTCCATCGGCGCGCTGGTGACGCGATACGCGCCGAATTTTTGTCGAAAGCTTTGTATAAAAGCCTGGTTCTGCGGGCGCTGTAGCGCTTGAAAGTAGCTAGCTGCGACATAGTCGCCGGTCAGGTCGATGTCGGCGATCTGGGCCAGCTCGTTTTCCGCCATGGTGAAGGACATGGTCGGCGCTTGCTTGGCGGTAATTCCGGCCGCGCGCAATTGGGCCATAAAGTCGATGTTGCTCGACCCGATAAGAGAATTGAAAATGATGTCGGGCCTAGAGGCTTGAATTTTGCGAATCTGCGGCGCGAAGTTCTTTTCGCCAAGCAATGCGAATTCTTCGCCGACGATTCGAGCGCGCTTGCCGCGCAGCGTGTCGCGTATCAGTTCCGCCGCAGTATGCGAAAATAGCCCGTCGGTGCCCATGTAAAAGATGCGCTCGATGCGCAGCGTATCCAAGCAATAGCTAAGCGCCGGCAGGATCAACTGGTTTGGCACCGGACCGCAGTAGATGATGTTGAGCGAGTCTTCCAGTCCTTCGTCGCGGGCCGGAAACATTAAGAGGTGCTGGTAGCGTTCGACGACGGGCCGCATGGCGCGGCGGTTGCTGCTCGACCAGCCGCCAAACAGAGTCACGACGTGCTTTTCGGCGATAAGCCGCTCGGCTTCGCGGGCAAAAACCGCATTGTCGCTTTTGCCGTCAACGGTGATCGCTTCGATTTGGCGGCCCATGATGCCGCCGCGCTCGTTGATTTCATCGATGGCCAGCGTCGTGGCTTCAATGACCGGGCGGGCGCTTATAGACAGAGTTCCAGCCACGGAGTTGATAACGCCAATGCGAATGGGCTCGCGCTTGATCGGCAAAAGCGGGCTTGAGGTGGGCTGCGCCTTGCCGCCATCTGGAGTCGATGGACCCGGCGTATTGCGACTGCGCAGCAGCATGGCCGCGCCGGCCCCCGACAAAAGCAGCCCAGCGCCGCCGAGCACAAGGGCGCGCCGGCTGGCCAAAAGCTGGCGAACCGGACTGGCGGGCGGCAGGCTCGGTTCGGCGGGCGTATTCACCGCCGACGGATCGGGACTGGGCATTCGGCTGATCGTGCTTTCGGCGCGCGCTTTGACCTGCGCGGCGCGCAAGCGCTGCGGTTGCGCGGCCAGCCGGCTGGCGATTAAGAATGTAAAGGTTGGGCGTTCGGCGCCGACGACCGCCATCTCTAGCGCTTGGCGCATATCTTCGGCGTGTTGAAAACGCTCGGAGGGGCGCTTGGCCATGGTGCGCCGAACAATCTGAACCAAGGCTTCGGGGATCTCGGGATTGATGCGCCGCGGATCGGGCACCGGCGCTTTGACATGCGCCATCATGATCTGCGGCACGCTGCCCGTGGTGTAAGGCGGTGTGCCGGTCAGCAAGGCGTAAAAGGTTGCGCCTAGCGAATAGATGTCGGTGCGTGCATCAAGCGGCTGGGCACTGGCCTGTTCGGGGCTCATGTACAGCGGCGTTCCGACGACAACCCCGGATTTGGTAAGGCTTGTTTCCTCGAATAACTCTTTGACCAAGCCAAAATCGGCCAGCTTTACCGTGCCGGCCGGAGATACCAAAATATTGTCGGGCTTGATGTCGCGATGAATAAGCCCCGCCTGATGCGCGGCCGATAGAGCATTGCAACACTGCGCGATGACGTGGGCCGCTTCGACCCAGTGCATGCGCCCTCGGCGCTTTAGATAGTGCCCGGCGCTGCCAGGATTCAAAAGCTCCATGGCGATGTAATAAGCGTCGTGCTCAAAGCCGATGTCGTAGATGGCGATGATGTTCGGGTGGTTCAGTCGACCCGCCACCTGCGCTTCATTGATGAAACGTTCGACCGCGACCGCTTGCTCTTTGCGCGCCTCGGGCAAAAACTTGATCGCTACATGACGATTGAGCGAAGTGTCCTCGGCCTCATACACAGCGGCCATGCCGCCCGAACCGATAAGCCGGGTCACCAGATATTTGCCAAAACGCTGGCCGATGCGTTGATCGCTCGACGTACCGTCGCCAGTCGACATGCTGTCATCGTCGCGGCCGTTAGGGTCACCGGGAGTGGGCACTACTTACATCATCCGGAAGACGGCACCGCGAATCAAGTCTCACCGCGCCTTGGTGATCGGATTTTGCAAATTAGTCAAAAAAAGCCTCGGTGCGCACCTGTCGTTTGCGGTTGATGCCGCGCGCCACGAGCCCTTCTTTGACCTCTTCAATCATTTGGCCATTGCCGCAAATGTAAAAAGTTGGCATGCGCAGCGCGGGCAATAATTCCAAAATCGGTCCGGTAATTCGTCCGCGCAGGCGCGCAAAAGCCTGCGGTTGCGACAGATAAATGTAGCTGCAAAATCGCGAATGGCGGGCGCTTTGGGCCGCGAGTTCTTCTTGATAAAATAGATCGCGTTCGTTGCGCAGGCCCCAGTATAGGTACACCCGACCGGGTTCGGGCCGGCGCAGCGTTTCTTCGAGCATCGGCAAAAAAGGGGCAATGCCGGTGCCCGTGGCGATGTAGACGACGTCGCCGGAATGGCTAAGCTCGTTGACAAAAAAGCCCATCGGGCCGGTAAATTCGATGCGATCGCCGGGGCGCAATTTGTCGAAAAACTGCGTGCCGACCCCATCGGGGATCATGCGCAAAATAAACACGAGCTCGCCGCGGCGCTCGGGCGGGGAAGCGATCGAGTAGCTGCGCAAAATCGCATTGTTTTGCGCATCCATGCCGACGCGCACCGAGACAAACTGACCGGCGCGAAAGCGCAGCTCGGGCTCATCGTGCGCCAAAATGAATTCTTCAGTCAGGTAGGCCAAGTTTCGTCGCGATACCAGACGGGCATAATGGATTCGAGCCGACACGGATGCTAAGGTAGCGATATGCCAGCCATTCGTCGAGTGTTGTGTAGCTTGCTACCCCTTTTGCCGATGGCCCTTGGGGCCGCGGCTTGTACCAAAAATGAGCAAGCGGTACCGCCGGGACCACCGCCGCTGCCGCCGCTGCCCGCCGCCGAAACTTTGATTCCAAAATCACCGGCCGCGCCGGCCTCAGCGGACCCAGCTTCTACCTCTAAAGAAGCTTCGGCTTTGCCGGCAGCCGCGGCGCCCGCAGCCGGTGCCGCCCCGGTCGCGCCTTTGGCCGCGCATGCTTCGGCGGCGGATGGAATTCGCGGGAATTTGAATCTAGCCGACAACCTGAAAAGCAAAGCCAAAGACGGGACGACTTTATTTCTGGTCGCGCGCATGGCGCTAGATGGCGGGGCTGTGGGCCCGGTCTTGGCGGTGCAGCGCTACACCATCGGCAGTTGGCCGCTGGCTTTTGAACTTACGCAAAACAACGTCATGATCACCGGCATGCCGTTTTCGGGGCGCGCCGTGCTGACTGCGCGCATCGATCAAGACGGCGATGCGATGACCAAAGAGATCGGCGATATCGAAGGGGTCAGCCAGCCCATCACGATTCCGGCCCAAGGCGTTTCTGTGCTGCTCGACAAAGTGCGTACCGAGGCCGCAGGTGCGCCGTCGCCTCCAGGCATGGGCCAAGCGGGTGGCAACACCGATTCAGTGCACGGCCACGCCAGCATGCCCGCCGGTCACCCTTAAGAGGGTATCTAGAAAGCTACTGCGCGTCCCGCTCAGCGCGTCGTCCGTGCTCATGGCCCGTAGGCCATTCCGCGCGGGCGCCACGCCGCCTATTGTTCCATGGCCTGCTCGCTACGCTTTTTAGACACCCTCTAATTAGCCGATAGGCGAGGGGCCAGGTGCGATGGGGCGGCTGGCCTAATTTAGCGGATATTGGTTAAGCAGGCCGTCGCTGCCCATTAGTTTGGCGCCAGTGATGAAGTCGCCAAAGGTGGTTCCGCCCAGATACAGGCTTTGTTTCGAGACGGTAATCGCGCTTCCGCTGTCCGGCTGGCTGGTGCCAAGCTGGCGCAGCCACTGCGTGCTGCCTTCGAGGCTTAGACGGGCAAAGAAGACATCCTGCAAGCCGCTCGATTTTTGTCCGGGAAAAGCGCCGTGCGTGCTGCCGGCTACATAGATCTGATCATTTTGAATGCTCAGGGCATTTAAGACATCGCTATACGGGGTGCCAAATTGTCGCACCGACGCCACAGTGCCGTCGGGTTTGACGGCCAAAAGGATTGCATCCTGATTGCCCATCGGCAACTGGCCAAAAAAAGACCCCTGCGCCCAGCCGACGGCATAAATGAGTTCGCTAGGATGCGGTACCATGGCAACTAGGGCGTCATTATTGCTGCTGCCCATTTGGTTTAGCCACATGATTTGGCCGCCTTCTTGCAGCCGAGCGATAAATGCATCGCCTCGACCCTGCGCGGTGGCAAGAGGAAATGTCCCCATGGTGCTGCCGCAGACGTAGATGGCGCCGCCTGCATCCACGGCAAGGCCGACGGTGTCGTAGTCGGAAACGCCATTTGTGCGCTCATTTTCGACCGTTCCAAACAGGTTCAGCCAGTCGAGGTGTCCGGTAGAAGAAAGCTTGGCCACGACTACATCCGAGCCGCCCGCATTGTTATGTCCAAACAAAGAGCCTTCGGTCAGTCCCGCCACATAAATTCCGCCGTCGGGCCCTAACGCAATGCTGGTCAGTTGATCATTTTCAGTGCTGCCGATTTGCTGCAGCCAGGCCAATCCGCCGTCTTTGCCGATTTTGGCGACAAATCCGTCCGCTTTGCCGACATTTTGCTGTCCCAAAAAAGCGCCATAGGTGTAGCCAGCAGCGTAGACCGTATCATCGGCATCTACGGCCAGCGCCGTAATCACATCGGTTCCGGTTGTCGCAAGCGGCGTGACAAAGCTTACCGCGCCGTTTGCTCGGTAGTGCAAAAGGTAGGCATCGAAGTTTCCCTGACTAGACAGGTTGGCGAAGGCGGCCGTGGTCGCGGCAGCAACATAGACTCCGCCACTGTGATCGCCTGCCAATGCCAGCACTTGATCCGTGCCGTCCGTTTGCACCGGCCGCCGCCAGCTAGAGGCGGACTTGGGACTAGACAGCGTCAAGTCCCGTTGCGCGGTGTTGTCCTTGCTGTGCGCATAGATGCGTACCGAATAACTATCCATGTCCAGCGGCGTCGAAATTCCCAAGTGCAATGTGGTGGTGGCATCCTGATTGGGCGAAGGATACAAAGTGGTCGTATCAAAACTGAAGCGGATGCTGTCCGGCAAGGGCATGTCATTCGAACTGCGCAGCGATATTTCCGCAGAGGACAAAAGCGGTGCGCTGGTGTGCAGTCGCACCTGTACATCGGCGGTCTGCTCAGGCAGTAGAGTCACGGTCTGGTTGTTCACAAAAATTTCAAGTTGACCGTTGTCGGTGCCGTTACTTGCGGGACCGCAGGCATGTATAAAAAGGAATGCTGCGCCTAGCAGCCACCGCAATCGAAAAAATGCCATCTATACGCGGCCTTTCTAAATGGTTTAGATAGAACCCCAAGCGATCATAGCACGTCGCCATACGCTGCCGAAAGACCTGAAAACAAAGGAAAATTTCCGCGCGCCGCAGCTTCAGTGCAAACCGATGGTTTGACGAAAAGGCCCGGCCGGATCGGCTAGGATATAGGGCTCGGGCTTTGCCGCCGCTCGGCGCTTTTTGAATGACTGTGGACTGCATAACCCTTTTTGCCGATTCCTATGTGCTTGTCGAGCTGTGTGAAAAAGGCTCGCTTGTGCGCATCGTTCGCACTGCTCTTATGCATCCCGATATGGCAACGCTGCGCAGTTCATTTGCGGGGGTGAATCAGGCGCTGGATCGCAGCGGTCGCCTGGCCCGGGCAATGCTTTTTGATACGCGGGCACCTGTAGGCCGCAATGATCCGACGTTTGAAAAAGAAATGTCCGCCTTGCGACCATCTATCGATCGCGGTTTTTTGCGCATCGCCGTCCTTGTGCAAAGCGCCGTCGGGGCGCTACAAATTCGGCGCTGGGTCAGCGAAGACGGAATCGAACGCGCAGTCGGAACTGATGAGCAGAGCCTTCTGGAATTTCTCAGAAGTATTCCTTCGCAAAAATCAGACAAAAGGAAACGCTAATTCGAAGAGCTACGGCAGCTTCGTTTAGGAATCCATTAAAGCAGACGGCCATCGGACATAAGCGAGCCGCGCTCGCGATATTCCAAAGAGGCGGCGCGCCGCATATGCTCCATGGTCAAGCCGGTCCCCTCATAGGCCGCGGAAAAGGCCGCGCGCAAGACGATATTGCGAATAAAGCCCCCCGAGATTTCATAGCGCTCGCCGAGTTCGACAAAATTGAGCTCTTCGGCAATCGGTAGCTCGGGCGGAATCATCCGTTCCCACAGCCGGGCGCGAAGTTGTTCATCGGGAAATGGGAATTGCAGGTTGACGGAAATTCGACGCAGCATAGCCGGTTCGACGGCTGATGCCATGTTGGTGGTAAATGCCGCGATGCCTTGAAACTGTTCCATTCGGGCCAGTACAAAGTTCGTCTCTTGATTCGCGTAGCGATCGTTGGAAGAACGGATTTCCGTGGTTCGGCGGCCCAGAATCGATTCGGCTTCGTCAAAGAGCAAAAGAACGTGTCCAGCCTCGGCCGCGTCAAAGGCCCGGCTCAGATTTTTTTCGGTCTCGCCCAGCCACTTTGAGCTGACCCGCGATAGATCCAGAACGTACAGATCCAGGCCCAGTTCCTTGGCGATAAGTCCGGCGACCATTGATTTGCCGGTTCCCGGTTCGCCCGAAAACAGCATGGTCAGTCCCAGCCCTTTGCCCAGTTTGCGACCCATGCCCCAATGGCCCATGACTTCGTTGCGGTAGCGAATGCGGGCGAGGATCTCGGTAATGTTTTCCGCGAAATCTTCGGGAAGTACCAAATCGTCCCAAGTTTGCGAGACTTCGACGCGATTGGCCACGCTCGATAAGTCGCCGTCAAAAAGCTGACGAACGGCCCGCGCGATGTGCGGGCGTGTGACTTTGCTTTTGTAAAAACCGGCCATTTCGGCCGCGCTTTGGCAGGCGCTGACGATTCCCGAGATTCCCAAATTGTAAAGTCCCGCGATTTCGCCAAGCTCTTGGGGATTGATCTCGCTATCCCTTCCCAAGTAGCGCTGCCAAAGATTCAAGCGTTCGCTGTATCCAGGAATTCCCATTGTGACGGTCACAATCGGGCGTAGCGTCGTTAAAGACTGGGTGCGGTGCTCTTCCTGAATCAGCGCCACCGTATCTGGGTAGACTTCCAGACATTCACGAAAACGGCTGAGGCATTCCCCTTCGAGAATTCCTTGGGTGTCGCGAAAAGCAAGCAGCGCCGATTGCAGGACGGCTTCGCGAAACGCCGCGAGCAGACGATCGGGTCCAAGTCCCTGACCGCTTACGATAAGAAGCGGTTTGGCAAGCTGCACGGCCGCAAAGCGCAGTGTCATTTCCCGTCCCGAGCGCTGCGGCCCTTCAATCACCAAAAGGCGTTCGCAAAGGGCAAAAGCGGTGACCACCGCGTCTATATCCTCTGGACGACTTTCTCCGGTCGGGACCTCGGCTTCATAAATTGTGGCGTAGGCCGAAAGCTCTGCCGCCATTCCGGATTGTCCGAGCAGCCATCCTGTAACGCGCGGATGCAGCCGAATCGGCTGCGCCAGCATCGAGCGGCTGTCCGCCGCATCAATCTGAATATAACGCAGCCGGCGAAATTGCGAGCTTGGATCCAAGTCATGTAGCAGCATCGCTGCGGCTTGGCTTTGCTGCGCCGCACGCGGCATGTAGATAATCTCTAAGACAAGATCAAGCGTCAGCGTGAACTGCGTTTGATTGCCACCCAAATAGCTGATGAGCCGCGCCGCCACCGGATCAGCCTCGACGGCGATGAGTACGCACATAAGGTCCATGAGCCGCGGACTCATTCGCAGGTGCTGCGCGAACTCTTGCAGCAAGACGTGGTTGCCAAAGACTGCGGAATCATCTCGCCCGCGCAGCTCGTCCAGCGCTGGGCTCGGTTCGGCCTTTTTATTGACCATCAGGCGCTCAATCTGCTCAGCGCCAAGAAATGCCGTAAATACGCCGTCGGGGTCCTGGCTCAAAAGCCCCGTTGCCCAGCGCTGACGAATGGCGCGCACGATAAGTTCGCGGGCGCGCAGCAAAGGCTCATCCGAAGCAAGCTCCACAGTTCTACGTGCTGGAGGAAGCGAGACACTCATCGAAAAAACTGTGGTCTAGATTATAACGTGAGCCCTATGGCGCGTCCGCGTCAAAACAAGAAATTCAAAAATTATGTAATTGAAAATACATAACAGCGCAATTCGCGCTCCAGGTGGCCAATAAGTTTCAGCTCAAAGGCCATGCTGCCAAGGCCAAGGCGCTTATCGAGCAGGCCAAAAAAGAGATCGAATCCGCCGCGGTTGCCGCCGACCAGGCCAAAGCCCTATCGCAAAAGTAAGACAAGGTGGGCCGGCGGCCGCGCTGCGCGCTATCCGTCTAGGTCCACCACCATAAGCGGCTGACCCTCGGTCACCGACTGACCTTCCTTTATCAGAATCTCGCGAACGGCGCCATCGCGACCGGCTTCGATGGGCATTTCCATTTTCATCGATTCCATGATGATGACTGTGTCCATTTCACCCACTTTTTGGCCAACCTGGGTGGTGATTTTCCAAATCGTTCCGGTGATCGGGGCCGAAACCTGGTGATGCTTGGCCGACATGAACTCTCCTTTTAAGTTTCTACGCCCATCCTAATTGACCATCGCAAGTTGCTGCAAACCGCGGCAGATTATTGACCACAACCGGGTCACATGTACGTCCCTTTTTCTCGTCTTCTCGTCTTTTCTGGGCTTTTGGCCTGCATCCTTTGCGCTTGTCGTGCTTCGCAACGCCATGCCGCGACGGATGCGCCAACGCTTCGACCGTTGCGCATCGCTGCTGCTTCCGACGTCGAACCGGCTTTTGTAGCACTTGGCCGCCGCTACACCGAGCAAAGCGGCCGCGAGGTCGTCTTTAGTTTCGCCAGTTCCGCGGTGCTGGCGCAGCAGGTTCGACAGGGCGCGCCCTTTGATCTTTTTGCCGCGGCCAATGCCGAGGCAATCGAGCAGCTTGTGCAAAGCGGTCGCATTGTTCGCGACTCGGCCCGTTCTTATGCGCGTGGGCGCCTAGTTCTATGGACGCATGGCGACGGCCATGGCCAAAAACTGCCGGTGCCCGCGACGTTTGAGGGGTTGCGCGCGGCCAAGTACCGGCGCATTGCTCTGGCCAATCCCGAGCATGCGCCTTATGGGCAGGCCGCCGTTTCCGCCCTGCGCAGTGCCGGTTTGTGGGACGAGCTGCGAAAGCGCCTAGTCTACGGCGAAAATGTTCGTCAAGCGCACCAGTATGTCAAAACCGGCAACGCTGATGCGGCAATTGGCGCTTTATCGCTGGCGCTGGCCGACAAAGACGGCGGCAGCCATGCGCTAGTCCCCGAGGCGCTTTATCCGCCGCTGTGGCAGGTGCTGGGCGTGGTTTCCGGGGGCGATGAACAAGCGGCCGAGCGCTTTGCCGATTTGCTATTTTCCGCAGAGGGCCAAGCGGTTTTGGCGCGCTATGGTTTTTTGCCGGGGGCCGCGCCGCCGTCTGCGACTGCCTTAGCGCCCGCAGCTTCCGCGCCGGCTTGGGAGTTTGCGGTTGAGATGGCCGATGCGCAAAAAGGCGAACTGCAAGTGACCATGATCTTGCACGGATTTTCCGGCGATGTGCGGCTGTGTTTGTTTATGGACGGGGCCGAGCGGCACCTGCACGAGCTGCGCAGGCAAAGCCCGGGCCCGGCAATCACCGTCGCCAAGGACTGCTGGCAGGTCGCGGCAGCGACTCCGCAAGGCACAATCATTTCCTACAAGTACGATCTGCGCGCGCTCGCCGACGAGAAAAATCAACCCGACTATGCCGAGCGCTTTGACGCTACCTACATTTTTAACGATCAGGCGGTCCTGCTACATCCTTCGCCATTGCCGACTGCCAAATCGCCCAATGCGCCGGTTCTTATCGATGTGGAGTTTATGCTGCCGGCGTCTATGCCGCTGTTTACACCCTGGACGGCGCTTTCGGCGCGGCGTTTTCGTTTTGATTCCGAGCAGCACGACGGCGGCAGTTATATTGGCCTAGGAAAGCTGCTGGGCGACGCGCAGCCCATCTTTTCCAAGCAAATTGTCGGTCAAATGCGTCTTGTGAGCTTGCCGCATCGAGCCAGCGCGCCGGCCCTGCGGCAATGGATCGAACAGGCTTTGGACGAGGTCACGGCTTTTTATGGCGACCTCATCGGCAAAAAGCTCAATGTCATTCTGGTTCCGATGCGCGGCACTAGCGAGCCGGGTTTGATGGGAACCGTGCTGCGTCAGGGAACTCCTTCGGTGGTCATCTATTATGGCGCCGACTGTGAAGTGCCATCGGTGTCCAAGGACTGGCTGGCCGTTCACGAGCTTTTTCACATCGGCAACCCCATATTGGAGGGCAAAATTCCGTGGTTTGTCGAGGGATTTACGACCTACTATCAGGATGTGCTGCGCGCCCGCGCCGGCGCGCTTGGTCCCGAGGAAGCGTGGGCAGACCTTGTAGACGGATTTCAGCGTTTTTGCCAGCCGCAGAATCAGCTTTCGCTGATTGAAGAAAGCCACGAGCTGTATCGATCGCACCGCTATCGTCGCGTGTATTGGGGGGGCGCTTGTCTGGCGTTTATCGCCGATGCCACCATTCGTTTTCGCAGCCATGGGCAGCGGCGTCTCGATGATGTCCTGTACGCGCTGCGCCGGCAAAGTCTGAAGGCCGCGCTGAATGAGGAAGATCTTCTGGCGGCGCTTGACGAAGCCACCGGCGAGCATCTGATAAGCCGTTTGGCCCATGAGCGCCGCCGCATTGCCGTGGCCGATTGGCTACGCCGCATTGGCGTTTCAGGAAATGGCTCGCCTTTACGCTTAAACGATGCCGCTCCGCTTGCCGAGCTGCGCAAGAGCATTTTTGTACAGCCGAATTGACGGTTAACGCGGCGTTTCGCGATTTTCGAAAAGCGCCAAGTGTGGCAAAAGCGACACGGCGATGCGTGCAAAAGAAGGCGCAGCCACGGTATTGCCATAATAGGAGTGGGTCAGTCCGGTAGGTCCGTCTACGGCAATCAGAATGATCACGGCGGGTTTTGCCGCTGGAATCGCCCCGACAAAAAAGCCGCTCTGCCGCCCGGTTCCGGTTTTGCCGGCTACGCGATAGCCCGGAACGCGAGCATTGGTTCCGGTTCCGTCGTCGTTTTCGACCACGCCTTCCAGCATCGTCAGCACGGTGTCGGCGGTGGCTGCTTTTAACAGCGGCTCGGCCTGGGCCGTGGATTGCCACAGCACCCGGCCATCTGCGGCAAGAACGCGCCGGGCCAAATAAGGACGGTTGTAAACGCCGTGATTGGCCACAGCAGCAAAAGCCGCCGCCAACTGTAGCGGACTGGCCATAAGAGTATGGCCATACGAAATGCTTTCCGCTTGCGCCGCTGAAAAATCCTGACGCAGCGAAGTTCCGGAACTGGCGGGAATTTCAAGCAGCGGAAGTTCACCAAAGTGAAAACGGGAAAGCGCGTGCAGCAATTTTTCTTTTCCCAGCGTGCGATAGATTTGCACCGTTCCCACGTTCGAAGAGAACGCGAGAATTTCAGCCGCCCTAAGCTTATCCGCAGGCGTCACATCGCGCATGGCGCGGCCTTGCGGTCCCAAGCTGGCTGGGTCGGTAGAAAAGCGCTGCTGCGCATCGATGGTTCCCGCGTCCAGCGCTGCCGCGACTGTGAAAACCTTCATCGTGGAAGCCGGCTCATAAGCTTCCTCAGTCGCCAAATTGCGCACCCCGCCGCCGTGGCTGCCCATGGCCAAAATGGCGGCAGTTTGTGGCTTTAGCGCGACGATGCTGGCGCCACGGGGATGAAAACGCTGCTCGATTTCTAAAAGCTCTTGCTCGACCAGGGACTGGGCCACTTCATCGATGGTTAGCTCAACGGAGGCTGGTTTTTGCGGCAGCGTGCTTGTGAAATAGGACGCCGCTTGCGTATGCAGCTTGGCGATGCTTGCCGTCGCTGCTGCGCTTTTGGCCGGAGCCGCCGCCCAGCCGCGCAGCGTCCCAAGGGGCCAAAGCAGCGCCAGTGTGGCGGCAGTCGCCGTCCATTTGAAAGCCCATCCCAAATGTCCGCGCTTGGTTGTGGAATCCAAAATGCGGTGCAAACGTCCTTCCAAGCGGCAGGATCCGGCCATGGCGATGCTCGCCGAAAGCGGCGCGTACAAACCTCGCGCAATGTGCAGCAGTTCATCGGCGTAGTCGGAAGCGCGCACGCCGGATTGCAAGACCAAATCGTCGGCTGCCATTTCTTGGGCTTGCCGCAAACCGCGCAACGCCAGCCAGGCCAAGGGATTCATAAAGTGCAGTGCACAAGCCACCTGGCCTAGCGTTTGCGTCAGCCAGTCGCGGCGGGCAATGTGCGAAAGTTCGTGCAGCAGCACCAGTCGCCGGCGGGTTTGTGTCCAGCTTGCCGCATCGGCCGGCAAAAGTATGATCGGTCGCCAAACCCCGACCGTCAGCGGCGTAATGGAGTGCTGGGCCAAAAGCAGGCGTACGGGAATATGTATCGCCAATTGCTGCCGCGTCTTTTGCAACAGCGTCTGCCATTCCGCGCTATCTGCCGCCGTTGCGCTTTGCAAAGAATTGCGCACCGCGCGCCAGGACCGACCGATGCGTAACAGACTGATTCCAAGTCCCAGCAGATAAAATCCCAGCAGCCACTTGTGCAGACTTTTTGCCGACGGTGCGCTTGTTGCAGCGATTTGGGCTTTTTTGACTTGATTTTTGAAAGTCTGGGCCGCCGAACCCAGAATTTCCTTTTTGGCGATGGGCGAATCGAAATGCTCTGGATCCAGTTCCGCGGTACCGGCCGGTTGCAAATTCAGTTCCCAGCGCGGCAAAAGCGTCACGCAAAGCGGCAAACATAGGATTCCGAGAAGCGCCAGGCTTAAAATCTGATGCCGCGCCGCCGCTCGCTTCAGCGCCAAGCTGCCAAGCAGCGCGCAAGCAAGCAAAAAAGCGCCTTTTATCGCCATTCCCATGCCGTACAGGACAAGAGTCGATGCCAACATGATTAGCGTCCTTCCTTTTTGGCTTGTTCGATAAGCTTGGACAGCCGATCGAGTTCTTCTTCTTGCAGATTTCCCGGCGCGTCATCAAGAAGCGCCGCGACCATTTGTTCTCGCGAACCCTCAAAAAATGTTTTGAGCAAATGGCGCAGCGCCGAACGCCGAGCGCTGTCGCGAGGTACCGTGGGCACAAAAACATAGCGCGGCCCGATTTGTTTGTGGCGTACATGTCCTTTTTCTTCAAGCACCCGCAGCATGGCGCGCACCGCCGAGTAGCTCGGCGGATCGGGCAGTTGGGCCTGCACCTCGGCGGCGCTGGCCCGGCCATCGCGATAGATGATGTCCATGATTTGCCGCTCGCGGCGACTCAGTTTTTCTGCAGCCGATTTGCTCATCGGCGACCTCCCTGAAGAAAATGAATTTGATGCTGCAAAAACAGCACAGTGCTAAATAACTAGCAGGTGCTAGAAATCTAGCAAGTGCTAAATTTTTAGCACGCGCTAAATTTTTAGCAGCCTTTGGAATGCCGGTTGCGGTTCGGCGCTTGAGACTGCTAAACAGATGAAGTGCCGGCCGATTCGAACATAGCGGCGCTTAGCGCTGCGGTTTGCCTGGTGCTATTTACCGCCATGGCCACTCTGGATGGGCTGTACTTTCATCTGTATCGCTACAAGCTGTATAGCCAAGCGCCTAGCCGTTATGAGCATCGTCTGCACACCATCAATTCGGTCTTGTTTGTTCCGCTTGTGGCCCTGCTGTTTTGTGGGACGCCGCGCGGCATCTATTTGTGGCTGCTGCTCGGCCTTTTTGGCGGCAGCCTGCTTGTCGAAATCCTCGATGTGTTGTGCGAACCGAAAAGCCGCCGCGCCCTAGGCGGTTTAGGCGCCAGCGAGTATCTGTTGCACTTTTTGATGAGCGGCCTGCGCGTCGGCACTGTCCTGCCGCTGCTTATCGTCGCCGCGCCCGCGGATTGGCTGCTGCAAAACACGGCGTTTGGGCCACGGCCGCTGTGGCTTTTTCTATGCGGAGCCAGCATCGCCATTCCCGGAATTGGCGTCGCCGTCCTGCACATATTTTTGGATGTGCGCGGCGCAGCCGGGAAACGGCCCAGACGATCTGATTGACCCTGTTTGGCGAAATCAGATGTAATGCAATTTGGCAATTTGCAGTTTTGACATCCGAAGTTTTGACATCCGAAGTTTTGACATCCTTGGAGGGAGCATGTTTGAGCTGACTGCCCAGCATCTTGAGCAATTGTGCCAGGTCAACGAGTTGCCCATTGACCGCTCGGCCATGGTCTTTGTCGGACTGCGTGGCTGTTTGCCGCTTCAGCCCTTTGATCACAGCTTTGCCGAGCGGCAGCAACTGGCTACGGCGCTCGTCAATTACCGAAACCCGCGCTGCACGATTTTGCAATGGCGTCCGTCCGAAGGACTATTTGCCGCATTTCCCGGCTCGACCGTGCCGCACCGCAAATATGTAGAGATGGCGCGCACCCATGGCGGAATTGGCTGCAATCAGCTACTGACCGGCTATTGGGATGATTTTCGTCGAGGGCGTCACAAAGGTTTTTCGCCCACTGGGCACCAAGCCTGGCTGCAAAGCGCCAGCCGGCCTTATCGGCGCACCGTGGATGACATCAATTACGACAACCTGGATCGCGTCGAAATGGTCAACCCCGGCGACAATCTGCACGCTGCCTGGTGTGCTGGCCTCGACAGCGATTTTTCCAGCGCCGGCTGTCAGGTTGTCGTCGGATTTCCTCAATGCAAACATCGCGGCGAACAATCGAGCAGCGGTCCCTGGAAGGTCTTTCATGCCAATGCTTGGCCTGTGGCGCAGCAGCAATTCGGATATGTGCTAATCGCCGGTTCCGAAGTCGAGCGCGCGGCCCTTTCTGGAGTGGTCGGCAGCGAGCGTGTACGCTTTGGCAGCTCCGGTCCGCGCACCCAGTGCATACAGCAAGCGCTGCAGCAGGCCGGCTATTATGAAGGCGATCTCGACGGAAAATTTGGTCCGCGCAGCCTGCGGGCGCTATTGCGTTTTCAGGAAGACTCTTTTGGTTCCGGCGGTGACGATGGAATTTGCGGTCCGCAAACCGCCGAAGCGCTGCAAGTTAGTTGGCCCTAAAATGGTGTTTGCCAATTCGTTTGCGGCCTAAGGCTCCTTGTCAGTCGAGCGTCAGACTGCGAATTAATATGTAAACACCGCGTAGTTGCGGCAAAATGCAGCGCTATGGCTGAAATCGCCCCATTTCGCGGCATTCTTTATCGTCCCGAGAATCGCACTCGGCCGGATCTTTCGACGCTTTTGGCACCGCCTTACGATGTGATCTCTGCATCACAGCGCCAAGAGCTGGCGGGGCGCAGCCCCTTTAATGCTGTGCATCTCATCCTGCCCAAGGATCGCGCCGGCGGCGACAGCGACGAGCGCTACGGAGAAGCGGCCAGCACCTTGGAGCGCTGGCTTTCGGCGCAGATTTTAGAGCGCGATAAGCGGCCCGCCTTATATCGCTACCACCAAGTGTTTGTACCGGCGGATTCGGTCGCCCAGGTGCCGGTGGTGCGCCGCGGATTTATTGCGCGCATTCGACTGCACCGCTATGCCGAAGGAGTGGTCCTGCCGCACGAGCGCACTCTTTTGGGACCAAAGATGGATCGGCTCAAGCTCAAGCGCGCCACTCGAGCGCACTTGTCTCAGGTGTTTGGTCTTTACGACGATCCGCAGCGGCTCACCGATGCTCCGTTTGCCAGTCTGGAGCAAGAGCCACCCGAGCTTTTTGCCACCACCGATGATGGGGTAGAGCACCGGCTGTGGCGCCTGACGGATGGCGCGGCAATCGCCGAGGTGGCGCGGCTTTTGCGCGACAAGCCCGTATACATTGCCGATGGCCACCATCGATATGAAACCATGCTGGCTTTGCGCGAAGAGCTGCGCGCCGATTCGACATACTGCGGATTAAATTCTTCGGTGGAGTACGGCTCGATCTTTTTGTGCAATGCGAGCGATCCCGGCTTGCTGGTGTTTCCGACGCACCGCGTGCTGCATCACCTGCCGAGTTTCGAGCTTTCGGCCCTGCTGCAGAAGTTACAGCCGTATTTCGATCTGGATGAGCAACCGGTGCGCGACGCCGCTTTTGCGCAAGCGCTGCTGCGGCAAAAGGGCCAGCACGGGCCGAGTTTTCTTTTGTGCAGCGGCGGCCGGCAAATTTTTATGACGCTGCGCAATGCTCTTCCAGCCGACATCGTTGGCCCCGACGTGCTGCGCTTACTGGATGTGACGGTGCTGCACGCGCTGGTTTTCGAAAAGCTTTTGGGCATCGATAGAGCCGCGCAAGAGGCGCAAACCTATCTGCGTTACCTCAAAGACACCGCCCAGGCTCTGCACGCCGCCGCCGAAACGGACTGTCAGGCGGTGTTTCTGCTAAATTCCACACCCGTCGAGCAGGTCATGGCCGTGGCCGAAGCCGGCGAGGTCATGCCGCAAAAATCGACCTACTTTTTTCCCAAGATCGCTTCCGGGCTGGTGCTAAATCCGCTGATTCCGGCCGAGCCGGTGGATTTCGCGGTACAGCCATAGTTCGCGCCGACGCCGATGCAAGACACACTGACCCACGATCCGATTTTGCGCGGTCGGCTGTCGCTGTGGCAGCCCCGCATGGGATATCGGTTTAGCGTCGATCCGCTTTTGCTTTGCAATTTTGTCGGCGCGCCGCCGCTTGGTCGCCTGTGCGATATAGGCGCCGGCGTTGGAATCGTCGGGCTTTTGCTAGCGCGTGCCGATGCGCAGGCCAAAGTTACGCTGGTCGAATTGCAGCCGCGGCTGGCCGAACTTTGTCGGCGCAACGCCGCCGATAATGGCCTTTTCGAGCGCTGCACGGTGATCGAAGGCGATGTGCGTTCCGCGCCGGTGCGGGCGCAGCTACCGGGTGCGGGCTTTGACCTGGTTGCTTCGTGTCCGCCGTACTATCCGCTTGGCCGCGGCGGCGTCAATCCGAATAGCGAAGAGGCGATTGCTCGTCACGAACTGCACTTGCCGCTTAGCGACTTGGTGCGCGCGGCGCGACGCCTCATTGGCTTTCGTGGACGAGTGGCCCTGGTCTACCCATCGCCGCGGCTGCCGGAAATTTTGGCCAGCTTGCTGCAAGAACGGCTGACGCCGACGCGTTTGCGGCTGGTTCACGCGCAGCCGGGGGCTCCGGCGCAACGCGTGCTGGTGGAAGCTCAAAAAGGCGCACGCGGCGGTTTACACATCGAGCCAGCGCTGATTCTGCGCGACGCCTCGTTGCAATACACCGAAGAAGCGCGGCAAATTCTTGGCGACTGAACGTTCGTCAGCTTTTCAGCTTAGCCATGGCCTTGAGAACGCAAGGCGAACCCAATCATTTTATAAAGCATGCGAGCGCCGACATTGGCATCCCAATCGTCGCCGCTTGCTGCCGGGGCTGGCGCTACTTCGTTCAGATCGCAGCCCACGATGCGCCGCGAGGACGCCACCACCGCCTTGAGTAGGGCCGTTGCCTCTTGAAAACTAAGGCCGCCTGGCACCGGAGTTCCGGTGTGTGGACAGAGGGCCGGATCAAGTCCGTCTATATCGAAGCTGACGTAGACATCGGCGGGAAGCGCCGCGACGATGCGCTCGCACAGCCGCGCCCAGGGCACGCCGTTGTGCTTTTCGGCGCAAAGCTCGGCATCAAAAAACGTTCGCATGCGACCGCTTTCCGGACGGCTGTATTCTTCGATGCGGCCAAGTTCTTCATCACAAAGATCGCGTATTCCCACCTGAACCAGGCAACCGAGTTTGGAAACATCGGCCAGCACGTTGTACATGATGGAGGCATGCGACTGCACAAAGCCTTGATAGGCGCGGCGCAGGTCGGCGTGCGCATCAATGTGCAAAATTCCCATTCCCGGATAGCGCGCGGCATGTTCCTTGATGGAACCTAGGGGCACCGAATGGTCGCCGCCCAGCAAACAGACCAGCTTGCCGGCGTCTAGAAGCTCGCGCGTGCGTCCCGAGACATAACGCTCGACGGCTCGTGACGCATCGTTGATGCGTTCTTGGGCTTCCGCAACTTCGCCTTCGGTGATGTCATCGGCTTCGAATAATTCGGCAGCAGCGCGCGCGGTGGCGTTCCAGGCTTGCACACTGGGAGGTTCGGGAAGCATGTGAATGCCGGCGCGGTAGGGGCGTCCGGTTTCCACATCGTATAAATCCACTTGATGGCTGGCGCGCAAAATGGCGCCCGGGGCGCGCGCCGCCCCATGGTGGTACGAAGTCGTAGCGTCAAAAGGAATAGGCAGTATGACAACGCGGGCCGTTTCCAGCGAATCGTTTAGGCCAAAAATGCCCGCGTCAGGTCGTGCCGGACCGTTTGGATCCATGGCTGCGGTTTTACTTCTTTTTGGTGAACTCTACATCCAGGGTAATGCTTACTTCTTCGCCCACCGCTACGCCGCCGGCCTCAAGCGCCTTGTTCCAGCTCAGACCAAAGTCTTTGCGGTTGATCTTGGTCGTGGCCGAGGCACCACGCCGCGCATTGCCCCAAGGATCTTTGATTTCGGCGCTTGGTCCCTCTACGTCCAAAACCACGCTTTTGGTAATTCCGTGAATGGTTAGATCTCCGGTGACTTTGAGCTTGCCGGCGCCGGCCGCTTCCACCTTTTTGGATTTGAAGACCATCGTGGGAAACTTGGCGGCGTCGAAGAAATCGGGGCTTTTCAAATGCTCGTCGCGCTTGGGTTCCCCAGTATTGATGGTGGACACGTCGATGCTGACTTCGATGCTGGATTTGCTTAGATCTTTGTCGTCAAGGACGAGCGTGCCGGTGAGCTTGGTCAGTTCACCGCGGACATTTGACACCATAAGATGGCGAACGCTAAAATGTGCCCCGGAGTGCGCGGAGTCCACTTCCCAAGTGGCGGCGCGAACGGGGGCTGCACCTAGGAGCAGCGCGGCGAAAAGTACGATTCCGGAAGCGATATGCTTTTGCATCGTAAGAATTCCTTTCTAGAGGGGGTTTTCGAAAGATAGGCGGGCCAAAACCACAGCCGGCCAAAAGCGGTCTCTTTGCTCCATCCGTCAAGTGGACGCAGTCGGCTGTGCATGCATCGCTGCCGATCGCGAAGCCTGACGAATGGTCAAACCGAGACAAGCGATGCTGCACATCGCTTGTCTTCGAAGTTTTTTGAAACGGCAGACAATTAGGAAGCAGGCGTTGCGGACGTCGGCAGGGAATACGTGCTACCAGCCTGTCCGGGAGTCGGAGAGCGCAGGACCTTGCCGCTCTTGACGAGTCCAGTCAAGTTGTTTTCGGCCTTGCCGCGCCGTCCCTGCTTCTTCCAGTGCTGGCGAATCTCGTTGGTGGTGGCGTTGCCTTTTTTGGAAAGGAAGCTAAGGATGAACTCGTCTCCGGTTTGGGTGTACTTGGCACGAGCGCGCCGTTCGGCGGCCTTGCCAGCGGCCTTGCCGGCAGCCTTGCTTACTTTCTTGCTCTGAACGACGCGGGCTTTTTTGCCTTTGGCGACTGACTTGGCCGCGCTTTTGGCTTTGCCTTTGGACTTGCCCTTCCCTTTGCTGGGAGCAGATGCGGCTTTGGCAACGGCTTTGGCGATAGCTTTGGCTTTTCCTTTGGTGGCGGCTGCGGCGCCACGCTTGCGCGATCCCGGCGAATCCAGCAGGTGCTCGATGCCGAAGCTACGGAAGGTGGTCTCGATCTCGGCGAGCGCCACTTCATGCTGGCGGCGGATGGTGCGAAGCTTCTTGATCAGATCAGTCAGTTCGGTCGCTTTTCGTGCGGGCATTTTTCTTTCCTTCGGTCGTCGAGCAAAGAGACGATCGGCAGGAACCTACACGACCATGCCCTGATATACAAGTATTTTTCGCGATTCTGCGCGTGTACCTTTTGCGATCCCGCGCGAATTCGCGATCTGCGCAAATTCTGCCGCCTTGGTTCTGCGTCGAACCTACATGTCCTAATTCTTGGCGCTACGCATTCCTTGCAGATGGCCCAAGGCGGAAAGAAAGCCGAGCGGCATCACTCCAAAGCCAAGGACAATCAGGTCGTCTTCGGTGCGCAGCTCACGAATGGTCAGCACTTCCGAGGCGGCTGCCACAATGCTGCGGGCCACCGGATTGCGCTTTAGCTTCGGCAGCTTCATCAGATCTAGAACAAATAAATCGCCTTGCGCATCTACGATAATCGACGGCCGCACCGGCAGAAAATTGAGCAAATCGCCGGGTTTTTTCAGGTCCATCATCGCAATCATGCCGGCCAGCGGACTACCTTCGGGCGGTTTGATGTTGAGGTCGGTGACGCGCACTTCCAGTCGAATGCTTTCCGCCGACAGCAGTACCGATTCGACGGAAATCGTAGCGGCCACAGCCAGCGCCGTGCCCATCACATCAACCGTTGCGGACATGCGCAGTCCGGGCGGCATCGACAACATTTGCAAATCGGCAGGCAGCCGGCCGCGCGTCATTTTGTCGAGCAAAAAGCGCAAACCATCAAGCGGCAGGCCCAGCCGCAAGCGCGCGGCATTGACGACGCACCGCAGCAGAAAATCGGGATGCGCAACCAGGTAGGCGATGCCGTTCTGAAGGTCATTCAAGGACAAAATTTTCATAGGCGTAAGCTAACTTAGAATAGGGACAAAGTCATTAGGTTGACGCATAGCGTCAGAGGTGAGGAAGCTGCCTCAACCGTCCGCGGCTGGGCCTGGCAACGTTTTTAGCGGCTATAAGCCGCGTTGTGCAGTGGCGCGGGCGACGCGCTCGATGGCGACGACAAAGGCGGCGGTGCGCAAATCGATGTTATTTCGCGTCGCTGCCTGGCTAAGGTGGCGAAAAGCCGCGCGCATGATGCGTTCTAGTTCCACGTGGACGCGGTTTTCGTCCCAAGCAAACTGCTGCAGGTTCTGCACCCATTCAAAATAGCTGACGGTGACGCCGCCGGCGTTGGCGTAAATGTCGGGCAGCACGGTGATTCCGCGCTGCTGCAGCACTTCATCGCCTTCGGGGGTCGTGGGGCCATTGGCGGCCTCGGCAATGATTCGGCAATTGAGTTCGCTCGCCACCTGCTTTGTAATGACTCCGCCTAGCGCTGCCGGAATCAGTACGTCGCAGGGCTGTAGCAGGAGTTGCTCGCTTGGAATGATCGGTGCGCCTTGCCAGTCAGCCAGGGCGCGTCGCTCTTTGACATGGCTTAGCGCCGCGCCTACATTGATGCCGCTAGGATCATAATAAGAGGCAGTAACGTCTCCGATGCCGACGACGCGGCCGCCCAAATCGTTAAGGATGCGCGCGGTGTGACTGCCGACGTTGCCGAAACCCTGAATGATGTATCGGCCGTCGCGAATTTCTTGTCCTTGGGTGCGCAGTAGCTCTTCGATGGCAATGACCACGCCGCGGCCGGTGGCTTCGTCGCGCCCAGCGGATCCAAATAAATCCACGGGTTTGCCGGTGACTACGCCGGGTTGAAAGCCGTGATATTTGGAATATTCGTCCATGATCCACGCCATCACTTGCGGGGTGGTATTCACATCCGGGGCGGGAATGTCGACCTGAGGACCAATCATGTCGTGAATTTTGGCGACAAATTTGCGGGTCAGCCGTTCCAGCTCAAAAATCGACATGCGACTGGGATCGACGCTGATGCCGCCTTTGGCCCCGCCAAAGGGAATGCCAACGACGGCGGTTTTCCACGTCATGAGCGATGCCAGGGCTCGCACTTCGTCGATGTCTACATCCGGATGGTAGCGCAGACCGCCCTTAAACGGCCCGCGCGAGTTGTCATGCTGAACACGATAGCCAGTAAAAGTGCCGATATAGCCGCTGTCCAGGCGCACGGTGCATTCGACGCGAACTTCGCGGCTTGGGGTGATGAGTTGCTCGGTGACGTCGCGAGGCAGCGCCAGAATTGACGCAGCGCGTTCAAAGTAGCGGTTCACATCGGCGAAAGAGTTAGACATCGTGGTGGTCCCCTACATGATCGAAAAAAGACAACGGGTTTTCATCATAACCTGAGATAGGGCGGCCGTGAAAGGGTTGCTCTTGCTTAAGCACCCGCGGTATAGGGCTTGCCCATGTGCCGTATCCCTACCGTAGGTATGTGCTGTGCGTTGACGGTGAGCTTGCTGCTTGCTGATTTTGCCACGGCCCAGGCCGAAGTCGAATTTAAGCTTGCAGGTTCGCTGTCTAGCGACATCCGTTTTCGCGTGCTAGCCGGAGACCGTCCACCGCCAACGCCGACGCCGACCCAGTGGACGCTTTTGAAAAACGGTGTATCGCGCAACGAAAACCGCATTCGCGCCGCGCTGACCGCAAAACTCGGCGAAAAAGTTCGCGCCGTTGCCGACGTTGAAATGGTGACCTTTGGGTTTTCCGATTTGACGGATATAGATTCGGCAACGCTGCGGCCGCGCGTGGACCCCTACTATTTCGAGTTTCACGCCGCCTACATCGACATCAACAACATCTTTGGTCAGTACATTCCGCGTTTCGATCTGCGTATCGGACGCCAGACTGTGCCTTGGGGCTCGGCGGACAAGTTTAATCCGATAGCCAATGTGAACACATTGGATTTGTCCGATCCGCTTTTGTTTGGACGGGCATTGGCCAACAATATGATTCGCGCGGATTGGAATCCCATCGGCGATTTGGCTTTTACTGCCGTTTTGGTTCCGGTCTTTCGTCCAGCGCAGTTGCCGCGTACGGCGCCGCTGGCTCTGCTCGATCCGCTGCGGCCAGCTCCCTTGGCTGATCAAGGGGTGCGCAGCGCGCTAGATGCCGAGCGTACGCTTTATGCAGCCCATGTCGACCCGGCAACCGGCCGGCTGATTCCAGCTCCGGGGACGCTGACCGTTACTTCCGATGTGCTGGCTCCCGAAGTCACTGCCGCCAATATGCAGGAAGGTTTTCGCACGGCCTGGAAACTTTTCGATCAGGACATGGGAGTCTCCTATTATCACGGTCGCTTCGGAGTTCCGGTGCCGGCGTGGTCGGTCTCGACCGGTACGGTTTTAGAAAACCTGACCAAAACCGCGCTGGTCTATCCGCGCATGGATGTTTTGGGCCTGGAAATGGCCGGTTCGGTATCGCGATTGGGAGGAATCGGCTACTGGATTGAAGCCGCGGTGTACTTTCCCGGCGAAGTCACCATGGCGCTTTACGATGCCATCACCGCGACGGATAAAAACAGACCGCGGCCCATGGAGTACGTACTAGACCCGAACATCGGCCGCTACATCCGCAAGACCTATGAACCGGGGACTGCGGCTTCTCGGCCGGTAGTGGTCGAGTCGACTCCTTTTGTCAAAGCGACCGTCGGCGCCGATTATACCCTGGCCGAGCATGTGTATATCAACCTACAGTACGTGCATGGCTTCATCGATGAATTTGGCGCCGGCCGGGCGGCACGGCCGCGCCGCGATTCGACAAGCCTTAAGGATGCGCCGCGCGTGGAAGCTCGCGTCGGCGATTACTTCGTCGGTGGTGTTGACATAAAGACGCTGCGCGAACGCTTGATCCTGCGTCTATTTGGCGTCATCAAGATTCCCTCCATCGATCTAGAATCACGGATGTGGGATGACTACACCCCCACCGGAGTCCTTTTTCCGCAACTTATCTGGAGTGTCTTTGACGGCACAGAGCTTATGGCCGGCGCCTTTATCATGCTGGGCGATCGCTCTAGCAAATTCGGAGATCCCGCGGCTGGCGGCAGCGAAATCTTTGTAAAGGCCAAAGTCAGCTTTTAGAAAAGCCCAGCCGGTCGCGATTTGCCTTTGCCGAATAGCCGATGCCATCCTTTTTTGTACGCCACGTGCTTTTGCGCGGCTTGCCGCGGCCTACCGTGGACGCCTGTATCGCGCATCCGCAAGTGCGGGCGCTTTTGCGCTTTCGCTTTGCCTACCTCATTGCTTTTCATTCACCGGTTCTGGTTCCGCTTTTGGAACTGCTTAGCGGACACATCGGTCCGGCCTTGGGCGTGCTGTCTCTGGGAGTCGCGAGCCTGGCCATGGTGGTCGCCGATGTGCCGACAGGTCTTTATGCCGATCGCAACGGCGCCAAGGCGGCGCTGCGGCTGGGATTGCGAATCACCGCGATGGTCATGCTGGGGTTCTTTCTTCTCGGGCTGTGGCGGGCTTTTGCCGAAGGACATAGCAATAGTGCCGGTACGAAAATCTGGCTCCCCGGCGCCATCGGACTGCTGCTTTTAGAGATGGCCATCGGCGTCGGTCTGGCGCTTTTAAGCGGCGCGGACACCGTTCTTTTTCTGGCGGTTGCGCAAAAGTCCGACATTCCCGAACTCGGCAAAGGCGGCTTTGAAGGCGTGGGCAGCGCGATACGCTACCTTGGCACGATGCTTGGGGTGGCGGTCGGGGCGATTTTCTATGAGCTCGTCACGTTTTATGCGAAGGCTCCGGCTTGGCGTATCGTTTTGCAAAACAGTCTATTTTTGCTGACGCTTGGGGCCGAGCTTTGGGCGCTGCGCCTTTTGCAAAAGCTGCCGAATTTGCATGTGGCTTCCCTGGTACGTCCGGGCCTTCAGGAAGTGCTACGCAGTCTGGCCGCGCTTTTCAAATGGCCGCAGGTGTTCGCCAACATGTGGCTTTTGTGCCTGTCGTCTTCGGCGGCGCTGTTTGCAGTCTATCTGTTTCAATCGCCGCTTGGCCGCCTGACCGGGACGCTTTTTTTGCGGTCGCTGTGGTTTGGACCGCTTTACACGCTGGTGTCGATGCTTGGCTATTGGGCCTGCAGCCGAGGCTCGCATCATAGCCGCCTGTATCACCATGAAGATCCGAGGTCTGATCCGCGAGCCCGGCGCGTGGCCTTAGGAAGCGCGCTGGGCTCCTTTTTCCTGCTGGCGCTTTATCCGCTGGGCGTGGCGCTGCACTTTGGGCTTTTGGCAATGGTCGCGGCCACGGCGCTAGTTTGCATTGGCTTTAACTATCTGCGCGGTTTTATCGAACCGTACTCTTCGACGGCGATTTTGGCGTTTTCGCAACGGCAGGGGCACTGTGTGCCGGCTTCGACGATCTCTGGATTTAATTCCCTAAAGCGCGGCATTCATTTCGGACTGAGCGGTCTTTATTTTTTGCTGCAGCATAGCGCCACCGTCCAAGCAGAATCGGGGACGGCCCATAAGGTGGAAGGCGTGGACATCCTTTTGGCCAAGACCGTACTCTACGTCGCTTTGGGCTTTGCCGTCGCGATGATCCCGGCGCTAGGCGTCTATTTGCGCAAAAGCTTGAAGGCGTGATCGCCGGTTTTGGTTCGAAAGTAATGGGAAATCCACAGCATGGCCAAAGGTTCGAGCATCCTTGAGGCTTCAATTCCGCCCATATCGATGACGTTCCAGCCGAACTCTTGGCAAATCGCAGTGACGGAAAGCTTGGCGCTCGAATCATTGCCGGCGATCAGCATGTCCGGCGGGCCGCCGGGAAAATCGGGCTTGTACATGTGCTGATTGCCGACGATGTTGAAGCACTTGACGACGTGCGCCGACGGCACCATGCGCTGTACTTGTTCGCCGCCGGAATCGGTATGGCCGATGATTAGTTTCGGGCCGTCTTTAGTAAATTCCAGTGGATTGGTTGTATCGATAATGGTTTTTCCCGCCAGATTGCTTTCCCCGGCCAGCCGCAACACGTTTTCTGTGCCCGTCCACAGCGTTGCCAGCACGATGATGTCGGCATAGGCCGCGGCATCGGCAAAACTGCCGTGCGCGCCAAGCGGCCCCGCTTGCGCCGCCCATTTGGCCGCTTTGGCGTTATGGGCATCACGCGACCCCATCATCACCGGATGTAAAAGGGATACAAAGGCATTGCCCAGGGCCACGCCCACATCTCCAGTCCCTAGAACCGCGATCTTTTTTTTGCTCATGGCACCTTAGTATATGCCAGTTCCCAAAGAGCCGGGTAAGATGTCAGCGCTTTTGCGTAGCGGCTGGCACGGCATCAGCCACAACAGGAAATAGATTCGAAAATCCCGGCCCGCGCTTGGCCAAGGAGGTACTTGTTCATGAATCGTTGCAAGCGTTTCTTCGTCCGCTCGGCGACCTGCGCGGCGCTGCTTTTGTCAGTGGGCTCCCGTCCGGCGGTGGCCCAAGATTTGGCGTCGTTTGAGAAACGCACCACGCTAAAAGTGCTGCCAAACGGGCTGACGCTCATCATCATCGAGCGTCCCGAAGCTCCGGTGTTTTCGTTTTTCACCCATGTCGATGTCGGCGGCGCGCAGGAAGCGATGGGGCAAACCGGCCTGGCGCACATGTTCGAGCACATGGCCTTTAAAGGAACCGACCACATCGGAACCAATAATTACGCCCAAGAACGCCAGGCCCTGGAAAAAGTCGAAAAGGCCTACATGGCCTACGACGCCGAGCGTCGAAAGCCCTTTGGTCGCAATGCCACAAGTCTTGCGGCGCTGGAAAAAACCTGGCGCGACGCGGCAGAAGCCGCTGAAAAGTTCGTCGTTCCCAATGAATTTGGCGAAATCATCGATCGCGTCGGTGGCGTCGGCTTAAATGCCTTTACCAGCGCCGATCAAACCGGCTACTTCTTTTCGTTTCCGGCCAACCGCTTCGAGCTTTGGGCCTATCTGGAATCCGAACGCAGCAAGCGGCCGGTCATGCGCCAATTCTATCAAGAGCGCGATGTCGTCAACGAAGAGCGGCGCATGCGCACCGATTCCAATCCCATCGGCCGCATGATGGAGCAGCTTTTGGCCGCGGCCTTTACCGCCCATCCCTACGGCCGTCCTGTCGTCGGCTGGCCAAGCGATCTAGAGACCTTTTCGGCCACTGATGCGCAAAAGTTCTGGGAAACCTATTACGTACCCGCCAACAAATGCATCGCGGTGGCTGGCGACGTAAAAAGCAAAGAGGTGCTGCCGGTTCTTGAGGCTTATTTTGGCCGCTTGCCCAAAGGGCCAAAGCCCGCTCCGCTATCCACCATAGAGCCCGAACAAGTCGCCGAGCGCATGGTCACCCTGCGCGAGAACAGCCAACCGCTGTACATCGAGGGCTACCATCGTCCGGACAGTCGCGATCCAGACGACGCGGTGTACGACGCCATTTCCGAACTGATGTCTGATGGCAGAACTTCGCGGCTTTATCGAGCGCTGGTGCGCGATCAGAAGATTGCCGCGCAGGCGGCTGGCAGCGCCAATTTTCCCGGAGAAAAGTATCCGCACTTGTTTGTTTATTTTGCGGTTCCCACCCCGGGCCACACTCCGCAAGAGCTGCGCGCGGCCATACACAAAGAGATCGAACGCCTGAAAACAGAGCTCGTAAGCGACGACGAGCTCAAAATGGTCAAAACCCGCGCCAAAGTAGAGCTTTTGCGCAGCCTGGACAATAACCAAGGGCTGGCCATCGCTTTTGCCAGCGCTCAGCAGCGCTACGGCGACTGGCGCGATGTCTTTCGCAACGTCGAACGCATTGAAAAAGTCAGCAAAGACGACATTCGCCGAGTCGCCAATCGCGTCTTTACGGACAAAAATCGCACGGCCGCTTGGATTGAAAGCACCGAAGCGCAAGGCGCGGCGGTCAAGGCAGGAGGCAAATAATGCACCCGCGATACTTTCCTATTCGTCCTTCTGCCCGCTTGGGACTTTTCGCGCTGGCGCTGCTGTTTGTGAGCTCTTCCAGCTTGTGGGCGACACCGGTACAAGTTCAGACCGACTGGCAAAAGATCAAAGCGCCGCCGCTGCGGCCGTTTACACCGCAGCAGCCGACGCGCATTCAGCTCGACAACGGCATGGTCATTTTTCTGCAGCCGGACAGCGAACTGCCACTTATTGACATCGACATTACGCTGCGCGGCGGCAGTCGAGATGAACCGTCGGAAAAAGTCGGGCTCGTCAATCTGTTTTCGCAAGTTCTGCGCACTGGCGGAACCAAGACGCGCACCGGTGATCAGATTGATGATTTTCTGGCGGCGCGCGGTGCCGAAATCGAACTAGGCAGCGATGCCGATTCGATGAACTTGCGCTCGAGCTTTCTCAAGAACGACTTTGACGAAATGCTCAAGCTCATCGTTGAGATACTGCGCGAACCGGAGTTTCGCGAAGACAAGCTCGACCTGGCCAAGCGTCAGCTTTATACCGCCATCAAACGGCGCAACGACAATCCGATGAGCGTTGCCATGCGCGAATCGTCCAAGTTGGCCTTTGGCCCAAGCCACCCGTACGCGCGCCATCCCGAATATGCAACCGTTGCGGCGGTGACGCGCGAAGATCTAATGCGCTGGCAAAAGCAGGTCATTTCTCCGGCAAATCTGATTGTCGGCGTCGCCGGCGATTTTGATGCCGCGGTCATGGAAGCGCGACTGCGGGCGGCCTTTGGGACTTGGCCGCGCGGACCGGCGTTTTCGGCGGCCAAGATCGACTTTCCGATCACGCACGCCGGGGTTTACTTTGTCAGCAAAGACAACGTCAACCAAAGCAATATTCATTTGGTGCAGCTTGGCACGACGCGCAAAAACCCCGATCACTATGCCATCGAAGTGATGAATGAAGTGCTCGGCGGCGGCTTTTCGGCGCGGCTGTTTTCCAATGTGCGCAGCAAAAAAGGACTGGCTTACTCGGTTCGCGGTGTGGTCGGTCTTGGTTGGGATGTTCCGGCCACTTATCGTCTGTGGATGGGAACCGCCAGCAAAAATACCGTCAAAGCGGTCAAAGCTCTGCAGGAAGAAGTTCAGGGAATGATACAGAATCCTCCCACTGCGACCGAGCTTTTGCGCGCCAAGGAATCCATCCTGAATTCCTTTGTCTTTCGCTTCGACAGCAAAGCCAAAACCCTAAGCGAGCGCATGGCCCTAGAGTTTTATGGCTATCCGCCCAACTACTTGGAAAAATTTCCCGCCGAAATTGCCAAGGTCTCGCTGGAAGACGTCAAGCGTGTGGCGCAAAAATATCTGAATCCGCAGGGCTTCGCGGTGCTAGTCGTTGGCAATGCCGCAGACTTTGACAGCCCGCTAAGCACTTTGGGCACGGTGACTCCGCTTGATATCAGCATTCCACCGCCGCCCGCTGCGCTGCCGCCCGCGCCGGCTGGTAAAAGTCCAAGTCACAAATAGCCGTCGACCTCGCAATCTGTGTCGCCTGGGGCCTGGCTGATTGGTAAAGCAAACACGGCCTCAAACGGCTGCCAAATCGCAAAATGCTAAACTGGCCGGTATGAAGCTGCGAGCCTACTTTGTGCTGCTGGTTCTGGCGGCGCCCTTGACCATGGGCGCCGCGGATGTTTTTGCCGATGCAAAATCACCGAGTGGCGCAGGGACGCGGACGCCAACTTTCGAAGAAGCCCAGGCCATGGCGCAAAAGGCCCGTCGAACGTTGGTGCTGGAATTTGGAGCCCGCTGGTGTCAGCCCTGCAAAGAATTCGATCGGCGGGTTTTGCCCCAAGCCGCGGTGCAGCGGGCGCTCGGCGAGGTGATCTACATTCACTACGATGCCGAAGCCGCGCCGGGAATGGTGGCGGCGCGAACTTTGAAAATCGTTGGCTATCCGACGTTTGTGGCCATTGGGCAACAAGGGCGGATTATCGACCGCATCGAAGGCTATCGCAGCGCGCGCGAATTTATCGAATGGGTCGCACATGTAGCGTCCGATTGGGAATCGGATGACTCTTTGCAAGTGCGCATAAGCCGCGAGCCAAGCAATGCCGAAGCCTTGCTCGTCCTTGGGCGAAGGCAAGCCCAACGCGGACAGGATGCCGCTGCCGAAGCCACTCTTTTGCGCGCTGCGGCCGCGGTAAAAAGTGGTGGAGAGCGCGTCACAGCGGTGGCCGCGGCCATTGACTGGGAGCTGCGCATCGTGCGGCTGCGGCGGATTTTGCGCGAGGCGCCACGCCAGCAAATGGCCGAGCATCTTTTGGCATTTCCGCGCAGCGCCAATGCCGATGCGGCGTTTCGCGAGCTGAGCCGGCGCGGACCCGCCGATGCGCTAAGTCTGCGAGCGCTCGACAGCTATGTCGATGCCCACCTAGACGCCAAAGAAAAGAAGGCTCAGGAAACTCTGAATGAAATCGTCTATGGATGCTTGCGCGTGGCGGCCTATGACGCCGCGGAACGCGCCGCCAAGCGCCTTTTGTCTTTGGATGAAAAAAATCCGCTGTACTTAGACACGCTGGCCGAGGTGATGCACTTGCGCGGTGATCGCGCCAAGGCCTTGACCTATTCGGAACAGGCCGTAGCCGCTGCCGACAGCCGCGGCGCCGAAGGCAAAGAGCTGCGCCCGACCTTATTGAAAAACCAGGCGCGTTTTGCCCGTTCCGGTCCGTCGCAACCTGTGGAACTGCCGGCCGAGCTTTTGACCGAAGAAGAAGAACTATCCCCCTGGGAACGTTCCGTACCTCCAACTCAGTCGGCCGTTCCGTCCACGTCCACGACCACAACCACGCACGTCGAATTTCGCTAGCTCTAAGGAATTCGCGGTTTCTATTCCTTCACGTAGCGTTGTCCTTTGTAGACGTATCGAGTGCGTTTGTCTTGCCAAGGCAAAAGAATCGAAATGACGTCTTCCGCCGGCAGCTCGTTATACGTCGCGGCCGAGAATCCCACCGCCGCTTGCGGAGTCAACACAATTTCCGCAGTCGCGCCGCGCCGTTCAAAGTGAACCTGAGTGCTCAGCCGGCGTGTGCCTTGTTCTTTTAATACCTCGGCGGCAAAAATCGACTGAAACTGTCCCCCGCCGGCCGGCAGTACGTAGATGCGCAGCACTTCGCGACCGCCGCCGCCGCCGCGCTCGGCAATGCGCAAGGCCACGGCGTGCTGTTTGGAAGAAAGCTCGATAAGCTGCGCGCTTTTGATATCGGCGCGCTGCGGCGCCATCTCTTGATAAGCGTAGTTTTTACCGGCAAAGGCTAGATACTTTCCAATCATCAATACGCGACCCGAGCCGTTGCCCACATCAGCGGTTTTGTCCAAATAGATGTCATCGGCGCTGAGCTTGAGCTCTGAAAGCAGCTCGGCCAGCGATTTTTGCCCTTCTTCCAGCTCCAGCACGGAAAGCGCGCTGGGCGGTTCGCTGGGTGAAAGCTCGGCGCTGGCGGCCAGTTCGCCACTTGGTGCATCGCTGTCTACAACGCGCAAAGAAAGCCGCAGTGGCGTCCCTTCTTGATATCCCGGAATGCGTTTTTTGGGCAGACGCAGCTCGATGGCATAACCGCGAGGCTGCAGCGCATCATAGATGGCAAAGGCGTCCTCGCCAGCAGATTTGCCACCCGCCGGGCCTTCGCCTTCGAGCACTTTGGGCAAATGCGAAGCGCCTTTGTGAGCCTGCCAACGCACCACCCGCTTTTGCTTTTGTTGCGAAGAGCTTGGAAAGATCAGCAGCCGATCGATGTGCAAATCGCCGCTTTTTTTCTCGAGCACGCCAAACAGCAGTTCGACGTGATCCTCGCGCGGCGTGGCGCTTTTGCTACGCAAAACGATGTCGTCTTCGACATCGATCAGCAAATAGACATTTTTTTGATCGTAGTTGCAGTACAGCTTGACGCCCAAAGTACGCGCCTGTGCGCTGCTTTCGGCGTTCACTTTGAGCACAAACGGACTGACGCCCTCCCAATCGCTTTTCATGCCGTCGATATGGACGGTGTTTTCTTCCACCAAATCGCACGACCAGGACAAGGGCTGGTCGGCGCGCGCACGGCTTTGGCCAAAAAGGATTCCGAGCAGCGTGAAAGCCAAGGAAAGCCATCGCATCATCCGCAGCCGCTTTTGTGCGTCCATGGGCCCAGTATAGGTCAGCTACGCCGCAGCGTCAGCCGTGTCGGACCGTCGGCGCGCACGCGGCTAGAGCGGCGCTGCGCATCGCTGTCGCGGTAAAAAACTTCGATGTCCAGCGGACATGGGCTAATAAGCTCGTAGACGATCCAGTTTGCATCGGTCGTGCAGCGAAACGACAAGGGCCCATACAGCGTCGGCAGCTTTTTTACCGCAAAACTTTGGCCGGGCGCAAAGTAGGCTTGCGGCGCCGCCGGTGAAAGCCACAGCGTCCCAGTGGGCAAATCGTCTTCGTCCCGTTCTTCGGTGACGAGCATATGGCGCAAATACTGAAGCATGACGCCGGTGCCCGCTGAGCACGGATCAGAATCGGCACGGCAAGCCTGCGTGGCCAAAGCCTGCATGCGTTCGATCTGTTCTTCCTGCGTGAAACGAATCACCGCGGTTTCCGGCGAGACGAAGGTGTACGGATCGCAAGACAGGCCGATCTGCGCCAGCATGCCGCGATAAAAGCGCGCAAATTCTCGCCGCTGCAGCGCGGCCAGTTGGCAGCCGCGGGCGTATTCGGCATCGATGCCGAGCCTTTCGAACCAGCCATCAAAGCGCGGCAAACCCAGAACTTGCCGTCCGGTGGCCTCTAAATATTCGGTCAGCGTTCGCGCCCAGCGTCCGCGCCAGCCAAAGGCCGCGGTTTCTAGCACCAGCGAGGCGAAAAGCTGGTAGTAATCGCCGCTCGACGGCGAGTTTGCGGTTTCGTCCGTACGAAACGGCAAAAAGGGCGGCTGCGCATCGGCGCGGTAGATGCGCTCGGCCGCTGTCCAAAGATCGGCACGCACGGCGGCGGCATCCGCAAGCCAGGCCGTCGCTTCTGGCTCTTCGGCCAGAATGGTTGCCACCCGTCCGGCATCGCGCAAGCCGCGCCAGCAAGCGCTGGAGGCGTAAAGGCTATACGCCGGAGTGCGCAGATCGCCGCCATAGATATGCCGCGGCATAAGTCCGTAATGCGGCGGGCGCTGGCCGTTTTCCAAAGTCCGCGTGCTGGCAAAAGCCTGGCGCAGCCACATGGCGCTGTCGCGCAGCGTCGGCCACAAGCGCTGCAAAAAATGCACGTCGCCGGTCAGCGCATGCACATCTAGGGCATAGGTTAGGGCCAGACCGTTGCGATATTGATGATGCGGCCCGTCTTTTTTCAGAAACTCCGCCGCGTAAAACGTTCGCTCGAGAATTTCCATCGCGGCGGCGCCGTGGCCGTACTGGGCCAGCGATACAAGGTTCCAGCCCTCTTCAATGCCGAAAAGGGCATCCTCGTACACGCCGGGAAACAGCCCATAACGCATCACGCCGTCGCGAACAAAAAGGCGCGTTTGCAAAAGCAGGGCGCGCCACAGATTCATCAAATGGGAATCCGGCAGGTCCAGTTGCGCGCCGGCAGCGAGAAATTCATCATCGCTAGGAACCGCCCGGGGCACGGTTTTGGTAGGCAGCGGCAACCGCAGGTGCAGTTCGCAAGACGTGTTGGCGCGAAGCGCAAAGCAGGGCGCATCGCCCGAAAAATCTTGCGAAAGGCGCAGCTCGGCTTGAGTGACGGTGGCATCTTTGGCCGCCGCCGGTGCGCAATCCGCAAGAAGCTGGCAGCCGATCGGCGTTTGCACTTCGGCGTACAGCGCGCGATCATTTTGCGCGGTGATGCGGCGCGCCGTCACTGCTTGCAAAGAAAGGCTTAGCGCATCTACAGAGGAGTTTTTCGCCAATAGCCTAATTTGCAGCGTACTTTGGGCATCGATAAACGCCGTCTCTGTGATGGCTAGACCATCGGCGGCAAGCTCTACCTGGCCCATAGGTTTATAGCCATCTCCCAGCCGCTGTGAGACGCCTTGCAAGGATCGGCCGTTTATGCGCAGCCGCAATAGCACGCGATCGCCGCCACTGAGCGTTTCTGCTTCTGCAGCGGCGCTGGGCGGCAGTACCAGCCCGCCATTCCAAAGCTGGTACGCGATAGGGCCTTCAGGAATGCCAAGGAGTGCTCCGCCGCGGTAGGGCCGAACCAGTTCAAACAAGTCGTCCAGCGTTGGATCGGTATCGAGAGTGCCGCGCAAAAGGGTACGTCGCAGCAGCGCTTGGGCCAAAAAATCGCCATCGGAAAAAAGCTGCGGCTGCGGTCGCAAAAGCGGCGGCTCGCTTGGCGGTATTTCGCAGTCGGGCGAGTCGGCAAATGGCCGATCGGCAACGGTCATGGCAGCCAGCCCCCAAGGACCCGGGGTGCAGCGCAAAATCACTTCGCTGACCAAGCGTTTTGAGCAGCGTAGCTCGACAAGCATGACCGAGCTATAGGCCACAAGCGCCGCCGGCCGCGCTGCCATAGGAAAACGAAATTCTTGCGTTGCAAAAGGCCCATTTTCGTCGAACACGGACAATGCGCCCAGTGGCGGCCAACGCGCCGGGCGCATCCAGCTATTCCACGTGTCGCTTTCGCCGCAGCCGACAAAAAAGGCCTGCACCGCAGAGATCTGCGTCGGACTGAGCAGCTTCAGATGAAATTCATGCAGCTTGGCGCAGCTTACAAAGCTCGGCGTCTCCGACATCAAGTCGATAGTAACGTCTGCGGCGGCCGGGCGCACAACATCCGTACGGGACGCGGTCCAAGCTCGATGCGCATGAGGTCGCGACGATCCTTCAATAGATCGCCGCCAATCTGCATGGGGACCGGCGCTTCCATATGTATCTCGACCGCGTCACATAGGAAATCATGCAGCGAGGGGCTTAAATACGTGCCGCGCAGAACCCCAGGCAGGTGGGCCAAAGTTTCCAGCGCCGATGCATCGGTGCAGCGCAAATGGAATTTGTCGCGCCGAAAATCGGCAAAGGGAAAAATACGTATGCCAAATCCATAACAAGGAACGGTAGCGGCGCCCGCCAATGTGCACGGCCCGCGATATAGGACGGTGCCGCGGGGTAGGGGCACGGGGTCGGGCAGTCCGTTTGGTCCGATGGCATAGGCGGGACCGCCGACGTTGACCACTTCGACCTCGGGCAGTCGTCGCAACATAAAGCGCGGCACCGAGCGCAAGGCGATGGCCAGCGCATAGCGCAGCGGCGAACCCAGCATCGGCCCAAGCCGCATCAGATCGAGCGTGCGGGTGGTTGCCGTGTAGTCCTCAAGGATCTGCGAATCTAGGCCCGTGCCGGCAAAGGGCGCGAGCGTGCCATCTACGCGCAAAAGGGGCAGTTCATGAATCAGCGTGTCCGGCTTTTGCGCCCGCTCTAGTTCGGTACGCAAGCCGCGCGCCGAGGACGGTTCCACGCCCAGGTAGTAACCGATGGCATTGCCGGTTCCCAGGCGCAGGACGCCAATGCGGGGCAGCGGCTGTCCGGCGCGCTGGCAGGCGAACATCAGATCGTTAAGACCGCGGACAAAGGTGCCATCTCCGCCGCCCAGAAGGACCGTGCCGTAGCGGCGCTCGACCAGCGTCGTGGCGATGCTGCGGCAGTGGGCCGGACTTTCGGATAGAAACACGTCGGAGGAGCCGTGCAACTGCTTGATGCGCTGAACTTGACGCCGAGTCACCGCGCGGGCGTTCTTGTTGAGCACGACGGCGACCTGGTCGCTAAGCGCAACCTTGGACCCAGCATGGGGTAGGAAGGGGGCTGCGTGCGAAATCGATGTTTCCATGGTGCTTGGGCAGGAAGCACATTTGATGCCAAGTTTGCCGAATTCACTTCGAAAAGGACTTCGTCGCTGACAGGGGTCGAATTGGCGAATTGGCAGTTTCGGTGGCACCGCAGGCTGCGTGATTGCGGTTACAGTGTGTAAAGCCCTACGCACTCAAGCGATCGGCGTTACTTCGTGCCTAGACGGCCTAGTAACCGTCGGACCAGCCTGGTGGAGGCGTGGCGTAGCGGTTCTGGTTGCTTGGAAAGGGCTGCGCGGTGCGCCGCCGGTAAATCTCGCCATCATAGTTGCTGCCGTCGCCGTCTACGTCGATGCCCATGGCCAAAAGCCCCGAGCGATCATTATAACGCACACCAAGTAGTGCCGCCGGCTGAAAGGAACTTTGGCGCGTAAACGGAACCTCTTGAACTTGCGAATCGACGCGTTCGCCAAAGCCGGTACCTAGGCCCGGACGTTTCTGGGCGCTGCGATCGCGGGCCATCCCGCCCATGCTGGGCTCGCTGGCGGGAGGCGCAGCGGCCGTTCCACGCCCCATTTCGCTGTCTTCGCTGCTGCGCGCTTCAGATTTGGCGGCCGGGGGCGGCGCGCCGCCATACACATCATCGCGACCGTTCCAATAGGGACGAGGCCGCGGCTGCGGAATATACACGGGACGCGGCGGATCATAGCGCTCGGGAAATACCGCGACGCCGATCACTCCGACTTCGCGCGCCGATCCGGTGCGCGCCGCATAAGATCCGGCAACGCTGGAAAAACGGAACGCCGCCGCCTGGTTATCAGACAACCGCCAACCATCGATCTCGGCCTGTCCATAAGGAGCCACGAGGTAGCCGCGCTTGTGCTGGTAGTCAGCATTGCGACCGTCGATGACATCGCGTCCATCCACAGAGATGACCGCTTCAATACGGCGCGATGAGTGGTTGCTGACCCGCAAGGTATAGCGGGCTCCGCGGTGACCTAATACATAGGTTTCGCCGTTCTGAACATAGGTCTGCGCCGGCGCGCCATCGACCAGCACCTGTATTTCATAAGGTCCGGATTGGTCGCGTAGCGGTCCGGCGGTGGCCAAATTGCAAAGGACTACAGGGGCACATAGAAGCGCCAGGGCGGTGGCGATCGTCTTAGGCATCGTACTCTCCTTACTCTACTTAACGCGCTGCTAGCAAAACCGATCTATTACCAACCCGCGACATCCAAATTTGTTTGTGACATACTGCGCCCACTAACCTTTCATCTGGAGGCTTCCATGAACCTGAAACTGTCGCGAATCGTCGCCATCCTTGCTGTCTCTTTCGCTGCCGCTTGCGGCGCGCCCGGTGCATACGACATATGCAATGCGAGCTGCGATGCTGCCAAGCGCTGCGGCTACGCCAATGATGTAACGACGACGAATTGCCACAACAATTGCGATACAAACAAGGGCTCGGCCGCTGATGACGATGCGCGCTTGGCCAAAAAATGCAAAAACTCCGGAGACATTCGCAAAGCCGAGCTGGCTTGCTTCGACAATACCTCATGCCGCGGCAGTGCATCCGAGTACAGCAGCGCGATCGTAAGCTGCTTGGCGGATCCGGAAAGAAATCAGTGCATTCTGCAATAGCTGCCGAGCTCGAGATGGCGCTGGCCTTCGGGCCCGCCGCGGGTGCAGCTTGATGTTAGCTATGCCATAGTTGCATCGATGCAATCTTTGTCCGGCTCAAGCCGGAAAAATGGCCATGGCGCAGGGGGCAAGCAGACAACTGTGTCGGGAACTCGCTTTGAGGCTTACGATGCCTCGGCGGTAGGAACCGGCAGTGGGTTGCTGATTGCCCTGATTTTTCATCTCGCATTTCTGACTTTTGCCTATCTACGACCGCTTCCATCGTCTAACCATCGCTCGACTCCTATCGAGATGGAAATGCTGACCCGGCCTAAGCCCCCGCCGGAAGTGCCTCCGCCTCCGCCTCCGGTATCGCCGCCGCCCGCCATCGCCAATCGCCATCCGGCCAGTCGGCCGCTGCCGCGTGAGCTGATTCCGGTACCGCGCAAGGATGAAGTTTCAAATCCGCAAAGCCCGGCCCTCGTCGTGCCGGCGCAGCCGCCGCAAACCGCCGAAACATCTGCGCCCGGTCCGCAAAAAGGTCCAATCGATCTGTTTCCGCAAAAAACCTTGGGCGGAATCGTTGGCGTACCCGCCGCCGGAGCTCCCATTCCCAAAGGCCCCGATCGGCTGTTCAAAGACGAGCGCCTGGATCCCAAAAAAGAAGCCCCCTTTGAGCTTATTGCCGAAAAAGGCGGCGGCTATAAGTGCGAAACCAAAAATTTCATTGCTCATATCAAGTCCGACGGATCGATCTCTTTTGACAACCGCTTTCCGATTGGATTGGAAAAAGGCGGAACCTTCAGCTTCGATTTGACCGATTTGGCGATGCGCAGCAAAAAACAGGATCCCTATGCTGCGGAAAAGCGCCGCGTTTTGGAATTTACCGACAAGGTGCGTAACGATCTGCGCAAGAACTCGCTGCAAGAATCGCGAGCGCAGGCGCTAAATTCGCTGTCCGAAGAGATCGCGCGAATCTGGTCTGGCCACCGCTCGGCAGCCGCGCGTCGGCACGAGCTGTACGAAAAATGGGCCGACTGCGCGGACGACAAAGAAGACCACCTAGGCCGCAAAGGCCGCCAACTGGTCGAAGATTACATACGCGGCCACCTGTCGGCGGGCAGCTCCGACGCATTTACCGCCGAAGAGCTGGCCAAAATCGCTTCCGAGCGTCAGGGACTGCCTCCTTTTGATCCGTACGGCACCGGCACGCCTTGAACGACGCTTCCCCCGTAGAAACGCCGAAATTATACTCGGTCGCCGTAGGGACGCTGGCTACGCGGCTGCTGCTTTTGGGGTTGGCTCTAGGGCAGGGGGCGATGCTGGCGCGCGGGCTTGGCCCCGAAGGCATCGGCCGGTATAGCGCCGCCCTTGTCGATGTAAATTTGCTGGTGGCGCTATTGTCATTTGGTCTGCCTGGGGCGCTGGCCATTTTAAGCAGCGAAACCGTGGGCAAATCGAGCAAGCAGCGTCTGCAAGCCCTACGGCGTATCGCGCGCGCGCGCGGCGTCCTAGTCATCGGCATCCTTGGCATCCTGCTGCTTGCGGTGGCCGCCGGAGTTCGTTTTGCAGCGCGTCCGCCGCTTTGGTGCTTGCTCATCGGGGTCGGCGTTGTCGTTCAGTATGGCCGCGATGTGCAAAACAGTCTGCTTTGGGGCCAGCAGCGATTTTGGACGCAAAATTATCTGAACCTCCTAGTTCAGCTTGTCCTATGCGCGGGGCTTTGCGCCCTTATTTATTGGGGAAAGGGCCGGTTGGCTACGGAATCGGCGTTTCTTTTGCAAGTAATTGGGAATCTGCTTTTTGCGCTTTTCGCAGCGCTTGGCTTTCGCTTGCTGCTGACTTCAAGCCCGAGCGACGCTGGCGCTGAAATCGAAGTTTCCCAAAGCTTCCTGAATCGGCGCGCCTGGAACATTGGTGGGCGCAATTACTTGAGCCTTCTCATCGATCTTTTGCTTCTGCGCATCGATGTATACCTAATTCAGGAACTTGCGCCCCAAGCCACGCGGGAGCATGACTTGGGTCTTTACCAGGCGGGTGTGCGTGTCGCCGAGCTTTTGCTGATGCTGCCCGGAACGCTAAATACGCTGCTATTTGCCAAGGCCGCCGCGCAAAAAGATACCGCGGCCGTGGCGGAAGCGACGCTACATAGCGCCAAACTGGCTGTTTGGATCGGTTGTATCGCTTTTTTAGGCATGGCCGCCGTTGGGCAGCCGCTTTTGGTGTGGTTTTTCGGTTCACGTTTTGGCGGATCTTTTGTGCCCTGCTTGTGGGTGCTTTTGGGCTGCGTGGCAATGTGCTTCTCAAGCCCGCTGGCCGGAACTCTGCAAGGCGCGGGAGCTTACCCGCGCAGCGTCGTATGGGCGCAGGGCGTGGCGCTTCTTGTCAATGTGGCCGCCAATCTGTATTTGATACCGCGCCAAGGAATCATCGGCGCCGCTGCCGCCAGCGCCCTGGCGTATACCGTCAGCGCCATTTTGATTGCTGCGGCTTTTGCGCGTCGCTTCGCCATTCCGCTTTTTCAGCTTGTCCGTCCCCAATCGCCATTTGCGCTATGGCGCAGCCTGCGCCGGTCGTGATGGAAAACCTCGCGATATGATATGAATGGAGACAACATGAGCGCCCTTTCCGCCGAGCATCGCGAAATCAAGACCGATCTGGTCACGTCTTTGCGTGACCTCGCCAAATTGGCTGACGACACCGGCATGCACTCCCTGGTCAGCGACCTGCTGATGGCGCGCATCCCCAAGCTGGAAGAAGAACGCTTCGTCCTCGTCGTACTTGGCGAGTTTAATCACGGCAAATCGACCTTCGTGAACGCTCTGCTTGGCACCACAGTGCTGCCTGCCGGAATCACGCCGACGACCGCGACCATCAACCACCTCGTCTATGCCGAAAAGCCCTGCGCCAAAGCGCTGCTTAGCGACGACACCGTGCGGCCCATTACTCTGGGTGATTTTGAAAAAGGACCAAGCGCGGCGCAAAAAGCCTTGGCCGAATGGGTGTCTATCGAAGGCCAGAAATCCGACAAAGTACGCTATGTCGAGGTCGGTTTTCCGGCCGAGATCCTCAAAGACCGCGTGACGCTGGTCGATACCCCCGGCGTCAATGATATGAACGAGGCGCGGGCCGAAATTACCTACAACTACATTCCGCGCGCCGATGCTGTCCTTTTTCTTTTAGACGGCGCGCAGGTGCTAAAGCAATCGGAACGGGCCTTTTTGGAACAGCGCATTTTGCGCCGCAGCCGCGACAAGCTGATCTTTATCATCGGCAAAGCGGATTTGCTGTCTGCCGAAGAGCGCGAAGAAGCCCTGCGCTATTGCCGGCAACATCTTACAAGCGTCATCGGCAGCGAGCCGGCGATCTTTTTGGTGTCGGCCAAACAGGCGCTGGCCGGCCATCCCGAGTTAAGCGGCATGGCCCCGCTTTTGACCTATTTGCAGCAATATTTGTCCGCGGACCGCAGCCGCGTTCTTTTGGACAACACCATCGCCGATGGGCAACGGCTGGCATCGTATCTGCGTCAGAATCTCGGCATCAAAAAGCGCTCGCTGGAGCTGAGCCTTGAGGAGCTTGAGGCGCGCATTGCCCGCGTTCAAAAAGAGCTGCACGGCAAGCAGCAGACCATGCGCCAGATTCAGAATAAAATTACCGCTGATGCCGAAGCCATAAAAGCCCATGTGCAGCTTGATCTAGAGGAATTCACCAGCGCCTTTTGCGCCGCCCTGCCCGACGAAATCGAAAAAGCGGAAGCTGCGGACATTCGAAAGTACCTGCAGCTTTTTTTGCAAGACACCCTGAAAGTTTGGGCCGAGCAAGAAGGCGATCGCGTCGCGTCGCGTCTAGAGCATCTGGCCGAACAAATCATTCAGGTCACAAATGAAAACGTACAGGCCGCCATGCAAACCCTGGCCAATGAACTTGGCCCGGCCGATACGCGTGTCGAGCTGGAAGTGGCGACGCTCAAGTACGATCTGGGGGTTTTTGCGCTGGGAGCCCTGGGCACGGGAATTTTTCTTTTCGTCAATACCTTCGTCGGCGGCGTTTTGACCCTGGCGGCTCCCATCATCGCGGTTTTGGTGCATGGGCGATTGTCGGATCAAGTCAAAGCCCAGGCCAAAGAACAAGCGCCCGAGGCCGTGCGCAATGCCGCGGCGGCCATCGCGCCGCGCTTTGCGCAAATCGTCGATGACTTTGCCGGACGCCTCAGCGATTTTGTGACCGCTGCCGGGCAGGCTTTGCATCGCGGCATTTCAGAGATGCTGGACCGGGCTCTTACCGAGCGTCGCGCGCAGGGCCTGGACGCGGCCGCGCGCGAGCGAGAAATTAGCGACCAGCTTGCAGGCCTAGGAAGGCTCGACAGCCGCTTGGAAGAGCTGCGCCAGCGCTTGTGGAGCCACTTCGAAGCGACCCCCTAATGGTTTCCTCTTGCATGTCGAAGCCATTCGACAAACGCTAGATGGGCTGTGGCCCTTTTCGATCGTTTTAATCAGCTCGCCAACCAGTTTGGCGACCTTCTTGGCGAGCTTGCCGACGAAGCCCGTCCCCATGTAGAGCTCGGCGCGGCGCTTATGTCGCGCGGCGATTATGACGGCGCAATCGACGAATTGCGCCAGGCCCTAGGCAAACGGCGCGACCATGCGCGGGCTTTGTATCTTTTGGGCTTGTGTCATCTAAAGCGCGGCCAATCCGGCGATGCCGAGGAAGCCAAACGGCAGCTTGAACTGGCTTTGGTCGCGCGCGAGGGCTATCCGGATGCGCACATCGCCTTGGGCGATGCTCTGCGCGCCGGCGGCGAGCTTGACCAAGCGGCCGAGCGCTACCGCGCCGCCTTGCCCTTGCTGGGCGATGCTGTAGAGCGTGCCGAGGTCGAGCGCAGCCTTGGGGCGCTATATCTGGAATCGGGACAGATCGACAAAGCGGTGCGCGAATTGCGCAAAGCAGCTTCAGCATTGCCCGACGATGGGGGCGTTCAAGGACTGCTCGGTCAAGCGCTGATTCAAAGTGCGCAGCGCCGCGGCGAACCCGCTGGGGGGCCAACTTTTGAGGCGGCTCGGCAGTGCCTACTTCGTGCCACCCGTCCGGAGCGCGAAGTCCATCCCGATCCGCGCGCGCTTTCGGCGCTCGGTGAACTTTTGCTGTCCGCCGGGCAGCTGGCCGATGCCGACCGCGCATTTAGTCGCGCGCTGCAGGAAAAGCCCGATACCGTGGCCGCACTCCTTGGCCTAGGTCAGCTTCGGCTTCTGCAAGGCGATGTGGCCTCGGCTTATGAGCAGGGCTTGCGCGCCTATGCCAGCCTGCGCGCCGATGCCGCCGATTCGAATGCCGTGGCGCTGCGAGCAAAGGCCCATTTGCTGCTTGGGCGCTGTCATCAAAAGACAGGTGAAGCGGATCGCGCCCTTTTCGCTTTCGATGCGGCGCTTGGCGAGCTGCCTTTGGATGCCCCTTCGCGCAGCGAGGTGCTAAACGAGGCGCTGCATTTGGCGCTGCATAGTCAGAAATTCGCCGCTGCCGCCAAGCTGGCCCAAGACCCGCTGCTAGAAGCGACGGCGGACGGTTTGGCGGCGCAGGCCCTGGCCGCGAATTTGATCGAGACTGACGCCGAGGCCTTGCTGACGCGGGCGCTGCAAATTGCCGATACGGTAGAGGTACGGCTGATTGCCGCCGAGCTGGATCTGCGCAAAGGACAAAAAGCCAGCGCTGCTGCGCATTTGCGGCGCGCCGCGACCTTGAGCACAAGCAATGATACGCGTCCACGGCAGCGTCTGACCGAGCTTTATAAACGCGAGCGCGAGGCCTTGCCCACCGAGCTTTATGGGCTTTTGCAACGGGCGCATCAAATTCTGTCGCAGTCTCCAGAACTATCGGCCTTTGGTCCCGATGCCGCCAAAATCATCGAACTTTACGACCGGCCGCTGCTTATCACGGTGATGGGCGAGTTTAATTCCGGCAAGTCGACCTTTGTCAACGCGCTGCTTGGCGATGAAGTGGCCCCGATGGGCATTACTCCGACCACCGCCACTATCAACTTGCTGAAGTACGGTCGCGAACGCGGCGGACGCGTCGTGTATAGAGACGGTCAGAGCCGAAATGTGGCATGGGCCAAAGTTCCCGCGCTTTTGCGCGGCCTTGATGCCGAAGAAGCGCGCCGCATAAAGTGGGTGGAGGTGCTGTATCCCCTGGACGTGCTGTCACGCGTCCATGTCGTCGATACACCCGGCCTGAATTCGATTTTGCCCGAGCACGAGGCGACGGCGCGGGAGTTTATCGCGCAGGCCGACGCCGTGATCTGGCTATTTACCGTAGACCAGGCCGGCAAACACAGCGAGCGCGAGGCCCTGCGCAGCATCCGTGACGCCGGCAAGCAAATTCTGGGCGTTTTGAACAAAATCGACCGCCTGGAAGCGCTGCAAGCCGCTACGGAACTGCCAACGATTGTCGCGCACCTGCGCGACGGCCCAGATGGATTGGGAGATCTTTGCGATCTCATCGTGCCCTTTTCCGGAAAAGAAGCTTTGTATGGCCGCAAGCATGGAGACGCCGCGCGGCTGAAAAGCGCCAACCTGCCGGCCTTGGAACAAGCGCTGGAAGAACGTTTTTTTCAGCGTGCCCAAGCGATAAAGACCACGGCGGCGCACGCACGCCTAGTGGCGCTATTAGAACGCGCTCGGACTCAAGCCGAGGCTTTGTACAGCCCCGCCGAGCGCGAAAAGCTGGAGCAAGACAGCCGCCTTTTGCAGGCCGACCTTGTGCTGTTTCAACGGGACTTTGTACCTGGCGAACGCAAACGGCTTTTGGCCGATGCCGAACTGGCTCACCGCGCCGCCGCTCGCGAGACGCTGGATTTTGTGCGACCGCGCCGCTGGCCTTTTGGCGAACATCACGCCGCCCCTGCGGATCGCGATTTTTTGCTGGCCCTACTGGACGAAAAGCTTGGAGCGCTGGCCCAGGCTTCGCGGATCCGCGTCGCCGTCGGGCTTGGGCTGGGCGATGATGAAGATGAATTTCAGCGACTGCTCGATGAGCAAGTCTATGGGCGCTACCGAGCGTTCGCACGGGGCTACCTGCGCGGTGGCAAAGTAGATGATTTTTTCGTGCGGGTACTGCCGCGGCTTGAGCTAAGCGAAGCGTCCATCGGCCGTGCGCTAGAGCGCGATGCCCCCACGGCTGGCGATATTTTGGAAGCGGAGCTTGTCACGCCGCTGCGCGCTTTTGGCGAAATGCTGTTTGAAAAGCGGCGCCTGCGAGCACAGAAAAAACTCGATCGCGAAGAACTGCGCCGGCTAGATATCGAAGCGCGGCTATGTTTTCCGCTGGATGCCTTGCGCGATGCCTTACATCAAATGATCGCGACGAAAACCGATTCCGCCGCAAAGCCCGTCCTACAGGCAGAGACGTCTGAATCTCTCGAAAGCTGATTGCGATGGCAGCGTCTAGGAACGCTGTTTCAGCGCAATTGGCGCTACCATCGCAATCGCATTTCTTAGGACAAGCTCTAGTACTTAGGACCCGAAGGAATCATTTGACGGGTTTCCCAGGGGCTGACCTTTTCGCCCTTATTCAACTTCTCTTTGACCACCCAGGCAACCTTGCCATCTGGCTTTTCCTCCTTGGTCTTGTCTGTGGCCAAGATAAGCGCTGAACTCACTGAGGCCAGTGTGAAGACTCCAACCATGATCCAGGCAGACAACTGCTTGAGCGCCATGGCGAACCTCCTGTGGTTGACAAACAACCAGGATGACTTGCGGAGGGAAACATGGTCTTCGCTTGGGAATCTGTCAAAGCAAATCAGCACAACAATTCATTTTTTTAAAATTCCCGTCGAGAAAATACATTGTGGGAATGCCTCCTACATTAAAAGGAAAGTTGAAAATGTTGAAAATCTGTACCTCCTCTGCCGTCCTGAACGATAAGCCACAGATCGACCTTTGAAACTGACTCTGGAGCTGGCCGTTTGTCGGCGTTTGTCCACTTGGTTTCGGGACGGGCATCTCCGGTGCGTTCGTTTTCAAAAATGCCGTCGGTAGAAAACCAGGTATAGCGTAGCGTTTCGACCACATCCTTGCGACCGCTGTCGTCAAGCGGCGTGTATGTTTCTACCGCACCCGGAGCCGCCATTGCAGTGAGAAACAAAGGATCGGAACGGGTAATCGGATAGCTTGTGCAATCGCCGCTTTGTAAATTGGGACACGGCACAAGCTGCGCCATTTCATTCATGGATGCAGGGCCGACTTTTACCGCGCCCGAAGTCGGCAAAAAAGGATTGTGATTCGGAGGCGGCAGAGACATTCCCAATGCTGGAAAAGCGACGACCACTTGCAGAAAGCTGTAGCCGATTTCGCGGTCCAAAGGATTGCTGGCATCACCGGCTGGCGGCGGCACGGAAACTTCCACCAGAATTGGCAAAAGCAAAGTCAGCGGCCGACTGGGTAGGCTGAGATCGCCCCCCGAAGTATTTGCTGATGCTGCCGATGCGGATAGAGCTGCTCCCAGAAATTGGCCAAGGATCGCCTTTAGTGAGTCTGCCTGTAAGACCAGACTGGGATTCCCAATTGGCATGGGAACAAGCGGCAGCAAGCTTTTATTTTGGCGCGCCGGAGGATCTCCAGGGGCGAACTTCAGACAATCGCGATCGAGAGTTCCCGGACTAAACAGCGACAAGGGACCAACGCAGGCAAAAAAGTCATATTGCAGCGGGCGTGGCCCCGGGGTGCTAATGCGCCGTCCCGGCCCGGTCGGCGCTGCCGCCAGCACGGTCATCGTGACGCTTGGCTGGGTAAAATCAAACGTCGGCATTTGCAGGGTTCCCCCTACATTGGCTTGCAGATCGGCGGCGCTGCCCGGCGTCGCATCGCCGATGCGCAGGGCCAAAACGCGCAGCTCGCGGACCAAGCTATCGGGATCGATGTCGTTGTCGCATCCGCTAACAAGAATAATGGCCAACAAAGCCACAAAAGCCAGGGCGGTCTTTCGCATGGCGGAAGTGTAGGAATGCGTCCCTTTGCACGTCAAGCTGGCGCGATCACGTTGCCTTTTTGCGCAAGCCGACGGTACAATGAAAGCCATGGCGCTGATCGAAAAACCCGAGCGGGCCCGGCAGTTGGCCCGCGCCATCGCTTCTGATCTTACCTTGTATCACGAGAAAGAAATCGTCGAGGGGATCGAGAACGACACGTTGTTTACGGTCATGCACGAGCACATTGAAGAAGGTCGGGCTTTGTTCAAAAGCCGTGTCACCGCAGAGATCCTTGACCTTAACATCTACGATCGGGCCGTGGTCGACGTGATGCTCAAGTCCAAGGGCAATGTAAAATCTCGCATTTGGTAAGCGATCGCTCTTATCAGTACCGCGTGGCCGCAGACGGGGCCGGCATGCGCCTAGATGTCTATCTGGCGCAGCAGGGATTGCCTTATTCGCGTTCTCAGATGACCCGCCGTATTGATGAAGGCGAGGTTTTGGTCGACGGACAACGCGCCAAGCCGGGGCTGAAGCTAAAGTCCGGGCAGCGCATCGTCTTTACGCCGCCGCCGCCGCGGCCGGTGACTGATCAAAAAGAGGCGATTCCGCTAGAAATTCTGTATGAAGATCGCCATCTGATCGTCGTCAACAAGCCGGCTGGCATGGTCGTGCATCCCGCGCCCGGACATCAGACCGGGACGCTAGTCAATGCACTTTTGTATCACTGCGGAAATTTGCCGACTGCTTCCGCGAAATGGAGCGAAACCAGCGAAACGGACGCGGCGGGCGAATCGGGCGCGGCGTCCGAAGACGGCGAGGACGAACTATCGATCGGCGGAGATCGCCGGCCGGGCATCGTTCACCGCTTGGATCAGGGAACCTCCGGCGTGCTGGTTTGCGCCAAGGATGAGCCGACGCTGGTCGGCTTGCAAGCGCAGTTTCATGTGCATTCGATCAATCGGCGCTACCTGGCCCTTGTCGAAGGCGTTCTCGCAGAGCGCGGAACCTTTGACAGTCGCTATGGCCGCCATCCGCGCGATCGCAAGCGGTTTACGGCGCGCAGCGGCAGCAAGCGAGCGGTGACCCATTTTGTGGTGCGCGAGCGTCTACCGGGGGCGACTTTGGTCGAAGTGCGGCTTGAAACCGGCCGCACGCACCAGATTCGCGTGCATTTTAGCGAGGCTGATCATCCGCTGCTTGGCGATACGATGTACGGTCGTCCGGCGCGCTTGCGCACACTGCGCGAAATTTCGACGCAACTTGGTCATCAGGCCCTGCATGCCTGGCGGCTGGGTTTTGTTCATCCGATAAGCGGCGCGCGGCTGGAATTCTCGACGCCGCCGCCGGCCGATTTTCAGGCAGCGCTTTTGCGCTTGCGCGACCCGCAGGTTGCGAACCTATCGTCCTCCGGCTCCGGCTTCGAGATGCAGCGCAGCGAAGCCGAGCTCCCTTAGTCGTTGCGTTGGGCGTTGTACCGCGTCGCCGCGTGGTAAACTCGGGGACGATGAGCGTGCAAATGAGCACCCAGGCCAGCGAACGCCTGTTGTTTTCACCGCTTTTGCAGGAATTGGGCGTTCGACATGGCTTTACGACGCGACTGGGCGGCGTATCGCAGGGGCGCTATCGATCGCTGAACCTGGGCGACCGCTGGGGCGATGAACCCGCGTCCGTGCAAGAAAATCTACGCCGAGTTGCTGATGATGCAGGCTTTGGCGAATCGCCCCTGTGCCTGGTGTCACAAGTGCACAGCGCCGAAGTCGTGCAAGTTTTACAACCGGAACAGCGGCAGCGGCAGGCGGACGGCATGGTTACAGAACAGCCGCTGTGCCTGGGAGTTTGTTCCGCAGACTGTGCCAGCCTTTTGTATGCCGATGGCGCGGGCCGGGTCGCCGCGGTTCACGCCGGTTGGCGCGGCACATTGGCGGGCATTGCCAGTAGCGCTGTGCAGGCGCTTTTGCAACTTGGCGCAAGCATCGCCAAACTGCGTGTCGCCCTAGGTCCCTGCATCGGGCCATGCTGCTTCGAGGTAAAAGAAGATGTGGCGGGGCATTTTCGCCAGCGCCTTCCCGACGCGGTTTTGCATCGCACAGACGCGCACGGAGCCACGCACCTGTTTGTCGATTTGCGGCGCGCCAATCGCCAAATTTTGGAAGCGGCCGGGGTGCGGCCCGAACACATAGATGACGCGGCGCCGTGTACACACTGCGATCCGCAGCGCTTTTTTTCCTATCGGCGCGATGGCGCCGGCATCGGCCAGCACCTGGCATTTATACAAGGAGGCCCAGTGTGACGACGGCCAAGAAGGTGTTTACCCTTCTGCTTATCGAGCTGCTGCTGCTTTCTAGTGCCTTTGGCGGCGGTTTTTATTTGGCATACCTCAAGCAGCGCGAAGTCGAGCATCAGATGGTCGAGGCCAGCCAAAAAGCCGCACACGCGGAAGAGGCTTGGCAGAAGGCGATTTTGGCTGCCCACACTCGCGCGCAATTGCTAGAGGCGGCGCTTGGCGTTTTGCATCAGAACTACGGCGTAGCCAGCGAGCGGGTTTTGCGTGCTCAGGAACTGGGCGGGCGCCAGGGATTGCTGCTCGGCAAAGATCTCGAAGAGGCAACCACCTTGATTCTGCAGCAACGGCCGGAGGCGCTTGGCAAATTGCTGCTTTTGGCCGACAAAGTCGAGCCGACAGCCGGATCGGCCTTAAACAAGCTGACCCCACGTCCCAGCGCAATAAGTGCCACCAGTACCCCAACCTCGGCGCCTCCTACCACCGCCGCGTCCGTCGCCACTGCCCCTGCGGAAGCCCCCGCCGCCGCCCGTTTGCCGGCTGCCGCGTCGGGACTTGCGGCGGATTTTTTGGCGGGAAAGCCAGCGCGCGAAACTACTTCCGAATTTCGCGATGGCCGCGAAGCGCTACGTCAAGCCAAGGTCGAACTATTAAGCGGCAGCGAGCCGAGCGCAATCGTCAAGAAATTGGCGCAGGCGCAGGTGCTGCTTGAGGAAAGCGGCTACGCCGAACTCGATGAAGATCTTAGTACGGCGATAAAGGCTGCCAAAAGCCACGATGATTCGCGGCTAAAAACCGCGCTGGACGCTGCGCTTGCGCGGTTGCGTACTCGGTGAGCAACATGAGTGAGGACCACGAGCTAGAGGAGCGTCTGGATCGCATAAGTGGCACGATCTCGGGCATCTACGGCGGTGTGCAGCCGGGCCGCTGGCTGCTGAGCAGCCGCCCTGGAGAGGCGCCTTTTGGTCAGTTGCTGCGCGATCCGGGGCTTGTGCTGCGCGATGTGATGAGCGGTGCCATCTCGGCGCTGGCTACCGTATGCTACAGCCTTTCTTTTGCCGCAATGATCTTTGCCGGCGATCTGAGCAGCCACTTAGATGACGGAGTACGCATGGCGCTGCTTAGCGCTGGCGTGACCATCATTTTGGTTTCTCTGACGAGTCCATTTTATTTTGCCATCGCCGGTCCCGATTCACGTTCGGCCGCTGTGCAGCGGGCCATGGCAGTCAGCCTTCTTGTCAGCCTGAAGGCTGCAAAGATCTACGATGTCAGCACTGTGCTGGTGGCGCTGGCCTCAAGCACGGTGCTGACCGGCGTGGCGCTTTACATCCTGGGCAGACTGAAGATGGGACGCTGGATTCGCTACGTGCCCTATCCGGTCATCGGCGGCTTTTTGGTGTCGACCGGATGGGTGGTGGTACTGGGCGGCATTCAGGTCATGACCAATGTCTCATTTTCTTTGGATACCTTGCCGCAGTACTTTCAGCCGAGCATCTTGCCGCATTTTTTGGCGGGTGTCGGCTTTGCCCTGGTGATGAATACGGTGCTCGGGCGGGCCAAACACTACTTATGGACTCCCGGGCTGCTCCTTGGCGGAACGCTTTTGACGCACATTGTGCTAGCCGCTTTTGGCGTCAGCGTCGCCGAGGCGCAGCAGAAATTTTGGCTGCTCAACTTCGGGGGAGGGGGAAAACTGCTTTTTCCCTTTCGCGAAGTTTTTGCGCGGCCCGTTGTGATCTCAGTGGTTTTGCATCACTGGGTCGAAATTATCGTTCTCGTGGTGATCACCGCCGTGGCCATGCTGTTTAGTGCCCTGGCCATCGAAGTGGCCACCAAGCGCGATGCCGATCTTGATCAGGAACTCAAAGGACACGGCTTGGCCAACGTCGCGTCCGGAATGTTTGGCGGCATCGTCGGGTCTAACGCCGTGGCGCGCAGCATGCTGAACCTGCAAGCCGGCGCCGCCTCGCGGCTGTCCGGAGTGGTCGCCGGCAGCATTTGCCTGGCCGTCCTTATGACCAATCCCAAGCTGGCGGGATATCTGTCGCGTCCGGTGATGGGCGGCACGCTGATGTGGCTGGGCATGCGACTGGTTCAGGAATGGCTGATTCGCGCCTACAGCAAGCTAGCTCGTACTGATTATGCGTTGGTGGTCCTTATGTGGCTCCTTGTTGTCTACACCAAGGAATTTGTGATTGGACCCGTGGTGGGCGCACTGGCCTCTTGTCTGATCTTTGCGGTCAACTACAGCCGAGTCAGCTTGGTCAAAAACACTTTTACCTGCGATGAATACTACAGCAAGGTGCAGCGTTCTGCCGAGGAGATGCAGGTGCTGCGTCTGCGCGGCCGGCAATTCTGGGTGCTGCGTCTGCGCGGCTATCTGTTTTTCGGTTCAATAGTGGGCCTGGTCAACGACATCCAAACCCGTATCAAAGAAAGCTACGCTCGAGTTGTGCAGCCGCTGCGCGTGCTGGTGCTGGATTTTCGCTACGTCAACGGCATGGATTCCTCAGCAGCACTGTCCCTGGTCAAACTGCGCCAGATTATCGCCGAACGAAAAATGCAGCTGGTGTTTACCGCTCTGCAACCTGACATGGAACGAATTCTGCGCCGCGAGGGCTGTATCCGCGAAGACAAGGTCGCTCTAGTCTTTGAGGATCTGGACATTGCGCTGGAATGGTGTGAGGAAGCGGCGCTGGAAATGGAACCGAGTCTACATCGCAACGATTTGCCCTTCGAGCAGCGGCTGGGCAAAGAGTTTGGACAAGTCAGCCTGGCGCAGCGTTTTCGCACCTATGTCGATCGGATTGAATTAAAGCCGGGGGAATACCTATTTCGCCAGGGCGATGCTTCGGGGGCTACTTACGTCGTCGAATCCGGGCGTTTAAAGATCGTCTATGAACGCGAAGACGGCCCGGATCTGCTTTTGCGCATGGTCACCGGCAACACCACAATTGGCGAGATGGGCCTTTACCGCCAAAGCATTCGCTCTGCTTCGGTGAAGGCCGAGCTCAACTCGGTTATTCACCGCCTGACCCGCGCCGAGCTGGAACGCATGGAAAAAGAAGACCGCGAAGTCGCCGCCGCCTTTCACACCTACGTCATTCGCACCCTCGCCGATCGCTTGCACTTGATGGACAAGACCATCGCCGCATTAGAACGATAAAGACGCGGTGACACTTTTGCCGGATCGCGGTGTTATGTAAGGCGATACCTTGGGGGCCTTGCGCAGGCGCGGCACCCACTGGAGGAGCCTTTGGCGATCGATGTAAGCGCATACTACAGGCAGTACGGCCCGATGGTGATGCGGCGCTGTAGACAGCTTTTGCGCGACGAAGCTCGCGCCGAAGATGCCATGCAGGATGTCTTTGTCGAACTTTTGCGCCGAAAAGACGGGCTTTATGAGCAGGCGCCATCGAGTCTGCTGTATCGCATCGCCACCAACACCTGCCTAAATCGCCTGCGCACGCAGCGCCGCCGCTGCGAAGACCTCGAGACCGACGTCAACGATTTGCTGCAGCGCATTGCCGCCGCTGATGAAGCCGACCTAGGCGCCACGCGGCAACTGCTGATTCGGCTGTTTGGCGCTCAGCCCGAATCGTCGCGGGTCATCGCTGTGCTGCACCTTGTCGATGGCTGGACCCTGGAGGAGGTTGCCCACGAGGTGCGCTTGTCCGTCTCTGCGGTGCGCAAGCGCTTGCGCAAGCTGCGTTCACAGATCGTTGAGCTGGAAAGAACCTAGCCATGGCCGAGCAAAAGCGAATTTCTGATTTCAGGCTTGAGCGTTACGCGCTTGGAGAGTTGTCCGCCCTAGAGCAGCGCGAACTGCAGCAGGCGCTAGACGCCAATCCTTTTGCGCAAGCGCGGCTTGCCGACATTTCCCGTTCGAATCAGGAAATCCTTTCGGCCTATCCGCCGGAAACAGTGGTTTCGCGCATTCAAAAGCGGGCCGCGGCAAAGTCGCAGCGCGACTTGACACCGTACCGCTTTGCGATATGGATGCCGGCCGGTGCAGCGCTGGCTGTGGTGCTGGCGATTGTGGTGTTAAATCGTCCATCAGACGATCCATTGCGCCCGCTGCCAACTGAGACGACGCGCGTCAAAGGACTGCGCCCGCACTTGCTCATTTTCGCCAAGCCGGATTCGAAAACGCCGGCGACTGCGCTGGCTGAGGGCTCCGTCGTTCGAGCGCATACGCTGCTGCAAATCGCGTATGTATCGGCCGGTCGGCCTTTTGGCGTCGTGGTATCGCTCGATGGGCGAGGCACGGCGACGCTGCACCATCCCGCCGCAGTTTCCCAATCCGCGCAACTACAGGCGGGGGGACAAGTGCTATTGCCGAGCGCGTATGAACTGGACGATGCGCCCCATTTTGAACGCTTTTTCTTTGTGACCGGGGCGACGCCCATTGACGCTGCGATGGTTCTGGCGGCGGCGCGGCAGCTGGCTGCCGATACCGCTCGCGCCCGTAACGTAGCGCTACCGCTGCCGGCGGGATTGGAACAGACCTCCCTTTTGCTGCGCAAACAACTTGCACGAGATGCTTCGCCATGAGTTCCAAGCAACGCTGGCTTGGATACACATTTGGTTGGTTTTGCCTGTGTGCGGCGTTTTGGGCATTTGCGTCAAATGCCGCCGCCGCAAGTGCACCCGAGGAGCTTGCGCAAGCGGCATCTCCCGCCGTGCTGCAGCGTTTTGCACTCATCGTTGGCGTCAACGATGGCGGCAGCGGACGAGAGCCATTGCGTTATGCCGACAGCGACGCGCGTGCCATGGCCGGGGTTCTGGGTCAACTTGGCGGGGTGCGCGCCGCGGATTTCATTTTGCTGCAGGAATCGAGCTCAGCGGCGCTTTTGCAGGCCCTAGAGCGGCTTGGAACGATGATTCAAGCCGTGCGCCAGCCGGGCCGACGTATCGAGCTGCTTTTTTACTACTCTGGTCATTCTGATGAGCAGGGACTTTTGCTGGGAAATGCGCGCTTGTCCTATGCGGTGCTGCGTACGGCCATTGCGCATGCCGCTGCTGATGTGACCATTGCGATTTTGGATTCCTGTTCGGCCGGGGCCTTTACGCGCCTAAAAGGTGGAGTGCAGCGGCCGCCTTTTCTTTTGGATACCTCGGTGCAGGTGCGCGGACATGCTTTTTTGGCGTCGAGCTCGGAAAATGAAGCGGCGCAGGAATCGGATCGCATCGGCAGTTCCTTTTTTACGCACTATTTGATTAGCGGATTGCGCGGTGCTGCTGACATTTCCGGAGACGGCCGCGTCACGTTGAACGAAGCGTATAATTTCGCCTTTCAGGAAACTTTGGCGCGCACCGAAAAAACCTTAAGCGGCGCGCAGCATCCCGCCTATGACATCGAGCTGGCCGGAACCGGAGATGTCGTTTTGACGGATTTGCGCGATCCGCAAGCGCGAATTGTGTTTCCGCAGGAACTGCAAGGGCGCATCTATGTACGTTTGGCAAGCGGCACGTTGGCTGCGGAACTGACCAAACACGGCGGCGCCGAAGTGACGCTGGCCCTGGAACCGGGCCAGTACCAGATCATCTTGGAACGTGAAAACCGGCTGTACCAAGCCGATATTGCCGCGATTGCGGGAAAGTCAGTTGCGCTTCATGCAGCCATGCTGACGCTTGTAAGCGCTGAGCCGACAAAGCGCCGCGGAGGAATGGATCAAAGCGCGTCCGGCGCTGCGCAGCCGGCGATTTGGGTGCCGGTCAATCTGTCTTTGATTCCTTCGCTGAGTATCAATCGTCTGTTTCAAAAGCCTTCCCATTTGATCGTCAATGCTTTCTCGTTTCATCTATTGGCGGGTCTGGCCGGAACGCTGCGCGGGCTGGAAATCGGACTGGCTGCGAACTGGCGGACGCAAGATGCCTTCGGAATTCAGCTTGCCGGAGCTTTGAATGTGGCCGGTCGCTCGCAAGTCGGCATGCAACTGACGATGGGAGTCAACGTCGTCGGTCAAAATGCCCTGGGTCTGCAATTTGCCGGCGTTGCCAACTTCGTTTCGAGAAATGCCGTCGGCATTTCGATCAGCAGCGGGCTAAACTTGATTGGCGGCCGAGGCTATGGATTTCATCTAAGCGGCTTTGACATCGTGCGTGGCCACTTTGCTGGTGCGCAGCTCGCCGGCATCGCCGCATTTACCGGAGGGACGATGTCGGGAATGCAAATCAGCAGCGGCATCGCCCAGGCCGGACAAGTCTATGGCGTTCAGGTTGCGTTTATCAACATCGGCGGAGAGGTCCATGGCGCGCAGCTCGGCTTTATCAACATCGCGGAAACCGTGCATGGCGCGCAGCTTGGCTTTATTAACATTGCAAGAACCGTCCATGGCGCGGCGATTGGACTGCTTAGTTTTATTCAAAATGGCACTCACACGCTGGAGATCTACGGCAGTGATCTAGTGCCCTTTCATCTGGGCGCCAAGCTTGGCGGCAGTCGCGCGTACGGCATCATTGATGTAGGCATTGATCCGTTTCATGAATTGATACGCTGGTCGTATGGCGCGGGACTGGGTACGCACATTTCGCTTTTGCGCGGATTCTTTTTGGATGTCGATCTGATGGTGCATTCGCTGCAACCGGATATCCGTACATTTGATGTAGCGCTGTATCACGTACAAACGGAACTGCGGCTGCTCGTCGGCTGGCAGCTTTTGCCGCGCTTGGCGATCTTTTTAGGACCCACTGTGCATGTATCCGCTTCGAATGATCCCTGCTGCATGGGGGCGGTCTCGCAGTTTGGCGGTGCTGAACGGCTTTTTCAATCCGGCGAAACCGCAATACGTCTTGGTCCGGGATTGGCAGTTGGAATTCGCGCGTTTTAGAAATCCGCATCACCCAAGTGCTTGGGGCCTGGGTGATGCGGATTTCTAGTAGGCGTACGGAGGTGGATAGGAGGGGTAGGCCGGTGGATAGGGATTGCCATAACCGCTTGAATAACCATTGGGAATTCCGGCTTGCCCCCAGCGCGGCTGGCCGCAGGTAATCGAGACATGCGAAGGCGCGTAGATGCCTAGGGTAAAAATCTCGGCCAGATAATTTCCCGCAGTGCGCTTGGTTTCGATGCGCGAAATCGGTCGTCCGCCGCAATAGCGCGCGGCGTCCACATGACCGCCCACCGCGCCGAGCAGAAACCCGTTCACCCATTGCGTATGCGTTTCCGCAGGAATGGAATCCGGCATCAAAGATGTGACGCGAAAGCAAGCAGGCAAACAAAGTAGCGCGCCACCAAGCAATAGACTGTTTACAAAAGTCATCGCGCGACGAATCGAAAGCTTAGATGGGAGCATGCAGTCCTCCATATGTAAGAAGTCACAAGTCCGGCGAAAATTTCGGCCGGTTTATGAATTGGCAAATGTGAAACACCGCAGCGCAGCAGATCTGTCACCGCTTGCGCCAAAATCGACGAAATTTGGCGCAGCAACAAACGGCCAATGGTGAAATGTGGGTGCTATAAACGCTGCGGCAGAGGATGCCAAAGGTCGACGAGTTGACCGCTTCGGACGACAAGGATCTTCTCAAACTGCATGATCGTGTCGCTTTCCAGCGGACGATAGAAAACAAAGTCTCCCGGCCGTATCGGATGATTTTTGCTGCAGTTTAGAAAGCTCTGATTGGGAATGCGATTGTCTGTCGGCCGATCGTTGTAAAGCGGATGGCTGTGCAAGCCTTTGGGAAATACCGGATGAAGCGTCCAGCCGCCGCTATAGACAAAGATTCCATCGTGTCGATTGGAATTCCAAAGTCGCCACAGCCTGGCCAAAAAGTCGGCAAATGGCAGCCGCGCCGGGCTTGTGCGCTTGAGCACGGGTTCCGCGATAAACACCGCCGGCTGATGATTGCGCAGCGAGGCTACATCAAAATCCGCCGGTTTTAGCACCGCCGATCCCAGCGCCAATTCGTTGGCCGCGTACGGCTGACTGGGCGATTGCGTCGAGCAGTAGCGCGTGTAGGTTCGACTGCCTCCGGAATTTATTACAAAGTCCGAGCGAAATAGCTGTGGGTGGCTGTGCCGCAGCGGTGTGATAAACCCATTCAGATCGGCCATGGCTTTGACGAAGGCCGCTTGTTCCGCGGCTTCGGCTGATTGCAAAATCGGCGGCGCGCGAAACACATGTCCATCGTAGCCTAGTACTCCGGTGATGCGCAGATGCTGCAAGTCTTTGTCTGCGCTGGCCAAAAAGGAGTGAAGCGCCGCCTCATTCGGCAGGCCACCGCGGTGTAAGCCGATGTCGAGCTCAATGGCCAAATTCAGACGAGTTTGGCGTTTTTGCGCCAGCGCCGAATACTCGCTGAGCCGTTCTGGCGTATCGATCAGCCAGTGTATGGTGACGGTGCTGTCTTGTCCTTCTGCTGGCGCTGACAAATAAGCTTCCGCCGCGCTGACGGGTAGCGGTTTGCCCAGCAATATATCGAGCGGGGCTCCTAAGTGCGTAATGAGCGGCCGCAGAAAGGGTCCGTGAAATTCCATAACTTTGCGCGACCCCATCGTCCTAAGCACATAGGCCAATAATTCATAGGAAGGCAGCGATTTGGTCGTCGCGCGAAACTGAAAATTGTCGCCCAGGCAGTGCTTTACTTGGGCCAGATTGCCATCCACGCGATCGAGGTCTATAAGCACCACCGGATGATCGATGTGATGCGATTTCAGCGTGGCCTGGAGTGTCTCGAAATAGGCGTCAGGCTGCGCGGTTTCTTCGGCGGGTTTTAAGCCGATTGCCAAAAGCCCGGCCGCAAGCAGACAGAGCAAAAGCAAACAGCGTGACCAATTGCGATGGATAGGCATGTTTGGACTTTCGATCCTTTTCTCGATCAGTCGCAAGGAGCGTCGGCGGCCCCGGCAGAAGGAACTTTGGGCACGCCCTTTTGGTAGCTCGACAGAAAGCAGCGATATTGATGCTTGGGCGGATCGGTTTGAAATACCACTTCGTGCCCGTCTTCAATCCCGTCGCCAGGGTGCTGCACGACCACGCCGGTGACGGCATTTTGGCCAAGGCGAATGTTTGCGGCAGCGGGCAGGGCAATCATGCCGCGGCCGACAAGCGGCAGTACGTCCAAAAGATGCGTTTCAGCGAAGAGCTCTGGCGTGGTGGCGTCAAGCGCCGCACCGCCCAGATCCAGACCCAGCGGCACGCTGGCGGAAAGTGCGATAGGCGGCCGTATATAATTGTCGACGATTCCTTGCAGCATCAGCACATGCCGTGGTGCGGCATTTAGCGCCGGTTTGCGCAGCACGGCTTCGGCGTAGACCTGCGGATCCGCGGATTCCGCGGCCCACTGTACCAAAGACAGCGCCGGATCGTTTTCACTTAAGCTGCGGCCAAGGGCCGGGTAGTTCAGCAGCGCTTCGGCAAGCGGGCGCACCTCTAACGGTTTGCGTTTGTACATCACGTTTTGTATCCAGCTACCGCCGGCACCGCTGAGGATGGCGATGCGATACAGGGGCTCTGCAGCCAGCGCCAGCATCGCAATGGCCGAACCCGTTGAATGACCCATAAGCGCCAGTTTGCTCATATCAAAGCGCGTCGTAGGCTCTGCACCGGCGCAATCATAAGTATCGATGCCTGTCGTCGCAGAAAGCATGTTCAGTATATGCGGCAGATGTACAAGTTCCAGGGCCGACTCGCGGACGTTGTCGCGCAGCGCCGCGGCGTTGTTTGTGTTAAAGATCAAAAATTGCTCGTCGGCATGTTGCGGATTGCGCAGCCCACCAAGCGGCCCATCGATGCTGACGCCGGCAAAACCGGCTTTGGCAAAATACAAAGCCGGACCGCTGCCGGGCACAAGGGGCGGACCGCCGTTTTGTAACTGCTGCCCGCGATCGACAAGCGGCCTGTCGCCGCCGCCGCCGGTGCGCACGAACACGGCCAGCGGATAGCCCGCATCGGGCATTTTGCTGCGAGGCACAGTCAGCACCAAATTGCACTCAACAGGGTGCGGCGCCACGGGCTTGCCATCGGCATCGCGCGCCCAATTTCCGCCGGTGTATTCATACGGCGGCGTTCCTTGCTGGTAATCGAGCATGGCAAGGGTCGTTTTGTACACGCAGTAATCGGCAAAGACCTCCTGACGAACAAAGGGCGCGTTTGGCATGGGCAGAGGCTGGGCCAAAAGATTGTCGCGAAAGCGCGCCAGCGTCGCCGTCGGATCATCCGTGGTAAACACCGTAAGTCCGGCCATGTCCTGTGCATCGACGCCAGCTTGGCGCAGTGCATCTAGAGCGCGCTGATAAATCAGATAGGTGCCCACCGGCATGGAGTCCGGCCTTCGTCCATCCACAAGCTGGGCCATTTCCGGCGAAACACCAAAGTGCTGGCGGCTTGTCCCTTTTCCCTTGTTGCGCCGAATCACCGCTGCATAAAGCGCCGCGGCGCGCAGCGGAATTCCCGGCACCGGCAAGATGGACAGCAAATGGGCCGCGCCAAATGGACCGCCGTCTGGCATAAATGCAACCCGCACCGGATGGCGCAGGCGACGCTCGACATCGAATAAAAAGATCGATGCATCTTCGTCCATGGTTTCGCCAAGCGTAGGCAACTTGGCGGAATCCAAGTCGGCGCTCAGCGAAAAAAAGATTCCGCTGGCTAGACCAAAGCCGCGCGCATCGCGCTGCAACAGGTCCAGACTTTGCGCAATCAGCGAAACCTGCGCCGAATTGGGATAACCGGACAAATCGATGCCGCCGTCCTGGCGCCGCAAATCATCGCTGGGAAAGGGCGCCGAGTAAAAACCCGCCGCGCGATCAAAATGCATAAGCACCTGCGGTCCGTCTGGTTCCATGTCGTCGTCTGGCATCTCCTTGGGCGCACAGCCAAGCAAGGCAATGGCGGCGCAGCATCTGGCAAACAATTCGACACGGCGAATTCTCTGAGCTTGGGTCCGCATATTCGACGCTGTACTCGATGCTAGAAAAGCGGTCAACGCCTAACTGCGGCGGCTGCGGCCGCATGGGACATTTGGCGCGAAATGTCTTTTTTTGATCCAAGCCGCGCGTTGCGGGGTATATAGCTTGGGCTTTACATAGACGGTTTTGCCTCGGAGGATTCGGATGTCTGTTCGGTTACACCCTGTGCTTTGCGCTGCCCTGGGAACTGGTCTGTCCAGTTTTTGGGCGCTGCCCAGTGCCCGCGCCGATTTGCATTTGGCCATCGGCAGCCGCTTTGAGCCGCTGCGCTATACAAGCCCCTATTTTCCAAATACCAGCGGCATTCCGTCCACTTTGTTTGGCAATTCATCGGGCAGTTTTCAGAGCACTTCCCTAAATCCCTACTTGGGACTGTTTTTCGCGCAGCGTTACGGAGTCCTGGCCGCGCTTGACATCGCCTATGGCAAGCTATCTGGCGAGACGCAGAAGGTCGACGACGCCATGGCCACGCGCGCCGACGACAGCTATTTTCAGTTCGGCTTCTCGCTGGGCTTTAAGTATTACATCAGCCCGCCGCGGCCGAGCAAAATTGCGCCCTATGTGTACGCCGACTTTTTTAAATACTTCGCCAGCATCAGTACGAACAATGCCGCGGTCAACGGAGAGCAAGCTTCGGCCCAAGCCTCGATGCGCAGCCCCATCGGTGCCAGCGCGGCATTTGGCGCGGAATACTTTTTGGGTTCGGGATTTTCGATTGGCTCGGAAATCTTCGGATTGCGCGTCTCTAGTGTTTCCGCGGAGTATCGCGGCAGCGGAGATTTAATGGCGTCGTCGATGGATCAAACGCGGCGCAGCGCCAGCTTTACGCAAGTTTCGTTTTATACGGGCATCACCTTGAATTTCCGCTTTCAGGTCGCGGCCTCGGTTCGCGTCACGGAAGAGGACAATGAAGACAAAGGCGGCCGCAGCCATCCATCTAGCGGCTATGCGCCGCCCCCGGTGGCGCCCACGCCGGCCCCGCCGCCGCCGGAGGCAGTGGACTGAGCGCGCGCAGCCTTTGGGCCGGATTGCTGCTTGGCCTTTTTATCGGCGTTCTCGACGCAGCAGTCAGCGCACCGCCGCTGCGGGCACAGTTTACTTCCTTTCAGGCGTGGCTGGAATTTACAGCGCGTCTGGGACTTTTGCCCGTATTGCCGCTGCTTTTGTGGAGTCTTGTAAGCACCGCGCTCGGAGCACTGCTTACGGCCGTGGCGCGGTGTCTGCCCTTTGTGAAAAAACGTCGGATTTTGGCTTGGCTGTGGGCGCTTTGCGCGACGCCCTACATCGCCTGGATATGCACCGAGCTTTTTGCCGGGCCGCGCGCTCAGCGCCTGCCGGGTCGTCCGTTTTTCACGGTGCTGGCGTTTGGGCTTGGCCTACTTGGCGTACGCGCCGCTGCGGAAGTGTTTGTGCAAATTCGCGACGGAGTGCGCGGGCGCGCCGGGCGTGGCCTTTTTGCGGCCGGCTTGGGTCTGCTTTTTGTCGCTGGCATGTATCAAGTGGACCGTCTGGTGCTGCCGCGGCTTTATCCGTGGTTTCATCTGAGCTTAAAGCTATTGACGGTGTTTTTGGCGCAGGCCGCGGTTTTATGGCTGCTGGCCGGCTTTTTTGCGCCGCGGTCGCGGCCGCGTATACGACGCTTTGCCAGTTTGGGAGTCGTCATGCTGGGGGTGCTGCTGAGCCTGTCTGCGCTTGGGCGCCTATATCGCGCCACCGTGCTGCGCAGCCTGGTTTTAGAGCACACAAGCTTTGCGGCGCAGATTATGCGTCCTTATGCAGTCTTTCGCGCCCGCCGCCAGCCGCTGCGCAGCACGGTGGCGAAAAGCGATGTCGCGGTGCTCGATGTGGCGCCACCGCCAATTTATACCGGGCCGCGGCTTTCTGGACGCGACGTCTTTTTAATCACTGTCGATGCGCTGCGTCAGGATCGGCTGAATCCTCAGACCATGCCGTTTCTGAGTGCACAAAGTCAGCGCGGCGTGGTTTTTACGCGGGCCTATACGCAAGTTCCGCATACCTCTTTTGCCGTGGCCACGCTTTTGACCGGCAAACCGATTTATGCGTTATCGACGCTTGGCCATGAAGCCGCCAGCCACGAGACCTTGCCGCTCGTACTGCGCCGCTTTCGCTATAAGACCGCGGCGTTTTATCCTCCGGCGGTGTTTTTCATCGAGCACGAGCGGCTCAAGCGGCTTGAGGAAAGCGCCTACGGCTTTGAGTATGTGAAATATGAATACCTGCCGGCGCCCCGTCGCACCGAGCAGGTCATGGCTTTTTTAGAGGCCGAACATCCGGCTCGGGCCTTTGTCTGGATCCATTACTTCGAACCGCACGAGCCCTACGAGCTGCACGCGGAGTCCATAAATTCGGGCGCGCCGTCTAGTGATAAAGATCGCTACGACGGAGAAGTTCGCTTTATAGATCAGGAAATCAAGCGGCTGTGCACCTACTTGCAACGGACGCGGCCAGGGGCGCTGCTTATCGTCGCCGCGGATCACGGCGAAGAATTCAGCGAGCACGGCGGTCGCTACCACGGCACGAGCCTCTACGAAGAGCAAGTACACGTCCCGCTGGCCTTTATCGACCTGTCGCCCACGCCGCTTTTGCCGCCGCGGCAGTTCATCCAGCCGGTGGGGCTTATCGACGTGGCACCGACACTGCTTGGGCTACTCGATATCGAACGCTCGGCGCGCATGCGCGGCCGCGACTTGTCGGCCTGGCTTTTGGCGGGAAATACGGAACTGCCGCACGCGCCGATTTTCGCCGAAATCGGCCGGCAGAAGATGGTGGTGCTGGATTCGCAAAAGCTCATCTGCGACCTAAGCACCGATACGTGCCGTTTGTTCGATTTGGCGCGCGATCCTTTGGAGCAGCAAAATGCCATCGGTACGGCCCCGTCCATGGCGCGTCGGCTGCGCGGCGCTCTCGATAGCTTTTTGGACGAGGCGCGCCGTTATGAAACGGCGCTAAACACTCGAGCAAGCAGTGAGGATGAAGCCTTGGCGCGCGCTCGTCTGGGCGATCGCGGGGCCTTGCCAGCGCTCGTATCGCTGCTGACGCAGGGCAGGGCATCTTTACATGCGCGCCAGCAGGCATTGACGCTGTTTGCCGAACTGGTGGCGACCGCGCCGCTGCCGCCGCCTTTCTTGCCAGATCCGCTGCATGCTGATCCGCTGCTAGGCCGGGCCGATACCAAAGCGCTGCTTCAACGCCTGTTTGACGATGCCGCGAATTCTTTGGCCGCAAACCAAGAACAGCGGCGCTGGGCCGCCCTATCCCTGGTTCGGCTGTTTCCCGCCATGGCTGCGGAAAATGAGTCGCTTATTCAGACGCTGACGGCGCTGCTTTTAGACGACACGGCCTCGGCCAATCAGCGGCTATGCGGCGCGCTGTCGCTAGGCGCCCTGCCGGCCTGCAGAGTTTTGGGCGAAGCGCCGAGCCGTGCCGCAGCAAAGTCAGCGCCGCTGTCCATCGATTGCGTGAAATTGTGGACACAGGTGTTACCCGCGGCCATGGCCCAGGATGATCCCGATGCCATAAGACCGCTTTTGCAGCTTCTAGGGCACAGCCGCGATGGGCGGGCGTTGTCGCCGCTTTTGCAGCAGCTAGACAGCGTGCGCAGCCGCGCCGATGTGGTGATGGCGCTGGCGGCGCTGGGCAATCCCGGGGCCATTGCCGCGCTTGAGCAACGTCTGGTCGCAGATCCCTATGTACACGTGCGAGCGGCCGCGGCGGCAGCCCTTGGGGTGATTGGCGGCGAAGGCGCTCGAGCGGCGCTCCATGGGGCCGCGCAAAAAGAACAAGAAGCACCGGTGCGTGCGGCCATCCGCAAAGCCCTGGATGATTTGGCTGCGCCGGCTTTTACCGGTTCGCCTCGCTAAGAGTGCGAAGATTTATTTGCGGTCTTTCGCTCGAAGCGCGTCCCTCTCAGCAACCAAGAGGCAGCGGTGGCCTAATTTAGGAACCCATTCTAAAATAAAAAAGCGCTGAAAAAACGAGTCCCGCCGGCCTGGGCGCAGGGTTTTTGCGGCGCTTTACAAAGCGGGGAAACATGGGCGCAATCGACCTGCTATTTGCCGTGAAGCGCGACTCAGAGCGGCTGCATCAACTGGTCCTGGGCGCCCTTTTGGCGCGCACAAAATTATTGACCCGTCTTGTGCCGCTGACCTCTGCGCCGACGCAAATACAGTTGCAATGGGATCCCGAGGGCAAAAGTTACGATCTGGGGCTGAATCTGACCTTTGCTGGCGAGGAGGCCAAAGAAAAGGGGCGGCGCGGCCGGGTGCTTGTAGAAATGAAGCTCGACAGCCCGGTCAACGAAGATCGGCTGGCCCAGCAGCTAAGCGCCAGCCGCCTGCATGCCGAAGATCGATTGCTGTATTTTTTGCTGGGTCATAGCGCGATTACAAGTGATCGCAGCAGTTTGCGCGAACGGGTGCGACGCATCGGCGCGCACAGCGGACGACCCGATCTGCCCGATCGCGTCAGCTTGCGCGATTCCGCCGATCTCGTGGCGCTGCTTGCCGATCCAGAGCTTTTACCCGACGGGCCGGATCATCATGATGCGCGTGATTTGGCCGCCGCATATCGCGACGCCCTTTTGGCGCTTTTGGAGCGTACGCGCGGCTACGCCAGTCATTCGGTCGCAGACTGGCAGGAGGGCGATTTTTATGGTTTTTTCGCAGCGTGTCGCGCGCGCGGCATCGCTGGAATGACGCGGATGCGCCTCGGTCGCGCGGCTAGTGCCGATGGTGCGGGGGTCAGTTGCGTTTGTTCTGAAGCGCCGCTTTGCGGAGAACTAGGCCATCTCGACTGGCAGTTTGAGAACGCTCGGCTGGTCTTGCGCTTGCACGCGACTGGCGATCGCAAGGCTTTGCGCCAGCGGGTGCTTTCGGCCATCGCCGACACGCAGTCGATTGCCGCGGCGCCGGCGCTGCTCCTGTCGCCGGCTCCGCCGCGTTTGGCCGCGGTGATGCCGCTTTCCTTTTGTGATGGGCTGCTTGCCGCGTTTCCAGGGAACTTCGATTGGGCACTTTTTTCGCAGCAAATGGCTGCCGCGGAACAATTGCTGCGCAATGTCGCGGCCAAATTCTAAATCGCCTTTTTAGGGAATTGGCGAAACCTCACTCAATTGCATAATTCTTGGCAATTGGCGCAATTGGCGCAATTGGCAAATTGCTTCGAATTCATGATGAAACAAATCATTGTCTCGTTTACGGATCAGGCAGAAAGTGAAAGCGCGCAAAAGATCGTGCTTTGCTGAGACAATGTGACAAAAACGCACACTCAAATTTGTAGTCTAGTCGGCTTTGTAAATCGATTTACGCCAAATTCTACACAGACCTCGTCGCTGTGTGCATTAGGCATGGCTCCTGCAATGCATGGCAAAAAAAGGCTGGCAGTTTGCCTGCGGCGGCACCTTGGCCATCGCGGCAGCCGCTTCGTGCTTGAAAGGATAAAGTCATGTCGAATCGCCCCCGTTATTATCGCTTACTTAGTACGCTGCTTACCGTTGCCGTAGGCGGCCTTTTTGGGTGCGCGCACAACGCACCTCCGCGTGAGCCAGAGCCCCAAGTCGAGGGCCCGATGCAGAAAGTCGATTCGCGCTTTCTTGTCGATACCGGCAGCGGCAATGCTTGTAGCGCCGACAGCGACTGTCCGACCGGCGAGATTTGCTATCCGCAAAACGATCGCTGCCTGGCAAGCTATCCGCCGCCGCGAATGCTCGATATCTCGCTTTCGGATCGCAATGAATGCAAGCTGGTGACGGTGTACTTTGCGTATGACTCTGCCGAGCTTGTGGAAGAAGCGACGCGCTGGTTGCAGTACAACGTTCGCTGTCTGAAAGCGCGTGAAGCCAAGAAGCTGACGCTACACGGACATGCTGATTCGCGTGGACCTTCAGCCTACAATCAAAAATTGTCGATAGATCGTGGAGAAGCGGTCAAGGCGGCGCTGGCCCGCGAGGGTCTAGACATCCCGATACAAATTCAAGGATTTGGCGAGCGTGCGCCGCTGCGGCAGGGCAAAAGCGAAAAAGACTATGCTTATAACCGCCGTGTCGAGCTTTCAATTCGCTAAATCTGCCGCATCGATCTGGCTTAAAAGACGGCGGCAAAACTCCTATCCGCACCATACTTTCCTGCGCCACAGGCTTCTTTGTTGCAAAGGCCGGCAAGTCTCGGCCAGTTCTGAATAAAGCCGAAGCCGGCTGTCGCCTCGAACGTCCGCTTGGGGTCTACTGCTTGAGACTTCGCGGAACGTTGTGATACAATAAGATAAAGCTAGTCTTTTGCTGCATCGCGCGGTTGTGCCGAAAACTATGCGCTGTTTCAAGCGATGTGGCTATTCATGCAGTCAAGAAGGAGCTTAAATATGCGTTATCTCTTAGCAATATTCATTGTTGGGATGTTCAGTTGTGGCGACAGCTTGTGGAATCCATACATTCGCGATACTCCAGAAAATTGCAAGAACGCGGGTTGCTCTGCCAATCAAATATGTAATGTAAACTCTGGTTTGTGCGAAGACCAAGTCATTACAATACTACCTGTCGATTGCACGCAGACTCCATCGGGATGTTTTTCAACAAATCATAAGACGATTCTAAGTGATCCGCTATTGGTAGCTTATAAGGTCGCGGCGGCAGATCTCATGGGAAATCAGAATTTTGATTTGGCAATATCTGGTGAAAATACAAATCTATGTATTTTGTCAGGCGATCAGATTCTTAGCAATCCAATGATTACATCTTGTCTTGGAGTAACCACCGGAAGTGAGGCTTTTGCGGCTTTTGATACGAAGCAGACAATTATTTACATGTTGCCCTATCTAAATGCAGCAAGTGGAAATCTAGAATTGCTGGCAGCTACGCAAGGAAATCGTTTGTTATTTATAGATAAAGAAGTTGTGCGGAACAAAAGCCTGCCGACGGGAATGGATACGCTGTCGGGTTTCAAGATTTTGTTTGCCGGAGATTTAAACGGAGATCATATCGATGACGTGGTCGTCACTTCATCCATATTGCCCTTGGCTACACACTTTTTTCCGACAGGCAGCGGAGATATGCAAGTCATTTTGGGCGCGGCCAATGGAACTTTGCTACCAACGCGTATACCCACTTCGAGCTTTAGCAGCTTAAGTCTGGCGGCTTCCGTTTCGGGACGCTTGGGCAGCACGTATAACCTGTCTTTGATGGATCCTGCGTCCAGTAAGATTCGTCTTTATAAATATACAAATAGCGGTGATATAGCGGCTCTGCAGCCCGTGCTAGAAGTTGATGAGAAGAGCAAAAAATTTGATTTTGCCATTCCTGTCGATTTAGACAGCGATGGCGACTACGATTTGATATTGGCCAAAACAATGGATCTTTCTTTAAACAATATTCCCCTTTCAGTGGGAGCTTTGGAGGTTGCATACAATATTGGAAATAGCAATTCTCCACAATTCGCGGAGCCGATTGCAGTGGGCACTGCCCCGGACGACAGTTTTAGCGATCTGTTTGGAATTCAAATCGATGACTTTGATCAAGATGGATATCCAGATCTCATCGTGACGCTGTTTGTTCGCAATACCATTGCAATCTATCGAAATATGCAGGGAAAAGGATTTGTACAGGCTGATAAAGTCACAAATACATATTTTCCCCGCGACGCGGCCGTTGTCGACGTAGATGGCGACGGTTGCAAGGATTTGGTGGCGCTGTTTAGCGGACAGCTCAGCCTTTCCGGTAGCTTTGTGAACCTTGGCGCCGAGCTATTGATCACGCGCGGTCATTACAACCTGCAGCAAAATCGCACTCAGCCAGCCTGCCTATAATTGTTCTGTCGGCTTCGCAAACCGGCAAAAAACTGGCGGCCTTTCGCGAGCTTGGGCATTCTGAAGGTCCGGTGGGCGCGGTATGTAAATGGGACGTAGGGGCGCTGCTGCCGATCACAACAGGACACGCGTAGGACCATGGCAAAGCGAGAGGAGCTTATCGTCGGATTGGATATAGGAACCACCAAGGTGGCATGCCTTGTGGGCGAATTGTCCGACGAAGGGGTTGATGTTATAGGCGTCGGCACGCAACCGTGTTCGGGGCTGAAAAAGGGCGTAGTTGTAAACATCGACGCCACGGTCCACGCCATCGAAAAAGCCGTGGAAGAAGCCGAGCATATGGCTGGGGTCGAGATTACCTCGGTCTACGCCGGCATTGCCGGCGCCCATATCAAAGCATTTCACTCGGAAGGCGTGGTGGCGATTCGCGACCGCGAGGTTCGTCCCGGCGACGTCGAGCGGGTCATTGAAGCCGCCAAGGCGGTCAGCATTCCGCAGGATCGCGAGATTTTACACGTCGTGCCTCAGGAATTTACCGTCGATAGCCAAGACGGTATCAAAGAACCGCTGGGCATGTCGGGGGTGCGTCTAGAGGCGCGCGTGCACATCGTCACGGCGTCGGTGGCGGCGGCCCAGAACATCATCAAATGCTGTTCGCGCTGCGACCTGCAGGTGGCTGATTTGGTGCTGGAACCGCTGGCCACCGCCGAAGCGGTTCTGCACAACGACGAAAAAGAGCTGGGCGTGGCGCTTCTGGACATCGGCGGCGGCACCAGCGATTTGGTGATTTATAACGAAGGGGCGCTGGTTCACACGCTGGTGCTGCCCATCGGCGGCCATCAGCTTACAAACGACATCGCGGTCGGACTGCGCACGCCCATGGGCGAGGCCGAACGGCTGAAACACCGCTACGGCTGCGCCTTGTCCAGCCTCATCGCCGAAACCGAGACCATCGAAGTTCCTTCGGTCGGCGGTCGTCCACCGCGCGTGCTGCCACGCACCGTGCTGTCAGAAATTCTGCAACCGCGCGCCGATGAAATCTTCACGCTTGTGCGCGATGAAATCGAGCGCTGCGGCTTGACCGAGATATTGGCCTCAGGCCTGGTGATCACCGGAGGATCGACGATTCTGCAGGGCCTGCCCGAGCTGGCGGAAGAAATTTTAGAGATGCCGGTGCGCCGCGGCGTGCCTTCGGGCATTGGAGGACTTAGCGAAGTGGTGCGCTCGCCCATCTACGCCACCGGCGTGGGGCTTTTGCGCTATGGCGCTCGGCAGCAGGACGGCTTGTTTGTGGGCGGCCGCGACATGGAGCGCCGCGGCATGTGGAAACGCATGCGCACTTGGTTTGCTGAGGTTTTTTAGCGGGCTCGGCGGTATAGGCGGCGCAGTGCGCTTAGGCAAAACGCCAAGCCGGCAAGCAGCAGGCTGAGGGTCAGCGCGATTGGCGGGCTAACCGTTCCGCCGGGCAGCGCCGTACAGCCCGCCGAAAGCCCGCCGCCGCCTTTGTGCGAAAGGACGACACTGTCCACATTGGGCGGGCATTCGATGTGCTCGCCGTCGCAAACCTCTTCAGGATCAAAGCGGTCGACGCTGGGGCGGCAGACCTGTCCTTGCAAGCGCAGCGCACAGGTGCCGTCCTGAGGCGCTCCCGCTTGGACGCTGCAGGCCTGACAAATGCTGTGATCGGAGTTGCCGCAGGCGCTATCGCAGCACACTCCATCGACGCAAAAACAGGTAGAGCACTCGCTATTGGCCGTACACGCTTCGCCTTGCTGATGAATGGCAGCTTTGGCTTCAAAGGCTCCCAGCGAGCAGCCGCAGTTTGGACGAAACAGATTGCGCTGGTCTCGGTTTTGAACCAGCGGATCAGCACATAAAATGCGGTCGGCCGCGTCGGCTGCCGGGCTGTCCGTGGGTGCGGCCAAGGTCTGCGTCAGGCCGCCGTTGTTGGCCAAGCCGCCGAGCTTGGGATCGGCGCCCGGCGTGCCCGGGGTGTTAGCTGAGCCGGTAAGTATGGCGACTTGGCTCTCAATAATGTTGGGGGCGCTGGCATCCACTGTGGCGGATGTGCCGCCGCCACCTTGGCGGGGGGGTTGCTCATTGACCAGATCGGGACCGCCATTGCTGTCGGCCAAAATCGAGTTTTGCAAAACCAGAGAGGCCGTCGGCGGGGCTGCGTTGATCGGATCAAGGCCAAAGACCAAATTGTAAACCGCGCCGCCCAGGGACTCGCTGGTCGCTCCGGCGCTGTCGAAGGCCACCGCCGCCCCGGGAGTACCCGCGGCAACCGTATTGCGCGCTACCGTGGCATGAAGCAGCCGGACGCTGCCATTCAGGTTGAAGATCGCTCCGCCGCGGCCGCTGCCCGCTCCGCCTTGAGTATCGCCCTGGCCGCCTTGATTGGTTCCTCCATTGCCCCCCTGCGCTGTGTTTTCCGCCAGGGTGCTGTTGACCGCGGTCAGCGCGCCTTGATGCACAAAGATCGCGCCGCCGGCACCCATGCCGCCGCCACCGCCTTTGGGACCCGAGCCAACGCCAGAACCTCCGGTTCCGCCGCCATAAACGCTTGTGATCGCGGTACTGGATGCGCCGCCGCCGCCGCCGCCGCCGCCAAATCCCCCTTGCCCGCCATCGCTGCGATTGACACCGCCGCCGCCGCCACCGCCACCAAAGCCGCCGCCAGCGCCGTAGCCGCCGCCGCCACCAACCCCGCCGCCACCTCCGGCGCTAGGGCCGCTGCCCATAAAAAAGCGACTGCCGCCACCGCCGCCAAATCCGCCGCCGCCCGGGCTGCCGTCATTGGAGTAGCCGGCGCCGCCAAAGCCCGCACCTCCTCCGGAACTAGAGGCTCCAGCGCCGCCATTTCCACCAGCGCTGCCAAAGCCGTTCGAAAAAGCGCTGCCGCCAAGCAGTCCAGGGCCCGCGCCTGTGCTGCTGGAGGCGCTTTGGGGGCCTTGACCGGCGCCGCCCGCGTCGCTTTTACCACCTTCGCCAAGGCCCAGAAAATCGCCGCCGTCTATGTCTCCGGCACCATGAAAACCACCGCCACCGACAAGTCCGCCGTCGCCGCCCATACCGCCGCCGCCCCACTGATCGGTATGCGCGGAATCGGCTTTGCCGCCTTCGGCGCGGCAGCCGCTAATCGTCACTCGCAAAAGCGTTGCTTCGCCCTGCATGAACATCGCGCCGCCGGCGCCCATGCCGCCGCCGCCGATCGCTCCGCCATTGCCGCCTTTGGCCAGACCGCCGCGCAGCGTCAGATCCATCAGCACCAGCCGGCCGCGGTTTAGCCCCCATTGCCCACCGACCTCTACCGTCGGGGTCAGCGCGCCAGCGACGTAGAAAAAGCGAAAACCGGGCGTACCGGCCGCGCTGCTTCTTTCGATGACGGCGCCGTTGCCAACAATCGTAATGTCACTGCTGATGGGGGGCAGGCCGTTTGGACCGTACCAGAAGTTATCCGGCTGGCTGAGTGTATAGGTACAGCCGCTCTGCAGCGCGATTTGGTGCGGTCCAGGTCCCGCTGCATTGGCCTGGGCCAGTGCCTGTATCAGTGCCGACGCATCGCAGCTTGACAGGCTGACATCCAAGGAATGCGGCTGGCTGGCCGAGGTTTGCGGCAACGTGGTTTGACAGCTTGCCCACAGGCCCAGGCCAACCAGGCCAACCAAGCTTCCGCAACTGCGCAAAAGCCGGCCCTTTTGCAAACTAAGACGCATGATAAGCCCCCTATACAGACTTAAAAACAGTGTGCTGAGCATTCAGTATATAAGGAATGTCGTCAGTATGCCGCACAAAGTTGCTAGGAACGTGCCCGATTTCCGGCGGGAAATGCTTCGAACCATTCATCAAAGTGCTATTTTTCTAGCTGGTACAAGCACCACAGTCTGGAACAAGTTACTTGCACTGCGCGCTCAAAAAGGAGGGCGCTAGTGCGGGCGCTGGCGGCGCGGACTTCATCGGTGTCCTCATCGGTGGCGGATTGCATGAGCAGGTAGTCCACGCCCGTCAGACTGGCTGGGTGAAACTGCTCGGGATGCCAATCGGGAGGATGCGGCAGCCGTTTTCCCGGTTTGTAATCAATCGGCAGGTGCTCGGTATAGCGCGCCCAGAATTGGGTGCTAAGGCCGCCGTGGTCGATCATGTAGTACATGGGCAAAAAATGGGTCAGCCGAAACTGCTTGTTAAAGGCAGCGCTTTTGCCGTGAAACACGAGAGAAGAGACGATTTTGTTTGGTGCGACACGCGCCAAAAGCTGCTGCGCATCCGCGGCTTCCTGGTTGAACGAAATGGCCCGCTGCGCAAAATGGGCGATTAGTAAAAGGCATCCGCCCAAAAGCCATCTTTGCGCCGCGACGTTTTCGAACCATCTGAAATCGACAGTGCAAACAAGAACGGCCAAGCCAAGTGACAACATGCGGATGCTGATAAAGGTCATTTCGGTAGGAACCTGAATTCCCCAGGGACACAGACATCCAAGCAGCGCAAAGATAAGGGCCGCTTTATTTAGCAGCGTCGGTTCGGTGGCAAAATGTGCATTTTGACGAATGCGATACGCCACAAAACCCAAGGCCGCCGCCAAAAACAGCCAGGAGCTCATGCGGTAAGGTCCAAGGAGCGTCCAGAGGATGTTGTTTAGGACCAGCGTGGGATCGTTCCAATCGATTTGAAAAAGCCAGGTAAGGATGTCAAAGCCAACTGCATGCCGAATCGCGGACTGCCAATTCAAACGACTCAAGCTGCCGGCGCCTAAGCCGCCAAGTCGGCTCCACAAAAAGGTGGTCAATAGAAGCACCCCAAGCGGCCAAAGCAGAATCAAAACTCGGCGCCGCAGCCGAGCCAAACAGGTAATTCCGAGCAGAATCAGAAACATCAGAAAAAATCCACCTGCCGCAATGTGCAAAGAAGGCAAAAGGATTGCGCCAAGCCCGGCACAGACAAAATCATATCGTCGTCTGTAGGGACCAAGCATTCCGACGGTTCCAGCCAGTCCGATAAGAAACCATGGCGCACACAGAACAAATGACAAAAATCCCATGACAAAGGGGGAGTTCCAGACTCCCAAGGTAGCCAGAAGCGCCGGCCATTGCGGATCTAAAAGCCGCGTTTGTGCCGTTCTACGACTCGCCGCAATGAGCAGGTGCGAGCCAAAATAGATTCCCAGAATGTAGATTGAGACAAGGCTGCGCAATGCAAACTGCAGCGACGTCAATCGCGAAAGCCAGGTCAAAATGAAGTAGATTGAGTAGTACGGCTCAAAGTGCTTCGGAAGTGCAAAAAATTCCTGAAAGCGCCGATCCGGTCGCGCATAGTCCAAAAAGATGCGCACGTAGCCAAGGTGCTGCGGCAAATCCTGCGCCGGTAGAATCGCTAAAAACCAGGTTAGAAAAAGGTTGGCCGCAACAAGCGTCAGCAGCATGAAAAAGTAGCGGCGCGAGCTCATCTTTGTTTCGAAGGGCTTTACGGTCCGTACTTGTTGAAAGCGAAACATTGCAGAGTCTTTCAAAGTAACAGAATTCTTAGAAAGGCTCTTGGGAATTCAGAAAATAGAAATCTTAAAAACTGTAATTTAAATTACAAAAAATACGGATCTAGATTTGGCGCGCTCGTTCGAGCATATAATTCAGCGTCGAAAAATCAATGCAGCAGCGGCGTTCTAGGTACATATTGATTTTTCGGAATAAAAAGAAGAGCTCGTGTATTTTATAAATCATGGTGAGGATGAATACACAACATACTGCTCGTTTTCTATCGAATCTAAGGGCGAATCTAAGGGCGAATCTAGGGGTGAATCTGGGTGCCCTGGGAGCCCTCGGCGGACTTACGGCGCTGGCTATGTACGTCGAAAGTTCGCCGATTTCCGCTGTGTCTAGCGTTTGGGCTGCGCCTCGGCAGACGGCCAACGCTGCGGCAGCGTCCCGCCTGCAATATCCCGTGTCGCATACCGTGGATCAGGTGGATGACTACCATGGGCGCAAAGTCAAGGATCCCTATCGCTGGCTGGAATCGCTGGATTCCGCAGAGACGCGGCAGTGGGTCGATGCGGAAAACAAGCTGACACAAGGCTTTTTGGAAAAGATTCCGCAGCGCGAAAAACTGCGGGCCCGTTTGACCGAGCTTTGGAACTACGAAAAGTACACGCCGCCGGCGCAAGAAGGCGGTCGCTATTTTTATACCAAGAACGACGGACTGCAGAACCAAGGCGTGCTTTACACCACTCCTACAATCACAGGTACGCCGACGGTCCTGCTCGATCCCAATACATTGTCGCAGGATGGTACGGTCGCGCTCAGCGGGGTGTCTCCCAGCCATGATGGGCGACTTCTTGCCTATGGGCTGGCCAGCGCCGGTTCGGATTGGCAGACCTGGCAGGTGCGCGATGTGCAGACCGGAAAGGATCTTCCGGATGCTTTGCATTGGCTCAAGTTCACAAGCGCTGCTTGGACCAAAGACAATCAAGGCTTTTACTACGGCCGCTATGACGAACCCAAAAGCAAGGCACTGGAGTCCGTCAATTTCTTTCAGAAGCTATTTTACCATCGCCTAGGAACTCCGCAGGCGCAAGACGCGCTCGTCTATGAGCGCAAAGACAAAAAGGAATGGCAGTTTAGTCCGACGGTCACCGATGATGGGCGATATCTCATCATCACCGTGTCCAAGGGCACAAACAGCAAGTACCGCATCCTGTATCAAGATCTGTCGGTTGCAAAAAGCCCGATCGTAGAGCTTATCGACAACTTTGATGCGGAGTACTCTTTTATCGACAACGACGGGCCTGTGTTTTTCTTTCAAACTGATTTGAATGCACCGCGCGGCCGCGTCATCGCCATCGACATCCGCAAGCCCCAGCAAAAAGACTGGCGCGAGATCATTCCTATGAGCGCCGATAAGCTAGAGAATGTCTCGCTGCTCAATAACTTGTTTGTCGTCGCTTATCTCAAAGATGCTTATACGCAGGTGCGGCTTTTTGATCTAAGCGGCAAGCTAGTCAAGGAACTTCCCTTGCCGGGCATTGGAACGGCTTTCGGTTTTCACGGCAAACGCACCGATACCGAAACCTTTTACGGATTTAGCAGCTTTAACACCCCGGCGGTTATCTATCACCTGAACCTCCAGACGTTCGAAAGCCAGGTCTTTAAGCAGCCCAAGCTTGCTTTCAAGCCCGAGGAGTATGAGACCAAGCAGGTCTTTTATCAAAGTCGAGACGGCACCCGCGTTTCAATGTTCGTCTCGGCCAAAAAAGGACTAAAGCATGACGGCAATGCGCCGACCTATCTATATGGATACGGCGGTTTTAACATTCCGCTGTCGCCAAGCTTCTCGGTATTTAATTTGGTGTTTATGGAACTTGGCGGCGTGCTTGCCTGGCCCAATTTGCGCGGCGGCGGCGAATACGGAGAAGACTGGCACCAGGCCGGCACCAAGCTGCGCAAGCAGAATGTCTTTGATGACTTTATGTCCGCTGCGGAATGGCTGATTCAAAACCGCTATACCCAATCCAAGCGGCTGGCCATCGCCGGAGGCTCTAATGGCGGTTTGCTTGTGGGAGCTTGTTTGACGCAGCGGCCGGACCTGTTTGGCGCGGCGCTGCCAGCGGTCGGAGTGATGGACATGCTGCGCTTTCACAAGTTCACGATCGGTTGGGAGTGGATCGACGACTATGGCTCTGCCGACAATCCCGAAGAATTCAAGGCGCTTTGGGCTTACTCTCCGCTGCATAACATAAAGGATAAGACGGCTTATCCTCCGACGCTGGTTACCACCGGCGATCACGATGATCGGGTTGTTCCCGGACACAGCTTCAAATTTGCAGCGGCGCTGCAAGCGGCGCAGTCGGGTACCGCGCCGGTCCTGATTCGCATCGAGACCCGCGCGGGTCATGGGGCTGGAAAGCCGACGAGCAAGCTCATCGCTGAAGCCACCGATCGAATGGCTTTTGTCGTCAAAGCTTTGGGGATTTAGGCCGGGGCGGCCGGCCTTTCTTTCTTGGGAGGCGTCCTCCCTCTGCCTTTTGTTGTTTCTCCCTCGAAAAACAACGGAGGGCAGAGGAACGACGTTCCTAGAGGATCGAGCGGAAGGCTACGATTTGGCCCGCATCAAAAGCGAATCTCTGCCAAAGCATAAACGTAGGGAACAACGAACAGCAACGCATCAATGCGATCAAGCATTCCCCCATGGCCGGGCAAAAGCACGCCGGAATCTTTGACGCCGACCGAGCGCTTGATGAGCGATTCCGCAAGGTCGCCAAGTTGCCCAAGAAGGTTTGCGGGTACGGCGATCAGCACCACATCGGTCCAGCTTAGCGTCGGCATGTAAAAGAACTTGGCGATAATGAGGGCGATGAAGCTGCCGCCCATGCCGCCTACGCCGCCAATCCAGGTTTTTTTGGGACTAATCGTTGGCCACAGCTTGGCGCCTACATACTTGCCAAGAAAGCGTCCGGCAAAGTACGCGCCCGTGTCGGACAGCCAGGCGGAAGTTAAACAGATATAGATCCATGCTCCACCGTCCAGACGCCGTTTCATCAGAAAAAGCGGAGCAATCAGCACGCCGGCATAAAGAATTCCCGAAAGTAGATAGGCCACGCGGCTGGCAACGGTTTCAATCGCACCGTGGCGAAATAGAAAAAACAAAAAGCCGAGCACAGTGATTGCCCACAGACCAAACAGCACCACGCGGCTCGTGGGCCAAAAGGCAATCATCGTGCAGTATGCGACTCCCAGAATCACGCCAAAGGCGCGATTGAAAAGCGGCTCGTGCGGCATGGTCATGTTCATCCATTCGCGCAGACCTGCAATCTGAGCGAATAGCACGAGCGCCAAGACGCCGTACGGATTTTCCCATTGAATGGCGGCAATCAGCAGCGGAACTGCCAGGAGTGCGGTGGCAAAACGAAGGGCCAGGTTCGACATTTTTTACTCGGAGCAGCCTACACCAGTTTTGGCAAATGCGGCTTGCATGGCGGTCGCAAATTCTGCGCTGCCAAAATCCGGCCACAGGCAGGGCGTGGTGTAAAACTTGGCGTGAACGCCCTCCCAAAGCAGAAAATTAGAGACGCGTTTTTCGCCCGAGGTGCGAATGATAAGATCAAGCGGCGGCAGATCCGCCGTCTGCATAGCCGCTTCGAGCGTCGCTTCGTCGATGTCTTCGACGCGCATTTGATTCGCGGCGACCGCGCGCAGCACGGTCGTTGTCGCTTCGAGTATGGATTCGCGACCGCCGTAGGACAGCGCCAGGCTTAGCACCATGTCGTGGTGGTTTTTCGAATCGGCGATAAGCTGCTGTAGCGGCTGCCGCACAAACGTCGGCAGCCGAACCGTATTGCCGATGGTGCGCAGGCGAATGCCGTTTTCCATGATTTCGGCGCGTTCTTCGATCACATAGTCGTACAAAAGCTGCATCAGGCCGCTGACCTCTTCCAGCGGCCTTTCCCAGTTCTGTTCGGAAAAAGCGTACAGCGTCAGCGCCTGCAAACCCATGCGGCGCGCGGCGCGTACCGTCTCGCGCACGGCGTTTGCACCTTGACGATGTCCCATGACGCGCGGCAGTCCGCGCTGCTGCGCCCAGCGGCCATTGCCGTCCATAATGATGGCGACATGTCGAGGCTCGGCCAAATTCGTCGGCTTGGACATCGCTAGACTCTATCACCGCCGATTCAGACGGCCGTAGATCTGTGTGGAATTGCGCAAGCGGTCTAGGTGCTGCGCGGAAAGCTGATTGGGCAGCAGACGAAATTGCCAGTTGCCCTGGCTTTGTCCCGGGGTGTTCATGCGCGCGGCATTGCCAAGTCCCAGCACGTCCTGCACCGGCACGATCACCGTATTTGCAGCCGTCGAAAAAGCCAGATTTATAAGGGCAAAATGAGCTTGCTCAGGGGGCGGCGTGTAGCCCAGATATTCCTGCACGCGAGTGCGCTCGGCAAGCGCTTGCTCGGCGGTGCGGGTGCCCTCGGCTTCGCCGTGATAAAAGGCGGCTAGCGTACCGTTGTCGTGCGTGGTTGTATAAAGGACCTGGTTTGGCTTTATGCCCCAGGGCCGCCCGTCGTAGTGCTCGTCTGCGCCAAAGCCAAAGACCAGAACTCGAATGCCAGGAAAGCCAAAGCGATCGCGCAGCTCTTCGACATCCGGAGTAATGACTCCCAAATCCTCGGCGATAAAGCGCATCTGGGGGCCCGCCGAATCGGCGCTGTCCCTGCGCAAATCTTCGTGCAGGGTGGCAAAAAGCTCTGCCCCCGGGGCCGTCACCCAGCGGCCGTTTTCGGCGGTGCGAGCATCCCCGGGAACCTCCCAATGCGCGGCAAAGGCGCGAAAATGATCGATGCGCGTGCGATCGAAAAGCGAAGTGATGCGTAAAATGCGTCGACGCCAGAACTGAAAGCTGTCCTGCTTCATCCGCTCCCAGTTGTAAAGCGGATTGCCCCAAAGCTGTCCGGTGCGCGAAAAGTAGTCGGGCGGCACGCCGGCCTGCACGCGCAATCGTCCGTCCGGATGTAGCAGAAATTGCTCGCGCTCGCGCCATACTTCGACGCTATCGTGCGCGACGAAGATCGGCATATCGCCGATAAGCTCAATGCCGGCCGCCGTCGCGGCACGGCGCAAGGCACGAAATTGCCGCTCGAACTGCCATTGCACAAAGGAATGCAGGCGTATGCGATCGGCAAGACGAATGCGCGCTTCTTCAATCGCTTCGGAATGGCGATCGCGCAGCGGTTCCGGCCAGGCTATCCACGGAAGCAGCCCTTGCTCTTCTTTGATGGCCATAAACAGCGCGAAATCTTCCAGCCAGTCGCGCTCTAGGGCGCAATAACTATCAAAGTCTAGCCGCAAGGCCTCAAACTGGTTGCTCGCATCGGCAAACAGCCGATTCGCCGCCCGCGCCAAAAGCGGCCAGCGGCAGTGCTGCGCTTGTCCATAGTCGGCCTGCGCACTTGCCGGCGGCAGCGTCTGCAAATCGGCGGCATCAAGCAGTCCCTCATCAACCAGCACTTTGATGCTGACCAGAATCGGATTGCCGGCATTTGTCGAATGCGTTTGATAGGGCGAGTCGCCATAGCTCGTCGGCCCGATCGGCAACACCTGCCAGGCGCGCTGGCCGCTGTACGCAAGCGCCTCTAAGAAGCGATGGGCCTCGGGCCCCAGATCGCCGCAGCCGCCGGGACCAGGCAGCGACGTAAAGTGTAGCAAACTGCCGCTGCGCCGCGGCCAGCTTTCGCAATCGCTTGTAGCCTCTGTCATCCAGCGCTCCTTAGGCGCAGCCGCCAGACCATGCCCATCGCTTCTAAAAAGATGCGAAAAGACATTTTGGACTGACCAGCGCGCCGATCGACGAACACAATGGGCACCTCGGCAACGTGAAATCCGTTGCACATGGCACGATAGGTAATCTCGATCTGAAAACTATATCCCTCAGAGTGGATGCCGTCGAGGTCCAGGCTTTCCAGGACGCTGCGGCGAAAGCACTTAAAGCCGCTTGTCAGGTCGTTAACCGGCAGTCCCAATGGATGCGGTTTTTGGCCAAAACCGAGGATGAGCCGCGCATACAGGCTGCCGCCCGCCGAGATAAGCTGCCGCCCAAGGCCCCAGTTTTCGGTGCCGCCGCCGTACACACGGCGCGAACCAATGACTAGATCGGCTCCACCCTCTGCGTCGCTGCCGCGGGCGGCATCAAGCAGCGCCGGCAGATAGCAAGGGTCGTGGCTGAAGTCGGCGTCCATCTCGAAGATGTAGTCGTAACCGGCTTCCAGCGCATACTTGAAACCGGTCAGGTACGCCGTTCCAAGTCCCAGCTTGCCCGCGCGGTGCAAAACGCGCAGCCGCGGGTCTTTTAACGCCATTTCATCGACCAGCTTGCCTGTGCCATCTGGAGAGTTGTCATCGACGATAAGCACGTCGGCGATCGGCAGGGCGTCATGGATCTGGCCGATGAGCAGCCCGATATTGTCGCGTTCGTTATACGTAGGAATGATGATCAAAACACGCATTCGCGCACTTTACACCGACTCATCTACTTGTTGTGTGGAGTGGTTGTGGTATGGTCCGCGCGGAATGCAGATCATCAAAGCACGATTTCAAAACCGTCAAGACTTCGACGAGGCGTATCACGCAGACTTGCCCAATGGCGGTCTCTTTGTACCCACTACCACACCGCTACATAGCGGAGATCGGGTCGTCGTGGAGGTGTTCTGTAAGGGACTGCCCAATAAAATGCTTCTGCGCAGCGAAGTACAGTCCTGGCGGCCGGCGCTGCCGCGGCTGCGGGTTCGCGCTGGAGCGGTGGTCGCTTTTTTGCCAGAGGAGCGCGACAAAGGCAGTTTCATGTTGCGCGCCCTGTCGGGGCAGGTACAAGCGCGCAAGCGGCGCCATCCGCGCTTGCCGGTCACCGTTCCGGTGACTTTTCACATCGAAGGGAGTCTCGACATTCGATCGGGAAGCTTGGTCGAAATCTCGCTGGGCGGGGCGCTTTTGCGCGCAAACTCACCGCTGCCGCCGATCGATAGCGAGGTCGTCGTTGAGGTGCTCTTGCCCGGCGGGGCGGTTCCGGTTCCGCTGGCCGGTCGCGTCGCCTATCATTCTGACGCCGGGGCTGGTTTGCGCTTTGTCTACCGGGACGGCGGCGGTTCACGACGCATTCGCGAACTTATACGCCGTCTGCGTGCAAGCTAGCCCTCGTCAAGAGCGAGCCAGCCGCAAGTCCGTCAACAATCTTCTGCGGTCTTCAAAATCGGGACCTACCTATAGTTGCATCAAACGACAAAGATTGCGATTTGAGTGAGGGGCCTATAAAGTAGGCCCATGGCTCTTGTCGCCAGCAGCTCTGCGCGAATCCCTTCAGATTCGGGGCCGCTTACGCAGCATGAACTGTCTCCCGACCCTGGCGAGGGCTATAAACATTCTCAGTCGCAAAATACCGGCGACGCCTCAGCCAGCTCGCTGGCCTTGCCCTCATCTCATCAAAAACCTGAGCTGGAAAAGCATCCCTATACAGGAGCGCACACCGCCCCCAGCCGCTTTCGCGGGGCCGGGTTTTTTCGCCGATTGGCTGCGGCGCTGGTCGATTTCGCACTGCTTTTGCCGGTGTGCGCATTAGCCGGTTTATTGCTGTGTCTGGCATTTGATCAGCCCATGCCGCGGCTGGCTGAGCTCAGCCCGGATATTTTGCTGGCGGCGCTTCTCGATCGCAATGCCGCCAGCGAGGTATTGCTGATCCTTTCTGCGATCCTTTTCTTCCTGTATTTCTTCGTCTTTCACCTTGCGCGTGGGCAGACCCCCGGCAAGCAGCTTTTGCGGTTGCGGGTCATTGATGCGTATGGGGGACGGCCGGGCTTTTGGCGTACGCTTTTGCGCACATTCGGCTACGTGTTGTCTGCGCTGCTTTTCTCCTTGGGTTTCTTGTGGATCGGCTTTGACCGTGAGCGGCGTGCCCTGCATGACTGGCTCGCCGGTACCTACGTGGTGCGTATTCTATGAGCTCTCGCCTTTCGTCTCTTCTGGTTCAGGATGGACTGGTATCGGCCAAGCGTGTAGCGGACGCGCTACAGCGCCAGGTCATGCACAACGGCACCCTGGATACCAACCTGCTTGAAATCAAAGCGCTTGAAGAGGACGCCCTCATCGGCTGTCTGGGTCGGGCCTGCGGCTTGCCGACTCAGCCTACCGGCATCGCCAAAAGCGGCTTGCCCTTGCCTGAAGTTCTGGAAGTTTTTACCGAAGAAGTCGCCCAGCGCTTTCATGCAGTGCCGACGTCTCTTTTGCCCGGGGGGGTGCTGCAAGTCCTTGTCACCGATGAAGTAGAAATTACCGGACTTGACGCCTTGGCGCTCGCCGTCCGTCAGCGCATCGAACCCTGGGTGGTGCTGGAGTTTCGCTTCGCCGAGGCGCTTGAGAAAGTCTATGGCCATGCCATGGCCAGCCGTTTTACGCGGCTTTTGCAACGCAGCGGCCAAGCTCATGATGGCGCGGGCAAACCCTGGCCGGCGCCGCGCCTTATCGATCCGATTCCGCGCTTTGGCGGGCTTGTCAACCTGCGGCTGACCGGAATGCCGGCATCCGGCACCTCGGTTCATATTTCCCCGCCGGCAGCGGGTTTGGCGGATTCGGCCGAGCCTATCGTCCTTTCAGCCGCCGATGCCGCGGCAACTCTGGTCGATGTTCCGCCTGTGGCCGCCCCTGTGTTCGACGTCGCACCGATGGACAAGGCGGTGAAGCCTTCGGCCTCTGTAGAAGTGCCGCTTGTGGCGCCTAGTGCGCCTCAGCAAAACCTCCTGCGGCCTAGCTCTACAAGCCCAAGTCCTGCTCCAAGTTCGGCCGATAATGCGGCGGTCGTCGTCGATGATTGGATGTCGGCAGCGGATTGGATGTCCGCTGCCAATAAGCTTCCGCCCGCCGAAGCCGGCAGCGCAGCTGTGGCGGCCGCGTTGGCCATGGCCGCTTCCGCTCGGTTGACCACGCCCGCCGCAACCGAAAAAGCTGCCGCGCCCGCCGTGGCGGACACGGCACAGCCGTCCGAAGCCAAAGCTGCATCGACCAAAGCCGCGGCAAAGCCGGCGGTACAAACCTCCGTGCCGGTTGCTGCATCCATCGCGGCACCGCCATCCGCAGCGCCAAGCAGCGCGTCTCCAGGAAAACGCAAAGGCAAACGTCGAGGCAGCAAGGAACCGGTTGCTACACCCAATGCTTCTGCCGCTGCATCGGCAAAGCCTGTGATTTCCGCGCCAAGCCAAACGGCGCCTGATATCGCAGCAAAACCGCCTGCCGAGGTTACCGGCACGGTGCTTGTCGATAGCGCGAAAACCCCAGAGTCGCCGCCCCCGGCATTTGCGGAATCCGGAGTGGTCGATGCGATTCCCGAACCCATAAATAGCGGTCGCCTGGGCGAGCCGCTAATCAAAGTATCTATTTCGACGGCCAGTCCTGTACCGGCCAAAGCCGTTGCCGCAACGACTCTCGAGCCCCTGCCGCCAGTTTCATCGGTGCCCGCGAAAGCCAGCACCGAAGCGGAGAAGCCATCGGCATCTGACGCAGCAACGCCCGCGCAAAAGCCCGCGGCGTCCGATGCCGCGACCCCCGCAGTTAAGCCGTCAGCCTCTGGAGTCGCAACACCCGCGATCAAGCCGTCAGCCTCTGGAGTCGCAACACCTGCGATCAAGCCGTCAGCCTCTGGAGTCGCAACGCCTGCGATCAAGCCGTCAGCCTCTGGAGTTGCAACGCCCGCGGTCAAGGCGTCAGCCTCTGGAGTCGCAACGTCTGCGATCAAAGGATCTGGCTTTGAAGCGGCGCCTTCGGCAAGCCCGCCCGTCATCCCTGCGGTGACCCCGCCTTCCAGCAAGTCCCCGGTTGCGGCAGAAGCGGCCGCGGTAAAAGCCGCACCGGTTGAATCTGTGCCGGCTTTTGCACCCACTGAATCACGTTCACAGCCTGTGCCGGTGCTGCCACCCAGCGCCGAATCTCCATTTGTCGAACCGGGACCGCCGCCGCGCATTGCGGTGGCGCTGGACGAAACAGGTTCGTCTGCATTGTCTTTGGAAGCGGCGCGCGAACTGGTCAGTACCGCCAGCGAGCGCGATGCCGTCTTTGATGCGATATGCCGCGGTATGCGCAGCCGCGCGGCATTCGTCGCGGTGTTTACCATCCACGGCGAAGTGGCATTTGGTCGCGTCGCCCTCGGCGATACTTGGCTAGAGCGTCAGACCGTCGGTCGCATTTCGGTGCAACTGGACCGTGCTTCGGAATTTGGGACTGTATCCAAAGGACGCGCGCCTTTTGTTGGGGTGATGGGCGAAAAGGCCTCTTCAAGCGATCCCTTGCGGGCGCTTGGACGACGTCCGCCCCTGCCTGGCGCGGTGCTGCCGATCCTCGTGCGCGGCCGTCCGGTGGCGCTAGTCTACCTAGATGACGAAGGTCGCGAAATTTCGTCGTCGCTTACCGAGGAACTGCAGCCGCTGATTAGTGAAGTCGGACAGACGTTTCAGCGCTTGGCGCAAAACGCCAAAACCGGCGGCTTGGGGGCCGCGGAACCTGAAGAGGCCGCTCCGCAGCAGGTGCATGAGGCCGGAACCAGTGCTTTGCGGCCCGGCGCGACGCGAATCGAAGAATTCGCGCCCACTCCGTTATTGATTCCGGAACAGCCGACGATGCGGCTAGAAACGGAAAAATCGACCGAAGTGATGACGCCCGCAGCGGCCCAAGTGGTTGCTACGCCAAGCGCTGCGGCGGAAGCGGCGCCAACGGCGGTGCTTAGCACCATGCCGACGGCGATTATTTCCAAAAGCGGGTCGGCGCGAGAAAAACGCCGCTCGGCAAAGTCGCCGTCAAACGCGCCCGCAGCCGCAAGTCCGGTTTCCGCCAAAGAGACAAGCAAAGAAGCGGTCGCGGTCAAGGAACCTCCGAAGGAAGCGATCGCAACAACCGATTTGAATGCTCTGCTGAAAAAAGCGGCATCGGCCCCTGCGGATGGCGCGGCCAGCCGCGAGATTCGCATCCTCGGCCATTCTGTGATTGCACCTCTTATCGAGCGGCTGCGAGATTCCGCAACCACAGCTTCTGTGCGCCGGGTCATTGTTCTGTGTTTGGCCGAGATGCCTGTGCAGGACGCGGTAGCGCCCCTAGGCGAACGGCTCTACGATAATGAAGAAGAAGTTCGCGCCGCCGCCGCTGCTGCGTTGCGCAATTTTGTCGCCGGCGGAGCACTGTTCGATCTGCGTGCTCGTCTGCGCGATACGCTGCTACAGCGCGACAGCGATGCCAAAAAGCTGCAATGCACGGCCGAGGCGCTGGGCGAGTTGCGCGATGTCGAGGCAGTGCCGGCTCTCATCGAGCTGCTAGACCATCGCGATCCGCTGCTCGTGGATGCCGTCGGGCGATCGCTGCAAATCATCACCAAGCAAGACTTTGGCAGCAGTCGTTTTCGCTGGAATGGCTGGTGGCGGCGGCATCAAGCCGAACCCCGCTTGCAATGGCTGCTGGCCGGCCTGTGTCATCCGAGCGCGATCATCCGCTCGGCCGCTCAAGACGAGCTCTGCGAGATGTCCGGCGACGTGGCAAATTATCGTTACGATCAGCCGCGGCGTGAGCGCGATTCAGCAGCGCGAAGCTGGGTCGATTGGTGGCAAGCTCACGGCTACGACGTCGTATAGCGGTTTACGGACGGGAACTAGTCCCCTGAATCAGTGAATTCTTGAATAATTCGCGCGAGAAACGCGCGGCGGGGGGGAGGCTCGCTGAGCTTTGCTCAGCGAGGGGGCACGGGCAAGTGCCCTCCTATTATAGGGGAACTGACAGTCCGAGGTTGGCAAAGCCCGCTGCGCAGGCCGATGAGCAACCGGCCGGGGCCAGCGGATCGTTTTTGGTGAGCGGAATCCCGTACTGCCAGCCAACTCCGTCGTTAGCGAACCACATGCCGCCGGTAAGCTCTAAAATGCTGCGCGATAAGCGTTCACCAAGCAGCCCAAGCCGCCGCAGAATCGACAAGCGCCACTTAAACCCAAATTCCCACGTATACGTTCGATAAGAGCCAAGCTTTACGTCCGAAGTATAAACTTGCAGCGGCACCGTGTTGCCATCGGCATCGGTGGTCGTCCCCCAGTCAACCGCCCCGTTACAATAAATGGGAATATTGGGAATCTGTCCCGGTCGACATTCTCCGTCGGCGCGGTAGAACTCGGTTTGGCTTTGATCGTAATAGCTGAGCAGCAGGCGCAGTTCGGTCGGACCAATCGGCACATGCAAAGCGAGCTCGGGGTTAAACGCCTTCATTCCCCACGAATCAACGTGGACGCGCAGACCGGGGCGCAGCGTCACGTGCGGCACCAGCAGATTTTCGGTGGGCACAAGGACGTGGCTGCTTAAGGCGATCACGTGCCGAATGCGCGAAGTCGGCAGGTTTTCCGTTTCGCGCTTGCTAAGGCTGCCGCTTAGCGCAACGAAAATTGGCCGATAGGGATTGTTCTGATAGCCCTGCAAAAAACTTACTTCGTAGCTCGCCGTTAGCAGCGCATACTGCGACAGCGTCTGGGTCCACAAGCCGACGAGGTGCACGGTTTGCAGCTTGCCCATGGTCAAATAAGTGCTTGGAGTCAAGCGTTTGCCGACGGTGTTGTGCCCATAATCCACGCCCAGCATCAGCGTGCTATTGTCCTTTAGCACATTGAAGATGGCGCGCAGTCCGGCTTGGTGCGAAAAGTAGTCGCTTTCGGTCGAGTAGCTGTAGTTGGCGGCGATGCGGTGCTTGCGCGCGATAGGAACAGAGATGCCAAAGCCAGCTTCGTGGCGCAGCTCGGTAAATGGCATATCCGCTGCGGCGCCGGAGGCCACCGAGGCCGAAGTGATCGCATCAAGCAGATAATGAGCCCCGACGTTGACGCCGCGCGGCAGGTCCTGACGTACATCAACTGCGGGGTTTAGCACTCGGGTGTTGCGATCGCGCCAGTAATTGCCGCGAAACACGGCTTCGCCACTTGTATTCTGCGGCAACTGCTCGGCCCGTCCCGTCGCGGCGAGCAGGATAAGCGCGCAAATTAATTGCAGCCGCAACCGCCACCTGCTTGACCAAAGCCTCCTTCACCACCTTGGCGCGAGCCCTCCCAGTGCGAACGAAATTTCAGCTCGGCGGCGTCGCCAAATCCCGGGGCCATGCAGCGCTCGGCCAGACGCTCGCGCTGATAGGGCTTGACCGGCACGCATTGGACAGCGCTAAGCGCGCCAAGTAGTGCCAGGATCGGGCCGGCTGCGAACAACTTGCAGTGCCACATGTTTGGACTTTGTAACATGGCGAAATATAAAGCAAAAGCCCAGTGTATACGCTGGCTTTGTTTGGACTGTGTTGCTACATCGCCACGATGCATCGTTCTTTGGTATATTGTTGTGTCTTGTAACATCCGCAAGACGCAAGGAATTCGCCCTAGTCTTTGGGGAAGTCAATTGAGGAGCTTGCCTGGTTATGCCGAAACAAGTAGTTCGAGTGGTCGCCGCTGTTGTTGAGCGCGATGGTCGGTACTTAATCACCCAACGCCGCGAGACCGCGGTATTACCGCTGCAATGGGAGTTTCCCGGCGGTAAAGTTGAGGCGAGCGAAGTAGACGAGGAAGCGCTGCAGCGCGAACTGAGCGAGCGCCTGGACGCCGACTTCGTCATCGGCCGCAAGATTGGTGAGAAACACCATGTCTACGACGGCTATGAAGTTATTTTGGCGCTGTACGCAGCCACCTTGGTGCCGGGCAAACCGATGCGCGCCAAGCGGGTTCGCGATTTTCGCTGGGTCGCTTCATCAGAATTTGGCCAATATCAGTTTCCCGATGCCGATCAGCGAACCATGGATCAGCTACTGGGAATCAAGAAGTAGCACGCTATTTCCTCGCACTTCGTCCACTTTGCGCAGTGCCGCGCGGGCCGAGCGGCCGCGCAAACCAGGCTGGTACGCCCATCGGCCTAGCGTTCGCCACGCCTCTTTCGCAGTCGGCAGATTGCTGTCGAAGGCCGCGATATGAGCGAGTAGGGGCGCCGATTCGGCAAGCTCCAGACGGGAAAGCGCAATCACCAGGTTACGCCGGCCAGCGGGCGTCGTATTTGTGCCGTGCAGCGCCGCTTCCAAGTAGGGCAGGGCGCTGCGGCCGTAACCGGCAAGCCGGCGGTGCACCTGTTCCGCGAGCTCTCCTTGCGATTCGGCAAGGAGCTGCACGGCGCCACCGATCTCTAGCCCTTGGCGCGATGTTTCCGCCTCACAGCTGCAAAGCCCGAAAAAAAGCCAGGCCAACGCCGTTTTTCGCATGACTGCAAGCTAACATGTTCGGGCAGAAGCTTGACAGTCCCTAGAAAAAGCTGCTACGAAGCAGACTTCGTTTCGTAATTGCCCCGTTGTTTTCGATCTACCAGAGGAGATTCCTGTGAAGCGCACGTATCAGCCACACAACACTCGCCGCCGTCGCACCCACGGGTTTCGGGCTCGCATGGCCACTCGTGGCGGCCGCCAAGTGCTGTCGCGCCGTCGGCAGCGCGGCCGTAAGCGGTTGACCGTCAAGGTCGCCGGCAAGTAGTGGATTTCAGGCTGACCAAGGCCGAACGCATCCGTCGCCGCGTCGATTTTCTGCGCATTCAAGCGAGCGGACAAAATCATGGACAAGCCGGTGGACGTAAGCTCCATACGGCTAGTTTTGTCTGCTTTAGCTTATTGCCAGCCGGTCAGCCTGTGTTCGACGGTCCGGTTGAGGCGCCTCCGGCTCGCTTGGGAATTACTGTTTCACGGCGCGTCGGTGGCGCTGTGGTGCGCAATCGCCTAAAACGGCTGCTGCGCGAAGCCTTTCGTCGCCACAAGCAGACATTTCCCCGCGGCTTAGAGCTTGTCGTGATTGCTCGTGCCGAAGCGGCGCAAGTAACTTATGCCCAGGTCGAACAGGAAGTTCGCGAAGTCGGACGGCGAATCGTAAGTGGAGCCAGTTCGAGCAGGTTGCGCAGTTCCGGCAGGTAGGCTTATCTAGATGCCGTGGTCGTGGCCATGGATAGTGTCAGAGCAGAACACAGTATTTCGAGCCGTCTGTTCATTGCGGCAGTGCGGGTCTATCAGCGCACTCTTTCGCCGCTTTTGGCGGTGCTGTTTCGTTCCGGCTGTCGCTTTCATCCCACGTGTTCAGAATATGCAGTCCAGGCAGTGGCGCGCTACGGGGTGTGGCGCGGCGCGGCGCGAGCTTTGGGCCGCCTTTTGCGATGCCATCCGTTTCACCCCGGCGGTCACGACCCGCTATCCTAGTCGTTTTTTTTAGGAGCAAGCGATCCCATGGAACAGGAAAAACGGGCCCTCCTCGCGGTGGCATTGTGCCTCGTGGTCCTGCTGACCTGGCCGTTTATCATGAATACCTGGCAGCGCAAGACAAACCCGTCTGCTGCCAATTCGTCAAACCAGCCAAGCATTGGCGCTTCTTTGAACCCGGCAACGCCGGCCGGCGCGGTTGCGCAGCCTGCCGCAGCAGCTCCGGCGGCGGCACCGGCAGCGGGTACGGTCGCGATTCCACCGCCCGTCGAACAGCGCACTGTTATCGAACAACCCGGCTGGTATCGCGCCGAGCTCACAAACTATGGCGCGGCGCTAAAAAGCTACGAGCTGCTCGATCCTAAGTATTTTAGCCGCGATCGCCGGCAACTGATTTTGCCCGATGGACAGACCACACCCATCGTCGATCGCCGGCAGACCGATGGTCCCACCGATCTGCTGGCCGGCTACCGTCCGGCGCTATACGCTCGGTTTTCCGATCGGGGCGGCGGCGGTTTTGAGATGCCCAAGGTTCCGGTTTTTGCACTTGGCGCAAGCGAGACTTTGCCCGATGGAACGCGCAAGCTTGTCTATGTTTTGGAAACTGCAGACTATCGGATGGAAAAAAGTCTGATTTTTCCGCCGAAGTCTTATGAAATTTCGCTGCAGATTTCCGTGCAAAACAAGCGGTCCGGTCCAGCCAGCTATCACCTGGAAATCGGACTGGAAGGTTTTCAGGATCCGACTCAGAAACCCGGAGGGACTTTCTCGGCCCGAGTGCCGCAAAACGAAGTGTCTTGGGATCGCGCGCGAAAGTACTTCAAGCTTGATCTGGAAGCGCTGCGCGATGGCAAAGGCGATGCCGATGATCTGCGCGGCGACGTGCGCTGGATTGGTATAGGCCAGCAGTATTTTCTGTTCGCTCTGGCGCTGCCGCGCGCCGATAAAATTGGCGACAAACAAGCTCGTGTCCGCGCTGAAGACAATGGCGAGATGGCCATTGCCGCCGAGATGGCCGAACATACTCTGCAGCCTGGAGAAACGCGCACCTATCGCATGGTCGCTTACGGTGGGCCCAAGCTGCCGGAGCTACTCGACAGCGTCTCTTTAGAAGGCCAGCCTGCTGGATTAAACAGCTCGATTGATTACACGCTGGAATCGCTGGCCCGGCCGATGTTGTGGGTGATGCGCCAGATCTTCCTGTTTACGCACAACTGGGCCATCGCCATCGTGCTTCTGACGCTGCTTGTCAAATTGCTGCTGCTTTATCCGTCGCATCGCTCGATGGTGTCGATGAAGGCGATGGGGCAGTTGAAACCGCAAATTGACGCCCTGCGCGACAAGTGCGGCGAGGACAAACAGCGCTTCAACATGGAGATGATGGCGCTTTACAAAAAGCACAACATCAATCCGGTGGGGGGCTGTCTGCCCATTCTGCTGCAAATGCCGATTTATTTCGCGCTGTATTCGATGCTGGGCAACGCCGTCGAGCTGTATCGGGTGCGCTTGTTTTGGATTCCTGATCTGACGGCCGCCGATCCTTATTTTGTGCTGCCGCTCGTCACCGGTGCCTTGATGTATGTGCAAAGCAAAGTATTAAGCCCGGCTCCGGTCGATCCGCAGCAGAAAGCCATGACCACCATGATGCCGGTCATGTTCACGGTCTTTACGATCTTTGTGCCGGCTGGCCTGACGCTGTACATCATGACCAATACAGTTTTGGGCATGGTACAGCAGGCGGTCGTCAACCGCGGCAATGCCAAAAGTACGCCGCCGTCGCGCCCGGCACCTAGCTCCCCAGCTCGGCAGCTTCAATCATGACCATCGCGGCCATCGCCAGCGGAACCGGCGGTGGTATCGGGATCGTGCGGGTCAGCGGTCCTGGCGCCGAGTCGCTCGGTCGGCGCCTCTGCCAGCCTTGGCCCGACGATCTGCAAAGCCACCACCTTTATTTTGGTCAAGTGCAGCAGCCGGATGGCGAGGTCATCGATGCTGCGCTGTTTTGCCTGATGCGCGCACCGCGCTCGTACACCGGCGAAGATGTTCTAGAAATTCACGGCCACGGCGGTGCGGTGAATTTGCACCGCATTCTGGATGCTTGCCTGGCCGCCGGAGCCATGCCGGCCGCGCCCGGTGAATTTACCCGGCGCGCATTTTTGTCCGGCAAGCTGGATTTGACGCGCGCCGAGTCCATCGCTGCGCTCATTGGCGCAAAATCTATACAAGCCGCCAGACAGGCGCAGCGCCAATTGGCCGGCGAACTGGGCAAATTAATCGCTGAGCTACGCCGCCGAGTGATTGGTCTCCTCGGGGATTTCGAGGGCATGCTCGACTTTCCCGACCTGGATGCCGATGCCGAGGTGCTGGACCGCGCCATTCCGCAGCTTGCCGAGCTGCGCGAGCGCTTGGTCGGGCTGGCGCGCAGTTTCAAGCGCGGCGGCAAAGTGCTCAGCCATGGCATCGAGCTCGGTCTTCTAGGCCGCACCAATGTTGGCAAATCGAGCCTGATAAACGCTCTGTGTCAGGCCGAGCGGGTTCTGGTTGACGCGCAGCCCGGCACCACCCGCGACTATGTCGAGACCCACAGTCAATGGCAGGGCATTGCCGTTACCCTCATTGATACCGCCGGCGAGCGTATAGATGCCACGGCGCTTGAAACCGAGGGTTTGCGACTAGGCCGCGAGCGCTGGCGCCGTGCCGATTTGCTGCTTTTGGTCGTGGATGGCACCGTCGGACTAGGGTCCGAGGAAGCGCAGCTTTTGGCCGGCGTGCCCAACGATCTGCCTTATCTTGTCGTCTGGAATAAGATGGACCGCGTCGGCTGTCAGCCTCCGCCGGAGGGCGCCGTGGCTTGCTCGGCGCTTTGCGGATGGGGCCTTGCCGAGCTGCGCCAAACCGTGCTTAAGCGTCTGGCGCCGCAGCTTTCTGACGATGACGAGCTGCTTATTACCAGCACCCGCCAGGCCGCACTGCTTGACGCCGCTGCCGCCGCCCTGACCCAAGCCGCGACCCAAATGGCCGATGGCGCCGCCTGCGAAGTAGTGGCCGGCGAACTGCGCGTGGCGGCCAGCCGGCTTGGCGAGCTGACCGGCGACGAAGTCTCTACCGGCGTACTGGATGCCATCTTCGCCCAGTTCTGCGTCGGAAAATAGCTTTAAAGGCTCGCCGCTGCGCTGTGCAAATAGCGCAAGACTTCGTCAAGTCGCTGTTCGGGCAGCGAAACCCGCGTCGGCATGCCGCCGTGAAGCTGAAACATTTTGACGAAATCGATTCCCGATTCGAATTCTGCGGCCAAAGTGATGTAACCGGCATGGCGCACCACCGCGACCTTGGCCAACTTTTGACCGTGCAGAAGCAGGTCGGTTTTGTCAAAGGCGCTGCGCGCATGGCGCTGTGCGTCTATAAAAGCCACGGAACCGCGCACTTCATAACGCCCGCCCAGACGAGTCGTCTCGGCCGCCATCGCTTCAAACTCTGCCGCGGCCTCAGAAATGACCTTGGCGTGACTCGAATCGCTGGCCCCCCCGCAAAGGTAGGCAACAATGCGGTGCTTTAAGGACTCGTCGCGAAAACGCGCGCGCAGCGCCCAATCGATGCGCGTCGCCAGGTCCGAAGGCGTGCCGATGCGCGTGTCAACGGCGCGGGCATCATCGTCCGCACCGTCGTAGGGCGAAATGCCGCCGCGTAGCCATTTGGCCGCGGCGTACAGTCCATCCAGGTCTAAGTGGCAAACGATGCTGCCTATCGGTCCGACGCTGCGTACTAGCTCTGGGCTGATCATTTCCGGGCAGGCGCCGTGTTCGCTTTTTTTGGCCAGCACAAAACGCGGGTCGTTCTTGTAGTCGGCGTGGCGCTCATGATCGTGATGATCGACCCAAGCCGCCAGCCGGTCGCCCAGCGCGTCGATAAAACGCTTGCTGATGCCGTCAAACGAGGTGCCCATGCCATCGGCGGCAAATGCCACATCAAGCACCACGACGCGCCCGGGCAGGCTTTGCGGACTGGGAAGCTGCCGCGGCGAAGTGAAAAAAACATCCACGTGGGCGCCCGTCTTGTTCATAAGCGGACTATAGCAGCCCGAGCAAAAGCAGCCCGAAGACGATTCGGTAGCAGCCAAACGGCCACAAGCCGTAGCGCCGCAGGTAGCGCAAAAATGCTGCGATGACCAAAAGCCCGACTGCAAAAGCCACACCCAGTCCCACAGCCATGGGCGCGGCGCCTCCCATTTGTGCCAGCTCAGGTCCGCTTTTAGAAAGCTCGTAAAGCGTTGCCACCCCCAAAGTCGGCAGCGCCAACATAAAAGTGTAGTCGGCCGCCGCCGCCGTGCTTAGCCCGGCAAGTTGTCCGCCGACGATGCAGGCCATCGAACGCGAGGTGCCCGGCCACAGCGAAAGTGCCTGCACGCCGCCTATAAGCAGCGCCTGCCAGGTCCTAAGCTCGGCGGCGGTTCCGGGCTTGGCCAAGGCTGGGCCTGTCGGCGGCCGGCGCCTGGCGACATAAAAATCCATGGCCAGCATCACTAGACCCCCGACAAATAGCGCTGCCGCCACCGTCATTGGCCGAAACAGGTGGCTTTTGATCCACTTTCCTTCGAGGTATCCTAAGCCCAGCACCGGCAGCGAGCTGCAGCACAGATTGCGCAAGAGGCGCAGTGCCTCGGGACGTTTTTGCCAAAGTCCCAGCAAAAGCGCGACATAGGTTTGGCGGTAATAGGAAATCGCCGCCAAAAGCGCCCCAAGTTGAATGATCACCAAGTAGGAATCGACGGCAGGTCCCGCCGCGGCAGAGCGTTTGGCCAGCCAGTGGCTGACCAAAATCAAATGACCCGTCGAAGAAACCGGCAAAAACTCGGTCAACCCCTCAACCACGCCCAGAATCAAAGCGTCTAAAAACGGCAGCGCCATGTCGGCGAGGCTACTTCGCGTCTGCGTTCGCCGCCATTTTCTGTCGTTGCGCGAACTGCTTTGTTATTCTCGCGCATCAT